>JAHBXC010000002.1:0-600000 GCA_019636675.1 Phycisphaeraceae bacterium
AAACTCCGGGCTTCCCTTCCCAACCTCTGGCTTTGCTTCTCTCGCTAATCTCTCAGGGAATGGGTGAGCATCCCGCACGGCCAAGATTCGGTTGAACCATGCCACCCTTTGAGGAAGGTTCACTCGGCGCAAAGGCAAGCCTCGAGTGCCTGTGCCGCCCTCTGCGTTCTCTGCGACCTCTGCGGTGAGTCGCTTCTCGCCCCGTCGCGCGGCTGGTGACAGAAAGCATCACCGCCGCAGCTTCAGCGCCAGCATCGCCCCAACCGCGAGCACGCTCGCCCCGAGGGCCACGAAGACGCCGTATCGGACCGCCGTCGCCGCGCCGGTCGAGACGCCCACGCCCGTGACCAACGCGATCCACGCGGCCACGCACGCAGGGCACTTGGGCATCGCGATCATCACCGCCGCGGGCGCGATCGGGGAGAGCCAGCCCATCGCGCGCCCCGATCGACGAACCAGGCTGCGCCGTGCGCAGCACGCGCGGGTCACCGCCGACCCTCGCAGCACGCGCCCTTCATGTCGTCGGCGACATACCGCCCAGTGGACGCCACGCTGCCCCCGGCGCCGTAACGGTCGTGGTGGCGCACCCAGTCGGTCAGGTTGAAGCGCGGCCCGCGCTCGTTGCGCCCCTTGGGCGTCAGGTCGAGGAACATGTACGCGCCCAGAATTTCCTCCGCTCCGCGACCGAACACCGAGTAGGTATGATACACCCGCCCGTCGTCTCCCTTCGCGAACACGCTGAATCCCGAGAGTTCTTCGCACACGAAGTCCTGTGTTTCGTAGTTGTGCTCGACCTTGCCGTCGCGCACACGCTCGGGCGGGAACGACACTCCGTAGTCGAAATTGAAGTCACTGTGCGCCGATGAGACCCAGGGGAACTTCCACTCCATGCGCCGCTGGAAGGGCAGGAACTCCTGGAGCGGCGCACGCGACACCGCGACGAACGAGACATCGTGGTGCAGGATGTGCAGCAGGGCCCCATCGATGTGGTCGCACTCGAACGAGCAGCCCACGCACCCTTCCTTCCACCCGGGCCCGAACATGAAGTGCTTCACGATGAGCTGGCTCCGCCCTTCGAACAGATCGGAGAGCGAGCGTTCCCCCTGCGGCGTCTCAAAGCGATAGTCCTTCTCGACGAGCACCCAGGGCAGCGCACGCCGCTCCTTCGCCAGCGCATCACGCTGACGCGTCATGGCCTTCTCCTTGGCGAGCAGCGCTCGGCGCTCCGCGAGCCATTCGTCGCGGGACACGATCCGGGGGGCGGTTGCGGTTTCAGTGATGCTCATCGCTGCGGTCTCCTTGGGGCGACACCCGGATCATCATATTCCAAAATAGGAATATGTCAAGCCCGCGGAAAGCCCGCGGAAAGTCGGCGTTGGTGCGGCAGGGGGTGTGGGGGTGGGGGGGTGGGGGCGGGGTCAGGCCGGGGCGTAACGCAGCACGACGCACCCGCTCGACGCCGGGCTCGCTTCGAGAAGGCGCATCGCGCGACGCGGCAAGCCGCGCCCGAACAGCGGGCGCCCGGCGCCCAGGACCACCGGCGCGACCGCCAGGCGGATCTCGTCGAACAGCCCGGCGCGAAAGAGCGACTCGGAAAGGTTTGCGCTGCCGAACACATACAGGTCGTCGCCGCGTTCTCGCTTCAGGCGTGCGACATGCTCGGCGGCGTGCTCGCGAACGAGCGTGGTGTTCGCCCAGTCGGCGCGCCCGAGCGTGCGCGAGAAGACGATCTTGGGCAGCGAGTTCATGAGGTCGGCGATCTCCCCGGTGGCGCCGGGCCAGTACGCCGCCATGCCCTCGTAGGTCGCGCGACCGAAGAGCACCGCGCCGGCGCCCTTGCAGTGCTCGATCGAACGCTGCTCAAGCTCCTCGCACCACGCGAGCAGGTGCCAGTCCAGATCCCACGGCTTCTCGCTGTCAAAGAAACCGTCGAGGGTGATCAGATTCCACAGGATGAGTCGGCGCATGAGGACCCTGCTCCCTTCCGACTATCTGCACGGAACATTGGCGAGCTTCGCTCGCCAGTGCCACACATACCTCCCCCCTCCGCGCTCTCCGCGTCCTCCGCGGTGAACCTCTTCTCTTATCCGAACTGGATGCCCTGCGCGAGGGGCAGGTCCTTCCCGTAGTTCACCGTGCAGGTCTGTCGGCGCATATAGACCTTCCACGAGTCGGACCCGCTCTCGCGTCCGCCGCCGGTGTCCTTCTCGCCGCCGAACGCGCCGCCGATCTCGGCGCCGCTGGTGCCGATGTTGGCGTTCGCGATGCCGCAGTCGCTGCCCTCTGGCGACAAGAACTTCTCGACGCTGCGCAGCGAGTCGCTGAAGATCGCGCTGCTGAGCCCCTGTTCGACGCCGTTCTGCAGGTCGATCGCCTCGTCGAGCGTGTCAACCGTGAACACATACAGGATCGGCGCGAAGGTCTCTTCCTTCGTGATCTCGGGGACCTTGCCCTTCGGCACGCGCACGATCGTCGGTGCGACATAGTTGCCGGCGTCCGAGTCGAACTTGCTGATCGCGTCGACGCCGCCCACCAGCACCTCGCAGCCCTGCTCAACCGCGGCCTTCACGGCCTTCTTCATCTGCTCGACCGAGCCCGAGGTGATCAGCGGGCCGACCAGCGTCGTCTTCTCCATCGGGTCGCCGACGGGGACCTGCGTGTACCCCTTGACCAGCGCGTCGAGGATCTTCTTCTCGCTCCCGCCCACGCAGATGAGCCGGCGAGTCGTCGTGCAGCGCTGGCCCGCCGTGCCGACGGCGCCGAACACCACGGCGCGCTTCGCGAGTTCCATATCCGCGTCGGGCATCAGGATGATCGCGTTGTTGCCGCCCAGTTCGAGCAGCGTGCGCCCGAGCCGTGCCGCGACGCGCTGCGCGACATGCCTGCCCATGCGGCACGACCCGGTCGCGCTGATCAGGGGCAGGCGCTTGTCCGCCGTCATCGCCTCGCCCACCTCGTCGTCGGTGCCGAAGACGAGCGGGAAGAGGTCGACCGGGTCGACTCCGCCCGTGGGCTTCCACAGGTCCTGCTCGCGCATGACATCGTGGGCGATCTTGGTCATCGCGACGGCGCAGAGGGGCGTGAGCAGCGAGGGCTTCCAGAGCACCGCGTCGCCGCAGACCGCCGCGAGCATCGCGTTCCACGCCCAGACAGCGACGGGGAAGTTGAACGCCGTGATGACGCCCACGACGCCCAGCGGGTGCCACTGCTCGAACATGCGATGGCTGGGTCGCTCGCTGGCGATGGTGAGCCCGTAGACCTGGCGCGACAGGCCGACCGCGAAGTCGGCGATGTCGATGCACTCCTGCACCTCGCCCTTGCCCTCGGGCAGGATCTTGCCCATCTCGAGGGTGACGATCGCGCCCAGGTCGTCCTTGTGCTCGCGGAAGGCGTTGCCCATGCGGCGGACGATCTCGCCGCGGACGGGCGCAGGGACCAGTCGCCACTGCAGGAACGCGGCGTGCGCCCTGGCCGTCGCCTCGTCGTACTCGGCGCGGGTCATCAGACGCACCGCCCCGAGGGGGCGCCCGTTGGCCGGGTTCTCGCTCACGACGACCCGGCGCGCCGCGATGTCCGACGACGCGTCGAGCGGCGCCAGGAACCGCTTCGCGAGCGGATCGGACCCGGTCAGCCCCAGACGCCCCAGCAGCGGCGTGATCCGCTCATCGAGCGGACGCATCGGGGTGGGAGCGGCGACGGACGACACGGGGGCGGCGGATGGGGGAGTCATGCGCCGAGTGTAGGAGGAAAGGCCGGGAAGGTCAGATGCAGTACTACATCCGGGGCATGAACATGGCCCCGTTGCCATCGGGCGTCACCGAAGTCACCCGGCGCGGGACCCAGCCGGCGCCCGGGTGCAGGAACTCGACGACGAGGAGCACCGTCGTCCCGGTCGGTGAGCGCCCTTCGAGGAGGATCGCCGCTCCCGGCGCGGCGTCCGACGCCTCGGCGGCGGAGATCGATGCCGAAGAGAAGGGGAAATCGCCCTTGATCACGCCGCCCGACCCGCCGTGCTGGAGGATGCTCTCGAGTCGCGCTACGTCCCCGAGCCGTTCGGTGACGACGGCGCGGTCACCGGGTGCACGCGGCGCGATCGCGACCATCGCCACGGTCCTCGGTCGGACGGACGCGAGCGGCTGGGCGTCGTCCTTCGAGCGCAGCGCGACGAGTTCCGCGTCGCTCAGCGTGTCCAGATCCGCGGGGCGAAACCGCGCGGGGCGTGCGGCGAGACTCGCGCGCATCATCGAAGCCACCTGCGCGTCGGCTTTGCACCCCTGCGCGACGAAGACAGTCTCCAGCGCGTCCCACGACCCGCTGGCGAGCGCGATGATCGTCTCGGAGGCGACTTCACCGAGCTGATCCGGCGCCGGCAGCGTTCGCGACGACGCGAGTGTTCCCGTCACCGACGAGGCGATCGCGCTCGCGTGCGGCATGGCGCGGCGTTCGCTCACCGACGCGACGCCGGCGCTCTCGGGCACGCTGACCTCCGCCGGAGCCGAGGCGAGCGGCACAACAAACCACGCCAGCGATATCAGCATCGCCGCCAGCGCGACCGCGCCGAGCAAGGCGGCCCGTCGCTTCGAGACCGGGTTATCGCGCGACATCGCGCCCCCGAACGCCGTCGATCGTGTGGAGCACTGGGTCCGGGTCGTCGAGCGGCGTGCCCCCGAGAAAGCCCGACGCTTGGGCCAGGAAAGACTCCCGCGGGAAGACGCCGGTCGATCCGTCCACGAATACGACCGTGATTGATTCCGCCTGACCCGTGGCGCGATCAGTCTGGGCCCTCTTCGCGAGCAAACCCTTGGAACTCGCAAACTGCGCCTCCGACGATCGGACGAATCGGTACAGATGCGTCGCGGGCCATTGGCGCCAGGGTTCCTGCCCGGCTCGCCACAGTTCAGGATCGGTGAAGAACGCGTACCCATAGCCGAACGGCGTGTCGATGCCCACGCGTTCGCCGGCGTGTCGCTCCACGACGGCTTTCCAAGCGGGATACGAGGCCTGCAGCGCATAGGGGATATGCATCAGTCGGCCGTCAAAGGTCTCGAGATAGACCACCAAACTCGGGTTCGAGAGTTCGCGGCGTGTACGAAAGCCCTCGTCGTACTGCCCAACATTGACGAACGAATCGCTGTGGTCGGCCCACCAACTCGCGTGCAATTGGTGATACGAACGGCCGTGCGCTTCGGCCTCGGTCCCCTTGGCCTTGTTGAACGCCGCGCGGAGACCAACGATAAGAATCGCGGTGAGAATCGCGACCACCGCAATGGAAACCAACACTTCGATCAGCGTGAAGCCGCGACAGAATCTGGGGTTCGATCTTGGCTGGATGGTCGCTGTACTGAGGGTCATTCCCGGTCTCCGGAAGCGGGCTTATCCCCGCTCGGAGCACAATGTACCAGACCGGGGGGGGCAACCCCATCTGGGCCGCTATCGCAAAAAATCTGCACTGCGCGCAAGCGCATGAAAGATATGGGTTTGCCGTGATCAGGCCCCCGTCGCGCCGCCCGTCGTCGGCTCTTCGCCGCGCAGTCTTTTTACCGCGTCGGCCAGCGCGTTGGCGCCGCCGGCGAAGTCCGGGGCGGGGTTCTCGTCGTTGAAGTAGTGGAGGATCCAGTCGAGGGCGCCGCGGTCGAACTGGCGCACGAAGAGGTCCACCGCTTCGATCGAGTAATGGGAGTCGACATCCTTCGTGATGATGTGGATCGCGCGTTTGGCGGCGTCGTCGCCGATCTCTCTGCGGTACGGGCGCACGCTCGTGAGCGCGTCGAAGGTGTCGACGACGGCGAAGAAGCGCGCGCCGAGGGGGATGTCGTCGCCGCGAAGGCGGTCGGGGTAGCCCTCGCCGTCGACGCGCTCGTGGTGGTGGCGCACGAGGTTGAGGATGATCGCGTCGCGCACGCCCATGCGGATGAGGCGTTCGTGCCCGATGGAGGGGTGCGTCTTGATGACCGCGAACTCCTGCTCGGTGAGTTTGCCGGGCTTGAGCAGGATCTCGTCCGGGATGTCCACCTTTCCCAGGTCGTGCAGGGCGGCGGCGACGGTGAGGCGCCCGATCGTGTCGTGGTCGAGCCCCGCCGCTTCTGCAAGAGCGCGGGTGTAGAGCACCACGCGCCAGGTGTGCGAGGCGGTGGCGCCGTCCTTGAGTTCGATCGCTTTCACGAGGGCCGCGACGACCTCGGGCGTGAGCGAGCCGTCGGGGCCGGGGTCGGCCGGGATGGGCGGGCGCTCGTTCACGGGGCGCGTCCGCCTTCGCGCGGCAGGCGCAGGACGAGCGCGGTCTGATCGTCGCGCTTGGGCCCGAACGCGCGGACGCGCGTGAGCATCTCGTCGAGCGCATCCACCGGCGCGTGCGCGCAGGCGTCGCGCACGATCGCTTCGAGGCCGTCGATCCCGAGTTGCGCGTTGGCGTCATTGAAGACTTCGAAGAGGCCGTCGGTGTAGAGGACGAGGGAATCGCCCGGGTCGAGCGCGACACGCACCGAGCCGAAGGTTTCTTCGGCGCGTATGCCCAAGGGAAGCGCGTCGTTGTCGATGCGCTCCATCGCGCCGCTCGCGCGCCGGATGAAGACGGGGGGGTGCCCGGCGAGGGCGACCTCGACCTCGCGCGAGTCGCGCACGAGCCGCACGCAGGCGAGGGTGACGAACATGCCCTCGGTGCAGACCTCTGCGACGACGCGCGAGAGGTCGGTCAGGACTTCGGTGAGGGGCAGGTCGTCCTCGCCGCTGAGGCGCATGCGCAGCGCGCTCTTGACCATGGCCATGACGACGGCGGCGCCCACGCCGTGGCCCGAGACATCGGCGACGAACAGGTCGGTGCGCCCGTCGCGCCGCACGGCGTCGAGCAGGTCGCCCCCCATCTCGGCCGACGCCTCGCAGCGCCCGGCGGCCTCGAAGCCGTGGTCGACGATGCGCAGGGCGGGGATGAGGTTGTCGTGGATGCGCTGGGCGAGGTCGATCTCGGTGCGCAGGCGAGACTGGCTGGCCTCCTGGCGCTGCACGAAGCGGATGGTCAGCGTGAAGCCGATGGAGACCATCGCGGTGGCGAGCACGGCGTGGATGATCATGCGCGCCGTGGTGCTCAGGTCGTCGCCGAGCGCGAAGACGCCAAGCCACTGGGCGGGGCGATAGACCAGGTCCGCGGCGAACGGGGGCAGCACGAGCAGGGGCACGAGGAGCCACCACCGGCGCATGCTGATCGCGTAGACCCACCCCAGCGCGATCACCCCCGAGAACGCGGCCGACACGAGGCCCGCGCCCCACCCCCACGGGGATGGCTGGCACATCGCGATAAGGATGCCCACCGGCGCGAAGGTGAAGAAGACGCCCGCGTAGAGCATCGCGCTGGTCCGCGAGGACGGTGGGGCGGCCTTCGTGATGGACGGGGAGCCCTGCGCCATCGGCGACACAAGGGTAGCCGGAATACGGGACGTCGAGAATCAGCCCTTTGCCGGCTTCGCTGCTTCGATCAGCGACTGCACACGCTCGAAACTTTCGCGGTCGCGCCCGACGAGTTGGTCGACCTGCATGTCGGCGTGGTAGGAGGAGCGCACCATGGCGCCGCTCTCGACGACTTTGAAGCCCTTGGCGAGGCCGATGTCGCGGTAGCGATCGAACTGCTCGGGGGTGACCCATCGCGCGATGGGGAGGTGGTTGCGCGTGGGTTGCAGGTACTGGCCGATCGTGAGGATGTCGGTCTGGGCGCGCTCCTGGAGCACATCCATGAGTTCGAGCACCTCGTCGTCGCGCTCGCCGATGCCGACCATGATGCCGGTCTTCGTGACGAGGCCCGCTTCTTTACAGCGCTTCAGCAACTCGACGGATCGGTCGAACTTGGCCTGGGGGCGCACCGCCGGGTACATGCGAGGGACGCTCTCGAGGTTGTGGTTCAAAATCTCGGGTCGGGCGTCGATCACCTTCTGCAACGCGTCCCAGTCGCCCATGAAGTCCGGGATGAGGACCTCGATGGAGAGCCCGGTGGTGGCGGCCCGCGTCTGGAGGATGGTCTCGGCCCAGATCCCGGCGCCGCCGTCCTTGAGTTCGTCGCGGTTGACGCTGGTGATGACGATGTGGCGGAGCCCCGCGCCCTCGACCATGATCTTCACGGATTCAGCGACGCGCCGGGGCTCGTCGAGGTCGAGCGTGCCGGGGCGCCCGGTCTTGATGTTGCAGAAGCCGCAGGAGCGGGTGCAGGTGTCGCCCAGAATCATGATGGTGGCGACGCCGCGGGCCCAGCACTCGCCCATGTTGGGGCAGTTGGCCTCTTCGCAGACGGTGTGGAGTTTGTGCTCGGAGAGGAGGTCGCGGAGCTGGTGGTACTTGTCGCCCCCGGGCATCTTGGCGCGGATCCACTTGGGCTTGCGCTTGGGGGCGGCGTGCTGGATGGCCTCGGCGCCGCCCTCGCCCTTGTTGTTGAGGACGAGCCCCGAGAGCGACAGCGTGGGCTTCTCGAGCCGCTTGACCGGGTCTCCGCCGAGCGGGCGCGGGTGACGCGCGAGGGTTCGCTCGAGGGCCGCGGGGGAGGCGGGGGAGGCGGGGGCTCCGGGGGAGGTTGGCTTGGCCGGGAGGGTCGACATCGGGGGATGGTAGGGGGGGAGGCCGGGTTGGTCGTGAACGCGAAGCGGGCCGGAACGCCAAGGTTCCGGCCCGCGTGGGTCGTGTGGGGAGACGGCGGCGCGGCCTCAGTTGCAGGCGTTCCCGAAGTTGCTGAGGACCTCGTTGAGGTCGGAGAAGTTGACGACGCCGTCGCCGGTGACGTCGCCTCCGGAGCCGGGTGCGACGGACTGGCCGAACTGGGTGAGGACGGCGTTGAGGTCGGTGAAGTTGATCACGCCGTCGCCGTTGGTGTCGCCGGGGCAGGGGGTGGAGGTGGCGGGGCAGCCCTGCCATTTGGCAATGCGATTGGAAGGGATGCCACCGGCCGAAGTGAATTGGCCACCGACGAAGAGTGCTGGACCGCTTCCGTCATCGAAGGTTGCGAGTTCAAGCGCACGAGCGCTCAGGCCGCTGTCGAGCGCCGACCATGCCGATCCGTCCCACCGAGCGATCCGGCTCGCGGCGACCCCACCTGCGCTGGTGAATTGTCCAGCGACATACAGAGCTAGTCCCGATCCGTCGTCGAAGACCTTCAATGCTTCCGCGCCAGGACCGGTTCCGCCAGCCAGCCCTGCCCCGAGTGGCGACCATGACACGCCATCCCATTTCGCGACGCGGTTCGCGGGCTGCCCGCCCGCGGTGACGAAGGCACCACCGGCATAGAGGGCGGGTCCGTTCCCGTCATCGAAAACTTCCAGGTCTCTGACAGTGCTCCCGGTCAGCCCTTCGCCAAGACTCGACCAGGAGACGCCGTCCCATTTCGCTATGCGATTCACGGACAGGCCCCCGGCGGTAAAGAACTCGCCAGCCGCGTAGAGCGCTGGCCCTGTGCCGTCGTCGAACACTACGAGCGAATTCGGCGATCCGCTCAGACCGCTGCCGAGCGGCGACCAGGTAGCGCCATCCCATTTCGCGATTCGATTCGCCTGTGTGCCCCCGGCGAGAAAGAACTCGCCGCAAGCGTAAAGCGCTGGTCCCGATCCGTCGTCGAAGACCGCGAGTGACAAGACTCTGCCGTTGAGGCCGCTGCCCAGCGGCGACCACGACGATCCGTCCCACTTGGCGATGCGATCGACCGGAACGCTCCCCGCATTTCTGAACTGTCCACCGGCATAGAGCGCGGGGCCCGTGCCGTCGTCAAAGACAGCGAGCGTATCGACATTGGAGTCGACACCGCTTCCGAGTGGGTTCCAGACATGGCCGTTCCATTTGGCTACCCGGAGCGCTTCCCCGAGCCCCGTGTTGATGCCGAAGGAGCCCCCAGCGTAGAGGGCCAGGCCCGATCCGTCATCGAAAGAAGCGAGTGCGCGCACGGTGGTGTTGCCGCCGGTGGGACCTCCTGGCACCGCAAACCACTGCGCAGTACACCGTGCGCCCTTGTTTGTCGCGTCGGCGACCGCCTGGAACTCGTGTCTCAGCTTCCCGTCAGCTGCGCTCGCACCCGCATCAATTGCCATAAAGGCCTGACGATCAGGCGCTGCCATAGAAGTTGGCAGGATCCAGAGCAGCAAAGCAGCGGCTGTACGCATGGCTGCTGGCTTCAACTTTCCTAATCTCGCAGAAAGGTGCAGGGGTTCTCGCACAACTCCATCTCCGTGGGCTGGTGAAGCGGCCCACAACGCATGTGCAGCTACCGTCTGCAGAACTGATTTCTTCGAGAAAACCGCCTATATAGAGCCAGTGCGAGCACAGGAATACGAACGTTCGTCATCCGCTCAGAATGTTGGTGGTCACATCAGTCGCAGGCGTTCCCGAAGTTGCTGAGGACCTCGTTGAGGTCAGAGAAGTTGACGACGCCGTCGCCGGTGACATCGCCTCCCGAGCCGGGGGCGACGGACTGGCCGAACTGGGTAAGGACGGCGTTGAGGTCGGTGAAGTTGATCACTCCGTCGCCGTTGGTGTCGCCGGGGCAGGAGGCGGTCACGACGAGAGTGATGCTGTTGCTGTTTGTTGTGCCGCAGTAGTTGGTCACGCGGCAGCGGAAAAGCCCGGCGTTCTGCGGAGTGGCGTTGAAGACCGTGAGCGTGGCGGTCTGGGCGCCGGAGTAGGAGCCCGGGAAATCCGTGACCGGAAGCCAGGTGGCCAGGGTGGTGTTGAACCGGAACCACTGGAACGCGCGCTGGTGGGCGGCGCCCCCGGCGAGCACCGAGAGCGTGGTCTGCTGGCCCTGGGGGACGGAGACCGTTGTCTGGACAGCGGCGGCGGTTGGGCTGGTGCAGGCGTCGTCCCACGACTGGAGCGCGTCGCGGATGGGCGTGCGCAGGAGCTCCATGACATCGCGGTAGACGAGGATGGCGCCGTCGTCGTTGCTGGCCCAGTCCTGATACATCACATAGGCGTACTGGCGCTGCGAGGTCACGCGGAGATTGTTGATGACGGTGATGTGGGGGAACTGGGCCCAGCCGGCGGTTGAGCGCCAGAAGGCGTCGGGGAAGGTCTTGGTGCCCCACCCGTACCCGCCGCGTTTGAACGCGACGCGGAAGGCGTCGAGGAAGTCTTCGCGTTCGTTGGGCTGGAGGTTGGTGGCGTTCATCTCCTCGTCGAGGATCTGGCGGAGTTGCTGGTAGGTCGAGAGGCTGCTGTTTCGATCGCGGGGCCAGTTGTTCATGCGCTGGTCGAAGAGGTCGTCGCGCCAGTCGGCGTTGAAGATGGAGCCGTTGGCGATGCGTTCGTAGAGGAGAACCGCGTCGCGCGCCGTCAGGCCGTTGAAGGGCACGCCGTTGGTGGGCGCGAAGCAGCCGATATCGTGGTTGACGACGGTGTTGGACGAGAGCCCCTGGGAGGCGATGAACGAGTTGACGCCGCTGAAGGCGCTTCCCCCGCCGTCGAGCAGGACTCGGATGTAGCGGGTCGCGGTGTTGTCGGAGACGCGCAACATTCTCTCGAGGATGTAGCCGAGCGTGCGCTGCGGTCCGGTCGTGCAGAAGTGCTGCGTGGGGCAGGCGTCGGAATCGCAGGGGTTGCTGTAGTTCTGCACCTCTTCGTAGTCCTCGAGGCCGAGGGACGCGCGGCGCACGAGCGCGGCGGCGTGGGCGATCTTGAGGGTGCTGGCGGGCTCGAAGACGTAGTCCTCGTTGAGGACGGCGAGGACATTGCCCCCGACGCGCTTGAGTTTGAAGCCGTACACGCCGCCGCTGTTGCGGTTGGCGAGGATACCGCGCAGGCGCCGGGATTCTGCGTTGGAGTTGTCCATCATGGAGACCGCCCAGCGCGTCGCGCCGGTCCAGGTCGTCCAGCGGTGGAAGGTGACGAGTCGTGCGCCGTTCTGCGCGACGAGGTCGTTCACCTGGTCGGAGGTGAGCGAGGGGTACCACCACAGGGCGGCGCCCGGGGGCGAGTTCACATAGATGACGTTGAAGCGGGGCGAGGTGAGGACCGTGCCGGGCGATTCGAGTTCGATGTCGATGATGCACGAGCCGCTGCCTGCCGAGAGGAGCGCCGTGATCTCGCTCGCGGTGCGGTTGAGCGCGTAGTTCCACGGGCGGAAGTTGGCGCCCGTGTTGGGGATCGCGACGACGGTGTAGAAGGGCGTGCCTCCGAGCGTGTAGCGCTCGATGTCGATCAGGCGCAGGTTGGGGTTCTGTGCCAGCCAGTCGGCGATCTGCTGCGCGTTGACTCGGATGAGCCAGCCCCAGCCGGGCGCGGCGGTGGCGCCGGAGTTGGGCACGGTGACGGCGGTGAAGCGTTCGGCGCCGGCGTTCTCGTCGACCTCGACATCGAGGATGCGCCGGTTGTTGTTGGTGAGGTAGTTGCTGAGCTGGGTGAGCGTCTGGTTGTAGACGACGACGGTGCCGGTGGCGGCGAAGGGGCCGGACGTGTTGTCGACGACGACCATGTCGTAGGTGTTGGTCGTCCCGACGCGTTCGAGGTTGATGACGCGCGAGCCCGCGCCGTTCTGCGCGTTCACCTGCGTTGTGGTGGCGCCGTAGAGGTACCCCCACCCGGTGAGCGAGTCGAGGTAGCGCTCGGGCTGGGCGTGGGTGTTTGCTCCGGTCGCGCAGACGATGAGCGCGAGCAGTTTGATCCAGGTTCTCATTCCGGCTTCCTCCACAAGCGGCAGTGGCATGGCTGCGACGCGATGCAGCTCATGCGCTGGCGCATACTGCGCAACGCGGCGCGGGCACATTCCCGGCGTCGGGCGAGGCGGCGTCGCTTCGCTCGGACGCGCCCGGGAGGGGCCGCGGCCCTTGCAGGCGGCGAAGGTACCAGAATCGGGGTTGATCACCAAGCCCGAAACGAGGAATGTCGAGAACCCCAAGAAAATCCCGGGTGGAGTTGTCCGGACGGCCGGAGGGGGTCTTCATCATCCAACCCGATGAGGCGCGATCGTTTCCGGGGGCAGTGGGGCCGATATCGGCTGGGTCGGTCGCCGGGTCAGGATTGACAGGGGGTTCCGGGGTGCTAGGTTGTCGGGTCGAAATGGAGAGGTTTGGCCTCTTGTGGGGAGGGTGGTCTTCGGGCGTGGGTCCGGGCTGTCCCTCCCGGGATCGAAGCACAGGAAGCGCAGGAAGCGCGTCGACCAACGAACTTTCCCCGTCTCGGCGTCGTGAGAAGTGCCCGTCCTGTCGGGTGTTCCTGAACGCCCACGGGTCGGCGAGCCGATGCTTTGAGGCGTTCCTGAGTATGGATGACAGCAGATCTGGAGCGGGTCGCGTGAGCAGCACTGAATCAACCAAGTCTTCCCCGGTTCGTGGCCCATCGCGTTTTGGGCGCGCTCAGCGTGTTGCGCTCGCGGCGGCGGCTGGTGTCGTGGGAGCGGCTTCACTGTCCGGCATGCTGGGCTGTGAAGCGGACGCGTTCATGGACCCCAGCGTCGTCGGTCGCTGGGAGAACACGCCGACGATCGTGCCGATCCTCGATCGCATCGAGGTGATCGAGCGCGACGAGGGCTCGTTCATCGAGGTCTCGCAGATCACGCCCGACGACCTTGTCCCGGTGATCGAGGACTTCCAGGTCCGTTCGGGCGACGCGGTGCAGATCGAGATTTTCGACTTCATCGTCTCGGGCACGCCCTATGTGTTCCAGCGTCAGATCGACGCCGCCGGCACGATCGACATCCCCCAGCTCGGGCGCATCGTCGTGCAGGGCCTGACGATCGAGCAACTCGCCGAGCGCATCGGCCAGGAGATTGTCGATCGTCAGATCGCCAACGAGGCGCCCCTGATCGCGGTCACGCCGCTGACGCAGCGCGAGCCCACGTTCGGCATCTTCGGCGCCGTTGGCGGCGTCGGACGCTATCGGATCCCCGAGCCGAACTACCGACTCCTGGAAGCCATCACCGAAGCCGGCGGCATCCCGCCGAGCATCCAGTATGTGCGCATCATCCGGCAGGTCCCCCTCGACGATCAGATCCGTCAGGGCATCCCCGGCGCGCGCGGCCCGGGCATGCAGGCCCCGGGCGGGACCCGTCCCGGCGCTCCGGAGCCGGATGGGACGGACCTGCGCGATCTCATCGACGAGTTGACCCGTCCCCAGGGGGGCTCGCCCAGCCCGGCGGCGATGTCGTTGGCCCAGGACGCGACGAACCAGCCGGCGCGGGTCGCCCCGCCTCCGATCGACCTCCCGGACACGACCGTCCCTCAGCAGGGGCGTCCTGCCGATGATCTGGGCGACTCAAACTGGATGTTCCTGGACGGCCGCTGGGTCAAGGTCCAGCGTTCTGCGCCGGGCGCTCCCCCGATTCCGGCCGATGCCGGCGGCGCCGATCAGCCGTCCGGGCCGCTCGTGACGCAGCGCATCATCGAGATCCCGACTCGCCCCCTGCTTCAGGGAGTGGCTGAGTACAACATCGTGATCCGACCGGGCGACGTGATCAGCGTCCCTGCGCCGGATCAGGGCTTCTTCTATATCAGCGGTCCTGGCTCGCTCCGAGGCGGGTCGTTCGTGCTCCCCAGCGTTGGGCGCATGACGCTCAAGCAGGCCATCGCGTCGTCGGGTGGTCTCGGCCCCATCGCGATCCCCGAGCGTGTGGACCTGATCCGCCGCATCGGGCGCGATCGAGAGGGCACGGTGCGTCTGAACCTTCGCGCGATCTTCGAGGGCACGCAGCCCGATCTTTTCCTCAAGCCCGAGGACCACGTCGTGATCGGGACCAACTGGTGGGCCACCCCGATCGCGGTTATCCGGAACGGATTCCGCGTGAGCTACGGCTTCGGGTTCCTTCTGGACCGCAACTTCGGCAACGACGTGTTCGGCGCGCCGCCGACCAACCGTCAGGGCTTCTGACCGATCGCCCCGAGCGGGCGTCGAGTTCGGCTGCCCCCGGAGTCGCGGGCCGCCCGGTCGGGCGACTCGCGCGAGCGGGGGCGAACCCGGCCGCCTCGGGGTCGTAGTACCCGGTCTCCCGGCGGGGCGAGCCGCACGCCCCGAGGGACCATGGTGGGAGCGCGACCCTCGCGCGTGTGAGCGGCAGGTGTCGATCGGGAGTGATGCGCCGGTGAGTGTCGCCGCGTCGTCAGGTCAATCGGGTGTGTCCAAGCCGCGTGTCGCGGCCGAGAGGTCGTTCTGGGCCGATCCGACGACCATCCTCGCCGGGGTGCTCTTTCTGGCGGGCCTGGTGGCGATGTTCCATTTCTGGTTCCTGCGCCAGCACGCATTCAGCATGCACCGCCCGGCGGACTGGTCGCACGCCTACCTCGTGCCCCTGATCAGCGGGTACCTCATCTACAAACGGCGCAAGGAGCTCTCCGAGGTCCCGGTTGCGCCGTTCTGGCCCGGGCTGCTCGCGATGCTCACGGGCATCCTGCTTTTCGCCTTCTTCACGCTGACGCGCGCGCCCGGCGTGCACATGGCGCAGGGCCTCGCGATCGTGATCACGATCATCGGCGGCGTGTTGCTCGTGCTCGGGCCTCGCATGCTTCAGGGCGTGTTCCTGCCCGTCATGTACCTGCTCTTCGCCATCACGGTCTCCGAAGCAGTGATGAACGCGATCACCTGGCGCCTCCAGAACTGGGCGGCGGTGGGCTCGTTCATCATGCTCAACATCGTGGGCGTGCAGACCGACATCGCGGGCAACACGCTCACGATCTACACCAATGCCGGGGCCGAGATCCCGCTGAATGTCGCCGAGGCGTGCTCGGGCATGCGCATGCTGATCGCGTTCCTGGCGCTGGCGGCGGCGGTGGCGCTGGTTGCCTGCCCGAAGTGGTGGCAGCGGATCGCGCTCATGCTGCTGGCCGGCCCGGTGGCGGTGTTCACGAACATCCTGCGGGTCGCCTTCCTGGGCGTCGCGACGCTCGTCAATCCCGAACTCTCCGCCGGCGACGCGCACACGCTCATCGGCACGCTGTGGCTGATCCCGGCGTTCGCGCTCTTCATGGGCGTCGTCTGGGTGCTGCGCAATCTGGTGCGCGACAGCCGGCGCACCACCACCGTCAAGGGGGTCCCGGCGTGAAGAGAAAGCTCCTCCGATCTCCCGCGTTCATCGCGGCGTTCGCCCTGCTCCTCGTTGGCGCCGTGGGCCTCCAGGTCGCCATCGCGCGAAGCCAGGTGGTGCTGCGCAAGCTCCCGATTTACCCCAAGGACAACCTCCCGCTCCGGACATTGCCCGCCAGCGTCCCCGGCTGGGAGCGTGTCGGGCAGGACACCGTCCTTTCGAAGGAAGTGCTCGAAGAGCTCGGGACCGAGAACTATCTCTCGCGCATCTACCTGGGCGAGCTCGACGGCAAGCCGGTCTACATCGAGCTCCACACGGCGTACTACACCGGCATGATCGACACGGTCCCTCACGTCCCCGAGCGCTGCTTCGTGGGCGGCGGCATGGTGCAGGCGGGCCAGACCCGCATCGTGTCTGTCCCGCTGGACCTCGACCGGCTCAGCCGCGACCCGTTCGCCGATCCCGAGCGTGACGGGCTGATCTACACCTCGGTCGGGCAGGACTTCCAGTCCGTGAGGATGCCTCGCAAGATCGAGTCGCTGAAATTGCGCGTCACCCCTTTCCAGGATGTCCGCTCGGGCCGGAAGGTCCACGCAGGGTACTTCTTCCTGGCGAACGGCGGGTGGGCGGTCTCCGCCAACGACGTCCGCTCGATGGCGTTCGACCTGCGCAATGATTACGCGTACTACGCCAAGGTTCAGTTCACCAGCTGGGATATGGACTCTCACGAAGATCTGGGTCGCGCCGCCGGCGCCATGCTCGATGAGCTGCTCCCCGAGCTCATGCGCCGTATGCCCGACTGGATCGAAGTGATGGAAGGCCGCTATCCCCCCGATAATCCCCGGAGACCCCCGGCCTCCTGACCCCTCGCCGCGGGCCGACCCCGGCCTGTCGGTCGCGCCGGCGACGCTCCGCTCTCTCGCACTCACGCTTTGGCACACTCTTCGGGACACCGCTCGATGGCATCGAAGGTCAACACCAAGTTCATCGTGATCCTCTCCGCCGTGCTGCTCGTGCTCGCTGTGGGCGTGGGCGTGCTCGGCGCGCTGGTGGTCTTCAAGTCCGCGGACGACCACCTGAAGCGAGGCGATCGCTGGAGCGCCGAGGGCAACTACACCGAGGCCGCGAAGAGCTACGCGAAGGCGGTCAACAAAGAGCCCTTCAACGTCGCGTACCTGCGCAAGTGGGTCGAGGCGGTCGCGAAGTCGACGCCCGAGTCGGACACCGACTACCGCACGATGTACCAGCGCGACTACCTCGGCGGCCTGCGCCAGATCGCGACGGTGCTCGACACCGATCCCCAGGCGCAGCGCGATTTCGTGGACATCTACTACCGGCAGATGAGACTCGCCGGCGCCGGCGCCGAGGGCTGGGGCACGTTCATCGAGAATCTCTCCCCGCGCTACGAGCAGCTCGACATGACCCTGCCCGAGGCGCAGAGCCTGCTCCGCTACCGAGGCCTGGCGAGCATGTACCGCTTCCGGACGCTCGACGCGGTCGACCAGCGCGAGCGCACCCGCGCCCGCGAGGACCTCGATCGCGCGTTCCGCGCGGACCCCACCGACCTCGAAACCGCGCTGGGGCGGGTCGAGCTGATCTCGGGCGACGCGATGCTGCTGACCCGCTCCGGGCGTCCCCAGGAGGGCGCGGTGCGCTGGCGCGAAGCGATGGAAGCCATCGCCGACGTCAAGCGCCGTTTCCCCAATTCGCCCCAGCCGGTGCTGCGCGAGGCGATCATGCTCGCCGAGCTTGGCGCGCAGCGCGGCGTCGACGCCAGCGCGCAGCGCGAGCTGATTCAGAACCTCGAGGCCTCGCTCGCGTCGACCGCGGCGATCGCGACCGCCAACCCCTCCGGCGCGATGGACGACACGTTCCTCGCGCAGTTCAGCCGCGCGACGACGATCCTGGGCACGCGCGAGGCCTATCAGCGCTGGCTGGACCTGGTCGACCGGCTGCTCAGCGAGGGCGGGTTCATCGCGCCGCTGCTGATGGAGAAGGGGCGCACGCTCGCCTCGATGGGTCGCCACGAAGAGGCCATCGGCGTCTTCGGGCAGGTCGTCGAGACGCCCAACATGCCCATCAGCATCGAGGGGCTGATCCTGCGCGAGCTGCGCCTGGGCGCCATCCGCTCGCAGGCCGAGAGCGCGCTGTCGCTGTGGGCGCAGGCGTCCGGCGCCGACAAGGAGCCCGCGATGGAGCGCGTCAAGCGCTTCCGCGATCAGCTCGCGTCGCGCGTCGCTGCCGATAGCGCCGCGATGCTCCGCGTCAACGCGCAGATCGCCTTCGCCGAGCGCCGGCTCGACGACGCGGTCGACGCGCTCAGCCAGCTCCGTCGCCTGACGGGCGGCTCCGACCCGGAGATCCTGAACATGCTCGGTCGCGCCCTCGAGGCGCAGGACAAGATCGGCGCCGCCGCCCAGCAGTACCGGCGCCTCTACGAGATGGAGCCGACCAACGTGCAGGCGCTGTTCAAGCTGCTCAACCTCGAGCTGCGCGCCGGCAACAAGGCGGAGGCCCAGGAGCTGATCCTCGCGGCCGAGAAGCTCGTCCCGGGCAACGAGGTCATCGATCGCGCCAAGCAGATGATCAGCGTGCTCGAGGGCGCCGGGCTGGCGACCGACGACCCGGTCATGAACGTCCTGAACGCGTCGCTGCGCATGCGCACCGGCGCGAACGCCGATCTGGACAAGGCCGCCGAATACATCCAGGCCGGCATCGCGCAGTTCCCCAACGACCCGCGCCTGTACCTCGAGCAGATCACGATCGAGACGCAGGCCGGTCGCAAGGACAACGCGCTGGCCATGGCGCGCGAGGCACTCAAGCGATTCCCCGAGGGCGGGCAGTTCCGCCAGGTCGAGGCGCTCCTGATGTTCGACGACCCGGTGCAGGCGCGCCTGCAGATGGTCGAGTCGCTCGAGCTGCCCCCGATCGACCGCGCGCTCGCACGCGCCGGCGTGTTCATGGGGCTCAACCGCGAGGCCGAGCTCGAGCAGGAGCTCGCCGCCGCCCGCGCCATCGACCCCGAGAACCCGATGCTTCTCGAGATGATGTTCGTCAGGTCCTTGACGAAGCGCGACTTCGCGACCGCGCAGCAGCTCACGCAGCGCGCCGCGACCACCGACGCCGACGGCGTGCGCGGCCAGCTCTACCAGGCCCGCCTCGAGCTCGCTCAGGGCAAGTCCGAGCAGGCCGCCGCGACGCTCGACCGCATCACCCGTGAGTCGGAGTTCAATATCCCCGCCTGGCGCCTGCTGGCGCAGGCCCAGCTCGAGTCGGGGCGCATCGATGAGTCGATGCGTTCGTTCGATCGCGCCCTGTCGATCAAGCCCGACGACATGCCGACGATCAACGCCTACATCAACGCGCTCCGCTCGCTCAAGCGCGACGGAGAGGCCCTCACCCTCGCCCGGCGCGCCTCGCTGCTGCGCAACGCCGACGGCGGCGTGAACACCGCGCGGCTCGAACTCGAGGAGCAGATCGGCGACGCGCGCTTCGCGGTCGATCAGCGCCTGCGCCGACGCGCCGGCGATCCCGGCGATCGCGCCAACAACCTCGCCCTCGCGCGGCTCTTCATCCGCGAGGGCATGCGCGATCAGGCCGGGCAGATCCTCCGCGAGATGCGCGGCGCCGGGAACACCCCCGACCTCCCCCTCGCCCTCGTCGAGGCCCGCCTCGTCGCCGCCACCGGCAGCGTCCGAGACGCCGCCGAGCTGATCGAGCGCGAGATCCAGCGCCTGCCCGAGACGCAGCGCGGCGCCGGCTTCGTGGCGCTCTCCGACTTCCTCTTCGAGCGTCAGCTCCCCACCGAGGCCATCGCGGCGCTCGAGCGCGCCAGGCCCACGCAGGGCGAGCTCATGCCCGTCGACCGGCGTCTGGGCGATTACTTCTTCAGCGTCGGCGACTTCGACCGAGCCGTCGAGTCCTACCGCCGGGTCATCGACTCCGGCGCAGATCGCGACGCAGTCGTCGCGAAGCGTCTCGTCGAGGCGCACATGCGCACCGGCAAGCTGGACGACGCGGAGCGCCTGCTCACGCAGATCGAGTCCGCGTCGTCGACCCCCGATGTGCAGACCATGCTCCTGCGCGCCCAGATCGCGCTCGATAAGCAGCAGCCCCTCGAGGCGCGCCGCCTGCTCGACCGGGCGATCGAGACCGACCCGCGCAGCGCGCTCGCTTTCATCAAGCGTGCGCAACTCGGCTTCGCGGACGACAGCCAGTTCGCCGCCGTCCTGCGCGACCTCCGGCAGGCGTCCCAGCTCCAGCCCGACAACCTGACCGTGCGGCGCATGCTCTCGCAGCTCTTCCTGCGCCGCGGGCGCGTCAACGAGGCGATCGACGAGCTCGCCCAGGCCGTGCGCACGCGCCCGGACAACGACATGATCCGCTACGAGTACATCCGCATCCTGGGCGAGCACGGGCGCCCGGACCAGATGCTCGGGGCGATCCAGCAGGCGGTCACCGAGCGCGGCGACCAGGCCCCCCAGTGGTTCACCATGGCGGGCGACGCGATGCTCTCGTCGGGCGACAGCGCCCGGGCGATCCAGCTCTTCGAGCGCGCCCACGCGATCTCGCCCAACCCCTCCACGCTCGCGCGCCTGGTCGACGCGAACCTCGCGTCGCGCCCGCCTCGCGTGCAGCAGGCGGCGCAGGCGGTGACCGGGTTCTCCCCGTCCAACCCGCAGGAGCAGGTCTTCGCGATGCTGCTGCGAGGGCGCATCGAGGCGACAGCGGGCAACCAGCGCCCCGCGCTGCAGTACTTCGCGCAGGCGTGGCAGCAGACGGGCGAGTCTTCCGGGATGACCCGTCTGTGGTTCGAGCAGGCACGGCGCGCGTTCGGAGAGAACACGCGCGACATGCTCGCGTTCATCGACCAGCTTCCCCCCCAGACGGCGCAGGGCAACACGCCGGCTGCGATCGTCCAGATCGCGATGCTGCGCGCCGACGACCCTTCGCAGGCGACCTCGGCTCTGGAGTCGCTCGCCGGGCTCGATAGCCGGACCGACGATCCGTCGACGCTGATCGAACTCGCGCGCATCCGGGGGCAGATCTACTACGTCTCGGGGGACTACCCGGCCGCCGCCGAGGCGTACCGCTCCGGCCTGCGTTTCGTTCCCGACGACATCGAGCTGAACAACAACCTGGCGTACACGATCGCGAAGCACCTGAACCAGCCCCAGGGCGCGCTGCCCTACGCGACGAAGGCGTCGGAGCTGGCCCCGTTCAACGCGAACGTGCTCGACACGCTGGGCCTGATCTACATGCAGCTCGGGCGCAACGCGCAGGCCGACGCGACCTTCGCGCGTGCGCTCGACGCGGCGACGACGGATCTGGAGCGTGTCCCGATCCACGCGCACATCGCGATGGTCAAGCAGCGTCTGGGCGACACCGCCGCGGCGTCGCGCAACGCGCGCCTCGCCGTGCAGCTGGGCGAATCGACCCCCGGCGCCAGCCAGCTCTACCGAGAAGAGATCGCCGACGCACGGCGCATCGTCTCGGGAGGCCAGTGAGCACTACCCGACCCGAGACCCCCGACCCACGACCCGAAACCCCAGTCCCCAAGTTCGCTCGCCCCGGCGCGAGCCGCACCACCGTCAAAGTCCCGACGCCTTCGAGGGGCTACATCCGCCGCCAGCCCGACCGGGCGATGACAGGTTCCTGAGGAGTTCACCGAGATGTCCACCAGCGCCACGCAAGCACCGCCGATGACGCCAGCGCGTCCCCAGCAGGGGCCGACGTCACCCCCGCCGTCGTCCGCCGCGTTCGGCGCGACGATCGACCCGATCCGCCTGCTGAAGCGCTACAAGCTCCACCTGGCGGCGTCGATGATGGCCGGCGTGATCCTGGGCGTGATCGCCTACTTCCCCCTCGCGATGTTTTTCCCGCGGTTTACCGCGCACACCATCTTCGAGGCCAAGCCCCCGATCGAGGACGCCGCGCAGACGGGCGTCAGCTCCGCCGGCGCCGGCGGAACAGCCGGCGTGCAGGAGCTGAACCTGTTCATGCAGACGCTGGTCGCCGACATGCTCGGCGACGCGCTGCGCGCCCAGCTCGCGGTCCACCCCACGCTTCGCAACCAGACCGAGTTCGCGAAGTCCTTCGAGCGGGGCGGGAGCTTCGACCTCGTCGAGGCCACCGACACGATCAAGAGCCGGCTGCGTGCGCGAGTCATCCCCGAGACCGCGTACATCCAGATGAGCTTCACGGCGGGGAACCGCACCGACGCGGCCACGATCGTCAACACAGCGGCCGATATCTTCCAGAACCGCGTGATCACGCGCAGCAACGAGCGCGTGGAGGACACACTCCAGTCGATCACCGCTCGCCGGCGCAGCGTGCAGATCGAACGGCGCAACAAGGAGCAGCAGATGCAGCGGCTCCTGGGCGATAACCGGATGGAGTCGCTCGACATGCGTCTTACCGACGCCGCGACCACCGTGCAGTCGCTCTCGATTCAGATCGCCGAGCTGCGCAACAGCCGCGAGATGTTCGGCGACCGCCTGAAGAACTACGAAGACATGCGATCGTCGCCCGAGGGCATCGTGTACCCCGACGAGATCCGCTCTCAGGTGCAGATGCACCCCCACATCGCCGCGTACAACCAGCAGCTCGCCGGCATGCGCGCCACCCTGCGGACCATGCGTGAGCGCTTCGGCCCGAACCACTACCAGATCCGCCAGATCGAGAACGCGATCCGCGGGACCGAGATCGAGCGAGACGCCGAGGAGCAGCGACTCCTCGCCGAGCTCTTCAACAACGCGATCGAGAGCTCCCGGATGACCATCGCGTCGATCGACGCGACGCTCCGCGAGGCGGACGCCAACCGCGCCACCGCGCTGCTGCGTATGCAGGAAGTCACCCGGACTCAGGCCGAGTTCGAGACGCTGAAAGCCGACGCCGAGCGTCTGGCCGGTCAGGAGGTCGACCTCAGCGCCCAGCTCGACAACGTCCAGGCGCTGATGCAGCGTCAGTCGGTTGCGTCTCGCATCCAGCTCGTGCAGCGCGCCACCGCGCCTGACAAGCCGTCGTTCCCCAGAATCATCATCATCGTCCCGCTCGTCACCTTCCTCGTCGTCGGCCTGGTCTCCGGCCTCATCGTCCTGCGCGAGCTGCTCGAGCAGCGCGTGCGCATGCCGGCCGACGTGCAGATGATCCCGCGCGCCCGCCTCCTGGGCGTCATCGCCGACGTGGGCGAGGACCCCTCGCGCCCGACCTCGGTCGACACCGCGGTGCGCGACAGGCCCGAGGGCGTCATCGCGGAGCAGGTCCGCCAGCTCAGGGCGTCCATCGCGAAGGCGAGGCCCCAGCAGCAGGGCGGTTTCGCGATGCTCGTCGTGGGCGCGATGCCCGGCTCCGGCGCGTCGAGCGTCGGCGCCGCCCTGGCGCACAGCTACGCGGCGATGGGCGAGCGCACCCTCGTCATCGACGCGAACCTGCGCAAGCCCCGCCTCCACCAGTTCCTCGGTCTCGCCGACGCGCCCGGGCTCAGCGACGTGCTGTCGGGCGAGAAGACGCTCGACGCGGCCCTGCAGCGCACGACCGGGGATTCCGCGCTGGATTTCCTCGCCGCCGGCACGCGCGCGGCCCGGGTCTTCGAGCGCCTCAACTCGGATCGCATGTCCACGCTCCTCGCCGAGGCGCGATCCAAGTACGACGTCATCATCCTCGACTCGGCCCCCATGGTCGTCGCGGGCGACGCCGTGATCCTCGCGGGCAAGGCCGACTGCTCGGCGCTCATCGTGCGCACGTATCAGGAGTCGCGCGGACTTATCGCGCGCGTTTCGTCCCAGCTCCAGGACGCTTCCGCCAAGCACCTCGGCGTCGTCGTCAACGGCGTGCGCGCGTCGGCCGGCGGCTACTACCGTCGCAATTTCCGCATCGCTCACCAGTACAGCGAGACCGCCTCTACCAAGGCGTGATCCTGATTCGCACGCCCCGCCCGAGCCCGGGCGCGCGTCGTGCGCGGAGGTCCAAGTGTCCGAGCCGTGGTCAGACCAGTTGCTCGCGAGGCCAGGCGCCTCGGCAGACGCGCTCCTGCGCGAGGGCGATATTGGTCTGGCCGAACAGGCCAGCACGCTCGAGCCGTTCACCAAGCTCGACATCTTCCACAACTATGTCCCGGTCTTCGTCATCGCCTTTCTCGTAGCGGTCCTCGTGACCCCCATCATGCGCCGCATCGCCGTCGCCAACGGGGTGATCGACAGGCCCTCCGACCCTCGCAAGATCCACAAGGCCCCCGTTGCCTACATGGGCGGCGTGGCCGTCTATCTCGGCATCCTTTCCGCGATCGCCTTCAGCTATGTCGCGAGCACCTTCCCCGGGCCGTGGCTCGAGTTTCACGTTTCGGGGGCCAACCCCGTCCCGCTCTCGATCCTCGCCGGGCTCACGATCATCGCGATCATCGGGCTCATCGACGACGTCGCCGCGATCGACCCACGACTCAAGATCGGCGGGCAGCTTCTGGCGGCCGCGATGCTGGCGATGGACGATGTCGGCGTGAAGGTGGCCCGCGGCGTGCTGGCGCCCATCGGGGCGATGCTCGGCAACCGCACCCTGACGTGGGATTTCACGATCCCCGACTGGCTCCCCCTCGTCGAACAGCACCAGCAGATCGACCTCGTCTACTGGGCGGGCACCGCGATCATCGCCCTGTTCGTCCTGGGCGCCTGCAACGCGAGCAACCTGCTCGACGGGCTCGACGGCCTGCTGACCGGGGTGACGGCGATCGCGATGACCGGCCTGCTGTTCATCGCCCTCGCACTGGCAGAGAGTCGCGATGGCCCCCTCGACGCCGCCCGGCTGGTCATCATCATGGCCACCCTCGGCGCGTGCCTGGGCTTCCTGCCCCACAACTTCAACCCGGCGGTGATATTCCTCGGGGACTGCGGGTCGATGCTGCTTGGCTTCATCACCATCGTGGTCATCCTGACGCTCGGCGACACAGGCCGAACGCCGCTGGTGGTCGCCGGGCTGATCATCTACGCGGTTCCGATCATCGACACCACGCTGGCGATCATCCGTCGAAAGATGGCTGGAAAGCCGCTGTCCGCCGCCGACGACCAGCACCTGCACCACCAGCTGAAGCGGGCGATGGGTGTCAAGGGCGCGGTGCTGATCCTGTACGCGATCGGGTCGGCCTTCGCGCTCCTCGGCGTGGCGATCAGCATGGGCCGCGGTCGCGATGTCTATGTCATCGCGCTGGTCTTCGCGTCTTTCATCATTGTCACCGCGATCAAGATCGCGCACCGCCAGCGCATCGAGCAGGAGGCCGCGCTGCTCCAGGCGGCGCGTGCCGGGGCGCCTCCGGTCCGCCACGCCGCGCCCCCGCCACAGACACCCGTCAAGGACGCCCCCAAGCCAGCGCCCACCGGCGTGTGAGCGGGGGGAGGCGTGCGCCGCCCCGTCGCACTCGCCTACGCTGATCGCATGGCATCACGCGAACCCCTCGCCGAATTCCGCGCCCATCGCACGAAGGGCATGGAGCGGCTCCTCGACACCGACCACCTCGGGATCAAGCGCTACCTGGCGCTCGACTCGGCCGCGTATCGCGACGGCGCCCTCGACGCGAAGACCAAGGAGCTTCTCGGCCTGGTCGCGTCGGCGGTCCTCCGCTGCGACGCGTGCGTCACCTACCACCTCGAGACCAGTCTGAAGCTCGGCTGGAAGGAAGACGAGATCATCGACGCGCTGAATGTCGCGCTGGTGGTGGGGGGGACGATCACGATCCCCCATATCCGCGACGCGCGACTGCGCCTCGACGAGCTCCTCGCTGAGCGGGAGGCCGGGGGCTCCGGGGGCTCCGGGGGCGCCGGGGGCGCTGAAGGTGACTGAAGCCACGCGCGCGTGGACGCTCGCGAACGGCCGGACGCTCCCGCTCGAGCGTTCGCGGATCATGGCGATCATCAACGCGACGCCCGATTCCTTCTCCGACGGCGGGCGCTACCGCGACGCGTCCCACGCCGCCGACGAAGCGCTGCGCATGCTCGCGCAGGGCGCCGACATGCTCGACATCGGGGGCGAGTCCACCCGTCCCGGCGCGACGCCGGTGCCCGCCAACGAGCAGGCCCGGCGCGTGATCCCCGTGATCCGCGCGGCACGCGCCGCGGGGATCGAGGCGCCCATCAGCGTGGACACGACGAGCGCGCAGGTCGCGCGCGCCGCGCTCGACGAGGGGGCCGACGCGATCAACGACCAGTCCGCCGGGCGGGACGATCCCGAGATGCTCCCGCTCGCGGCGGCGCGCGCCGCCGGGATCGTGCTCATGCACCGCCTGCGCCGGATGGACGAAGACGCGTACTCGCATCGCTACGGCGAATCGGGCCAGCCGGGCGCGCCTCGCTACGAGGACCATGCCGGGGGCGTCGCCGGCGCGGTCTCCGACTTCCTGCGCGAGCGACTTCACGCGGCGATATCCGCGGGCATCGCCCCTGAACGCGTCGCGATCGATCCCGGGATCGGTTTCGGCAAGACCGTCGAGCAGTGTCTCGCGCTGGTGCGCGCGACCGGGGAGCTGGCGTCGATCGGACCGCCGGTGGTGTGCGCCGTGAGCCGCAAGAGTTTCATCGGGAAGCTCCTCGTCGAGAACGACCCCGTGAAGCGCGACGACGGCTCGGTCGCGCTCGCCGTGGCGATGCGCCTGTCGGGCGCAACGCTCTTTCGCGTGCACGAGGTCGCGGCGCACCGTCGTGCGCTGCGTCTCGCCGACGCGCTCCTCGCTGGCGCGCGTCCCGTGACCGGCCCCGCTTGACGACGACGGATCGGGCGGTATTGTCCTCGCAGCATCAAGAGTCCCCGGAGTGCCTTCGGCCCGGGGCGGCAACCGAGCAGCACAGTCTGCCGCGGTGCCGGGCCAGCCCTGACGTGGGGAGCGATGCGGACGAAACCGCCCAGCGGGATTCGTCAAAAATGCGGGCAGTGTTGTCGCTGCCATCCCACGCCACACCTGCGCGTTCTTGATGTCAAGAAGAGGATTCTTGGCATGGCTGTTCACGCGCGTTCCGTACCTCACGATGTCTTCGCCCTGTGCGCGCACGGCGCCGCCGCACCAGGCGCGGGCGATCCGCTCCTCACCCCCATCGTCCAGAGCACGACCTACCGGCAGGCCGGGCTCGGGGGCGGGCCCGGGCACGCCTATTCACGCGTGTCCAATCCCACCGTCTCGGCGCTCGAGGCGGCGCTGGGGGCGATCGAGGACGCCCCGCCCGGCGCGTGCTTCGGCACGGGCCTCGGCGCCGAGTTCGCGCTGTTTCTCAGCGTCCTCAGGGCGGGCGATCACTGCGTCTGCGGCGACAAGGTCTACGGGGGCACCACGCGCCTGCTGCGCCAGACCCTCGCCGATCTGGGCGTGCGAACCACCTTCGTCGACGCGACCGACCCCGAGCGGGTTCGAGCCGCGATCACGCCCCAGACCCGGCTGATCTTCGTCGAGACACCCGCGAACCCGACGCTCGAGCTGACCGACATCCGAGCCGTCGCGAGCATCGCGAAGGAGCACGGCGTACTGCTCGCGGTCGACAACACCTTCCTGACCGGCGTGATCCAGCGCCCGCTCGATCTCGGCGCTGATGTCTCCGTGTACTCGACGACCAAGTTCATCGACGGGCACTCCGCGGCGCTGGGTGGCGCGCTCGTCGCGAGGGACGAATCGTTGCTGGAGCGCATCCGCTTCATCCGCAAGTGCACGGGGGGCATCCAGTCGCCCCAGAACGCGTGGCTCACGCTGCAGGGGCTCAAGACCTTGCCCCTGCGTCTGGAACGCCAGTGCCGCACAGCGGTCGAGCTCGCGTCGTGGCTGACCGGCGTCGAGGGCGTTGTTCGCGTGTACCACCCGTCGCTCTCGGGCGGCGACGCGGCGCGCATCGCTTCCTCCCAGCACACGGGCGGGCTGCACGGGGGCGTGGTTTCGCTCGAGCTGGACACCGAACGCGTGGATGTCGCGGGGTTCCTGCGTTCGCTGCGCCTGTGCAGCGTTGTGGAGCATGTCGGTTCGGTCGAGACGCTCGTAACGCACCCCGGCACGATGACGCACGCGGATGTGCCGCGCGAGCAGCGGATCGCCGCGGGTTTGACCGACGGTCTGCTGCGGATCTCGGTCGGTCTGGAGGGCCTCGCGTCGATCCAGAGCGATCTGCTGTCGGCGCTGCGTGCGTCGGCGCGTGAAAGGGTCGTGGTCAGCGGCGAAAGGGGGGCGTCATGCGTCAGCGTCGCCTGATCGTGCTCAAGTTCGGCGGATCGGTGCTTCCCGATGAGGCGTCGCTTGCGAGGGCGGCGCACGAGGTGTATCGCTGGAAGCGCGAGGGCTGGTCGGTGGTCGCGGTGGTGTCCGCGATCGATGGCGAGACCGATGCGCGCCTGCGCGCCGCGCTGCGCCGGGGCGATGGAGCGTGCGACCACGCTATCGCCGCCGCCGTCGCCGGGGGAGAGCTGCATTCTGCGGCCCAGTTCGGGCTTTTCCTCGAGCGCGCCGGCATCGACGGCGCGGTGGTGAACCCCGGGGCGATCGGGCTTCGCGCACACGGCGCGGCGCTCGACGCGACCCCGATAGGCCTCGACACGGCGCCGATCCGGCGACTGCTCGACGCCGGGCGCGTGGTGGTGTGCCCTGGGTATGTCGCGACCGACGAAGAGGGCAGGTGGATGCTGCTGGGGCGCGGCGGGTCGGACCTCACGGCGCTCGTGCTCGCCGACGCGCTGGACGCCGAGCGCTGCCGGCTCGTCAAGGATGTCGACGGGCTCTACGACACCGACCCCAACGCGCCGGGCCCGGCGCCGGCGCGCTACGACGCGGCGTCGTGGGACGACGCGCTGGCGCGCGACGGCTCGATCATCCAGCACAAGGCGATCGAGTTCGCGAAGTCCAGGCGCCTTGCGTTCGAGCTCGGCAAACTCAATGGCTCGCGACCGACGCGCGTCGGTGACCTCGGGCTGCTCGAGAGCGCGCCGGAACGCACGCGGCAAGTCCGTCTTGCGTTGCTGGGGCTTGGCGTCGTCGGCGCCGGGGTCTTCGAGTCGCTGCGACGCCTGCCGGAGGTCGAGATCGTGCGTGTCGCGGTGCGTGACCCCGGCAAGCACGCGTGCGCTGGGATTCCCGACGATCTGTTCACGACCGATCCGGTCGACGCGGCGCGGTGCGGCGCCGACATCGTGGTCGAGCTGATCGGCGGGACGGGCGCCGCGCTGGACGCGGTCCGCGCGGCGCTCACGACAGGCGCGAGCGTGGTGACGGCCAACAAGGCGCTCATCGCGAGCCACGGCGAGGAACTCGGAGCGCTCGCGAGCGCCAGCGGCGCCGGGCTGAAGTTCTCGGCGTCCGTCGGGGGGAGCATGCCGCTGCTCGAGCACCTGCGAAGTCGCCCCGGCGATGCGCCGCGCCGCGTGCGTGGTGTTCTGAACGGGACATGTAACTTTATTCTGGAGCGAGTGGCCGCCGGCGCTCCGTTCGACGACGCGGTGCGCGAGGCGCAGCGACTGGGCTTCGCGGAGGCCGACCCCGGCCGCGACCTGGCGGGGCTGGACGCGGCGGACAAGCTCGTCGTCCTCGCACACAGTCTCGGGCGCGACGACCTGGCGCTGGGCGATGTCCGTGTGGAGGCCTTGACCAGCGAGTCGGCGGCGTTGGCGACGAACGCGGCACGCGAGGGGAGGGTGCTCCGGCAGGTCGCAGAGCTGGATCTTTCGGGCGGTCGCGCACGCGCCTGGGTGACGCTGCGCGAGGTTGGTCCTGACGATCCCTTGCACGCGGTCCGCCTCGAGCGCAACGCGGCGGTCGTCGGGTGGGAATCTGGCGCCGTCACCACCGTCGCCGGTCGCGGGGCTGGTCGCTGGCCGACGGCGGAGTCGGTCGTCGCGGATGTGCTGGAGCTCGTTCGCGCAGGCGCGCCGGAAGAGGTTGCAGCCGGGGCGGGGGGTGTTGTATGAGCGAGCACAACGCACCGATCATCGCGGTCGTCGGCGCGACGGGCGCCGTGGGCCGAGAGGCGCTGTCGATCCTCGCTGAGCGGGGTCACCCGGCGGAACGAGTCGTCGCGCTCGCCTCGGATCGCTCCGCGGGTTCCGAAGTGGCGTACGCCGACGGCGCGCTGCGCGTCTCCGCGCTCTCGCACGACGCGATCGCGCGGGCCGACGCGGCGATCTTCGCTGCGTCGTCGGCGGTTTCGCGCGAGTTCGCGCCACCCGCGGCGCGGGCCGGCGTCGTGTGCGTCGATAACTCGTCGGCGTTCCGAATGGCCCCCGACATCCCGCTGGTGATCCCCGAGGTCAACGGGAGCGTTCTGGACGGACGTGGTCATCGCCTCGTCGCGAACCCGAACTGCTCGACGATCCTGCTGCTCGTGGGGATCGAACCGATCCGGCGCGAGTTCGGGATCGAGGATCTCGTGGTGTCGACCTATCAGGCGGTCTCGGGCGCCGGGCTGCCCGGGCTGCTCGAACTGGAGGAGCAGGCGCGCGCGTTCGCACGAGAAAGCCCGCTGGTGCGAAGCGTCTTCCCGGAGCAGACGCTGTTCAACTGCTTCATCCACGAGTCGGAGATCGAGCCGGACACGGGGATGAACGCCGAAGAGCGGAAGATGATCGAGGAGACGGGGAAGGTGTGGGGTCTGTCGCACGCGGCGCCGATCACGCCCACCTGCGTCCGCGTGCCGGTGCTGCGCGCGCACAGCGAGTCGGTGACGCTGCGGCTCGGCAGACCCGCGCGCGTGGAGGATCTGCGCGCGGCGCTGCGCGCCGGGGAGGGCGTGCGCCTCGTGGACGACCCGAGCGTCGGCGCGTTCCCGACGCCGCTGGAGGCGACTGGCCGGGACGAGGTGCTGGTGGGGCGGGTCCGTCGGGCCAGGCCGGGGCGCGGGAGCGCGGACGACGGGACCTCCACGGAGTTCACGTTGTGGCTCTGCGGCGATCAGATCCGCAAGGGCGCGGCGCTCAACGCGATCCAGATCGCGGAGCGCCTGCTCCCGGGCCTGCTCCGCCCCGGCAACGCGCCGGGTCAACGGGCAGGCCCGGCGAGTCCGGGGGCGAATCCGGGGGCGTGATCGCGGGCTCCCGGGCCTGGTGGGGACGGCTCGTCAGGTCGTGCGACACGCTCTATCATGCACCGCTCAGACCGCTGAGGGGCGCCCGTCGCCCCGTCCGGGGTCCGGACGAGCCCAGAGGAGACACCACCATGGCCGGCGAGAATGTCCGCGAGTTCACCGACTCCAACTTCGAGAACGAAGTCCTCCAGTCCGACCAGCCCGTGCTCGTCGATTTCTGGGCCGAGTGGTGCATGCCATGTCGTATGCTCGCTCCCACGATCCACGAGCTTGCCGAGGAATACTCCGGCAAGGTCAAGGTCGGGAAGGTCGACACCGACTCGAACCGCGATGTCAGCGTGAAGTTCGGGATCTCCGCGATCCCCACCATCATCCTGTTCAAGAACGGCGAGGTCCAGAAGAAGTTCGTCGGCCTGACCCGCAAAGAGGACTTCAAGGCAGCGCTCGACAGCGCCGTCTCCTGAAGCCCCTGACCTGACCCGGATCGCGGCCGGGTGACAACTCATTCGAATCCCCACCGCGACGGTCACCCCGTCGCGGTTGTTCTTTTCGCGGAAGGCCTGCGCCACCCGCCGGCGAGCGCGACGGCGCGCCGTGAGACAAAGGGAAGCGCCGCCGCCCCGGCCACGACCATCGCGACGCTGAGCCACTGCCCGCGCGAGAGCCCGGCGAAGCGCTGCACGGCGAACTGGTCGTCGGGGAGTCGCCAGAACTCGGTGACGATGCGACCGACGCCGTAGACGATCAGGAACCAGCACCCAACCACGCCCGGCTTGCGAGGGCGCGCCCAGACGATCGCGAGCGCCGCGAAGAGGATGACGCCCTCGGCGAGCGCCTGGTAGAGCTGCGAGGGGTGTCGGGCGCTGAGGACGCCCGGGAGCTCTTTCGCGAGGTTCTGCGCGTGCGTACCGCCGCGCTGGAGGGCGTGAATCATGCGCTCGAAGGCGGCGTTGTAGGAAGTCTCGCCCGCCATACGGAACGGCTCGGCGAGATCGAGCAGCGTGTTCTCCTGCTCGTCGGTGAGGACGGGCGCGTGGCGCGTGAAGAGTTCTTGGGGGTAGCGCACGCTCCATCGGGGCCCAGGCTCGCCCGGGCCGGCGACGATGCGCCCGAGCAGCTCGCCGTTGACGAAGTTCGCGACGCGCCCGAGGAAGAGCCCGATGGGCGCGACGAAAGCGACGGCGTCGAGCGTGTGGAGCCAGGGCAGCTTGGCGCGGCGGGAAAAGAGCAGCGTCGCGACGATGACGCCCGCGATGCCCCCGTGACTGGCCATGCCGCCCTGATTGATCGCGAGCAGGCCCCACCACGGAGGCGAGGACGAGAAGCGCACGAGCAGCGACGGGTCGTAGAACGCGACGTACCCGAGTCGCCCCCCGACGAGCACGCCCAGGATCATCGCGAGCATGAGGTCGGTGACCTGCGTGGGCGAGAGCGCGATCACGGCGCGGCGAGAGAGCACTCGCAGCAGAAGCCACCCGAGGATGAACCCCGCGATGTACGCGAGCCCGTACCAGCGCACGGCCAGAGTCCCGGCGATCTGGAAAAGCACGGGGTCGAGATCGTGGAGCCACGCGTCGGCGAGAGTGAGCACGGGGGGAGGATACCGCAGAAAGCGGGAATCGGGCGGCGTGGTGCGGCGCAGCCGTGCCACGAGCGAGAGTCAGGGTGCGTGCAGGCGCACCTGTCAGCGCTCCCTCCCCCTGCCCCCTCCCGCGAGCGGGAGGGGGGGAAGATCAAATCCCATTGCCCATTGCCCATTGCCCATTGCCCATTGCCCATTGCCCATTGCCCATTGCCCATTGCCCATTGCCCATTGCCCATTGCCCTAAAGTGCGCCATGCTCGAGGCGCTCTCCGAATCGCACGCGATCGCGTTGATGGTCGTGGTGGCGCTCGCGCTCGCCGGAGGGGGGGCATTCGCGGCCCTATTCCGGGGCGCAAGGGCGCCGGGCGGCGCGATCGGGGCGGCGATCCTGGGCGGGTTGCTCGCCGGCGCCCTGCTGGGAGACACGGTGCTGGCGCGCGTCGCGCCGGATCTCGCGGAATCGCTCTGGACGGGCGGGCGCGCCGAGCGGCTCGCGTTCGAGGAGCGCGCGATCAGCGCCGAGCGAGAGGTGGCGGTGCTTCGCGCGACCGGCGTCACCGGGGTCGCGATCGACGAATACGCGCGAGAGGTCATGGCGCAGGTCGACCCCCTGCGCGACGCGCTGGTCATCGCACGGGCCGAGCGGGCCGGCTGGATCAACGCGCTGCTCGCGATCTTCGCGGCGGGCGCGCTCGCGATCTCGCCGCTGGCTGGGTGGCAAAGTCGCGCCCGCGCTCGTGAAAGGGCGGCGAATTCTCGCGAATGGATCGCGGGGGGCATCGGTTCGTTCCTGCTCGCGTCGGTGTTCGCGTATGTCTGTCTGACGGTGCTCACGAGCGCCGAGTTCGGCGCGCGTGCGGCCCTCGCGTGCGCCGCGGGTGTCGGTTGGCTCGCGCCGCTGCCCGAGCGCGCGCGGGTCGCGCCGCGCCGGGAGCGATCGAGCGCGTTGCTCGCCGGGGCGGCGGGGCTCCTGCCGGCGCTGGTCGCGTGCGTGTGGCTGCTGCCCGACCGGCGCTCGGGCGCGCTGGTCGTGGGCGTGCTGGCGATGAGTCTCGTCGTCGCGTCGGGCGGGGCGCTGGCGAGGCGCCGGAGGGCGCGTCGACTCGGCCGCGCGATCGCGCTGGGCGCGGTTGTCCCGGCGTTGGCGGCCCTCGCGTCGTCGCGCGTCGACTGGCTGGGCGTGGTCGAGAGCCCCGTGTTCTGGATCGCGCTCGTGGTGGCGGCGCTCGCGAGCTCCGACGGGCGCTGGTTCGGCGCGTTGCTCGGCTCGCGTTCGATCGTCCGAACGACGGCGATCGTGACGGCGGGCGTGGGCGTGCCGCAGATCGCGTTGCTGCTGCTCTTCGACGCCGGGGGGCCGATGCCCGGTTCGTTCCTGGCGGCGGGTCTGCTTGGCGCTCTGGTGGTGGAGTGCAGCGCCGGGCTCTACCGCTGGGCGATGCGCTGGTTCGTGCGCGAGGCAGCCCGCACCGAGCACAACGACAGCGCGGGCGGCCGATGACCGCCCGCGCTGGGGGTTCGTGGGGCGTTCTCGTTCTCAGTCTTTCCGCGGCGTGAGCCCGAGCTGGCGGTATTTCTCGCGGTACTTCTCGGCGAGCACGGTCTGCTTGTTTGAGAGGTCGATCTCGCGCCCGTCGACGAACGCGCGCCGGACCTGCGTCGACATCTCCATCGGGTTGCCGTCGGTGACGATGAGCGTCGCGGCCTTGCCCTTGTCGATCGAGCCGACGCGGTCGCCAACGCCCAGCAGTTCGGCGGCGGAGAGCGTGATGCTGCGCAGCGCGACATCGGGCGAGAGGCCGTAGGCGACGGCGCTGGCGGCGTGGTAGGGCAGGTTGCGCTCGTTGCTGCTGCCCCCGGTCGTCGCGAGGCACCAGCGCACGCCGGCTTCCTCGAGGGCGCCGGGGAGCGTGAACGCCTCGTCGAAGGCGGCGTCGCTCCGGCGTGGCATGCGGTGCGTGCCGGTGATGATCACGCCGACATCGTGGCGTTTCAGCAGGTCCGTGCAGAGGTGCGCGTCGCGCCCGCCGAGGATGACCATCTTCAGGTTGCGCCCGGAGCCCCACGCGATCGCGGACCGGATCTGGTCGAGTTCCTGCGCGCTGATGTAGACGGTGCGTTCCCCGTTCAGCACCCCCGCGAGCGACTCGAAGCGGAGCGAGAAGGGCGTCGTCGCGTCGGCCTTGCGCGCGGCGAAATAGGCGTCGGCCTGGTTGAAGAGCTCGTCGATGCGCCGGACCGCCTCGCGGGACTCCTTGAGCTGGTCTTCCTCGCTGCGGTTCATCCACCACGCGGTGGTCGGGCGCACGTTGGGCCAGTTGATGACCAGCCCGGCGTCGGTCTCGATGCTCAGGTCCTGCCATGTCCAGCCGTCGGCGCGGATGACGCTCATCCGTCCCGGCACGGGCCCGCCCTGGGGCAGCACGCCGAAGGTCAGCACGCCGTTGGAGCGTGCGACGGGCAGGTGCCAGGTGTCGGGGTTGACGGCGACGGCGGCGCGGACCTCGGGCGTGACGCCCCCGGTCTCGTTGGTATCGACGGTCGCGCGGACCGAGCTGACCTCGGTCAGCCCCATCGTGGTGTTCGCGGCGACCATTCCCGGGTAGACATGCAGCCCCTTCATGTCGTGCACGGTCCACGCCTCACGCGTGCGCGGTCGCGCGTTGAGCTCGCGCATCGTGCCGAAGTCGTCGATGATTCCCTGTTTGATCAGGACGAAACCGTTCTCGATCACGGGGCCCGAGACGGTGTGGAGGGTCGCGTTGGTGAGGACGACGGTCGTCGCCTGAGGCGGGGCCTTGAAGGTGAGGTCCTGCGCCGAAGCGACGGAGGCGAGCGCGAGGCCCGCGCCGAGGAGCGCCGCCGCCGTGGTCTTGAGGAGTGCAGTGGTGTTCATGGGTTCTCTCGCGTGGTGGCGGGGCGGATCAGTGATTGTGGCCGGCGTGGAGGTCGAGCACGCCGCACTCGCCGCAGCGATGGGCGGTGGGGTCGCCGCCGGAGCGGATGATGGAGAGGTAGGTCTCGCGCAGCAGGTCGAGCGTGCGCTGGTCGTAGACCAGGTCGAGAGCGGGCTCGTCCTGTTTCTCGGGCGCGTCGTCGTCCTTCTTCTCGGCGGCGGGCTTCTTCGCGTTCTCGGCGAGGATGCGCTGGAGCAGCCGGTCGCGGAGCTGCGCGTCGCGCTGGCGGGTCTCGCGGTCCTTCGCGAGCGAGAAGTACTCGCGCCCGTCGATCCAGGTCGCTTCGCATCGCGAGAAGGTCGAGAGCGGGTCGCCCGACCAGACGACGAAATCGGCGTCCTTGCCGGCTTCGAGCGAGCCGGTGATCTTGTCGATGCCGAGCTGGATCGCCGGGTTGATGGTGACGAACTTCAGGGCCTCGGCCGGGGCGACGCCGCCGTACTTCACGGCCTTGGCGGCCTCGATGTTCATGCGGCGCGCCAGCTCGTCGTTGTCGGAGTTGAAGGACACGTTCACGCCGACCTCGTGCATGATCGCGCCGTTCTCGGGGATCGCGTCGATGACCTCCATCTTGAAGGCCCACCAGTCGCTGAACGCCGACGCGCCGATCGCGGATTCCTTGATCGCCTCGGCGACCTTGTAGCCCTCGAGCACATGCTGGAAGGTGCCGATCCTGAAGCCGAAGTCCTTCGCGACCTTCGCCAGCATGAAGATCTCGTCCTGCCGGTAGGAGTGGCAGTGCACGAGCCGGTCGCCCTCGAGGATCTCGACGAGCGCGTCGAGCTGGAGGTCGCGCCGGACGGGGAGGCCCGTGTTCGCGCTGCGCCGCGCGGCGTAGTCGCGGGCCGCGTGGAACTTATCGCGCAGGTAGGTCTCGACGCCCATGCGCGTCTGGGGGTAGCGGGTGCGGTCGCTCTCCCAGTTCGACTGCTTCACGTTCTCGCCCAGCGCGAACTTGATTCCGGGCTTGGCGCCCTGGATCAGCATGTCGTCGGGGTGTCTGGCGCCCCAGCGCAGCTTCACGATGGAGTTCTGCCCCCCGATGGTGTTTGCCGAGCCGTGGAGCTGGTTGGCGGCGGTCAGGCCGCCGGCCATCTGGCGGTAAAAGTTGATCGCGTCGGGGTCGATGACATCGGCGATGCGCACCTCGGAGGTCGCGGAGTGCGTGCCCTCGTTCACCCCGCCGCTGATGCCGGTGTGGGAGTGCGCGTCGATGAGCCCGGGCGTGATGTGCTTGCCCTTGACCTCGATGCGTTCGACGCCGGAGGGGATGTTGCGGAACGCGCGATCGTCGCCGCGTCCGACGCCGACGATCTTGCCGTTGCGCACGAGCAGCGAACCGTTCTCGATGACGCCCGCGGGCCCGGAGGTCCAGATCGTCGCGCCCGTGAGCAGCACATCGCGCTGCGCCGGGACCTCGGGCATGGCGTAGGCGCCGAAGGGGTATCCGAAGGAGGGCATGTCGTCGGCGACGCCCTTCTTGGGCTCGGCGTTCTTTTTCGCCGCGGGGTCCTTGGCCTCGCCCGGGACGCGCGTGAGCGTCATCGGGAGGGGCATCGAGTCCATGCGCAGGTGCATGGTGTCGCCCTCGACGACGCCGTCGACGACCACGGTGCGGACGTCGGGGTCGGTCTTCGAGAGTTTCTCCTCGCGCATGTCGAGGTCGAGGAGGAAGCTGACGCGGTTCTCGCGCCGCGTGATGTTGCGCGCCGTGCCGTCGACGGGCTTCATGCCCGGGATGGGCGCTTTCGCCGTGAACTTGCCCTTCTTCGCGTCGTCGGAGAGCGTCAGGGAGATGACGGCCTCGCCGGCGCGGGACATCACCCACTCGGCGTCGATGCTCTCGGCCTTGGCGGCGTTGATCTCGTGGCGACGCCCGTCGACCCAGACATCGCGGAGGGTCGACTTCGTGTCGAACAGGTCGCCGTCGACGACGACGAGGTTGGCGTGGTAGCCCGGCGCGATGCGTCCGACCTTGCCGGCGACTCCCAGGATCTCGGCCGGCGTGACGGTGAGCGCCGCGAGGGCGGCGTCCTTGCTCAGCCCGCGCTCGACGGCGCTTGCCAGATTCTTGCGGAAGTCGTTGCGGTTGCGCAGGCGGTCGGTGGTGAGCGCGAAGGTCACCCCGGCGTCGAGGAGCCGGCGCGGGTTGGTCGGCGCCTGATCCCAGTACAGGAGCGTGTTGAGGTCCGTCGCTTCCTGATCGGCGTGGGACGAGATCTTCGGCGCGTCGGGGAAGTTGATGGGGACGATCAGCGGCGTGTTGAGGGCGGCGATCGCGTCGAGTCTGCGGAACTCGCCGCCGGCGCCGGCGATGATCGCCCTGCGATCGAACTCTCGCGCGATCTTGTGGGCGCGGAGCGCTTCGAGCTCGTTGTTGACAGGGAAGAAGAGGGGCCGGCTTTCTTTCATGCCGCGGACCAGCGCGTCGAGCGCGTCGGCCGGGGCGGGGCGCGTGCGAGAGCCGGTGTCTTTGGAGAAGTGCGTGAGGTCGGCGTCGCGCCACTGCGCGTCGAGCAGTGTCTGGCGGATAAGGGCGATCGCGCCCATCTGCGACCCGGGGTAGGTGCGCGCGCCCCAGCCCGAGGATTCGAGCGCGACGGTGTCGAAGGCGTGATCGACGAGCGCCTGGCGGGAGGACTCGCCCATCGCCGGATCGTCTGAGAGGGAGACGACGGCGCCGGTCCCCCGGAACACGCCGCCCTTGGGGACGATCGCGGCTGTGGTGAAGCCCAGACGGCGCAGCGCCTCGCGCGTGCGCGCGTCGACGCCGACGCCTTGCAGCGCCGAGCGTTGCGGGAGGACCTTGTCGTTCCAGTGACGACCCGGCGCGTTCCTGTCGGGCGCCGGCGCGTCGACAGGCAGGTGCGCCTCGACGAGCCCGGGGTAGATGGTGAGCCCGTCGCACTTCCACTCGCGTGCGCCGTCGGGGACGGCGCCGCCGGCGCGCACCGAGACGATCACTCCGTCACGGATGACGATCGTGGCGTTCTCGATGGTGCGGCCCGGCTCGGGGACGAGCGTGGCGCCGGTGAGGGCGTGCCACCCGGCGTCGAGGGCGAGGGGCCCGTTGGTGGGCGCTGGCTGCGCGAGCGCGTGAGTCGCGGCGCCCGACGCAAGAAGGATCGCGGCGGTGCGCGAGGGGAGGCGAGAGGTTCTGGGTCGTTGCATGATCGCGAATGTACCGCGGCTTCATCGCCGGGGTGCAGACCGGGGTGGTCCGGTAACTCCCCCGTTCGCGTGATGGAAAAACAACATGGCCGCGTCGGACGGGGTCCGACGCGGCCTGTGTGCAGAAGAACGGGCGTTTTCCGGGCTGCTGCGTTCGTGGGTCAGAGGAGAAGCTTCGGTCAGGAAGCACGGGATCTGACGCACGGGCCCGGGGACGGGTTCCCGCCCGGGTTTCAGTTCCCCCGGTTCTCGGCGATCCGCTCGAGGAGGCGCTCGATGCGCTCCATCCGCTGCTCGAGGGCGCGCAGCCGGGCGTCTTCGGGGGCGGCAGGGGGGGCGACCGCCGGGGCGGGTCGTGCGGGCTGCGCCGGGCCGGCGGCGGGCGCCGGGGGCGCCGGGGGCGCAGGGAATGCCGGGGTGGAAGGAACGATCACGACATCGCGTGAGTCGTCGCGACCCATGAAGCGGATCTCTGGCAGGGCGCGCAGCTCGCGCTGGATGTCGACCTCGCCGAGCGCTCGCTGGAGATCGCTCATGGCGCGCTCGATCTGCTCGTTGATGTTCATGCTCTGCAGCTCGCGCACGACGGCCTCGTACGCCTTGCGCGCCTCGTCGAGCGAGCCGTCCTGCGAGAACTTCTGTTCAAGGTTCTGGCGCACCTCGGCCATGCGCTTGGTCATCGTCTCCTGCATCTCTGCGAGGCGCTGCTGATTCTGTGCGCCGACCTCGCGGACGCGCATCAGGGCCTCTTCGAGGCGCTGGCGCTGCTCGGCGCTCAGCTGTGTCTCGACGCGCCACTGGCCCGGCTGGCCTTCGACGCGCCCGAAGGTCTGGGCGGGGGCGCCCATGGTCCAGGTGACCTCGGCCTCGGTCTGCGGGACGCTCTGAACCCTGAGGACCATCTCTTTCCCGCCGCGCAGGACGGTGATGGAGACCGGCTCCTCGCCCTTGGCGTGCAGGGCCTCGCGCAGGCGAATGGTGTTGGCCGGGGGCTGGCCTTCGATCTTCGTGATGATGTCGAAGCGCTGGACGCCGGCCTTCGCCGCCGGCATGCCCTCGGTCACGGTGTTGACCACGATGACATTCTCGGGGCTGAGGTTGAACTGCGCCGCGAGGGACTCGTGCAGGTCGGTGGTGGTGATGCCGATGACGCGTCGCCCGGGCTCGAGCGTGGCGAAACCCTGCGCGGTGGTCGAGCCGGTCGCGCCCCCGGCGCCGGACGCGCGGCCGCCTGTCCTCGCGATCGCCGGACGGCGCGCTTCGACGCCGGACGCGCTGCCCGGCGGGGGCGGGGGCGCCGGCGTCGCGACCTCCCAGCGGAACGGGATGGACGCTTCCTGTCGCCCGCCCGGCGCGAAGAGCAGGATGTGGTCTTTCTCGATCTTCCCGGTGTGGCGCGGCGCGTCCTTGCCATCGATCTTGATCGAGAGCACCTCGTTGTTCTCGAGGGTGATCTCGAAGGTGCGCGTGCCGTCTTTGGTCACGACCTTCGAGCGGTTCTTCTCGACGGGGGACACGACGACGACTCGATCTTCGGAGACAAACGCGCCTCGCTGCTGGGCGGTCGCCTGCGCTCCGGCGGCGAGTATCGCGGCGAGGAGGATGGTGTATCTCATGCTTGGTCACTCCGGGGCTCGGCCTTCGTGGGCCGGCGTGTTTCAGTGGTGGGTGGGCGTGTTCTTCGGGAGACAGGACGCGCGACGCCCTCGGAGCAGTCGCGGTTCGGCAAAACGCTCAGAGCGGCTCGCCCTCGACCGCAGACGAGGCGCGCCAGTTCACGGGCACCGGCACGACCTGCCCGGCGTCGTTCTGGCCGAGTTCGTAGAAGTTGTCGACGATCATGCGCTCGACGAGCGGGCGCACGAAGGTGATCTCGGAGCGCCCGTCCTGGGTCCGCATCGTCTCGAGCATCACCATGGGCATCTCACCCACGACTCGCCCGCCTTCGCGCCCCTGCGTGAGGTACATCTGCAGGAGCTGGTCGGGCGTGAGCGCGTTGGCCGCGACGAGCCCGGCGTTCGACGCGCCGGGCGCCTGCTGGCGCGTGCCCTGCGCGAAGTTGCCGGCCCAGGCGAGCACGATCACCGCCGCGGCCAGCCACCCGCCCCAGACGCGCACACGATCGCTCCACGAGCGCTCGAACTCGGCGCGCGGGTCGGGCAGGTCCACGAGCTCGGCGACGGTGAGCGCGTCGTCGACGGCGCGCTGCAGCGCGTTCTGGGATCGCTGCGCTTCTGCCAGCCGGGCCCACACCCCGGCGTCGGACTGGGCGAAGGCGTCGAGCTCGGCCCAGTCGGCGGCGGTGGCCTCGGCGTCGACGACGCGGTTGATCAGGATCTCTTCGCGCGCCGCGTCGGGGTTCGGGATGTTGGCGTGGTCGTGCATGATTCGTCTCACTCTCTCGTCGCGCCGGCGCCGGGCGCGCGTTCCAGCTCCTCGCGAACCATCCGGCGGGCTCGCGCGAGTCGTGTCTCGATCGTCGTGACGGGGACGCCCATCAGGTCGGCGATCTGTTTGTACGACATGCCGCGCACGCAGCGCAGCAGCAGGGGCTCGCGATACTCGTCGGGGAGGCGGTTGACCGCGTCCATCGCGCGCCGGGACTCCTCCGCGTGCGTCGTCCCCTCGGTCGAAAGGCCCGGCTCGCCCGTGACGATGGGGGAGCAGGCGTCGTCGGGGTCGGCCCCGGTGGGGCGCACGAGGCGCGTGCGCGTCGTGTGCTTGCGTCCGGCGGTTCTCGCGGTGTTGATCGCGATGGCGCGCATCCAGGGCTTGAGCGTCGACGGGTCGCGCACCTCCCCGATGCGTTTCACGACCCGCACCGCGACGTCCTGGAGCAGGTCTTCCAACTCCGCGGAGCGCGGTTTGTGCGCAAGGATGATCGCGGCGATCCAGCGCCGGTTCACTTCCCACAGCGCCCTCAGGGCCTGGGGGTCTCCCGAGATGGCGCGCTCGGCGTTGGTGTGTCCGTCGGTCACGCGTCGTTCCTGTGTCCCTCTCACACCCTGACGCGCCGGGGAGGGCTCCCTGTCGGGGGTCAGACGGGTTTCTCGCGTCCCGGTTCTTTGGGGGTTCGCCCGCCCCGATGTCGCGACCCCACCCCGATAGCTCCCGGGCCGGGCAGGCAGGTGGCCGTATGCTTCGGGCCACCCGGACCCCGGCCCCATGAGCGACGCCCCCCACACCTCGATGTCCCTCGGCGAGCACCTGGAGGAGCTCCGGCGCAGGGTCATCTACGCCCTGCTGGGGCTGGTCCCCATCCTCGTCCTGGGGTTGTCGTTCGGCACCACGATCCTGCGGCTGCTGATCGTCCCGGTGGAGCAGGCCCTGCTCCGGACGGGCCAGTCGCCCACGCTGCAGGCCCTCTCGCCCATCGAGACCTTTGCGTCGTACATCAAGGTCGGGCTCGTCGCCGCCGTGCTGATCGGGGTGCCCTGGATCGTCACCCAGCTTTGGCTCTTCGTCCGCCCGGGGCTCTACCAGCACGAGCGCCGCTTCGCGCGGCTCCTCGTCCCCCTCAGCGTCGCGCTGACCGGGGCGTCGGTGGTGTTCCTCTATTTCGTCATGCTCCCGGCGATGCTCTTCTTCCTGATCAACTTCGGGAGCAGCATCGCCCGGTCCGACCCGGCGGTCGCCCCGCTCGCGCCGGGCATCGTGCTGCCGGCTGTCCCGGTGCTGGAGGCCGACCCGTCCGACGCGCCCGTGGGCGGGATGTGGGTCAGCGGCCCCATGCGCCAGCTTCGCATCCGGGTCGACGACGAGGGCGGCGTGCTGATGTCGCCCCTGGTCAGCTCCGGCCTGATCGCGCAGCAGTACCGCCTGCGCGAGTACGTCGACATGGTGTTCACCATGGGGCTGGCGTTCGCGTTCGCGTTCCAGATGCCCATCGTCGTGCTGCTGCTGAGCTGGACGGGCATCATCAGCGTCGCCACGCTGGCGCGATACCGGCGCCAGATCGCCATGGCGTGCGTGATCATCTCCGCCGTCATCACGCCGGCCGACCCCGTGACGCTGGTGCTGATGATGGTGCCACTCTACGGGCTCTTCGAGTTCGGCCTGTTCCTCGCGAGGTTCGTCCCGGCGCGCCGTGTGTCGGAGGGCGTGTTCTCAAAGAGCGCGTGGACAGACGCCAACGAGGGCGACGAGTGACACCGCCGGGACCGATCGTGCGCGCACTTCGCCGGATCGGGGTGCTGCGCACTCCGGCTCCCCCCAAGGGCCCCGAGACCGACCTGGATGTCGCGGTGATGCGCCGCGCCCTCGAACTCGCGCGCACCGCGGCGGCGCTGGGCGAGGCGCCCATCGGCGCAGTCGTCTACGAAACCGTCAGCGGCAAGGTCCTCGCCGAGGCGCACAACCTGCGAGAGAAGACCGGCGACCCGGCGGGCCACGCTGAACTGATAGCGATCCGCGACGCCGCGATGAAGCGGGGCGACTGGCGCCTCAACGACTGCACGCTGGTCGTGACGCTCGAGCCCTGCCCGATGTGCGCCGGCGCGATCGTCAACGCGCGCGTCGGGCGCCTGGTCTACGGCGCCCTCGACCCCAAGGCGGGCGCCGTGAAATCCCTCTACGAGATCTGCTCGGACCCCCGGCTGAACCACCGGATCACGCCCATCGGGGGCGTCTGCGCCGAAGAGGCGGGGGAACTGCTGACGATGTTCTTCCGGGGGAGGCGCGAGGCGAGGAAGGCGAAGAAGAACGCGAGCGTGTGATCGAGACCCTCCGTGGCACGGCTGCGCCGTACCACGCCACCCCCAACTCCTTCTGGCCCTCTGCGCCTCTGCGGTGAATCTCTTCTCTCACGCCATCGCGGGAGCGTCGGGGCGTCGCGTGGTACGCGCGGGCGTGGGGCCGCGGTCGTCGTCGCGGGTGGTCACGCCCAGGGCGCGGAGTTTCGCGTGGTGGGCGTCGACATGGACCTGCCAGAAGTGCTCGAAGGACGCGCCGATGTTGTAGCGCTGCATCCTGTTGTGGGCGGCGCGCCCCATGCGTCCGCGCTGGTCGTCGTCGGCGAGGAGGGACGCGATGGTCTCCGCCCAGCGGTCTTCCTGCTCGTCGGGGATGACCATCCCGGTGAGGGCGTGGTCGACCATCTCCTTGGGGCCTCCCTTGTCGGTGACGATCACCGGGAGGCCCGACGCCTGCGCTTCCATGACGACCTGTCCCAGCGTGTCGGTGACGCTGGGGAAGACGAAGAGGTCGGAGGACGCGTAGAGGCGCGAGAGTTCCTCGCCGTGGCGGAAGCCCAGGAAGTGGGCGGCGCCCGGCGCGTTCTTCTGGCTGTTCGACAGGCGCTCCTGCATGCCCTTGCGGTAGGGGCCGTCGCCGATGACGACGAGTTCCGCGTCGATCGCGCGATCGGCGAGCAGGCGGCGCGTCTTCGCCCAGACGCGCTCGAGCATGGGAAGGTTCTTCTCGACGCTCACGCGCCCGCAGTACACGACCTTGCGCGACTCCCGCCGCAGGCCGAGTGGTTCCCAGACGGAGGTGTCGCGGAAGCGCACATGGAACGCGTCGGTGTCCATGCCGGGCAGGAGGGGCTTGACGCGATCGGCGTCGAAGCCGAGTTTGTCGAGCGAGGCCATGTAATCGCGCGAGCGGCTGAGGATCGTCTTGAAGGGCGAGTAGAACCCCTTCATGAACTTCTCGCTGACCCAGGTGTAGGTCTCGTCCTCGAAGAGGCGCTCGATGTACGCCGGGAAGTCGGTGTGGTACACGCCGACCACGGGGCAGCGGAAGATCGCGGCACAGAGCAGTCCAAGCGTGCCGATGGGCCCGGGCGTCGCGACATTGATCACATCGGGCTGGTGCTGCTGCAGGTAGCGAAGCACGGGCAGCAGGGGGGGCAGCGCGAAGTCGAGGTTCTCGTAGCGCGGCATGGGCCTCGAGAACACCGGCTCGAAGTTCACGACATTGGGTCGCGGGTCGAACTTCATGCGCGTCGAGGTCAGCACGGTCATGTCGCGCCCCCGGAGGCGCGACTGGTCGGCGACATTCTGGATGAAGCGCGACACGCCGTTCACATCGGCGTAGGTGTCGGTGAACATCACGACGCGTGGTTGCTTGGTCATGGGGTGCTGGGCGTGTCCTCGGAGGGCGGTTTCGTGCTCGACGCGCGTGAGCAGGTCGCGTTCCTTGTGCTCGCTGAACATCGCGATGAGGTAGGGCGCCTGGGCCGCGAGGGTCATCATGTACGCGGCGACGTGCTTGACCGTCCCGCTGGCGTCCTTCTTCGCGACGCTCGAGAGCGCGCCCGAGATGATCGCGTCGGCGAGGGCGTTGGAGAGATCGGCGGCGAAGTCGGCCATCGCGTCGTGGTTAGCCAGGGGCGGGCCGTCGTGGGCGCCGCGGGGCAGGTCGGCGACCTGCGAGAGCCGGGCGCGGATGTCGGGGTGCCGGGCGAGCAGGGGCTCGATGGTGGTGCGCAGCGCCGTGAAGAGCGGGTCGGGGCCCTTCTTCTTCCCGGTGAGCCGACCGACGACCTTCTTCCTCGCGACATGGGCGACGAGGCGGAGTTTCGTGGGGGAGTCGATGGTAACCCCGCCGAAGCGCACGAAGCGCGACGCGACATACTTGCCCTTCGTCGAGAGCATGGAGTGCATCGTGCGTCCGTAGTGGTTCAGCCCGACGGCGGTGATCTGGTGGGCGAGGACCTCGGCGCCGCCAAGTTCGCCCCCGACGCTCGCCTCGCCCTGCATGGCGCGCTCGACGAAGTCGAGCGGATCGCGGATCTTGAGGCCCGAGGGGCAGCGCACGCCGGCCCAGGCCTTGCCAACATTGAGCAGGCCGTGGTCGTCGGAGCCGGCGGTGACGCCCTTGATCCACGCGCGCGGGTAGATCGGGCGGACGCCGTGCTTGGCGCTGAGTTCGTCGATGCGCTTCGGCGTGAGGGTTCGGAGATAGCGTTCCATCGCGTCGCGGCGGGGGCCGCCGTGGGCGCCGTTGATGAGTTCGACGCTTTTGAAGAGCAGCATGCACTGCTCGAGGTGATCGATCGAGTACCCGCGCGACTGGGCGTGGAGCGGGTGCGCGAGGGAGTGGGGCAGGTCTCGATCCGCGAGCCACTCGGCGAAGGCGTAGACATTCTCGCGCAGGCCCAGCGTGGTGATTTCCTCGTCGAGTTCGGGCGTGAGGTTGTAGACGAGGACATGCAGTTTCACGCGGTCCTTCGGGAATCGGACGGTGACCTCTTGCCCGAGGAGGACGTTGGGGAAGCCGCGCTCGACGAGGGAGAGCGCGCCGGCGATGGTGTCGTGGTCGGTGAGGGTGACCAGGTCCATGCCGCGGGTGATGGCCTGGGCGTAGACCTCTTCGGGCGTGGAGTAGCACTCGGGCGCGCTGACCCACGACGCGGCATGGATGACCGGCCCAGCGGACGCGCTGGAGTGGCAGTGCATGTCCATGCGCGTGAGGGCGTCGTCGCCTTCAGCGAAGAGTTCGACGGGCTGCGTCGGGGCACGCAACGGGTTGTGGCGGGTTCGGCTGGCGTCGAGTGGTGCGAAGTGCGTCATGGTGCGGCTCTCCGAGCCGTGGGGCGGGGCGGTCGGGTGACCGTCCGGGCCCTCGGGGGGCGCTTCGTGGGCGTGCCGCGCGTCCGTTCGCGGGCGCGATGTATTCGACACAGAAACCTCGGCAGAATCGAGTCTTCGGAGGCGAAGATCCTGTGAAGTTGCCGTGGAGAAGCGGTGAAGAGGGAGTGGGGAGCGGGCAAGGGGGGGAGAGGGATTGGCGCGAGTCGAACGCGACCGGGGAACAGATGGGGCGGAGAATGAGTTGTACGACCGACCGAACCGAATCACGAGGAGACCGAGATGCCCCGACTGAATGTTGTTGATCCGGCGAACGCGAGCGGCAAGGCGAAGGAGATCTTCGACGGGCCTCTGAAAGGCAAGCACTTCAACATCTTCAAGGGGATGGCGAACTCGCCGCAGGTCCTGGACATGTACCTGAAGATCAACCAGGCGCTCCACGGTGTTTCGCTGAGCGCCGCCGAGGTCGAAGCGGTGCAGCTGGCGGCGAGCAACGTCGCGGGTTGCAACTACTGCCAGGCGGCGCACACCGCGATCGGCAAGGGCCACGGCATGACCGACGAGCAGGCCATGGGTGCGCGCAGGGGGCGCGTCGAGAGCGACGCGCGGATGGACGCGCTGGCCCGTTTCACGCGCGCCATCGCCGAGACGCGCGGGCAGGTCAGCGACGAGGACCTGAAGCGGTTCAAGGGCGCCGGCTTCGACGACAAGGCGGTGGTCGAGGTCATCGGCGTCTACACCCTCGCGACGCTGACGAACACCTTCAACAACGTGCACCGCTCGGAGATCGACTTCCCGGCCGTGCCTTCGGTGTGAGCCGGGCGCCTCGTCGTTGGGGTGGTTCGCGGGTCGGGCGACGCCCCCGTATCATCCCGCGATGACCACCCAGCGCGAGCATGTCGCGATCTATCCCGGCTCCTTCGACCCGATCACCTACGGGCACCTCGACGTGATCGAGCGCGGGCGGAAGCTGTTCGACCGCGTCATCGTGGCCGTTGGCAGGAACCCCGGGAAGGACAGCCTCTTCGAGCCCGAGGAGCGCGTGGAGATGGCGCGCAAGCTCGTGGCGGGCGTCGTGCAGCGCGAGCCGGACTTCGCCCCGGTCGAGGTGCGGAGTTTCCAGGGCCTGACCGTCGACGCGGCGCGCGAGGCCGGGGCGACGGTGATCCTGCGCGGCATCCGGAACCTCTCCGACCTGCAGTACGAGGTGCAGCAGGCGGTGACCAACCGAGAGGTCGCCGGGCTTGAGTCGTGCTTCATCGTCGCCGGGCAGAGTTTCGCGTACACGAGCAGCAGTCTGATCAAGCAGATCGCGGCGATGGGCCAGGACCTGAGCGTGCTGGCGCCGATGGTCCCGCCGCTGGTGATCGAGCGGCTGCGCGCGAAAAAGGCCCAGGGCGCTCCCGCCCTGACGAAGCTCCGGGCGCACGAGGAGTAGCCCTCGCGCAGGCCGCAGGCGACGGGACCGGGCGCGAAAAACCCGGTCGGGGCCGGCACCTATGATCCGGGCACATGGCATTTGGCAAAGGCAACGAACGCACCGACATCAGCGTCGCTTCTGAGAAGGCGATCCTGGCGGCCCTGATTCTCCCCGAGATGGACATCGACGAGTCCGACCCGCTGGGCGAGCTGCGCGCCCTCGCCGAGACGGCCGGCGCGATCGTGGTGGGGGAGATCCTGCAGAAGAAGCAGCGACCCGAGGCCGGCACCTTCATCGGCAGCGGCAAGGTCGAGGAGATCAAGCGCCTGTGCGACGCCACCGACGCGACGGTCGTGATCTTCGATAACGGGCTCTCGCCGGCGCAGATCACGAACATCCAGGACGAGGTGGGCCGGAAGATCCTCGACCGGTCGGAGCTGATCCTCGACATCTTCGCCAGCCGCGCCAGCACGCACGAGGCGAAGCTGCAGGTCGAGCTCGCGCAGCTTGAGTACACCTACCCGCGCCTGCGCGCGATGTGGGACCACCTGGAGCGCATCGTGGGCGGCGCGGGCGGCGTCGCGGGCATCGGCACGCGCGGTCCGGGCGAGCAGCAGCTCGAGATCGACCGCCGGCTGGTGCGAAGCCGGCTGACGCAGCTCCGCCGCGAGCTGGAAGAGCTCCAGGCGCGCAAGCGGCGCGAGGTGCAGAAGCGCCGGCAGGAACACTTCACGGTCGGGCTCGTGGGCTACACAAACGCCGGGAAAAGCACGCTTTTCAACACGCTCACCGAGGGCGGGGCCTACGCGGCCGACAAGCTCTTCGCGACGCTGATGACGCGCACGCGCGAGTGGGACCTCGGCGACGGCGTGAACGTGATGCTGTCCGACACCGTCGGCTTCGTGCGCGACCTGCCCCACGACCTCGTCGCGTCGTTCAAGGCCACGCTCGAGGAAGCGACCCACGCCGATGTGCTGCTGATCGTGCTCGACGCGTCCGACCCGGCGGCGGAGCGCCAGCTCGCGGTCGTGCACCAGACCCTCGACGACTTGTTCACGGATGTTCGCAAGACGGAAGCGAAGCACGCCCGGCGCGAGGACGACCGGGGGGCGGCGGGCGAACTCCAGGGCTGGCGCGAGCCCGAGCGCATCCTGCTGCTGAACAAGATCGACCGGCTCAAGGACAACGCCGAGATGTTGGTGTGGGCGTCGAAGGACCCCGGCGCGATCCCCATCGTCGCGACGAGCCCCGGGCATCCGGGCCTGGAGCGACTGCGCGAGCGCGTCCGCGCGATCATGCAGGGCCAGACCCGCGAGCTGCTCGTGACAGTCCCCACCAGCGAGGGCAGGACCGTTCACCTTCTCGAGACCAAGGGCGAGGTGCTGGAGCGGACCTACGGCGACGGCGAGGTGACCCTCCGGGTGCGCATCGGCGCGCACGAGCTGGATCGGATCCGGGCCGGTTCAGGGCGTCTGACGGTCGCCGCCCCGGTCGGATAACCCGATCGGGACCCGGTTTTCGCCCTTGCGAGGCCCGGGAACTGGACGCGGCGGGGCAGGGGGTCGATACTTCCGCCCGACTGCCACCTTAGCTCAGTCGGTAGAGCGGCGCTTTCGTAAAGCGCAGGTCGCCGGTTCAAGTCCGGCAGGTGGCTTTGAACCCCGAGCTCGCGGCCCGGCCCCCCGGGCCGAACGCGAGCCGGGAACAGGGGGCGTGAGAGTCAGACGCACTGGAATTCCCTGGCGCGGTCGATGAACTCGACCTCGCGTGTCGCCGATGACTTTATTGACGCCGACCCTCTCCCGTCCGGGTCGGTGGCTCCATCATGGTCGCCACGACGCGCACAGAGTCCGATCACTTCCGAGGCGTGCCCAGGAACTGGGGCGCGTTGCGTTCGCGCGCCGCCATCGACGGGCTGATCGCCGCGATCGTGATCTTCTCGATCGCGTGCTGCGCCGACTGGAGTCTGTGGCGGGCGGCCGAGCGCAGCGCGCTCAGCCACACGCAAGCCGATCTCTCGCGCCTCGCGGCGGTCGCCGCGACCGCGATCGACGTCGAGCTGCACGAGCGGATCATGCGCGACCCGTCGCTGCAGAACACCGAGGAATACAGGCGCGCCGTCGAGCCGCTTCGTCGCATGATGCTCGCGGCGAGCGACGTCACCTACATCTACACCGCCGTGCGCGACGGGGACAAGGTGCGCTTCGTGCTCGACGCCGCGGAGCCGGGCGACCACGACGGCGACGGCCGGGAGGACCAGGCGCAGATCTGGGAGGAGTACGTCGACCCCGAGCCCATTATCTACGAGGCGCTCGGCGACGGGTTCTCGGCCGGTCGTCGCGTCGCGAGCCAGAGGCCCTATTCCGACGCGTGGGGCACGTTCATCACCGGCTACGCGCCCATCCACGACGCCAGCGGCGAGCAGGTGGGCGTCGTCGGCGTGGATATGGCGGCCGACGACTACATGCGAGATCGCGCCGTGCGCAGCCAGGCGGCGATGTGGGGCCTGCTCCCGGCGTTCTTCTTCTCGCTGCTGGCGGGCTATGGTGTCGCGGCGCTGCGTCGTCGGCAGCTGCGCGCTGTCGCCGAGCTGGAAGACGAGCGCCACCACGCGAGCCGGCTGGCCGACGTGGCCCGCAGGACTCAGAACGCGGTCGTCGTGACCGACGCGCTGGGGCGCATCGAGTGGATCAACGAGGGCTTCACGCGCATCACGGGCTACACGCTGGGCGAGGTGCGCGGGCGCAAGGCCGGAGACTTCCTGCAGGGGCCGGATTCAGATCCGACCGAGGTCAGGCGGATGTCGGAGGCGATCCACGCGGCAAAGCCCATCGATGTCGAACTGATCAACTACACGAAGGACGGCAGGGCATACTGGATCAGGATCGAGATCGAGCCGGTGCGAGACTCGTCAGGCGCTCTGACCGGGTTCATGGCGATCGAGAGCGACATCACGGCGCGCCGGGAGACCGAGAACGCGCTGCGAGAGTTCAAGGAGCGCCTCGAGATCGCGACCGACGCCGGATCGATCGGCATCTGGGACTACGACCTCGTCTCCGGATCGCTCACCTGGGACCAGCGGATGCACTCGCTGTACGGGATTGGCCCCGATGAGTTCACGGGGGACTTGCGCTCGTGGGAGAGCGTGGTCGTCCCGGAGGACGCGGCGCGCGTCATGGCGGACCTGCATGCGGCGATCGAGCAGCGAGCAGACTTTCAGGCCGAGTTCAGGATACTGCGATCAGGCGGCGAGCTTCGGCACATCCAGGCCAACGCCAAGGTGATCCGCGCCGCGGACGGCAGCCCGATGCGCGTGGTCGGCGTGAACTTCGACATCACCGAGCGCAAGCTCGCGACGGAAGCGATCAGGCGCAGCGAGGAGCGTTTCCGCGTCTTTGTCGAGCAGTCGCCGTCCGCGGTGCTGATGCTCGATCGGGAGATGCGCCACCTCGCGGCGAGTCGGAGGTGGCTCGACGAGATCAAGGCGAACTGTGACGACATCATCGGGCGTCATCACTACGACGTCTATCCGGATCTGAAGGAGGAGTGGAAGGCGGTTCATGCTCGCTGCCTCGCGGGCGCCACCGAGCGATGCAGCGAGGATTGCTTCGTGAGGCAGGATGGCACGCTCCGGTGGACTTCCTGGGAGGTCGCCCCGTGGCGCGACAGCAAGGGACAGATCGGCGGCATCATGATCTTCTCGGCCGACCTGACCGAGAAGAAGCGCGAGGAGGACTTCCTTCGGCAGGCCTCTCGTGTCGCGAAGGTCGGCGCGTGGGAGTTGGACCTGACGACGACAACATCCCGCTGGTCGCCGATGGTCCGAGAGATCTACGAGGTTGAGCCCGACTACACGCCCTCTCTGGAGTCGTCGCTCGAGTTCTATCCGCCCCACGAGCGGGCACGGGTGCAGACCGCTGTCCAGCGTTCCATAGAGACCGGAGAGGGTTTCGACCTCGAGTGCGAGCTGATCACAGCCAAGGGTCGCCACCGCTGGGTCCGTAGCATCGGCGAGGCGGTGATGATCCAAGGCAGGTGCGTGCGGCTGTCGGGCGCGCTCTTCGACATCACGGATCGCAAGAACGCCGAGATCCGCCTTCGCGAGAGCGAGGAGCGGTATTCCCTGGTGCTGGACGGGACCGACGACGCGATCTGGGACTGGGACCTCGTGACCGACACGGTGTACTACTCGCCGCGCATGCGCCGGTATCTCGGGCTGGACGACGTGGACGAATTCGCGGAGCCCGCTCTCTGGCTGGCGCGCATCGACCCGCGCCAGCGCGCGCAGTTTGAGACCGATCTGACGCTGCACATCGAGGGCGCAACCGAGGCGCTGCACACGGAGCTGCGTCTCACCGGCGCCGGCGAGTCGCGCCGCTGGACGCTCTGCCGCGCGCGGGCGGTGCGCGACGAGTCCGGCAAGGCAGTGCGCCTCGTCGGGGCGCTGACCGACATCAGCGAGCTGAAGACGGCGCAGGAGCGTCTGCGCCAGCTGACGCTGCACGACCGCCTGACGGGCCTGCCCAACCGCGTGTTCCTGACCGAGCGTCTGCGCCAGGCGGTCTCGAGGATCAGGCAGGACGGCACGAAGACTTTCTCGGTGCTGTTCTTCGACTTCGACCGCTTCAAGATGATCAACGACGCGCTCGGGCACGCCGTGGGCGACCAGCTGTTGATCGCCATCGCGCAGCGTTTCCGAGAGTCGCTGCGGTCGTGCGATGTCGCGGCCCGGTTCGGCGGCGACGAGTTCGTCGTGATGCTGGACGGCTCGGACGAGGCAGAAGCGCTGGCGATCGCCGAGCGCCTCGTCGGTGTCTTCGCCGCGGCTCACGACCTGGACGGGCACGAGGTCGTGTCGACGGCGAGCGTCGGGATCGCCACGTGGGGCGGGGGGTACGCCGCCGCCGAAGACCTGCTGCGCGACGCCGACGCGGCGCTGCAGATCGCCAAGGCGCTGGGCAAGAACCGCGTGCAGGCCTTCGACGCGACCATGCGGCAGCGCCTCATGCGCCGCCACGAGGTCGAGACCCTCCTGCGCACGATGGAGCCCGGCGACGAGCTCGACGTGGTCTACCAGCCGGTCGTTTCGCTCGAGAGCGGCGAGGTCGTGGGCTTCGAGGCGCTGGTGCGCTGGCCGAAGGCGCCGCTGGGCGAGATCGCTCCGGACGAGTTCATCCCGGTCGCCGAGGAGACAGGCGACATCGTGCGGCTGGGCGAGTGGGTGCTGCGCCGCGCGTGCGAGACCCTGCGAGCGTGGACCGACGAGCTCGGCGGCGCGCGTCGCCCGTGGATCAGCGTGAATCTGTCCAAGCGTCAACTGTCGCAGCCGGACCTCCTCGAGACGATCCAAGCGGTGCTCCGCGACACCCGGGTCCCGGCGTCGTCGCTCAAGCTCGAGATCACCGAGTCGACGATCATGGACCCGCGCCACGACCACATCGAGACGATGCGCCGGATCCGAGCGCTGGGCGTGGGGCTCTCGATGGACGATTTCGGCACCGGCTATTCCTCGCTGAGCAGCCTGCAGCGGTTCCCGATCGAGACGCTGAAGATCGACCGAGGATTCGTCGTGAATCTGACGACGCAGCGCCAGTTCGCCGCCGTCATGCAGTCGATCGTGATGCTCGCGCACCATCTGGACCTGAGCATCGTGGCCGAGGGCGTCGAGACGCATGAGCAGGTCACGCAGCTCCAGTCGATCGGCTGCGGGTACGCGCAGGGGTACTACTTCGCTCGCCCGCTGCACGCGGACCGGGCGCTCGCGATGCTGCGCGAGGGCGACGGCTCCAGAGCCGCCGCCTGAGGGATGCGGCGCGGCGGGCAGGGGGCCTGAAACAACTCGTGGGACAGCGATCGGCGTTGTTCGATCGACGGGCTTGGCTGCCCGATCGGGGTGCGCATCGGCGTCGTGTCAGCAGCGGAGCGTCAGCGCGCCGGGGCGCGCGGGCCAGGGCCTGCGCTGCGCCGGTTCCCGTCGTGTCTGGCTGGGCGGATCAGGCCTCGGCGTCGGTGGTCTCTGCGTCGAGCCCGACGGAGTCTTCCTCGGGGACGGGCTGCGCCTCCATGTCGGGCGGCGCGAGCGGGACGAAGAGGGCGACGGCCAGCCCGCCTCCCGGGTCTGCGCGGAGGGAGATGTCGCCCGCGCTGAGCTCGATGAGGCGCTTGGCGCGCGTGAGCCCCAGCCCGAGGCGCCGGAGCTTCTTCTTGGTCGTGAAGTACGCGTCGAACACCTTGGGCAGGTCGTCGGGCGGGACGCCCTCGCCGTCGTCGCGCACGAGGATCAGCGCGCGCCCCGTGTTGTGGTCGACGTGGCCCCGGATCTCGACGATCTCGCTCTTCTCGCTCTCGAGCCCGTTGACGATAACCTCGGCGAGGGCGTCGATGACCTGCTCGGGGTCGACGAGGACGTTGGGCAGGTTGGGCTCTGCGAGCACGCGCGGCCTGGGCTGGGGGTAGCGGCGCGGGTCGTGCTTGTAACGCCCTCGGGCCTCGCGGCTGGCGCGCTCGAGGACCCAGTTGAGCGGGACCGCGGCGCGCTTGATCTCGGGCGTCTCGCTGAAGAGGCGGAGCGTCTGCACGAGCGTGCCGACGTTGGCGCCCGCGAGGGCGATGCCCTCGAGCCAGCGCTGGTCGCGCTGCTTGTCGAGGCCGGGGGCGAGCATCTCGCAGCGGGTGCGGATCATCTCGACCTGCGCCATGAAACTGTCCGTCGCGCCGCTGGCGAGCGAGGCGATGCTCTTGAGGCCTTCGGCTTCGAGCATCGCGACGCGGGCCTGTTCGGCCTTCGCGTCCGCTTGCGTCAGGCGGGAGGTCGCGTCGCGTGCGGCGTCGGACGCGGCGACGACCGCGAGGGCCGACCCCCACGCGCCCAGCAGGGGGCGAAGGGCGGGCGAGTCGGCGCCGGGGTCTTTGTCGAGGAGCAACGCCGCGCCGAGCTGCGCGCCGGCGGGCAGCGCGCAGGCGAACCCGGACGCGAGACGACCCGCGAAGAAGGGGTCGTTGGCGAGCCACGCGGCCTTCGGCGCGAGGGGTTGCGCCGGCTTGTCGCCCTTGAAGTGGTCGCGCAGCGCCGCGTCGTTCTGGGGCGGGTTGATCGCGCCGGAACGAACGCCGGCGTCGCTGATCGCGAAGACGCGGCACGCGCCCCCGGGCACGGGCTGCACGCAGAGTGCCACGGTGGCGCCCCCGAGCGACTCGCGCGCCGATTCGAGGATCGCGCCCGCCGCGTCCTCGAGCGAGGCGCCTTGCGCGATCCTGGACTGGAACGCGCTGACGGCGGCGAGGGCGGCCTTCTGGCGCTCGACCAGCTTCTCGCGCGGCGTCTCGCGGGCGCGCTGGCGCTCCAGCTCGCCCCGGGTGCGCTTGAGCGTGATGCCGAAGAGCTCGCCGACCGACGCGCCCTTCATCCCCACGATCGTCGCGCGTGCGGAGACGGCGTCCATCAGCGTGCGTTCGATCGCTCCGAGCGTCTGGGGGTCGACCTGGCAGACCACGCCGGCGCGCTCGAGCGCGTCGCGCGTGGGGGCGTCGCCGAACCAGGCGAGCTGCGAGAAACGCGTGAGCGCGCTCGCGAGGTTGACGGTGGTGATGACCGGCTTGTGAGGGGTCTGCGGCACGCGGTCGGGCGTGACCCCGGCAAGCCAGATCGAGTCGCGCACCGACTGGGGCAGCTGCCAGCGCTCGGCGACCTTGCGACCGACGGTGTGGTGGTCGATGCCCATGATGGCGCGCTCGATCTCGGCGAGGTCCTTGCCCTCACGCTCGGCGAAGGCCGCGACACGCGCGAACGAGCGGGGGAGGATCGAGTCCAGCGCCAGCACGCCCAGACTCTGGGCGAAACCGGCGAGGAACGCGTCGGCGACATCGACCGGCTCGCCCCCCGACGAACGGGCGGAGGCGAGGGATTCTGCGGCGCTCGCGACGCCCATCGACGACAGCCAGAACACGCGGCGGTCCATCGTTGGCGCGTTGGGGTCGGCCCCGGCGTCGCCCTCCAGCGAGACGGTCGGGCGCTCGGCGTAGGCGTCGTAGAGCTGGCACGCGACGACGGCGGCGCGCAGCGTCGAGAGCCCGGCGAGCAGCGCGACATCGTCGATGGAGTTGATGTCCTTGCCGGAGTTCGCCTTGCCCGACGCGGCGCACAGCAGTTTCGCGATCGCGAGGGCGCGCGGCGTCAGCGACGCGTCCGCTTCGATCAGCGACACCACCTCGCGGGGCTCGAAGGAGTCCTCTTTCGCGGCCAGGAGTTGCGCCGACGCGTCCGGCGGGCCGGGAAGGTCGCCCAGGCGTCCAAGAACCTGTTCGGCACGACGGGCGGGAGATTGATCGTTCTGGGTCGTCACGGAGTGTCCCTCGAGTCGCCGCGGCCGCGGCGCACCGGGTCCATCATCGACGACATCCGAGCCACGCTTTCCGCGGCGGGGAGGGGCGAGGGCGCCCGGCGCGCGGCGGGGCTCCGCTGAGCGTCACACCCGGCGCAGACGCGCCAGTCGTCACAACCGGCGCAGACGCGTCAGCGGTTCGTCTCGCCCACGATCGAGGGGGCGGCGGCGTCGGCGTCGCGCGAGGGGACGCGCTCGACGAGGTACATGGTGGGCAGGAGGTAGTTTCGCCCCTGATGCGCGAAGAACTCTCCCGACAGCGAGACCACCGGCGGCTCCGGGGAAAACGCCGCGAGTGACTCGAGCTCCTCGAGCATCAGCGAGGGGAGCATCATCACCGGGATCGTGGTCGCAGGGTCGCGTTCGAGCGCGCCCTCGGGCGTGAGTTGCTCGAAGAAGGCCCACCCGGCCGGGTTCTGGAGGATCCGCCCTCGGACAAGGGTGACCCTCGTGCCCTCGCGCCGGACGGGCGTGGCCTCGCGGCGCGGCTCGCCGGCGCGGCCCGGCGCTCGCGCGCGATCGGTCCGCTGGCGTTCGAAATCGCGCACGAGGTCGGCGACGGTTGGCCCTCCGGTGAGTGACTGCTCGGGCGAGGGCGACGCGTCGTCGATGCCCGGGGCCGAGAACGCGCTCAGGAGGAGGTAGTTCCTTTCCCGGTGCACGAAGACCCGGCCGGAGAGCCGGTATCGCCCCTCGCCGCGCGCGCCGACGACCTGCTCGAGCTCTCCGAGGCGCAGCGAGGGCGAGAGCGTGAAATGGCGGACCTTTCCCTTGTGGACGGTCTCGAAGACCCACCCGTCGTCGAAGGCCCGGAGCACGCCGTCGGCGCTCACGAGCTGCTCGCCCTCGCGGATGAGCGGGGCGGGGCGGGCGAGGTCGCTGCTCTCGGCCGGTCGCTCGTTCTGGGCGAGCGCCCCCGCGGGCGCCGCGAGGAGGATCGCGAGGAACAGGCTGGTCGAGCGACGCGTCATCCCTCTTTCGTCGGACACAGAGGCCCGCGTCGTGCACACCTCTGCGTCGGTCAGCCCCGGGGGGCGGATACCCTGAGTCCCGGCCATGGTCCGAATACCGCGCATCGCGACGATCGTTCTCGGGGCGTGCTCGCTGCTCGCGCCGGCGGGCTGCCGGAGCGCGTTCGAGGATCACCGGTCGGGCCTGCGATCAGCCGCGGCCCAGGGCCGGTGGGAAATAGCCGCCGCCGCGATGGACGACCCCGTCATCATCGACCGGTACGGGCAGCGGAACCGGCTGCTGTGGCTTCTGGATCGGGGGACGGTCGCGCAGGCGATGGGGGACCACGCGAAGGCGATCGAGACGCTCAACGCGGCCGAGGACATCATGGACCGCTCGATGCGCGAGTCGCTTGGGGATGTGCTCGGCGCGCTGCTCATCAACGACACGGTGCGCCGGTACACGGGCGAGCCGTACGAGGACATCTACGTCAATGTGATCAAGATGCTCGCGCACCTTGAGGCCGGCGCGTTCGACGACGGGGCCACGATCGAGGCGCGTCGGATCGCGTCGAAGGCGAACCTGCAGCGGGACCGCTATCTGAAGCTCCTGCCCGCGACGCGCGACGCGGCGCTGCGCCGCATGGAGGACGCGGCGCAGTCCCGGGGCGCCGCCCCGGGCTCGGAGTCGTATGTCCCGCGATACTCGCTGGATGTCCCCCCCAGCGTGGGCGGCGTGATCGCCGAGAACCGGCAGGGCGAGTTCATCGAGTCCACCCTCGGGCTGTTCCTGACGACGGCGATGTGGATGCACTTCGGGGAGGCCGGCAACCAGCGCGTCGCCGCCGAGCGTCTGGTGCAGACCATCGACCTCCATCGCGAGTTGATGCAGGGGGTCGACCCGGCGCCCTTCGCGCCGCTCGCGAGCGCCGAGGCCCGCGAGCACAACCTGCTGCTGGTCGCGACGTCCGGGCTCGGGCCGACGAAGACCGCGTTCCGCTTCCCGCCGCTGATCATCGACGGCGCGCCGATCTACTTCGAGTTGCCGATCGTCCGTCGCGTGCCGAGCGCCGCGTCGTCGGCGCGCGCGATCGTGAACAACACCCGCGTGATCGATCTGGCGCTCGTCGAGGACCTGGGCCAGGTCGCGGAGGAGAACCACCGGCGCGCGCTCGCGCTGACCTACATCCGCACGATCGCCCGGGCGGCGACGAAAGCGATCGCGACCCGGGCGGCGGTGAAGCACGTCGAGCGGCGCAACGACGACGACTGGGTCCGTTTGGGGGTGAACCTCGCCGGGCTGCTGGTTCCCGTGCTGACGGAGCGCGCTGACCTTCGCGCGTGGGAGACGCTGCCCGGGCAGGCGCACGGCGCGCTGGTCGGGCTTCCGCCGGGCGAGCACACGGTGCGACTGGAATGGGTCGGCGCCGGGGGGCGCGTGGTGGACGAGTCCCGGGTGTTCACCGTGCGGGTGGAGCGCGAGGGCCAGTTCCGGGCGGTGATCGCGCGGTCTGCCCGGTAGGGAATCGTTCAGGGCTCGGAACCGGCCCGGGTGGCCCGCGTCGGGTACGCTGTGAGTGAACGCTAAGCGGCCGCGCGAGCGGCGGGAGTTTCGTCATGCACGGACAGGAGCGTCGTTTGCGATACAGCATCGGGTGCGCGTTGGTCGCGGCGGGGGCGCTGACGCTGGTCGCGTCGTCGGGCTGCAAGAGCCGCACCGTCACGCGCGTGGACCCCACGGATGTCCGCGACCTCGATTACCGGTTCGACGAGGACGACGCGCGCGAGACCGCCAACACGATGATCCGCGACGCGCTGTCGCAGGGCTGGATCGACAACTGGATGGCCAGGCACGACCAGCGCCCGATCATGATCGTCGGCACGGTCCGCAACGAGACGAGCGACTACCTCGACAGCAAACTGTTCACGAAGCAGATCGAGCGGGCGCTGATCAACTCTGGCCGGGTCCGGATTGTCGCGGCCCGCGACGAGCGGGGCGAGATCCGCGACGAACGCCGGCAGGGGCTCGACTGGTCGCGCCCGGAGACCGTGAAGCAGCAGGCCTATGAGCTTGGCGCCGACTTCATGATGATCGGGCGCGTCGGCGAGAACATCGAGCGGTCGCGCGACGGACGACAGCGCATCGTCTACTACCAGGTCAACCTCGAGATGATCGACATGGAGAGCAACGAGAAGGTCTGGATCGGCGAGACCCAGATCGAGAAGCGCGTGCGAGACCGAGGATGAACACCAAAGTCCACTCACTCCTCGCGGCCTGCGCGTGCGCCGTGGCGGCGCTCGCCGGCTGCGCCACCAGACCCGGGGTCGAGCCCATGGCCCAGACCGACGCGAGCGAGGCGCCCGTGCCGACGGCGCTGCTCACGGTCGCCGAGCGATCCGACTGGCGCGCCACCGCGACCTACGACGAGACGATCGCGCTGTGCGCCGAGCTGGAACGACGCAGCGATCTTGTCACGCTGAGGTTCATCGGGACGACGCACGAGGGGCGGCGCATCCCCATGCTCATCGTGGGCGACAGGCCCCACGCCACGGCGCAGCAGGCCCGGCGCGGCGGGAAGATCGTCGCGCTGCTCTTCGCGAACATCCACGCGGGCGAGGTCTGCGGCAAAGAGGCGTTCCCGATGCTCGTGCGCGACATCGTGCTGAACCCACGCGCCGAGCGGAACCGCGCGATCCTCGACCGGATGACCCTGCTGGTGCTGCCGATCTACAACGCCGACGGCAACGAGCGATTCAGCCCGACGAACCGGCCCGGGCAGCTCGGCCCGGTCGAAGGCATGGGCCAGAGGGCCAACGCGCAGGGGCTCGACCTCAACCGCGACTACATGAAGGCACGCGCCCCCGAGACGCGCGCGATGCTCCGGCTGCTCACGGACTGGGACCCCGACATCGTGTTCGACTCGCACACGACAAACGGCTCGTACATCCGGTACACGCTGACCTACGGGGCGCCGCAGAACCCGGCCTCGCCTCACGACCCGATGCTCTTCGTGCGCGACACGATGCTGCCCGAGGTCGGGAGGCGCGTGCTGGATCGCGCGGGCTACGACACATTCTTCTACGGGAACTTCAACCGCGATCGCACCGCGTGGGAGACCTACGACGCGCTGCCGCGGTTCGGCGGGAATTACCACGGGCTGCGCGGGCACATGTCGGTGCTGCTCGAGGCGTATTCGTACGCGTCGTACAGGGACCGGGTGCTCTCGACGCTCGAGTTCACGCGCGACGCGCTGCTGTTCGCTGCCGAGCGTTCCGACGACATCCGCTTCATGAACGAGCGCGCGCGCAGGGCCGTGGTCGAGAAGGGTCGCGTCTACGACGAGACGGACACGGTTCCCATCCGTTCCCGGCTCGTGGCGTTCGACAGGCCGGTGACCGTCAAGGCGTTCGCGCCGGTGGAGGACCGGCAGGCGCACCGTCGCGCCGTGGTCGAGAGCGCCCTGCGGAACGAGGTCCCCGACCTCGGCGAGCCGATGGACGTCGAGGTGAAGCACTATGGGCGCTACGAGCCGACGCTCTCGGTGGTCCGACCGCTTGAGTACGCGATCCCGCCCGGTCACGACGCGGTCATCGAGAACCTGCGTGCCCACGGGCTGGTCGTCGAGCCGGTGCGCGTGCCGCGGGTGGTGACGGCGGAGGTCTACACCGTCGACGCCGTGACGCGCGCCGAGCGCGAGTTCCAGGGCGTGCGGACGGTGCTCGTCGACGCGACGCCCCGGCGCACCGCGACGCCCATCGGCGAGGGCTGGCACGTCGTGCGAACAGCGCAGCCCCTGGGAATCCTGGCGGTCTATCTGCTCGAACCCCAGAGCGACGACGGGCTTGCACACTGGCGCTTCTTCGACGACTCGGTGCGCGAAGGGGCCGATTTCCCCGTGCTGCGCGTCGTGAACTGAACAGCATTTCTCCGAAAGGAACGCGACGCGATGACGAAGGTCTCCAACATCGACCCGATGGCCAGCCGCGACTCGTCGCACGGCGTGGCACCCCTGTTCGTGCGGCGCTGGTCGCCCCGCGCGATGTCCGGCGAGCCGATCGCCGACTCCGAACTCAGCCGCCTCCTCGAGGCGGCGCGCTGGTCGCCTAGCGCGTACAACGACCAGCCATGGCGCATCGTGTACGCGAAGCGCGACACGCCCGAGTGGGACGCGCTCTACGCCGGGCTCGTCGAGTTCAACCAGATCTGGACGAAGAACGCCGCGGCCCTGCTCGTGTTCGTCTCGAAGCAGACGATGACGAGCAAGGAGGGGCCCAACGAGACCGCTTCGTTCGACACCGGCGCCGCGTGGATGAGTCTCGCGCTGCAGGCGTCGATGATGGACCTCGTCGCCCACGGCATGGCGGGCTTCGATCGCGACAAGATCGCGAAGGCGATCGGGCTGCCGAAGGATCATCGCATCGAGGCGATGGCGGCGGTGGGCAAGCCGGGCGACATCGGCGTCCTGCCCGAGCGCATGCAGAAGGGCGAGACGCCCAGCGGACGCAACGCGATTCAGCAGGTCGCGTTCCGCGGCGCGTTCCCGGCGTAAACCCCCGAACCCGCGCAGATCCCGTGAATCCTCACCGAACGCGGAACCGGGGCGACCCGACGCCCATACAACGGGAGGACCTGCACCCATCGGGCGATCGACGCCCGGATTTGCCCATGAGAAGCACTCGCGATGGATTCACGCTGCTCGAGCTGCTCGTCGTCGTCGCGATCGCGGCGGCGGTGATCGGGATTCTCTTCCCGCTGCTCGCGAGCGCCCGGGCCGCGACCCGCGATGTGTCGTGTCTCAGCAATCTTCGCTCGGGCGCGGCGGCGTGGCGTCTCTACGGCATCGACAACAACGGCCGATCCCCGGCGCTGGGCGTCCCGTGGGCGACCGAGCCCAACTGGGCGATGGTTGTGCAGCGATACAGCGATCGCGCGTCGCGCAGCGCCAACGAGGTGACCGCCGCCAGGTCCGTGCTCGTCTGCGCCTCGACGCAGCGCCGCTACCCGAGCGTGGAGATGACCAGGACCTACGCCGCCAACGTCACGGGTTTCTCCGGGCTCGAGGGCGACGCCGGCGACTTCGACGCGGCGCCGACCTTCGTCCGCTTCGAGCGCGTCCGTTTCCCGGCGTCGTCTCCCATGATGCTCGACTCGGCCCCGATCCTGCCCGGGCCCGACCTGCCTCCCCCGACGCGCACCGCGAGCGTCATCGACTTCCGCGACCCCGACCATGTCGCGCAGCGGATCGGCAGGGTGCATTCCAAGGGCCGCGACGACGGGCACTTCCAAGTCGCGTTCTATGACGGGTCGGCGTCCCGGCACGACGACGTCGAGGACCAGTGGCGCCTGCCGCTGGAGGACTGAGGCGCGATTTCTGCGCGACGCCAGCCCTGCCCGGCGCGGCGGGCGCGCCGGGGGGGTGAACTTCGAGCGAAGGTGCTCCCCGAACTCAGGTTCTGACGATGTCGTACCGATGAACATCGCGTCAGGTCCCGAAACACGATGAACGGGCGCCGTTCCCCCGTGAAATGGGGTTGGCGTAGACTGTTGTGTTCTCGGGCGTGAGGCGGTGGGAGTTCGGATGGCGATGGGAGGTCAGCAGGGTCATCACGAGGGTTCGGTCTGCACGGCGGCGCCCGCTTCGGCGCGTCAGTGGCGGTTCGATCCCGTCGCCTGGGAGTTCCCGGGCGAGAGTGCGCCGCTCCCCCCCGAGTCGCCCCGCTGGCACGTCGTTCATACGAAGAGTCGCCAGGAGAAGGTCCTCAGCGAGCTGTTGCTGGCGTCGGGGGTCGAGAGTTTCCTGCCGCTGGTCCGAAAGGTCCGGCACTACGGGCACCGACGCCGGGTCGTCGAGGCGCCGCTGTTCCCGTCGTACCTGTTCCTGTGGGGGTCGCCCGAAGCGACCTACATCGCGACCGGGACGAAACGGGCCGCCGGGGTGGTGCGCGTTCCCGACCAACTGCGGCTCGATCGGGAACTCCAGCAGATCCGGCTGGCGCTGGAGGGGCACGCCGAGCTCGACCCCTACCCGTTTCTCGAGAAGGGCCGCCCGGTGCGAGTGACCGGCGGGCCGCTGCGAGGAGTCGAGGGTCTGATCGAAGATCGCCGATCTCCTCACCGATTGATTCTGCAGATCCACACGCTCGGCAGGGCGACAGCCCTGGAAATCGATCCGAGCCTTGTCGAACCCCTGGACTGAGCGCGCCCGAGGAGCCCTCGGCTTCTCGGAACCTCAGGCCAATCAGAGAGTTGTGCAGCAGCGCCGGCGTCCCGGACCCGCGCGCGAGAGGGACGAAGTCCGCCCGCACGGCGGAGGACATCCCCCTGAAAGGGCGACTCGCCGGTCAAGGACTCCCCTCGGAGAAACCCGCTCGGCCGGTCAGGTGTCTGAGAACGCAGCCATGGATTGTCACCCGCACGATGCCCGAGAAGGGCGTGCCGCACGCTGTCCCGATGGCGCGCGCCCGCGACGCGTCCGGAAAGGCGCGCCCCGCGTGGCTGGCATCGCGACCGCGCCGCCCGGTCAAGCGATGACGCCGAAATCGACGCCGATGTCCGCCTCGCGACCGCGATCGCTTCCCTGGGCTGAACGAACCGACGCCCCCGGACCCCAGGCGGCGATCGTGACCCCAGCCGCCCTGATCACTGGTCGATCTCCCGAGTGTCCCGGCTTTCCGCCGGGCTATCGGGAGTTCGCACCATGTATCAGTGCATCAGCAGCTTCGAGCCATTCCGTGTCCGGACGTCCGGCCTTGTCGCCGGCATCCTCACGGGCGCAGCCGGGGCCGGCCTCCTCGCCGAGCCGTCGTTCGCGATGGCAGGCGCCGACAATTCCCAGACTCTGGCGAACCCGACCATCGCAGCACAGCCCTTTGGACCGGATCTGGATGGAAACCAGATCGTTGATATGAAGGACCTGATGATCATGCTGGCGGTCCTGAACGGGGGGGACCACGCGAACCCCGCCTGGGTTCAGTCCGCCGACGTCAACGGCGACGGGGTGATCGACCACGCGGACCTCTCGGAGGTGATCGCGAACTTCGGTCGCACGATCACGCCCCCGCCGCCGCCTCCCCCGACGATCCCCTCTGGCACGATCTCGCGCACGCGCGAAGCCACCGGCTCCCCCGGCGTGATCCGCCCGATCACGCCCCCGCCCCCGCCCCCGCCGCCCCCGCTTGTCCGGCTTATCCCCGGCGACGGCTTCTGGGGCCCAACGCTTGCGCCCGAAATGATCGGCAACCCTGCCCGTCCCGGCGCGGATGCAAAGGCGATCGCTCGCTGGGATGTCGTCCCGTATCAGACCATTTCCGGCCAGTTCACCGTCGGTGTAGTCGCGTTCCATATGAACGGGATCGATCGGGTCTCCTTCTCCGCCAATGGAGGAGAGTGGGTTGACATCACCGAGATGACCCTCAATCCGCGCACCGACGTCTATGAATACTGGGTCACCGTCGACGCCGCCGACTTTCAGGACGGCTTGACCGAGATCCGCGCGGTCGTGTACCCCAAGACCGCCGGGATCCCTCGAGTGCTCGGCGGCGAGATCAATAGCGCCTCGCTCAAGAACGGCGAGCACTCCATTTTCCTGAGCATGAACGCCGGCGGCACGCTGCCCTCGCCGGTCCGCTATGTCTCGGGCAACGGCAGCGACGAGACCGGCGACGGCTCTCGCGACAACCCGTTCCGCACGCCGTACTTTGCCCTGCAGAGCATCCAGCGCGCCGCTGGCAACAGCGTCTCAGACGCGTGCGACGGAGCCATCATCTATTGCCTCCCGGGTGAATACACCTGGGGTCCGGCGACGAGTCCTTTGCCGCGCACGCTGAATCGCTGGGCGACGGTGACACCCGCGCCGGATGTAAGTCGCGATGATGTTATTTTCAACAACTACACCGGCGGTGGGTTCCGTACCCGACTGATCACAGCCAAGAACATTCGGACCGAAGGCGGGATGGTATTCCGGTCTTCCAACCCCTCGGGCAGCACCGACAAGTTTCTCTGGGTGAACAACACCGAGATTGTCGGGCCGGGCCGACTGGTGGCAGACACGCCTCTGCTCGGTCATGTGTGGACCGGGATGTGGGTGACCGATACCACGGTGCGCGATGTTCGAGACGCGTGCCAGCACGCCATCATCGCCCGGAATGTGCACGCCAGCGCCATCAGCTGCGACGCGTTCAGCATGTCGCCTCTGGTCGTGAACTCCAGCATCCACGACATCGACAACGCGGGAACCACCAACCACCCCGACATCCTGCAGTTCAAGGGCAGCGAGAACATCGACAACCACATCGTCTACGGCCTCCGAGCCACCGCCATCAAGGCGCAGGGCATCTTCGCGCGCGGCCCTGAGCGTGTGGACAACATCGCCTTCGTCAATGCTCTCCTCGAGCGCGACCCCGAGCTCCAGACTGCGGGCAAGGCCTCTCAGTGGATGGATGTCGCCACCAATCATCTGCTTATGATCGGCGTCTCCATGCCGAACTACACCTTCTCGTGGCGCACCTCGGCCCTTCACAACATCTACATTCGCGGTTCGGTCTTCCACAAGATGAATGTCGGATCCACCGGCACGGGGGGCAGCGCGATCATCTCCGACTCGTGGTTCCGCAACAACCACTTCATCGACGCCAGCTCCTTCGGCGCGCGTGTCGCCGGCCTCGACGCGACCACCGGCGATCCCAAGTTCGTCAATGCGTTGAGCAAGGACTTCCGCCCCGGCCCCGGGTCGCCCCTCAAGAGCCGCGTCCAGAATCCCCTCATGCGTAACGACGCCCAGGGCGTCCAGCGCGGCGCCACCGCGTCCGTCGGCGCCTACGAGCCCGACATCGACTGATACTCGGCGTCACGAATGACCAACAGCCGCAGACCATTGAAACTCGCCCTCCTGGGCGCTGCGCCGGACACCGGAAACCTCGGAGTCTCGGCGCTTTCGTTCTCCGTCATCGCTGGCGTCGCGCGCCGCCTCCCCGATGCGCAGCTTACCGTCTTCGACCACGGCATCGGGATGCGTGAGGCCACCCTCTTCACCAACAGCACGCCCTTCGCATACCATCGCTGCGGCCTGCGCAACTCCAAACGCCTCTACATGCCCGAGGCCCTGCGCACCGTCCAGGTCGCCTCCGCCCTCGGGGGGCTCTCCAACCCCGCCGCACGCACCTTCCTAGAGGCCGACGCCGTCCTCGACATCACCGGGGGCGACAGCTTTACCGACCTCTACGGCATGCGCCGCTTCCGGGGCGGGCTCCTCGAAAAACGCCTCGCCCTGGGCCATTCGGGCGGGTTGATCCTCCTCCCTCAGACCTTCGGTCCCTACAAGTCTCCCGAGGCGCAGCGCGGCGCCAAGAGCGTGCTGACGCGCGCCAGTCTCGCCATCGCCCGCGACGCCGAGGGCCATGAGCGACTGAAACAACTGCTCGGGGGCGAGTTCGATCCCGTGAGGCACACCCAGGGCGTGGATGTCGCGTTCGCGCTGCCCATCGAGGCGCCGCCCCCCGGTGATCTGGGCGACGAGACCGCGCGCGTGCTCGCGGGCCCGGTGAAGCCCTTCGGGTTCAACATCAGCGGGCTGTGTCTGAACAACCCCGCCGCCGCCGCAGAGCGGTTCGGCTTCCGCGCCGATTACCCCGTCGCGGTGCTCGAGACCCTGCGGACAATCCTCCGTGAGTCCGACGCGCCGCTGCTCCTCGTGCCGCATGTCGTCGCCCCGCCCGGGCACGAGGAATCCGACATCGTGGCGTGCGAGGCCATCGCGTCGCGCCTCGCCGAGTTCCGTGACCGCGTCGTGGTCGCGCCCGCCATGTCCGACCCGCGCCACGCGAAGTGGATCATCTCCCGATGCGCGTGGTTCTGCGGCACGCGGATGCACGCGACCATCGCCGGCCTCTCTTCCGGCGTTCCCACCGCGTCGATCGCGTACAGCCTCAAGACGCGGGGCGTGTTCGCGACCTGCGATTCCTCCGACGCCGTCGCCGATCCGCGCACCAGCGACACTCCCGAAGTGATCGAAGTCGCGGTGAACGCGTGGCGATCGAGGGATCAGCACGCCGCGCGCCTCCGGAACGCGCTGCCGGGCGTCCTCGCCCGCGCCGAGTCGCAGATGGACGAGGTTGTTGAAGCGGCGGCGCGTATCGCCAGCGCGAGAGGTCGGAAGACCGCGTGAGCGAGCCGGCCGGCATCAAGAAGAAGTTCGCCACCAGTGCCGCCACGATGAGTGTGGCGCGCACTGTCGAGCAAATCGCGATCTTCGTGAGGAACCTTATCCTCGCGAACGCGCTCGGCGCTGAGAACCAGGGCGTCGCAGCGACCTTCGCGATCGCGATGACCTTCTTCGAGATGCTCAGCGATTTCGCCGTCAGCCGCCTGCTCATTCAGGCGGACGACGGAGACGATCCTCGCCTCCAGCGCTCCGCGCACGCGTTCGAGGTCGGTCGCGGGCTGCTTTCGGGCCTGATCCTGTTCGCGGCCGCCGCTCCGATCGCGTCGTTCTTCAAGGCCTCGGAGGCGGTGTGGGCCTTTCAACTCATCGCCCTCGTGCCCTTTATCAAGGGCCTCGAGCATCTCGACATCCACCGCATCAAGCGCGCCCTGCGCTTCTCTCGGTACCTGTGGTACACGCTCGTTCCCCAGCTCGTGATGACCGCGATCGCGTACCCACTGGCTCGTGCGACGGGCGACTATTCCGCGTGGGCCTATCTGCTTCTGGTGCAGGCTATTGCTGGCACGCTCGTTTCGCACCTGCTCGCTGAGCGACCGTATCGCATCGGGATGCACCGCGAGCACGCACGCCGGATCTTCGCGTTCGGGACGCCGCTCATGATCAACGGCTTCGTGTACTTCGCCGTGCTCAACGGCGACCGCACCGCGGTGGCGCGGAACTACACCAAGGAAGAGCTCGGCATCTACGCCAATGTGCTCATGCTCACCATGATGGCGGGCCGCTTCACGATGAGCATCGTGAGCCCTCTGGTGCTGCCCGTGCTCTCGCAGGTCAAGAACGATCCTGTGCGCTTTGAGCGTCGGTGCCGTCGTCTCTCGCAGCTCTCGGCGGCCTCGGTGTCGTTCGTCGCTCTTGGTTTCATCCTTGCCGGGCCGTCGCTTCTCGAGGTGCTTTACATCGAGGAATACTGGCCGGGCGCCGCGTTCATCGGGCTGCTTGGCGTCGCGGCGTCGATCCGGAGCATGCGCGTGCTGACGAACGGCGCACAGATGGCCCGCGCGGACAACATGGCAGTCCTTTACTCCAACATGGTGCGGCTGATCGGCGTCGGGCTCGCTTTCTGGGCCGCGTCACGCGGGATGTCGCTCGTGGTTATCGCGTGGTGCGCGGTCATCGGCGAGACGCTGGCGATGATCGCCTCGGCGTGGCTGCTGCAGACCCGTCAGGCGCTATCGGCGATGGTGATGCTCGGACCGCCAGCCGCGGTGGTGGCTGCCGCCGTCGTCGCCGCCGGGATCGTGACGCTGCCTCTGGACACCGGCTGGCCGCGCGTCGATCTGGTGATCGGCGGGGCCATCGCCGCCCTTCTTGGGTTGGGGGTCACAGCGATGCAGCCCGCCTTGCGTGAAGAGTTCGCAGGAGCGCGCGTGGCGCTCGCTCGTCGTCTCGGCGCCCGACGGGGCACGGTCGCGTGACGGTGCTGCCTATGCACACGCACTCTCACCCACACCCCTCGCACGATCGGGCGACGCTCATCCGCCCCGACGCCGTAGCGTGGGCTGAGCGCAAAGAAGCGGGCTCTCGCTGCCGCTGGTCGTCGCAGCTTATCACGATGTACGGCTACGAGCGCCTGCGCCCTCTCGCGGTTCGTCTGGCGATCAAGCGAGAAGGCGGCAAGTTCTTCTCCAAGACCCTCCGTGACTTCTTCCGCGTCCATCACGGCGTCGAGATCGGCGAGTACGCCTACGGCGGCTGCTTCAAGCCGGATTACCTGCCGAGAGGCACTGTCGTCGGGCGCTACGCGTCGGTGTCCAGCTTTATGCGGGTTTACCGGCGGAACCACCCGATCGACCGGCTCAGCCAGTGCCCGATCTTCTATCACAAGAAGGTCGGACTGGTCACGAGCGACAGCATTGATTCGGTCGAGGATAACCCGCTGCGCATCGGTCACGACAGTTGGATCGGTCACGAAGTGGTCATCACGGCTTCGTGCAAGATTATCGGCGACGGGGCGATCGTCGGGGCGGGCGCCGTGGTGACGAAGAATGTGGAGCCGTTCACCGTCGTCGCCGGCAATCCCGCGAGGGTGATCCGGCGTCGGTACCCACCGGATGTCGAGCGTGCTGTGATTGAATCCCGATGGTGGGAGCGGTCGGTGGTGGAACTCGTGAAGCATCCCGACATGCTGGTGCGAACCCTCGCCGCCGAAGACCTGACCCCGTTGATCGAGGGACGCGCATGAGCGACCTCACCCCCCAGCGTTTCGCCGGGTTCCATGTGCCCGAGGTCCCGCTCGGGCCGGCGCGCCTGCCCGACTTCCTGATCATCGGCGCGTGCAAGGCGGGCACCACCACCCTGTGGCGCTATCTGCAACGACACGAGCGGGTCCACATGCTCGAGCCCAAGGAGCCCGAGTTCTTCGCGAAGGACGACATCTATTCGCGCGGCGTGGAGTGGTACAAATCGCTCTTTACTGCGGCCACCGCCGACAAGGTCTGCGGCGAGGCGTCCACGACCTACAGCCGCTGGCCTCACTTCGGCGATGTGCCCGAGCGCATCCATCGCGCATCGCCGAGCATCAAGCTGGTGTACATGCTGCGCCACCCGGCGGACCGGGCCTACTCGCATTACCGGCACAGGATGCGCCTGAATGTGCCGCGGATGACCTTCGAGGAGGCGCTGGCGAGCGACGCGATGTTCGTCGATTCGAGCAACTACATCATGCAGATCGAGAAGTTCCTCGATCGCTTCCCGCGCGAGTCGCTGCGATGCGTGCTGCTCGACGACCTGAAGCGATCACCCGGCGAGACCCTCGAGGGGCTGCAGCGGTTCCTCGGCCTCACCCCGGCGGACCTGACCGCCGATTCGGAGGTGGAAGCCAACACCGCCGAGGCGGCGGGCGGCGACGACTACGCCCGCCAGCGTCTGGGGGCGGCGCTGCGCAGGGCGCCCTTCGCGCACGCGCTCGCGAGAACCCTGCCGCCCTCGCTGCGCAACTCGCTGCGGGACGCGTATGTCCGCAGCCCGCTGGGGCGTCGGAAGGCGAAGGAGTACAAGCCCTCGCCCTTTCTGCCCGAGACCCGAGCGCGTCTCATCGAGTCGTTCATCGAACCGAACCGGCGCCTTGCCGAGTTTCTCGGTCGAGATCTCTCCTTCTGGAACCGATGATCCCCCCGGCAGTCTGATGCAGCTCAAGGTCCTGAACATCCGAGATGTCGCCGAGTACCAGCTCTGTACGGGCTGCGGCGCCTGCGCGTACGCGCAGCCCGACGCGATCGAGATGATCGATGTGCTCGACCACGGCCGGCGCCCGCGCCTGCGCGAGGGCGTCGACGCGAACGCCACCTCGTCCGACGCGATGCGCGTGTGCCCGGGCGTCGATCAGTCGCACACCTTCGACGCGACGGACCCCGCGCTCAACCACGATCTGATGGGCTCGTGGGGACCGATCCTCGGGATGTGGGAAGGCCACGCGGGCGACCCCGCGCTGCGGTTCGCCGGCTCGAGCGGGGCGGCGGCGTCGGCGCTCGCGCTGCACTCGATCGAGCGAGGGGGCATGCACGGCCTGCTGCACATCAAGGCGCGCGAGGATGTGCCCTATCTGAACCACACCGTGATGAGCCGCACGCGCGAGCAGATTCTCGCGGCGACCGGCTCGCGATACGCCCCGGCCAGCCCCTGCGACGGCCTGCAGATGATCGAGGACGCGCCGGCGCCCTGCGTGTTCATCGGCAAGCCCTGCGACAATGTCGCGGTGAGCAAGGCACGCCGCATCCGGCCCGCGCTCGACGAGAAGCTCGGCCTCACCATCGCGTTCTTCTGCGCCGGCACGCCCACCGTCGCCGGCACGATCGAGATGCTGCAGCGCATGGGCGTGACCGACCTCTCGACCATCAAGTCGCTGCGCTATCGCGGCAACGGCTGGCCCGGACTCGCCACCGTCGTCGTCGAGACCGAGAGCGGGGCCGAGGACTCCCGCACACTCACCTACGCGCAGTCGTGGGGCGAGGTGCTGTCGCGCAACAAGCAGTGGCGCTGCAACCTGTGCCCCGACCGAACCGGCGAGTTCGCCGATGTCTCGGTGGGCGACCCGTGGTACCAGGGCGTGACCGAGGGCGACCCCGGGCGCTCGCTCATCATCGCACGCACCGAGCGGGGCCGACGCGCCATCCTCGACGCGATCGCCGACGGGTATCTCGTCGCGACGCCAGCCGAGGACTGGAAACTCCCGGCGTCGCAGACCGGCTTCGTCGGCCTCCGCGGCTCGATCTGGGGACGCCTTCTCGCGCTGCGAGTAGCCGGTGCTCCCCGGCCGACCTACCGCGGGTTCTCGATGTTCCGGCACTGGCTGTTGCGCATCGGAGCCCGTGAGATGTTGAAGTCGTTCGCAGGCTCGCTCAAGCGGGTCCGCGTCCGTCAGCTCAAGCGCCGCCACGCGATGGAGCCGTACACGCCCACCCCGTCGCGCGTGCGCCGGGGATCGGGTGAACGGCCCCCCGCTGTGGCGCACGCCGGGGGTGAGCAATGATCGAGCTCCTCCTCGCGTTCCAGGACGAAGCGGTCTACACCAGGGGCGGGTGGGCGAACCAGACGCTGGTTCATCCCGTCGGGCTGGCCGCGCTCGCCGTTTCGGCGGTGGTCGTCCTCGCGGCGCCGCGCAAGTACGCGATCATCCCGTTCTTCTTCCTGATGTGCGTCGTCGCGCGTCAGCGTATCTCGATCGTGACAATGGACTGGGATTTCATCCGGATCCTGATCGTGGTGGGGTGGTGCCGCGTGCTGCTGCGCAAAGAGACGCGCGGATTCCGGATACATCTTCTCGACAAGTTCACGATCGCGTGGTCGGTGTGCGCGTCTCTAGGGTACATCATCCAGCAGGCCAGCGGAGACGCGATGGTCCTGCGCGCCGGCGCGACGATCGACACCCTGGGCGCGTACTTTCTCTTCCGCGTACTCATCCGATCGTGGGACGACATCACAACACTGCTCCGCGGCGCCGCTCTGATCGCGATCCCCATTGCCGTGGCGTTCCTTATCGAGAAGTCGACGGGGAGGAATCTCTTCTCGGCGTTTGGCGGTGTGCGTGAGTTCACCAAGATCCGGCAGGACCGTCTGCGCTGTCAGGGCGCGTTCGCGCACCCGATTCTCGCCGGGTCGTTCTGGGCAACCATGATCCCCTTCTTTGTGGCGTTGTGGTTCGGCGCGAAGGACAAGATCCTGAGCGTGGCGGCGGTCGCATCGACGCTGCTTATCATCTTCGCATGCTCGTCCAGCACCCCGGTCGCGGCGGTGGGATTAGTGATCATTGGGTGGGGGATGTATTTCGCTCGTGCCCACATGTCGACTATCCGTTGGTCGATCCTTGGCGGGTTGATCGGCTTACAGCTCTTGATGCAGAAGCCGGTCTACCACCTGATCTCGCGCATCGACCTGGTGGGCGGGTCGACCGGCTGGCACCGATATCACCTGTTCGACCAGTTCGTCCGGCGCATCGGCGAGTGGTTCTTCGTGGGCACGCACAGCACCGCGCACTGGGGTTACGGGCTCTTCGACGTGACGAACCAGTACGTCCTTGAGGCGGTGCGAGGGGGGATCCTTCCGCTGGTGTTCTTTGTGGCGATGGTCGTGACGGCGTTCGTCGCGGTCCGGGAGGTTCTGAGAGGCACGAAGGGCAATCGCGAACGGCAGATGCTCGGATGGGCGATCGGCGTCGCCATCTTTACGCACAGCATAATCTTCTTCGCGGTGTCGTACTTCGGCCAGATCGTGATCCTGTGGCACCTGACGCTCGCCATCGCGGCGAGCGCGGCCATGCTCTCACGCATCCCGGAACCGTCGCACGCACGGCGCGCGTCGGTCCCGGCGCGTCGTTCGACGACCGCGCGCCCCATCGGTGTGACGGGCCGCGCGCCGACGCCACTGCCCGTGCGTCCAGTCAAGGAGCGGCCGGCGTGATCGATGTCTCCGTGATCATCGTGAGCTACAACACGCGCGATGTGACGGTCGCGTGCATCAAGTCGGTCTTCGGGCGGACGCGCGGGTGTTCGTTCGAGGTTATCGTCGTGGACAACGCCTCGCGCGACGGATCGGCCGGGGCGATCGCGGCGGAGTGCCCTGACGCGGTCCTCATCGCGAACACCGACAACAAGGGCTTTGCCGGCGCCAATAACGACGGTCTCGCCGTTGCCAAAGGGCGGTACCTGCTCCTCCTCAACCCGGACACCGTGGTCAACGAGGGATCGATCCGCGACGTGCTGGAGTTCTGCGAGGCCAACCCCGACGCGGGGATTGTCGGCTGTCGCTGCTTCAACGAGGACGGCAGCCAGCAGTCGACGATCTTCCGCTACCCCCGGTTCCGCGACGTCGTGGTGAATGTGGTCGTTCCCAACAAGCTAATGCGCAAGAGCCGGCTGCTGGGGCGTTCCCGCTATATCGGAGCAGATCTGAACCAGATCCGCGATGTCGAAGTCGTGGCCGGTTGCTACATGATGGTGCGCCGGGAGTGCTACGACCGCGTGGGGGGGATGGACGCCCGGTTCTTCATGTACGCCGAGGAGGTCGACTGGTGCTTCCGGATCCATCGCGCCGGGTGGAGGATCGTATATTTCCCCGGTGCGTCGATACTGCATTACGGTGGGCTGAGCGCCGCGACCTGTGAATCGCAGATGAATCTCGCGATGGCGAAGAGCAACCTGCTGCTGATTCAGAAGGTTATGGGTAGGCCGCTGGCGTGGGTGAGCAACGCGCTGATGTTTCTGCGCGACACGCCTCGCGTGGTGGCGTGGTGCGTGTTGAAGTGGTGGTTGCCGGAGGGCAGGCCGGCGCGGGTTACGCTGTCCCGGGCCGCGACGAGGTGGGGTTTCCATTTCACGAGTCTGTTCAAGTCGGATTACGCGCCATGAGGATGAAGCACCTCGTGCTGGCGGCTCCGAGGAACATCGTCATGGGCGCGTTATGGCCCCTCGAGCGTTCGCTGCTGCGCCGCGATGACGGGGCGGAGAAGGCGCCGGCGGTATTCATCGTCGGGCCGCCACGCTCGGGCACGACCCTGGTGTACGAGGCGATGGTGGGGACGATGCGGTTCGCGTACATCTCCAACCTCGCGCACCGGTTGTACCGCGTCCCGGCCGCAGCGAGCCGGCTCGGCGCCGGGATTTTGTCGAATTATCAGCCCCAGTACGAGAGCAAGTGGGGGCATGTCTCCGGCTGGGCTGCGCCGAACGAGGGCGGCTGGGTCTGGGAGCGCTGGTTCCCGGCGCACGATGAGTCTGAGTCGGCCGAGCCGTCGCGGGGGGCGACGGGCGCAATGTGCCGAACGATCGGCGCGATGTGCCGGGTCATGGGCGGGCCGTTCCTGAACAAGAATGTGAACCACAGCGTGTGGATCCCGTATCTGGCGCGGGTGCTTCCTCGCTCGATCTTCATCGAAGTCGATCGCGATGTGGTGGCGACCGCGCGTTCGATGCTCAAGGCTCGCTGCGACGAACTAGGCGACGCCGGCGTGCACGAGTGGATCTCGGTCAAGCCGCGTGGCTGGCATGCGTTCGCGCGAGAGTCGCCGGAGACACAGTGTGTGGCGCAGAACATGCTGCTGAAACGTCAGATCAATGAGGATTGCACGGGGATCGATCCTGCGCGGCGGATCGTCGTGCCATACGAGCGGTTCTGTGACGATCCAGCCGGCTGGCTCGACGAGGTCCGATCCAGGCTCGCGGCTGCCGGGGTGCGCGTCGAGCAGCGGGGCGCGGCGCCCTTACCGTTCGCGCGGCGCGGCGAGAAGTCCTCGGACGACATCGCCTCCCGACTGCGAGACGCGGTGGACCTCGTCGAATCGCGGTTGCGCGCGTCGCCGATGCCAGTGGGTGTGCCCGCCTGATGTACGAGTCGTTTACGAAACTCTCCGCGCCCATCCGCGCGGCGTATCTCGCGGGCGCTGCCGCCACATGGCTGCTGACGCTGGGGGGGCGCTTGTGGCGCGGGCGGGTCGTGGTGCTGTGCTACCACAATGTCCGCCCCGATCAGGCCGAGTCGTTCGCGCGCCAGGTCCGTCGCACGCACGGTCGGGTGATTGCCCTCGGCGATCTGCGGCGCGTCAGCCGAGAGCAGGGCCGCCCGCGCGTGGTGTACACGTTCGATGACGCATACGCGAACCTGCTCGAGACGGTGGCGCCGTTGATGCAGCGCGAGGGCGCGCCGTGGTCGGTGTTCGCGGTGAGCAGTCTCCTGGGTCAGACGCCGGCCTGGGCGATGCCCGAAGGCCATCCCGACCGCGAGCGACGGCTCATGAACGAGGACGAGCTTCGCTCGCTCTCGACGTCCGAGGGCGTGGAGGTAGGGGCGCACACCAGAACCCACCCGAGCTTGCCTTCAGTGCAGTCAGAGTCGATGCTCACCGACGAGCTGGATGGGTGTGCGAACGATCTTGAGCGTCTGATCGGGCGCCGGCCCCACGCGATCGCACTGCCGCACGGGGCTTTTGACGCCCGGGTGCTCGGACGCGCGCGAGCGTCAGGGTACTCGACGATCCTCACACTTGAGGATCGCATGGAGCCACGCGGTCGTCAGGATGGCGTTGTGGCGAGGTTCTCGTCGTCGCCGGACATTCACCCGATCGAGTTCAGGTTGCTGATCGATGGCGGGTACGCCTGGTTGGGGGGTCTGCGGAGCGCGGCGAGGAAGGCGCGACGGGTGCGATCGTGACGGCTCAGGTCGCGCGCCAGATCGGGTCGCACACGCCCACGCGCGAGGAGTGGCGAGAGGCGTCGCTACGCTTCAACGACTTTGGGTACCGGCTACTTTGGGAATATTCTGACGCACTGGCGACGATGAACGGGGCGAGAAGCGAGCGCCGCCTGATCACGCGATCGGGCGAGCTCATCGGCATGGCGGAGGCGCGGATACGCACACTGCCGTTGAGAGCGGGCGGCATTGCGTACTTGTCGGGCGGGCCCGCGGTCCGACGCAAGGGAGCGACGGACGAGGAGTCGATGGCAGCGTTCCGCGAAGTGATCGGCGTCCTCCGCAACGAGCTGGTGGAGGTGCGGAAGCTGACGCTACGCGCCCTTTGCCCCGTCGGGGGCGGCGCGTGGAACGCCGCGCTCGCCGACGAGCTCGTGTCGCGCGGGTTTTCGCGCGTGGAGGACTCGCCCGGTTATCGCACGATCATGATTGACACTGCGCGCTCGCTGGATGAAATCAACGCGTCATTCAACAAGACATGGCGAAAGTACCTGCGGCGGGCAGAGCGCGACGGGGTTACGATCCGACGGGCGACCGACGAGGACGCCTTCGGGCATGTCATCCGCCTGCACGAGACACTGCGGCAGCGCAAGGGCTTTGGCGTTTCGCTCGACGGGCGTTTCTACGCGGAACTTCAGAAGACGCTTCCGGAGCGCGACAGGATGGTGGTGATACTCGCGGAGTTGAACGGCGAGGTCGTTGGGATGAACCTCGTGAGCGCGCTGGGAGACACGCTCGCCGGCATCGTGGGCGCGACCACGCCGGAGGGTGCGAAGGCGAACGCGGCATATTCGCTGGAGTGGGACGCCGTGTGTCTGGCCGTCGAGTTGGGGCTTGCACGATACGACCTGGGTGGCATCGACCCGGAGGGCAACCCAGGGGTATACATTTTCAAGAAGGGCACGCACGGGGAGGATGTCGAATCGGCCGGGCCGTTCGAGATCGACCCGGGGCCACTGCGTCGCGCGGTCCGCGATGTTTCGGAGCGGGCCTACAAGGCGATCAAGAGGCGGGCGTCGAAAGCATGACAGTTTCGGTGGTCATCCCGGCGCACAACGAGGAGGCCGTGATCGAGCGGTGCGTACGCGGTGTGTTGCGCAACGCGACACCCGGTGAGTTTCGCGTCGTGGTCGTCGCGAACGGGTGCGCGGATCGGACGGCGGAGGTCGCGCGCGGGGTGGATTCGTCCGTCGAGGTGATCGAGACGCCCGTGGGATGCAAGACCTCGGCGCTGAATCTGGGCGATGACGCGGTCGGGGATGCCTTCCCTCGCATCTATCTCGACGGGGATCTGTCGCTCAGCACCGACGCGGCGAGGATGATCTGTGCGGCGCTGCGCGAGCCCGGGGTGCTGGCGGCGGCGCCGCGGTTCGAGTTCGATCTCGACGGGGCGTCGTGGGCGGTGCGCGCCTTCTATCGAGCGTGGGCGACGATGCCGTACTTCGATACGGGCAGGATCGCCGGCGCCTACGCGCTGTCGCGCGAGGGACGGGCGCGGTTCGGTCGGTTCCCGAAACTGATCTCCGATGACGGGTTCGTGCGTCTGCACTTCGCGCCGCACGAGCGGAAGACGGTAGAGGGGTGCTCGGTGACGGTGGTGGCGCCGCGAACGCTGGGCGACCTTCTCAAGATCAAGACGCGCTCGAAAGCGGGCACGATGGAGCTTCGTGCGAAGCACCCCGCGTTGTTCGCGAACGAGACGGCGAGCGAGGGCGCGTCGTTGAAGCGGCTGCTCTCGCGTCCGCTGCTGTGGCCGAGTTACGCGGTGTATGTCGCGGTGAACCTCGTCGCGAAGCGCAGGGCGGCGAGGCGGCTGTCGGAAGGATCGAAGGTCTGGGAGCGCGACGAGTCGTCGCGGGTGGCGTCTGGAAAGGATCACGCGGTTGGCGTCTGAGCGCGAGACGAACACGGAGAAGATCCCCCGCGTGCTGGCGGTAGCGTCCGGGGGCGGGCACTGGGTGCAGTTGATGCGTCTGCGCCCGGCCCTGCTGGAAGCGGATGCGGCGTTCGTGACCGTGGCGGACATGTATCGCGCGGATGTGCCGGACTCGCGGTTCTATGTGGTGCGCGACGCGACGCGGTGGAACAAGTTCGGGCTGGCGCAGCAGGCATTCCAGCTCGTGAAGATCCTGCTGCGCGAGAGGCCCGATGTGGTGATCTCGACGGGCGCGGCGCCGGGGTACTTCGCGCTGCGTCTGGGCAAGGCGATGGGCGCGAGGGTGTGCTGGCTTGACAGCATCGCGAACGTGGAAGAAGTCTCGATGTCGGGTGAGAAGATCGGGAAGCACTGCGACCTGTGGTTGACGCAGTGGGAGCACCTGGCGCGCGAGGGCGGGCCGCGCTACGGGGGGGCTGTCCTGTGATCTTCGTGACCGTTGGCGGGCAGATGCCCTTCGACCGGATGGTGAAGGCCGTCGACGAGTGGGCCGCGGCGTCCGGTCGCGGGGGCGAGGTCTTCATGCAGATCGCTGGGGGCGAGTACGAGCCGCGCTCGTGCGAGTGGGTTCGGCTGATGAGCGCTCCGGAGTTCCGAGAACGCGTCGAGGGGGCCGACGCGCTGGTGGCGCACGCCGGGATGGGTTCGATCCTGACGGCGCTGGAGCTGGGCAAGCCGATCCTCGTCATGCCGCGTCTCGGCAGGCTTCTGGAGACGCGCAACGACCACCAGGTGGCGACCGCCAGGGCCCTGCTGGAGCGGGGGAAGGTCCATGTGGCGATGGACGAGACGGAGCTGCCGGGGAAGCTGGAGGTGATCGGGGGGCTGAGGGCGTCCGAACGGATCAGCCCGTGGGCATCCGACGAACTCCTGGCCTCGATTCGCCGATTCATATGGGACAATCATGACCACCCGCCCGGGCAGAGCGCCCGCGGCTTGAAGAAGGGATGAGACCGGCATGGCCACTCAGGCTGCAGGCATGAGCATCGCGTCGGAACTGAGAGAGAAGATCGACACCAACCGCGCGGTCGTGGGGATCGTCGGGCTCGGGTATGTCGGGCTGCCGCTGGCGCACGCGCTCCACGAGGGCGGGCTGCCGGTGATCGGGTTCGACATCGACCGTACGAAGATCGAGATGCTCGCGAGGGGCGAGAACTACCTGAAGCACCTTGGCGCGGAGATGACGACGACGCTGTCGACCAGCGATCGTTTCGACGCGACCGAGGACTTTTCGCGCCTGGGCGAGTGCGACGTCGTGATCGTGTGCGTGCCGACGCCGCTGGGGCGTCATCGCGAGCCGGACCTGAGTTATGTGATCGATTCCGCGAAGGCGATCGGGCGCACGCTTCGCAAGGGACAGCTGATCTCGCTCGAATCGACGACGTATCCCCGGACGACGCGCGACGAGTTCGTCCCAGCGATGCTCGAGGCGGCGGGCGAGCGCGGCGCGCACCTGCAGAGCGGGCGCGACTTCTTCGTGGCGTTCAGCCCCGAGCGCGAGGACCCGGGACGCAAGGACCACAACACGCAGTCGATCCCCAAACTCGTGGGCGGGCTGGACGAGCAGTCGACGGCTCTGGCGGCGGCGATGTACCGCAAGGGCGTGAAGCAGGTCGTCGAGGTGAGCAGCGCCGAGGTCGCGGAGGCGGCCAAACTGCTGGAGAACATCTTCCGCGCGGTGAACATCGCGATGGTCAACGAGATGAAGGTGATCCTGGGCGCGATGGACATCGATGTGTGGGAGGTGATCCGTGCCGCGAGCACGAAGCCCTTCGGGTTCATGCCGTTTTACCCGGGCCCGGGCCTGGGCGGGCACTGCATCCCGATCGACCCGTTCTACCTGACCTGGAAGGCCAAGGAGGTCGGACGCCCGACGAAGTTCATCGAGCTGGCGGGCGAGGTGAACACCGATATGCCGCGATGGGTCGTCGAGCAGGTGGGGCTGGCGCTGAACCAGCGGAACAAGTCGGTCCGGGGGTCGAAGGTGCTGGTGCTGGGGCTGGCGTACAAGCCGGATGTCGACGACTCGCGCGAGAGCCCGGCGTTCGAGCTGATCGAGCACCTGCTGGACCTTGGCGCGTCGGTGGATTACTCCGATCCGCACATCCCGGTGGCCCCGAAGGTGCGCAAGCACGACCTCCAGATGCGCAGCGTCGATCTGACGGCGCAGAACCTGAAGAAGTACGACTGCGTGCTCGTGGCGACGCACCACGCGGCGTTCGACTGGTCGGTGGTCGCGAAGCACGCGGCGCTGGTGGTCGACACGCGCGACGCGCTGCGCGCGTTCGAGGGCGAGATGGGGGATCGGCTGGTGAGGGCGTGAGCATTCGTTTCACGCTGGCGAAGGCCCTGACGAAGCCCAAAGTGTTCCGGTTCTGGGAGCGCCTTGGGTTGCACGTCACGCCTGTGCACTTTTATCAACCGATCCCTGACACGCGAGAACTCGGCGACGACCTCTGGGGCCAAGGGCGACGCACGGAGGGTTTGACCGTGGATCTGGACGCGATGGGCGCGCTCGCGGAGGGCTTCCGCGAGGCGTACGCCGATGAGTATGACCGGTTTCCGGTCGAAGAGCGTGGGTCCGGGGGGGGATACTTCCTCTCGAACAAGCGGTTCGAGACCGTCGACGCCGAGGTGTGCTATTCATTCGTGCGATCGCGTAAGCCGCGCAGGATCATTGAGGTCGGGTCGGGCTTCTCGACGCTGATCATGCTCTCGGCGCTGGATCGCAATGCGTCGGAGGGTCGGCCGGGGTCGCTGACGACCATTGACCCGTACCCTTTCGAGCGTGTTCGCAACCTGCGTCGCGCGGACTTCGCGATCGTTGACTTGCCCGTGCAGCGCGTCGAACTCGAGCGGTTTGAGGAGTTGGAAGCCGGAGACGTTCTCTTTATTGACTCATCGCATGTCGCGTGCATAGGGAGCGATGTGACCTTCGAGATTCTGGATGTGCTGCCGCGTATGAAGCCCGGCGTGCTAGTGCACGTGCACGACATCTTCTTGCCGCGCGAGTATCCCAGACGCTGGGTCATGCAATGGCATCGATTCTGGAACGAGCAATACATGCTCCAGGCGTTTCTCGCCTTTAACTCCGCTTTCCGAGTCGTTTTTGCCAATCACTGGATGCATGTCGATCGCCCGGAGACGCTGCGGCGTTGTTTCGCATCGTACAAGGGCGAGGGCGACGCCCCCGGCAGTATCTGGATCGAGCGGACCGCGTAAGCGAGTCGAAGGAAATACCCGACGCATGAACCATTCCACCCGTGCAGTCCGCAAGCCGCAGTCTTCGATCGAGTCGCCAGCTCGCTCATACACGTTGGCAATCGAGACAGGCGAACCTCTATTCCTCCCCGCGTCCTACTTCTGCGACGATCGCGGCTGGTCTGTGATGAACCAGCTGCAGGGCGTGATGTCGGCGAAGGGGCAGATCAACTACTCGGTGCAGCATCCCGGCGTGATCAAGGCGTGGCACAGGCACGCGAAGCAGACCGATTTCTGGATGTGCCTGCGCGGGCACATCAAGGTGGGCGTGTACCGGGAAGGGGCTGACTTCGCGTGGCTGCAGGTGCTGGGCGAGAAATGCCCGGGCGTGCTGATCATCCCCCCGACGCTGTGGCACGGCGCCGCGACGATCGGCGCCGAACCGGCCGGGTTGCTGTACTATGTCACCGAGTCGTACGACGCGAAGAACCCCGACGAGGAGCGCCGTGCGCACGACAGCGTCCCGGGCTTTCCCTGGGCGACGCGTCACGGCTGAGACGGGCTGGCGCCGCGTGTCAGCGTCAGCGTCGGCGAGCGATCGATGACCACGACCGAACGAGAGACTCCGAGCGACTCGACGCGTCGCGGCGCGCAGGTGAGCGTCTGCGTGCTGCTGGCAGGCGGTCTGCGCCCGTCGCCGCTGGTCTTGTCGACGGGGCGGAATGTTCTCGACTTATCGTTCACCGAAACGCGGAGCGTTCTGGACCTGTGGCTTGCGCGACTCGGCGCGATCGGTGGGTCGGGGGCTGGAGGGTCGTTCCCGGTCCGGGTGATCTACGGGGGGCAGGCGCCGGCGCCGACCACGCCTCCTCGGGAGCACTGGGACGAGTTGACTGTCGAGCGTGAGCCGAGCGCCTATCGCGGCCCGGCCGGCGTGCTCCGAGATGTCTGCGAAGGCCTTCCCGGCGACGCGACGATCGTGGTGGGGGAGTCTGGGCGGTTCATGACGAGTGATCTGTCCGAGTTCGTGCGCGAGCATGCGAGGCGGGATTCGTGGATCACCGTGGGGGTCAACCCCGACGGGTCGCCCGGCGGCGTGTTCGCGGTGCGAGGGTCGGCTCTGGAGCTCGTGAACCGGGTGGGATTTATGGATCTCAAGGAGCAGTGGCTGAACAAGGCGATCGCGGCCGGAGTACGGGTGATGGCGCATCCTTTGTCCGGCAGGGGGGCGCCCATCCTGAGAACGCGCCTCGATCTGCTTCACGCGGCGAGGATCGCGTCGGGTGGGGGCGGGTTCCGCTCCAGCACGGACGCGGTGGTCCGGAATGCGGGCGATCCGCCTGCCGGGGGCGGGTCGGTGGTGTGTGAAGGCGCAAGAGTTGCGTCTTCGGCGATCGTGCACGATTCGGTGCTTATGCCGGGGTCGGAGGTCGGTGAGCGTGCCCTCGTTGTCCGATCTGTCGTCGCTCCGGGCGTCCGTGTCGAGCCGGAGGCCGAGTTGATCGATGTAGTAGCAGGTTCCGGTGGGGTACGATCCGATGAGTGGTCGGCCTCGCCGCGGAGGATGCACGCAGGTCGATGATCCAGAAACGTTCATGGCGATTCTCGGACGGGGTGCTCTGGGCTGCGCTCAGTGCGCTCGCTGTGATCGCGTGCTGGCCGATCTGGCAGGACATCGCCCGCGCGGCTCTGAACGACGATGAGGCGAGCCACATTCTCCTCGCGCCCGTGGTCGTCGTGTGGCTCGCGTGGGTTCGGCGCGGGCGCGCGAGGTTCGTGAAGCCCGAGTGGAACCTGCTGGGTCCGGCGGTGATCCTGGTGGGATGGGGGCTGGCTGTGTTCGGGTTCCGGAGCGGGACGCAGATCGCGGAGCATTCCGGCGCGATCGTGATGTTCTTCGGGGCCGGTCTGAGCGTGATCGGTCCTCGGACGGCGATGAAGTTCGCGCCGGCGTTTGGCGCGCTGGCGTTCCTGCTGCCCGTGCCGGGGCGTGTGCGTCATCGCATCGCGATGCCGCTGCAGGAGGCGAGCGCATGGATCAGCGAGCAGACGCTGCTGCTGTTCGGGGCGCCGATCGAGCGTTTGGGGAACATCCTGCGGATCAACGAGAATGACGTTGCGGTCGCCGAGGCGTGCAACGGGATGCGCATGGTCGCGGCGCTCGCGCTGATCTCGTACGCGTTTGTGTTCTCGACCCCGATGCGTCTGTGGGTGCGCATCCTGATCCTGTCGCTCAGCCCGCTGGTGGCGCTGGTGGTCAACGTGCTGCGCCTGATCCCGACGACGCTGATGTACGGGTATTCGACCCAGGACGCGGCCGAGATTTTCCACGACGTGAGCGGCTGGGCCATGCTCGCGGTCGCGCTGGGCATGCTCTGGGTCTTCCTGGCCACGCTCCGCTGGCTGGAGGCGCCCATCGAGCCCTATTCGGCGGCGAAGGGTTGATCGTCATGCGACTTTTTCAGCGACTCAATTCGTTCGGACCTTTCGTCGCTTTCGGCCTGCTCGTGGCCATCGCGCTCTTCAAGGGCTTCGTGCCCGCGAAGACAGCAGGCGTCGACGAGTACTTCGAGGCGGTGCGCATCTCGATGGAGCGCATCCCGTACCGCATCGGGAGCTGGGTTGGACGCGACGGGGTTCCCTCGGAAGCGGCCCAGCGTCTGCTGAAACCGAACAAGATCATGCATCGGGACTACATCGACCCGGCCACCGGCGCGCGGGTCGGGCTGCTCGTGGTTCACTGCGGCGACGTTCGCGACATGCTGGGGCACTGGCCCCCGAACTGCTACCCCGCCAACGGCTGGGTCGAGCAGGGACGCGAGGACGCGACCTTCATGATGGGCGGGCTCACGATGCCGGCGAAGGACTACTCGTTCGTGCGAGGGGCCGACTCGCTCACGAGGACCCACCAGCGAATCTTCAATTTCTTCGTGCTCCCGGAGAGCGATCGCGACATCGTCGCCAATATGGACGAGGTCACGCGCGCGTCGCAGCGTCGGTTGGCTGCGGGTCTGGGCGCGGCCCAGGTGCAGATCCTCACGCCACAGAGCATGACAGACGCGGAACGAGCGGCGGTCGTCGAGCAGTTCATCCGCGCCATCGAGCCCACGATCCAGACCATTGCCCAGGGAGTGAGCCGTGACTGACCTTCCCCCGCCCCGCAACGAGTACCTCCTCGAGGGGTCGACGGCCGAGCAGGCGCCGCCCAAGCCCGAGAACCCGCTGCTGTTCATCCACAGGCGGATGCGCGGCAGGTACAAGTACGCGGTCCCGCTGGCCCTCGTGCTGGCGGTGACGGGCAGCGTTGTTGGGTACTTCCTGACCAAACCAAAGTTTGAGTCGGTGGGCTTGGTGAACATACAGCCGGCCCAGGACCGCGTGCTCTTTCAGACGGAGCAGAACACGGTCCCGCCGATGTTCGACGCGTTCGTCTCTGCGCAGGGCGAGTTCCTGAGAAGCAGCCGCGTGTTGCAACGCGCGGCGGAGGACCCGCAGCTGCGCGCGGCCGGCGGCAGGCCCGGCCGGCAGGGCATCATCGATCTGCAGTCTTCGATCAGCGTCAGGCGCGCACGCGGTGGGCAGCTGATCTCGGTGTCTGCGGCGAACGACAGCCCCCAAGTCGCCCAAGCGATGGTCAACGCGGTGCTGCGTGCGTACGACGAGCTCTACGGCGAGGTGGCGGCGACGCAGGACACGGCGCGAGAGACGCTCGTCCAGGATCTCGTGAACCGCTACGCGAACTCGCTCGAGGGCTACCGCGAAGACGAGGCGCGCATCGCGCAGGTCCACGGCGGCCTCGAGAGTCTGCAGCGGAACAAGGCGGCCAAGGAGCAGCAGCTCGAGTTCTTCTCCCGCCAGCTCGACAGTCTCGACGTCGTGATCCAGATGCGCGAGCAGGGGGGCATCGTCACGACGGAAGCCAGCGTCGACGAGGCGCTCATGCAGGATCCCGAAGTGATCAACATGCAGCTCGCGACGACCGACTCGGTGATGGCGGAGTTCCTGTCGCGCCGAAGGGCGATGAGCACCGAGCGTGCGCGACTCGGTCAGACCCTCGGGCCAATGCACCGGGATATGCGCCGGATGAACGACGCGATCACGGCTATCGAGCAGCAGATCAACGACCGGCGCGAGATTCTACTCAGCGCGGGCCCGCAGGGGACCGGCGGCGACGAGATGTCGCTCCTCACGCTCGTCCCCAGCCAGATGTCGCTGGCCCAGGCGCGGCGCGCGAGAGAGTTCTACCTCGCGATGCAGCAGGAGGCCTCTCGCGAGCTGACCGACTTCAACACGCGTGTCAGCAATCTGATGCGCATCCGCGAGCAACAGGAGGAGGTCCGCTCCAATCTGCTCAGCGCGCGACAGCGCCTCGAGGCGCTGCGCGTCGAGAAGCAGGCGGGGCGCACCGGGCGCGTGAACATCGCGCAGCAGGGCGACCTGCCTCTCAAGCCGAGCACGGACCGGCGTATCGCGTTGGCGGCGATGGGCGCGATGGGCGGTTTCGGCGCCGGGTTCGCGGTCGTGTTCCTGCTGACTTTCCTGGATCGCAGCTTCCGCTTCACGGACGAGGTGGAGAAGCTGGGCTTCGAGGCGCCGCTGCTGGGCGCCCTGCCGGAGCTCGGCAGCGCCGATCCGGAGCAGGAAGAGGTCGCGGCGCTCAGCGTGCATCACCTGCGCAACATGGTGATGCTGCACCCGCCTCCGGAGAACCCCGACCCGGTGATCTACACGGTGACAAGCGCCGGCGCCGGCGACGGGAAGACCAGTCTCACGCTCTCGCTGGGCATGTCGTTCGCCGCGTCTGGGATGAAGACGCTGCTGCTGGACTCGGACCTTCTGGGTCGCGGCCTCACGCGCTCGCTCCAGATGGAGGGCGTCACCGGCCTGGCGGAGGCGCTGGAGAACGACTCGCTGGACGCGGCGGTGCACGAGACGAGCTTCGCGAACCTGTGGGCGACGCCCGCCGGGCGCGACGGCGCGATCGAGCCCGAGCGTCTGAATAAGCGCGATCTGGCGCGACTGATCGCCGAAGCGCGCGAGCGTTTCGAGATTGTGCTCGTGGACACGGGCCCGCTGCTCGGCTCGCTCGAGGCGAATCTGGTGGCCGGGCTCTCGGACTGCGTGGTGCTCGTGGTCTCGCGCGGGCAGGACAGCAAGCTGGTCAACGCCTGCATCCAGCGGCTTCGCCGGATCGGCGTCCACTGCGCCGGCGTCGTGTTCAATCGGGCCGAGGTCCAGGACTTCGAACGGAGTTTCGCGGCCGGCAGCGTGTCGAGCGTTCGCTCGGTGCGCTCTCGTCGCCCCGACGACGCGTCTACGGGCGGGAGCGGGAGCGGGGGCGCGGACGCTGGTCTGCTGAGGGCGCTCTCCTCGAGCGCGGAGGACGAGGATTCGACGCGACGCGCGTCGGTCTGAGCGATGTCCAGCGTGGGTGTCAGCAAGGGAGGGCTCTCGTCTCGCGCGATCGCGAGCGAAGGGATCGGCACGCTCTGGGGCGCCGATCTGCTCGCGCTGCACGATCGCTGGTGGGCGATGCGCGGCGTGCAGGTGGTGCGCTGCGCGGGTCGGTCGCCCGATCCCTCGCCGAAAGGACCCCGGGTCTTTCTGCTGCTCAACGCCCACGATCTGGTGCGATTCGACGCGGGCCCTGCGCTCAAGCGGATGACCTGGCTCGGGACGAAGGCGGTGCGCGTGCGCCTGGTCGATCGTGACGAGCGCTCGTACTCCGAGCGTGTGCGCACGGATCGCGAGGGGCAGTTCCTGGGTGTGTCACGCGTGTATCACTCCGCGACGCGCGCCACCACCCGCGCGGCGCTCACCGGCGACATCGCGCTGGCGCGCGTGTGGAGATCGGCCCCGGACCGCTATCTCGGATGGGCGGCGGTCAGCGAGCGGCTCGGGCCGGAGGGCGCGGCGCCGGCGGTGGCTCCCTCGCTGATCCTAGACGCGAGGAGCGAGGAGCAGCGCACGGTGTACGCCCGGGTGCTGCTGCGCGACTGGGCGACGCCCGGGTACGCGTTCGAGGGCGTCTACGAGTTCAAGCGCGGCGTGTGGATCCACGAGAGCGTCGAGGTTCCTCCGGATGCGCGCCTGGTCGGGCCGCTGTGGATCGGGGCCGGGACGCGGATCGCGCCGGGGCAGACGCTCGTCGGGCCGGGGATGGTGAGGGACGACGCGTCTGCTTCGCCTGCGCTGGGTGAAGTCGACTGGGCGGAGGCGATCTCGCGCGGGACGCTGGCCCGCACTCCCCGGGGTTTCACCTGGAAACGACGGAGCGTGAAGCGTCTGTTCGATATAGTTTTCAGTGTTTGTGTGCTGGCGGCGACTGCTCCGCTGTATCCGTTGATTATGCTGGCGATCTTCATCGAGGACGGGTGGCCTCCGTTCTTTGCGCACCGGAGGCAGACCCTGCGCGGGCGGGAGTTCCCGTGCATGAAGTTCCGGACCATGCGCAAGAACGCGGAGTCGCTCAAGCTCGAGCTTTCGAAGATGAATCAGGCGGACGGTCCCCAGTTCTTCATCCAGAACGACCCGCGCGTGCTGCGGGTGGGGAAGGTGCTGCGCAAGTTCCAGCTCGACGAGCTGCCGCAGTTCATCAACGTGCTGCTCGGGCACATGAGCGTGGTGGGGCCTCGCCCGAGCCCGGACGGGGAGAACCAGTTCTGCCCGGCGTGGCGTGAGGCGCGTCTGAGCGTTCGCCCGGGGGTGACGGGGCTGTGGCAGGTGCGCCGGACGCGCCTGCCCGAGACGGACTTCCAGGAGTGGATCCGCTACGACCTGGAGTACGTGCAGAAGCAGAGTTTTCGATTCGACCTCTGGATCATCTGGACGACGATCCGTCAGATATTGAAGGTGTGACACGATGGCGATGAGCCGACGATCGAAGAAGAGAGCGGCGATTCTGGTGGTGGCGATCGCGGGCCTTGCGCTCGGGGTGGGTGGGCTGTTCGTCGCTCGGACCGTGAGGCAGCAGAACCGGGCGCAGGCGGCGCTGGTCGACGGGCTGCAGGCGTACGAGAATCGCGATTACCTCGGCGCGACCGACAACCTGGGGCGCTACATCTCGCGCAACCGGGACGACGGTGAGATGATCCTCAAGTTCGTGGAGTCTCGTCGGCGCGTGCCGATGCCCAACGCGCGTCACCTGCAGATCGCGACGGACTGGGCCAGGAACGCGGCGAGCGCGATGCCGGACGACCCGCGCCCGCTCGAGGCCCTGCTCACGCTGTACAGCGAGCGAGGTCTGGTCACGGAGTACATGGAGACCGCGGACCGGCTGCTGCGCATCGACCCTCGCAACAAGGACGCGATGCTGGCGCGAGTGACCGGGTTCACGGTCCGCGGCGAGCTGGACGCGTCGTTCGAGGCCGCTCGCGCGTTCGCCGAGGCGCACCCGGACGATTGGCGCGGGCACGCGGCGATGGTGGACGTGATGCGACGGCGCGGCGACACACCGCAGGTGGTTCGTCGGTACATCGACGCGATCGCCGAGCGCAAGCCCGACGACATCAACGTGGCGCTGCAGCAGGCGCGGGCGGCGCTGTTCGCGCGACAGCGCGAGGCGGCGACCACGATCATGACGAGGGCTTCGACCCTGCGCGTGCCTGATTCTGAAACCCTTGCGCGGGTCATCGTGATGCTCGACGCGCTCGAACTGCGTTCGCTGGCCGACCGGATGCTGGAGCGCGAGGCCGACAACCTGGGCGACGACGCGCGGGTGGTGGCGATCGATCGCGCGTGGAAAGACGGGCGTGCGAGAGAAGCCGCGGACTTGGCGCGGCGCGCGATTGGCGGGCGTGACCTCGGCGCAGCCGGGGACAGCCTGGTCGGCTGGGGCGCGCTCGCGCTCACCGCGACGCGGACGCCCGAGGACGACGCTCTCGCGGCGCGGTGCCTCGAGGAGCTGTCGCGTCGGAAGACCGACTCGTCCGTGCATTGGGTCGCGGTGCTGGCGGCGTCGAACGCGCTGGACGCGAACGACATCCCGGCGGCGCGGGAGCGGCTCGAGGAGGCGCGCTCGCTGATGCGCGGGTCGGGATTGCCTGACTTCATGCTGGGGCAGGTCGAGATGCGGATCGGCGACCGGCGCGGCGCGATCGCGCGCTGGCGATCGGTCGTTGAGCGGGATCCGCGGTGGCTCGCGGCCCGGCTGGCGCTCACGAGCGCGCTGCTGGATGACGGCGAGCTCCGCGAGGCGCAGGCCTCTGCGCTCGACGCGTTGCGTCTCGCGCCGGACCGGGTTGTGGTTGCGAGGATGTTCGCGCGCGCCACGGCGGCGCTGGCCGACGCCGAGACCCCAGACCGTGAGCTCCTGCGACTGGCGATCGACGCGATGCAGCAGCTGCTCGACCAGGGCGCCCCCGACCCGGGCGTCACGCTCTCGCTGCTGGCGCGTCTGAAAGCGGCGGACGGTGATCTGGAGGGCGCGCAGGCGCTCGTCGACCGGATCACGCGAGAGAAACTGGAGCTTCCCCCGGGCGACGCGCTCGCGCTCGCGTCGGCGGTGCAGCGTCGCGGCCTGCGCGGCGCAGAGGCGCTGCTGCAGTCCTCGCCGCAGGTCGCCGAGGACCCCGGCGTGCTCTACGCGCGGGCCATCCAGGCGGCGGCGGACAACCGCGTGGACGAGGGCAAGGCGCTGCTGCGAGGCGCGCTGGCGGGGCGCAGCGGGCCCGAGGCGCTGCCGTATGACCGCGCGCTCGCGCAGTATCTCGACGCGGTGCGTGATCCCGACGCGTTCGCGGCGTTGAAGCGCCTGAGCGACGCGAACCAGGCGAACCCCGACGTGCAGCGAGATCTTCTGCGATCGAACTCCGCGTGGCGCGACGAGGTTGCCGTGAAGAACGCGATCGACCGTCTCCGCGCGGCGCTGGGCGAGGCCTCGCCCAGCTGGCGCGTGTTCGAGGCGCGTCGACTGCTGACCTTCCGACCCGTGGAAACGAGCGCCGCGAGCGGCGGCGACCCGACGCAGGCGAACGCGGCGCTGGTGGTGCAGCTGCTGGCGAGCGTCGTGCGCAACGACCCGGGGGACGCGCACGCCGCGGCTCTGCTCACTGAGGCGCATCTGCTGCTTGGCAGCCGCGACGCGGCGATCGGCGTCCTGTCGACCGCGGTGACGGCGAGCCCCGGCGAGCCGACGCTGTACCCGCGTCTGATCACGCTGCTGCAGGAGCGCGGGGACGCGGCGGCGGCTGCGCAGCGGCTGAATGACTTCCTCCAGATCCGAGATCTGTCGCCGGAGCTCCGGCGCACGCGCGCCGACCTGCTGCTCGCGCAGGGGATGTGGGCGCAGGCGCTTCCCGAGCTTGAGCAGATCGCGCTCTCTGGCGAGCCTGCGGACACGCTGCGTCTGGCGCGTGCGTATCTGCGTCAGGGACGAGCCGCCGACGCGGAGCGCGTCTACGCGATGCTCGAGGGTCTGAACCCCCCGACGACGATCTCCGTCGTCGGCGTGGCGGAGTACTACATCGCCAAGGGCGAGCTCGGCCGGGCCGTGGCGATGCTCGATCGCATCCCCGAGAGCGAGCCGGCGGCGAGCCGAGCCCTGATCCGGGCCGATATTCTCGAGCGAGCCGGCCAGCCCGAGCGCGCCGAGCGGGAGCTCCGCGACGTCGCGGAAGCGGAGAACACGGGAGATGTGTGGCTGGCGCTCGCTCGTCATTATGTCCGTCGCGGCATGATGGATGAAGGCAAGACCGCGGCGGACCGCGGCCTCGCGGTCGCGCCCAACGACCAGACGCTGCGCTCGCTCGCGGGCGGGCTCGCGATGGCGCGGGGCGATGAGCCGTCGGGCACGATCCGTCCCGACCAGCGCGGCGACGTGTCGGGCGGGCAGAACGCCGAGATGCGCACGCTCGCGGCGATCCAGGCCCTTCGCACGAACCCCGACAACATCGAGGGCTACATCACGATCCTTCGGGGCGTCATAGCGGACTTCCCGAGGTACTTCCCGGCGCGTCGCCTGCTGACGATCGCGCACGTGGAGCGTCTGGAGTTCGATCGCGCCACGGAGCAGGCGCGCGAAGCGATGCGCGTGCTGCCCGTCGACGCGGCCCCGGCGCAGCTGCTGACCGAGGTGCTGGCGACCCGCTCGCAGTTCGAGCTGAGCAGGGGGCTGCCGGACTCGAGCACCCGCTTCGCCGAGCAGGCCCTCGCGGCGGCGCGCGACTGGCGGAGCCGTTCGCTGGCCGACCCGTTCGACGCGGACTTCGCGATCGCGCAGTTGCTGGAGACGCTGAACAACCCGCGCGAGGCGCTGCGCGTTCTCGCGCCGTACGAGGAGCGCCTGAAACTGGTCGGCCTCGACGCGGCGCCTCTTCAGGCGAGACTCTTCGCGAAGACCGGCCAGACCGAACGAGCCGAGGCGGCGCTCATGCCTCGCGCGACGACCGACGAGCAGTGGGCGACGGCGCACGCCGACACGGCGCGCGTGCTGTCGGCCGATCCTCGCGTGGTGCGCGACTGGCTGTCCCGGAGCGAGTCCTTCGTGGGGTCTTCGGTGCAGGGTCGACTGACCGTGGTGCAGGCGTGGTACGACCTGAGCCAGCGGACCAAGGATGACGCCGACCTGCGCCAGGCGGTGCGCGTGCTGCGAGGCATGACGCCCGAGGAGCGGCGCGGGCCGGGCGGTCTGATGCTGGCGACGATCTACGAGCTGCTCGGGGACAAGACGGAAGCGGAGGCCGCGTATCGCGAGGCGCTGCGGATGCTGCCCGACCAGCCGATCACGATGAACAACCTCTCGTACCTGCTCACGCAGCAGGGCGTGAAGCTGGACGAGGCGGTGTCGCTGGCGCAGCGGGCGGTCGAGCTCGCCGAGCAGCAGGGGTTCCTCCCCACGCAGCGGGTGAACTTTCTCGACTCGCTGGGCGCCGCGCTCGAGAGAGCGGGCCGTTCGGCGGAAGCCGAGGCGGCGTATCGGAAGGGCTTGGCGCTGGAGCCGACGAACCGCATGCTGATGGTGGGTCTGGCGGAGAGCCTGGTCTCCCAGAGCAAGACGGCGGAGGCGGAGCGCGTGCTGAAGCAGGCCGAGGATTCGGGCCCGGTTCGTCGCGACGCGGACCCGCTGCGCAGCCGCATCGTCGCGGCGCGAGAGCGCCTCGCGGCTTCGGCGCGATGATGTACGACACACGGATCACACCACGGACACGGAGCCGACCTTCATGAAGGGCGTCATTCTCGCTGGTGGTCTGGGTTCTCGACTGAGGCCCCTGACCCTCGTCACCAACAAGCACCTGCTGCCGGTCTACGACCGGCCCATGATCTATTACCCGATCCAGTGCCTGCTGAACGCCGGGATCAACGAGATCCTGCTCGTCACCGGGGGCGAGCACGCCGGCGACTTCCTCAAGCTGCTCGGCAACGGGAAGGGCCTGGGCATCAAGGAGCTCCACTACACCTATCAGGAGGGCGAGGGCGGGATCGCCGAGGCGCTCAAGCTCGCGGAGGACTTCGCCGAGGGCGGCAAGGTCGCGGTCGTTCTGGGCGACAACATCATCGAGAAGAACATCCGCCCGGCGGTCGGGGACTTCTTCAGCCAGCGGAGCGGCGCCAAGATCCTCGTCAAGGAGGTCCCCGACCCGCATCGCTTCGGTGTCGCGGAGACCGACGGCGACCGGATCGTGCGCATCGTCGAGAAACCCAAGGAGCCCAAGAGCAACCTCGCGGTGACCGGCATCTATTTCTATGACAACGATGTCTTCGACATCGCTAAGACGCTCAAGCCCAGCTCTCGCGGCGAGTTGGAGATCACCGATGTCAACAACCACTACATCGAGCGCGGCGACCTGAGCTACGACATCCTCGAGGGTTGGTGGACCGACGCCGGGACCTTCGAGAGTCTTCATCGCGCGAGCTGTCTGGTCGCGGAAGGGGGGGCGAACCACCCCTCCCCCGGCGCCGGGGCCCCGGCCAGGGCGTCGGCCCGGTGAACGCCCAAGGGAACGCCGGCAGGACCGACACAGGGCGCCCCCGTTCAAGGACGCCCCGGTTACCCAGTGTGACGGCTGTACCCGGGAAACCCCCTAAATGTTGTCTGAGAGGGTGGTTGTGAGTTGGGCCCACCCAGAATCCGTGGTATCATCGTGTCGGGATCGGGCGTGCGAATGCATGTCCTGAATCAACGACCTCGGGCTTTGGAACAGCCCGGGTGATGGATGAGAGAGATACACGGAAAGAGGGTTTTTATGGTTAAGAACTTTGTATGCACCGCTGGCGCTCTGGCGCTGACCGCTGGCCTCGCGTCTGCCGCGGGGATCATGCAGCTCGATGTCAACAGCCTCAACGCGCAGGCGCTGGACTCGGGCGGCAACACCACGGTGTTCGGAGGCACCACGCACACCGGCGCGATCCGGCTGTCGCACTCGATCAATTCGAGTCTGACCGAGGTTCTCCTCAACAGCGTTGGGCAGAATATCGCGTCGGGCCAGCTCGCGACCTTCACCGGCACCATCAACATGGTTCTGGGTCAGGTCACCGGCGGCAGTTTCGCGCTGACCCTGAATAACACCGACACCTTCACGACGAACATCATGAGCGGTTTCGGTCAGGTGAACACCCAGGCCGGTCAGGGCTTCAGCGTTGACGGCCTGACCTTCAACGGCGTGTTCAGCAGCACGACCTTCGCGGGCGTCAATATCGCCCCGTGGTTCAACACCCAGCCCCTGGACGGCTCGTTCATCAACTTCGCCTTCAACCCCAACGCGAACGGGTTTGACTCCGACGCGGATGTCGACATCTTCCTCCGCACGGGCATCATCCCCACCCCGCTCGCGGGCGGGATGGCCGGCCTTGGCCTGTTCGGTCTGGCGGCCCGTCGTCGTCGCGCGTAAGTCGTTCGGAGAGCCGAACTTCAGTTCAAATGCTTCCTGCAGGGCCCCGTGTGATCGCGGGGCCCTGCTTCGTTTTTGATCCGGACACGGGCGCCCATCGTTGAGTCTGAGCAACGGGCCGAAGCGTGGGTGGAATCCCGGATTTCGGGAGTCCTTTGCCAGACGCCCCCTAGAAAACCCTTGTTCTACAGAATTCCCAGTTTTCGTCTTGGGACGGCGGCAACTTATGGTACCATAACTGGGTCAGAGGTTGCGATCACGGTTCGAACGCGGTCATGAACATGGGGAGCGGCTTCGCCGCGGTGTTCTGATCGCTCTTAGGAGGTGAAGACATGACTGGGAAATTGTGCGCAGTGATTGCGGCGGGACTTGCCGCTACGGCTCTTCCGGCGACTGGAGGGATCCTCCAGCTCGACATCAATTCGGTTGCCGCGCAGGCGTTTGGGCCTGCGGGCGGCGCTGGCCCGTTCGGTGGCGTGGGCCACACCGGGTCCGTGCATCTGTCGTCGAACGCGAACACGAGTCTCGCGGAGATCCTTCTGGACGGCGTGTCGCAGAATGTCGCCCCGAACCAGCTGCAGTCCTTCAACGGCATCATCAATCTCGTCGGCGGCAATGTTGTCGGCGGGAGTTTCTCGATGACCGTCGTGGGCGGCGCGACCTTCACCACGCAGATCCAGAATGGGGCCGGTCAGGTCAACACTCAGGCGGGTCAGGGATTCCGCATCGATGGCCTGCTCACCTCGGCGCTGTTCAGCTCCGACCCCTTCGCGGGTGTCGCGATCACGCCCTGGTTCAACGCGCAGCCCCTCGACGGCTCGTTCCTGAACTTCTCCTTCAGCCCCAATGCCAACGGGTTTGACGGGGACACCAGCGTCGACATCTTCCTGATCCCCACGCCCGGCGCGGTGGGGGTTCTGGGTGTCGCGATCGCCGGCCTGGCCGGGCGTCGTCGGCGCGGGTGAGGCGGGCGCAGGCCCTCTTTCCACATCCAACGGTTTCTTTGGCCCCGAGTCGCATCTCGGGGCATTTTTTTTTGTCACGACCTGATCGGTTTGTGTCAGGAAGTATCCTGATCCATCGATCCGGTTCGTCGCCGGGGGATTCTCGTGTTTTTGTGAAAAGCATCGTTTTTGCGCTTCCCGAAGATGGGGGTGCCCGTGTATCCTGCTCTCACACGTCACCCGGCCGCGAGGCCACAACAAGTCTCGGTCGAGAACATGGGGTTGCGGCTCTGCCGCAGCGTTCTCGGGCGAGATGCAGGAGGAGAGAGAATGACCACGGGCTTGAAGTTCGTCGCGGTTGCCGCGACCGCATTCGTGTCCAGCACTGCGCTGGCGGGCATTTTGCACCTTGATGTGAACGCGCTGCGCGTCCAGACACTCGGCGCGACCGGCGGGCCGAGCGCCTTCGGCGGCCTGAATCACACCGGCGCGCTGCAGCTCAGCAGCGGCGTCAACTCGCAGCTCGCCGACCTGTTCTTCGACGGCGTGCAGCAGAACATCGCGTTCGGCCAGCTCCAGTCGTTCACCGGGACGATCAACCTGGTCAACGGCGGCGTGACCGGCGGCAGCTTCGCCATGACGCTGAACAACGGCGACACGTTCAACACGAGCGTGCAGGGCGGCATCGGCCAGGTCGCCAACCAGATCCTGCCCGGCGGCGTGCAGGGCTTCTCCATCGACGGCCTGACCTTCGGCGGCGTCTTCAGCGGCAGCATGTTTGCCGGCGCTGACATCACCCCGTGGTTCAACGCGCAGCCCCTCGCCGGCTCGTTCATCAACTTCGGGTTCAACCCGAACTCGAGCGGGTTCGACGCCGGCGCCGACCTGGACATCTTCCTCGTGCCGACCCCGGCCGCTGGTGGTGTCCTGGGCATCGCGATGCTCGGCTTCGGCACGCGTCGTCGCCGCGCCTGAGCCCGGCCTGAACCGATCGGATATCTCCTCCGCAAAGCACGGCGTCCATCGCCGCGCTTTGCATTTTTGAGATCTCGTCCCCGTGCTTTCACTGGCCCGGGGAAGCGTGTGATCTCGATGCGCGTCGCGCCGCGAAGGGCGCGAAGGGTGTGCGTCGTGGTAGGGTGTTTTCGGCAGCGCGCGCGCCGGGCGGTGTCCGGCGCGCCGCGCTGAGGGGAGACGCCGCGCCGCACAGGGCTCGGTGGTCTCGAGGCGGAGGATCAGCCATGAGCGTCACTCGGATCATCGCGTGCGCGGGCTTGCTGGCGTCGGGGTCGGCGTGCCTTGCGCAGCTGCGGATTGATGTCATCGGGCTTCAGGTCGATTCGTTCGACATCACCGGCGCGCCGTCGCCGTTCGGGGGTGTGACCCATTCGGGGACGGTCGTGTTCACGAACGGGGCCGCATCGGCGCTGCAGGATGTCTCGATCAACGGCGCGTCGCAGTCGATCACCCCGATGGCGTTGAGCGCATTCACGGCGTCGATCGCGCTCGCCAACGGCGTGGTGAGCGGTGGTGATCTCCAGATCACGCTCACCAACGCGGAGACCTTCGCGTGCGACTTTGCGAGCGGGGTTGGGTTCGTGAGCGTCGCGCCGGCCGGGGGGTTCGTGATCGACAACACGGCGGTGTTCAACGGTCTCTTCAATGCCAGCACGTTCGCCGGCGTGAATGTGAGCCAGTGGTTCAACGCGCAGCCGCTGAACGGGACGTCGATCAGCCCGTTCGTGTTCAACATCCTGCGCGGCGATGACGGCGAGGGGGCGGAGTTCAGCGTGATCCTCGTGCCGGCGCCGGGGTCGGGCGCCGCGGTCGCCTTCGGGCTTCTGGCGTTCGGACCGCGTCGGCGCGGGTCGTAAGCGACCGGGTGTTCATCGAATGTGCTTTGTTCAGGGCCCTGCGTGTCGCGCCGGGCTCTTTTTCGTTTTCGGGCGTGTGACTGCTGGCCGCGCCGGCTGGGGAAGGCGGGGCAGTCCGAGTGCGCGCGGTCCGGGAAGATGCCTTGTGGCGATGGCCGGCGCGCAGCTGCGTCGCGTCGGCTCGCGAGAGAGCGGTTGAAAGCGCTTTGTCGCGGCGCAGACTGATTGGTCGGCGAGGCGTGTGGCCCGTCGGGGCCACGATGCCCATCGCGACGGGGCGTGCACAGCGACCGTCGGGCGGCAGGGATTGCAAGGAGAACTCGAGATGCGTTATCTGACCATGGCGGTTGTGGCTGCGGCGGGCGTGAGCGGTGCGGCGCTTGGCGCGAATGACTACTCGTTCGTTCACGCGGCGCCGGGCGGGGAGCTCGGGCACGCGTCGATCCTGAACCTGGTGTACTCGGGCGCCGCCAACTCGGGCGCGTTCACTTCGTTCGGCGCGCTGAGCTCGACGAGCCAGAAGAACGGCTCGTCGCTCGTCACGGCGCAGGGGTATCAGTCCTCGGCGCTCACCTTTGTTCGCATCCAGGACCGGGGCGGCGTGTCGCCCCTGCACCTGAACGGGATCAACTGGGGCGTGGGTCAGGACAAGAACTGGGCGGACGGCGTGGTGGATGTTCGCGTCGAGGCGAAGTACGCCGGCGACAGCCACGTGTTCGGCTGGCACAACGACGCCGGCGACGGCTCGTTCCAGGCGATCGCGCCGACGACGCCGGGCACGACGGTCGATCAGGTGTCGCTCAGCACCGCGTTCCGCTGGGGGCTGAAGGACACCACGACCGGGAAGTCGTACACCTCGGACGAGACGACGAACCACGGCGGGCTCGACCAGCTGGTGACCTACGCGATGTTCGACACGGCGTCGTCGAAGATGCTGGGCTGGCTGTTGTTCTGGGAGGACCGGCACGGCTCGGGCGCTGACTACGACTACAACGACGCGGTCGTGGAGGTCCGTCTGATCGCGGTTCCGACGCCGATGGCGGCGGGGCTCGGCGCCGCCGGGATGCTGGCGATCGGCGCGCGTCGTCGGCGCGCCTGAGTGTGAAGATGGGCAAGAGAATGGCGCGCGGGCCCGGCGAAACACGGGCTCGCGCGATTTCTTTCTGCGCGTGAGTCGTGCGCGCCGGTGATTTCGCCGGCGCGTGCGCCGATGCTTTCACGGGCGCATGCCACCACCGGTGTAAGCGTGGGATCTGTTGAAAACAGGTGGTTTTCGAGTGGTTTTCTCGCGAGTGCGCGAGGCGTCTTCCACTACTCTCCTTCTGTTGATCGGGCGCAGGATGGTCTTGCGCTGCGGGCGACATCGAGGCCTTGACGGTCTCACGAAGGAGAAAGAGCTATGAGACGAGTGACTTTCGGCGCGTGCGCCGCGGTCGCGTTCGCCGGTGTGGCGGGCGCGGCGGAGGACTACACGCACGTGCGCACCGGCAGCGAGCCGAGCCACCTGCAGCTGCTGAACAGCGTGTACGGGGGCGGGTTCAGCGCGTTCGGAACCGCGACGGCGTCGGACGTCGGCGGCACTGGGGCGCCTGTGGCGAACTCTGTGATCGGCTACTCCAGCACGAACTGGATTTTCGCGCGCGTGCAGGACCGCAACGGGTCGAGCCCCCTGAACCTCAACGGGGTCGGCATCGTCGGCGCCCAGGACACCGGCTGGGCCGACGGGGTGATCGACGTGCGCGTCACGGCGAAGGTCGCGGGTGACTCGCACACGTTCGGCTGGTACGACGACGCCTCGGCGAGCGGCTTCCAGGCGATCACCCCCACGGTCGTCGGCAACACGGTTGACAATGTCGCGCTGAGCACGCAGTTCCGCTGGGGTCTGGACACCTCCTCGAGTCTGTCGCTGACGTCGAGAGAGAGTGACAACCCGAGCGGGCAGGACATGATGGTTACCTACGCGATGTACTACAACACCGTGTTCTACGGGTGGCTGCTGGCGTGGGAGGATCGCACCGGCGGGGACTTCGACTACAACGACGCGTGGATCGAGATCGCGCTGGTGAATGTGATCCCGACCCCTCTTGCGGCGGGTATGGGTTCCGTGGCGATGGGTGGGCTGATGCTGCGCCGTCGGCGCTGAACCGAGACTCGACCCAGGGACGGGTCGGGACATCCAGTGTGCTGCCGCGGCCGATCCTTGACGATCGGCTTCTTTTTGCCCCCCACAAGTGGCGGATGCGTTCGTCCGATAAAGGAGGCCCTGGCCGGCTTGCGGCGGGGTGTGTGTAAGCCGCTGAATCAGAGAGGTTTATCCGGGAGTCCGGGAATGTTTCCGGAGGTGTTCAGACGGTAAAGATTGCCCAGATTTCGGCTGCGGGTCTCGAGAAAAACATTGACACGCACCCGAGTTGGGGTATCTTTACGGTGTTCGATGCGGGAGAACCGGTCTCGTTCGGTAAGGGCATGTGCCCAGAGCTCAGGCCGGCGCACGAACCAATGAGTGATGAGGGATCGCGGACGGAGAGAACAACAACCGCCGCGAGAGTCATACAAAGACGGGAGAATGGGATCATGAGTATGAAGACGACGATTCTTGCGGCTGCGGCCGTTCTTGCGACTGCCGGCAACGCGCTGGCCGTCACCGAGCTCCAGCTCGACATCAACAAGGTCGAAGCCCAGGCCAAGCGCGCCAACGGCAACAACGGCTGGGGCGGCCTGACTCACACCGGCACCATCCAGCTCAGCAAGGGTGTCAACACCACCCTCGCCGGCGTGCTGATCGACGGCGTCGTTCAGGCGACCACCACGATGACCGTGACCGCCTTCACCGGCGTGATCAACCTGGTCAGCGGCGGCGTCACCGGCGGCAACTTCTCGCTCCTCATGAGCGACGGCAGCACCTTCAACACCGACATCGTCGGTGGCTCCGGCGTGGTCGTGAACCAGGTCCTGCCCGGCGGCGTCCAGGGCTTCTCGATCGACGGCCTGACCTTCAACGGCCTGTTCAACAGCTCCACCTTCGTGGGCGTCGACATCTCTGACTGGTTCAACACCCAGCCCCTCGACGGCTCCTTCATCAACTTCGCCTTCGCCCCCAACGCGATGGGTCGCTCGACCAGCGACATCGACATCTTCCTGCCCGCTGGTGACGAGCCCCCCGTGATCCCCACCCCGCTCGCTGCGGGCATGGGTCTGGTTGGTCTCGCCGGGCTCGCGGCTCGTCGTCGCCGCTAAGTCCTGCTCAAGGACCGATAACTCAAGTACCTTCCAGCACGGCCCTTCTGGGGCCGTGCTGTGTTTTTAGGAGCCTCCGGCGTTACGAATGGATGAAGTTCGATTTCCTGCGTCAAGAACCCTTGCGTTACCCCCGACAATGGTGTAGGATTGTGGTGGAAGCGGCCCGCACAGCCGTGACCCCTTTGCACCACCGGCATGCACAGACCGGCGCAAAGGCACAGGGATAGGTTCACTTGGAGGAGTCCCCGGGTTTCCCCCCGGGCATACTTGGCGAAAGCCGAGACAGGGAGTCAGACATGATTCGTCATTTGAGCGCTGCTACGGCTGCTGTCGTCGCGTTTACCGCCGGGTCTCAGGCTGCGCTGATGCAGCTCGATATCAACGGCATCCAGATCAACGCCGGTCGCACCTTCGACGGCGTGACCCACACCGGCATCCTGACCCTCACCGACCCGGCCGGCGGCGTCCTGCTCGACATCCTCGTCGACGGCGTCTCCCAGGGCGGCGCGGCACTCGCGAATGTCGAGGGCGAGATCTTCCTGAGCAACGGCTTCGTGACCGGGGGCTACCTCATGGTCATGGACGGCGACGGCGACACGTACTTCGCCACCATCGGCGAGCTCGGTCGTGTCAACGCCCAGGCGGGCCGCGGCTTCCAGATCGACGGCCTGACCTTCAGCGGTGTGTTCGGCACGACGGTCGCTGATCCTCGCAGCGGCTTTGTCTTCGGCAACACCGATGTGTCCGCGCTGTTCGGCGCCAACGCGTTCAACGAGTCGCTCGTTGGCTCGTTCCTCGTCACCTCGTTCAATCCGAACGCCAACGGCTTCGACGAGCGCGCCGACCTCGACGTGTTCATCCTGCCCACGCCCGGCTCGGCCGCGCTGGCCGGCCTCGCGGGTCTGACGATCCTGCGTCGCAAGCGCTGAATCAGCCCGGGGTATACCCCGGCGCATTCTGACTCTGAACCGTGAACCCCTCTCGCCGGTCGATCCTCCATCGACCGGCTTGTTTTGTTCTCTTCCGGTGGTCGTTGAGGAAGAGCCCCCCTTAGAACCGGTGGTTTGTCGGGCTATTCCTCAACCGGGCAATGCTTATCCTGATGTCTGTAGGTCGAGCACTTCGCTCGTGCTTACGGTCAAAGGAGCATGTGCTATGGCGGGCTTGATGACATTCGGAAAGCGTGCCGCGTTGGCCGCGGCGGGTCTGAGCATCCTCGGCTGCGCGGCCTCGGTCGCGACTGGCGCGACCTACCGGCTTCGGGATCATCCCGACGGCACGATGAACCCGCCTCCCTACGGGTTGCGCCTCGACTCGCTCTTCGCGGGTCAGGCCGGCGCGGCCGGGGGGGCGACGACCTTCTCCTTCGTCGACGTGATCATGCGCGTCATGACGACGGGCTCGGGCTTCACGCTGCACATCAGCGGTGATCTCTACGGCGGCGAGGACAGCGGCGTCGGCTACGGCTACGCAGAGGGTCAGTACCAGCTCGACTACAGCTACACGATGAACGTGACCGCCCAGGGCACGGGGTATCTCGCGACGCCCGATGTGACAAACAATATCGGTGTGTTGACGGCGGTCACCGGCGATGCGGCGGGGCAGACCTTCAACCTCTTCGACGTCGCGGACAACAGCGGCAGGTCGTTCCTGTTTCTGCAGGACGACTTCCGTCTGGCGGGCACGGGCATGGAGGGCATGGGTTTCTGGGTCGGGCGCGGGTGGCTCGGCGTGGAAGGCCAGTCCAACAGCGCGACTCGCGACTTCCTGTTCGTCGCGGACCTGATCCCCACGCCGCTGGCGGGCTCCCTCGGGTGCGTCGGGCTGCTCGGGCTCGCGGCGCGCAGGCGTCGCTGATCGCCGACACGGTCATCACTGCAGTCCGACGCGCGACCCTTGCTCCCGGGGTCGCGTTTTTTTGTTCAGCGCTTGCCGTACTGCTTCTCGTAGTACGCGGCGTACTCGCCGCTCTTGACGCGCTCCCACCACGCGCGGTTGTCGCGATACCAGTCGGTGGTGGCGCGGAGCGCGTCGGGCCATGCGCTGCGCGTCGGCTCCCAGCCGAGGTCGCGCCGGATCTTGCTGGAGTCGATGGCGTATCGCCTGTCGTGTCCGGGTCGGTCCTGGACGCGCCGGATGAACGAGTCGTCCTTGCCCATCAGGGAGAGGATGGTGCGGGTGAGTTCGATGTTGGAGCGCTCGTTGTTGCCGCCGATGTTGTAGACCTCGCCGGCGACGCCGCGCTCGAGGACCGCGAGGACCGCCTCGCAGTGGTCTTCGACATGGAGCCAGTCACGCACATTGAGCCCGTCGCCGTAGAGGGGCACGGGCTTGTCGTCGAGCAGGTTGGTGACGAAGAGGGGGATGACTTTCTCCGGGAACTGGTAGGGGCCGAAGTTGTTGGAGCAGCGCGTGACGACGACATCGTCGTGGAAGGTGTGGAACGCGGCGCGCACGAGCATGTCGCTGGCGGCCTTGCTCGCGGCGTAGGGGCTGTTGGGCGCGATGTGGGTTTCTTCGGTGAAGAGCAGGTCGCGGCGCTCGAGGGGCAGCGAGCCGTAGACCTCGTCGGTGCTGACGTGGGCGAAGCGCCTGCCGCCGGCGGCGCGTGCCGCGTCGAGCAGGGTCTGCGTCCCGAGCACGTTGGATCGGAGGAAGGGCTGGCTGTCGATGATCGAGCGGTCGACGTGGCTCTCGGCGGCGAAGTGGGCGATCGCGTCGCACTCGCTCGCGAGCGAGCGCATGAGCGCGGCGTCGCAGATGTCGCCCTTGACGAAGCGGTAGCGAGGGTTCGACTCGACATCGCGCAGGTTCTCGAGGTTTCCGGAGTAGGTGAGCGCGTCGAGGTTCGTCACTCGCCACTCCGGCCTCTCGCGCAGCACGAGGCGGACGAAGTTGGATCCGATGAAGCCGGCGCCGCCGGTCACGAGAAGATGCATCGTTGGTCGTTCCTTCCGGGGGTGGACGCGTTCTGCTCTCACTGTCGGCGTTCGGGGCCTTCCCGCTTGCAGACGAGCGCCGGCCCTGCGAGGTTCGTGCTCAGGGGGCGTGCCCGGCGCGTTCGAGGGTGCGTGACAGGGCGACGCGCCAGTGGGGGATCGCCCCGGTGACGGCTTCGGTCTCTGCGAGGTCGAGCACGCTGTAGGCGGGTCGGCGAGCGGGGCGGGGGAACTCAGCGGAGGAGCAGGGCTCGACAACGCACGCCGGGTTGACCCGCGCGGCGATGTCGGACGCGAACTCGAACCAGGTGCACTCGCCGCCGTCGGTCGCGTGGCGCATGCCTCGCGACCCGTGCTCGAGCAGGCGCTCGGTGATCCAGGCGAGGGTTTCGCAGCTCGTTGGGCGCCCTCGCTGATCGTTCACGACACGGAGTGACGACTTCTCTCGCGCGAGTTTCGCGATGGTGAGCACGAAGTTCTTGCCCCAGGGCGCGTAGAGCCAGCTGGTGCGCAGGCAGAGCCAGTCGGCGGCGCTCCGTTCGAGCTCGCGCTCGCCGGCCAGTTTGCTGCGCCCGTAGGCGCCGATGGGGGCGCGCGTCGCGTCGATCGCGTAGGGCAGGGAGGCGTCGCCGGGGAAGACGTAGTCGGTGCTGAAATGCGCGAGCGTTGCGCCGACCTGCGCGCACCGGCGCGCGAGGAGGCCCACGCCGACCCCGTTGACCAGAGTCGCGGCGGCTTCGTCGGTCTCGGCGGCGTCGACGTTGGTGTAGGCGGCGCAGTTCACCACGAGGGTCGTCGCCGGCCCGATCGCGCGCTCGACGCTGTCTGCGCTGGTGATGTCGCACTCGGCCCGGGCGAGGAATCTCGTCTGCGCTTCGCGGCACGGGGACTCGCCCCGTTCGACGCGTTCGCGGAAGGCCCGTGCGAGCATCGCGTCTGCGCCGAGAAACAGGATGTCGCCTTCGAACACGCGCACGATGCGAGGATATCGACGCGTCGGGGTCGCGTGTTTGGAGGGGGTGCGGAGTTTCTCGCGCCTGCCTGTGTCAGGCCGAGCGGCGTCGGCGGGCGCCGAGCAGGGAGAACAGCCCGATGCCGCCGAGGAGCCCGGCCGTGGGTGCAGGGATGGCCGGGGGGCTGCCCGTAGCGGGCCCGTCGTCGTTGTCGAACGGGCCATTGGGGCGGTGAGTGTCGGGCCTGGGGCTGGGAGTCGGGGTCGAGGCGAAGGTCGGGTCAACCCAGGCGAGATCACCGAGATCGATGATGATGATCACTGGCTGGGGCTGCGTCGGCTGCGGCGCAGGTGCGGGCGCAGGGCTGGGCGCAGGCGGGATGCGATCGGGGTTGACCACCGGGGCGAGCCCGTCAACGCTGGGCGGGAGCACGGGGAGCTGGAGTCCCGAGCGGCCGCTGGAGCCGCCGCCACCACCACCGCCGCCGCCGCTCGCGCCGGTGGCGCTGAACATAAGTGCGCGGGCGATGCCTCCGAGCGACGCCACGCGTTCGGGTTCGGGGCTGCGCAGTACGCGACGGGGCGTGTCTCGCTCGAGGAGGTCCTGCCCCATGGTGAGTGCGCCGAACTGGGATTCGCCCTGCTCGATGGAGCCGGTGCGCCAGTACTCGGCCATATCGCGGTCGCCGCGATGCATCTCGGAGAGCAGCGAATCCCACACCAGCGCCTGCTGCAGGGCCGCGAAGGTGGCGCTGCTGCGCATGGCCGGGAGGTTGAGCGTCGTGGTGGAAGCGCGCGGCTCGGCGCCCGACTCATGGCGGACATAGCCGGCGGCTTCCGCGAGCGTCGGGCCGACGACGAGATCCATCAGCGGCAGCGAGCTCTGGCGATACGCGTCTTCGAGGTTGAGCGACGTAGGGATGCTCAGAACGCTGGCCGCGTTCGCCGCGATGGGCACGCACGAGAGCGCAAGCGCCGCCAGCAGCGTGGAGGAGCATCGCGCATCGCACATGAAATGACGAGAATCTCTCCGCATCGATCTCCCTTCGTGCGCCCCTGCGGCGAACGAAGCCCATTCACTCAGTCTAAAGATACCCTCGAAAGCACTAGAGTACAACCATGATTCGGGGGAATCAGCCCATCTTCACTCTCCCCGAACGGATCGAAAAGTCCGGTGTTACGACCGGGTGCGTCCGGCGCTATCGTCCGATAACAGTATGTCAGAACTGACATTCCATCGATTACGCGGCACGCCGGGCGACCAGGGGATTGTCCTGGGCGGCGCGCTGGGGCACATCCTGCACCGCGCGGCCCGGGCACGCTATCTCGACGAGATCTCCAGCCAGACCGGCGTTTCCCCCGGGGTGGTGAGAGCGCGGGCGGGAGCGTGGCTCGACTCGCTCCCGGTGCATGTCATCGAGGAAGTCGACGGCATGGCGCTGGGGGCGACCCGCGCGGGGGCAGGGCCGATCAGTTCGCTCGACATCGCGACATGGCTGTACGCCGACATCGCCGGGGGCGGCGGGGCGGCCTGCTCGGCGATCAGCGTTGAGATCGATCGGCGCTCGTGGGTGGCCCGGAACTGCGACTGGTACCCAACCCAGCTTCTCCGCGGGCACAGCGTGGTGGTCCACGACCACCCGGCCGGCTCGGGCCGGATCCCGACCATGGCGCTGGGGATCGCCGGGGACATCGACATCGACACCGGGATGAACGCCGCGGGGTTATGGCTGCACGTGCACACGATGTACGCGACCGACGAGCCCGATCCCGGGAAACCCTGTCTCTCGTGGCTCTTCTGGGCGCGTGAGGCGCTGGAGACCTGCTCGACCATCAACGAGGTGGACGCGCTGCTGGGGCGCATCGATCGCGACCGCGGGATGATCCTGATGGTGGTCGAGGGGAGGACCAACGCCAGGGCGGTGTTCGAGTGCGCCCGGTCGCGCCACGAGCGCCACGACGCAGGGCTGGGCTTTCAGTGCGCGACGAACCATCCCGGCGCGAAGCAGCCTCGCGACCCGGAGCGCCTCGCGCGGTCGCGCGCCGGGGGAACGATCCTGCGTCGGGCGGCGGTGGAGTCGATCGCGTCCTCGCACCACGAGTGGGACCCGCCCACCGACCTGTTCGCGCTCCTAGCCGACCCGGGCGTGGAGATGCGCGACGCGAAGCATCTGAAGACGATCTACGCGGCGGTGTGCTGCCCCTCGTCGGAGGAGGTGTGGTTCTGCGCCGGCCCGGCCCCCGCCGCGAGCAGGGGGGTCTGGTCGCGCGTCCCCTGGCCCCGGTGAGAATGGCGGCCCGAACATCGGCCTGAATGAATCTTCAGGCCTGATGAAGGCGATAGGATTGGCTGATGCCCTTCCACCCCCGCCGCACGAGCGCGGCGAGACCTTCCAGCAGAACCCGGTTCGCCGAGTACCGCGCCGCTCGCAAGGCTGCGTCGAAGTCGGCCCACGCGCAGCCGGGGAAGGGGATGGACCAGCTCCGCGCCCCGGAGCACGACGAGAAGAAGCGTCGGCGCAGCCGCTCGTTCGGGGCGCTCGCCAGAGCGTTCTGGGGTGTTCTCGATGGCAACCGGCACCTGCTCTATGCGTCGCTGGCGACGCTGACGGTGTCCACGGCGATCGGGCTGGCGCTCCCGGCGTCGACGAAGATCGTGATCGACTACATCCTGACGGATTCGCCCGGCCCGGCCGGTCTGCCCGGGTGGGTTCCCGGCTCGCGCGAGCCGATCGCGCTGCTCGTGAACCTCTGCGTCGCGCTGATGGCGCTGACGGTCGTGAGCGTGACGATCGGGATGTGGGGGCGTTGGCAGATGACCAAGCTGACGAAGCGCACGCAGGTGATCCTGCGCCGGCGCGCGTTCGAGCACGCGGTCCACCTGCCCCTGCACCGGGTGCAGGCGCTGAAGTCGGGCGGCGTGGCGAGCATCCTGCGAGAAGACGCCGGCGGCGCCGCCGAGCTGATCTTCTCGATGATGTACAACCCGTGGCGCGCGGTCGTCCAGCTGCTGGGCACCTTCGCGATCCTGCTCTTTGTCGACTGGCGTCTGCTGGTGGGCGCCGTCACGCTCGTGCCCATCATCTGGGTGACGCACAAGACCTGGATCGGCACGCTGCGCCCGATGTTCCGCGACATCCGGTTCGCGAGGCAGGGCATCGACGCGCGCACGACCGAAGCGTTCGGGGGCATGCGCATCGTGCGAGGGTTCTCGCGCGAGCGGCGGGAGTCGTCGGATTTCGTCACCGGCAACCACTTCATGGTCCGCCAGGAGATCCTCGCGTGGTGGTGGTCTCGCGCCATCGACATCGCGTGGTCGCTCATCATCCCGCTCGCGTCGTCGGGCGTGCTGCTCTACGGCGGCTGGCAGGTCCTGCAGGGGCGTCTCACCATCGGCGATGTGATGATGTTCTCGGCGTACCTGCTCATGCTGCTTGGCCCGCTCGAGACGCTGGCGTCGACCGCGACGCAGATCCAGACGAACCTCGCGGGTTTCGACCGGCTGCTCGACCTTTTCCGCGAGCCGCGCGAGTTCGCCGATCAGCCCGAGGGCAGGCGCCTCGACCCGGCGCAGGTCCGAGGCGGCGTGACGCTCGAGGGCATCACCTTCGCCTACCCCGGGCAGGACGAGCCGGTGCTGTCCGACATCGATCTCGATGTCCGGCCGGGCGAGGTCATCGCGCTCGTGGGCCCCTCGGGCGCCGGCAAGACCACGCTGTGCAACCTCGTCGCGCGGTTCTACGACCCGACCGTCGGGCGCGTGTTGCTCGACGGCGAGGAGCTGCGCGAGATCGAGGTCGATTCCTACCGCCGGCTCCTGGGCATCGTCGAGCAGGACGTGTTCCTCTTCGACGGCACGATCGGCCAGAACATCGCGTACGCCAACCCCGACGCGCCGCAGAGCGACATCGTCGACGCCGCGCGCGCCGCCAACGCCCACGATTTCATCGCCAAGCTCGAGATGGGGTACGACACGCTGATCGGCGAGCGGGGCGTGCGCCTCTCGGGCGGGCAGAAGCAGCGCCTCGCGATCGCCCGCGCCCTGCTCGCCAAGCCGCGCATTCTCATCCTCGACGAGGCGACCTCCAACCTCGACACCGAGTCCGAGCGGCTGATCCAGCGCTCGCTCACACGGCTCATGCAGGGCAGGACCTGCTTCGTCATCGCCCACCGGCTCTCGACGATCCGCAACGCGGACCGCATCGTGGTCCTCGAAGGGGGGCGCATCACCGAGGTCGGCTCGCACGAGGAGTTGCTCGCCAAGGACGGGCGCTACGCCGAGCTGGTCAAGATCCAGCTCGACGAGGGCGAGCAGCGAGAGAAGGTCCGCGAGGGCGTCGGCCCGACGACCCGGTGAGCGCGTGCAGGCGGACGCACTTCATGCGATGATCCCGGCGTGACCACGCGGACAGTCTTCGGCTTCATGACCGGCACCTCGCTCGACGCGCTCGACGGGGCCGCGGCGCGCCTCGAGGGCGACGGTCTGGCGATGCGCCTCGTCTCCATCGACGCGACCGTCTCGATCGGCCTGCCCGAGCCGCTGCGCGCGACGCTGGGCGAGCTTTCATCCGGGGCGCCCTTGCCCATCGCCCGCGCGGTCGGGGCGGCGCGCGAGCTGGGCGTATTGCACGCGATCGCGGCGCGAGACCTCATCGCCCGGGCGCGCCTTCCCGATCTTGTCTGCGCGCACGGGCAGACGGTGCACCACGCGCCGCCCGATTCGCTGCAGCTTTTCAACCCCTGGCCGCTCGCGCTCGCCGTCGGGCGCCCTGTGGTGTACGACCTGCGCGGCTCCGATCTCGCGTGCGGCGGGCAGGGCGCGCCGATCACGCCCATCGCCGATTGGGTGCTCTTTCGTGCCGCGGGCGAGACTCGCGCCGTCGTCAATCTCGGCGGGTTCTGCAACCTCACGCTGCTCCCGGCGGGTGGCGGCCCCGAGCGCGTGCGCGGGTTCGATGTCTGCGCCTGCAACCATGTGCTCAACGCCGCGGCGCGCCTCGCGCTGGGGCGACCGTTCGACGAGGGCGGCGCCGGCGCGCTGCGCGGGCGCCCGGTCGACTCGGTCGTGAGTGCGGTCCTCGACGCGCTGGGCGCGCAGCGCGGGCAGGGTCGGTCGCTCGGCAGCGGCGACGAGGCGACAGCGATGATCGCGGCGGCGGCGCGCTCGTGCGCCGGGGACGATCTGGTCGCCTCTGTCACGCGCGCCGTCGGGATGGTGATCGGGGAATCCCTTCGAGCGCTTTCGCCCGTTCCTGGGCGCGTTCTGCTGGCCGGGGGGTCCGCCAGGAATGCCGCCCTCGTGAGGGAGATCGCCCGCGCGTGCCCGGAGACGCCCGTCGTCACGACCGACGCGCTGGGCGTCCCGGCGGCGCACCGCGAGGCGGCGGGTTTCGCGGTGCTCGGCGCGCTCTGTGCTGATCGCGTGCCGATCACGCTGGCTTCCGTTACCGGCGCGAGGGGCGACGCGCCGATCTCTGGTGCGTGGATCGATCCCAGGCCCAACCAGCGATGAGCGGCGCACGCGACATCCCGCCCGACCGTTCGCGCGTCTCGACCGAGCGGCGCAACCCGCGATCATCGTCGCTGGACGCCCTGTCGGTCGCGGAGTGCGTCCGACTGATCAACGAGGAGGACGCGACGGTCGCCGGCGCAGTCGGGAGGGCCGGCGGGGCGATCGGGGCCTTCATCGACGCGATCGAGCCGGGTTTCCGCGCCGGGGGGCGGCTGGTGTACCTAGGGGCCGGGACCTCGGGGCGCCTGGGCGTGCTCGACGCGAGCGAGTGCCCCCCGACATTCTGCGCCGAGCCGGGGCGGGTTGTCGGGATCATCGCCGGGGGCGACGCGGCGCTGCGGAAGTCGTCGGAGGGCATGGAAGACGATCCGAACGGTGCGCACGACGCGCTCGACGCGCTCGCGCTGACGAGCCACGACGCGGTGCTCGGCATCGCGGCGGGCGGGACGACGCCCTTCGTCCTGGGCGGCGTGGCGCACGCGAAGACGAGCGGCACGGTGACGGGGCTGCTGACCTGCGCGCCGGTGCTCGCGAGCGTGCGTGCCGTCGATCACCTTCTCGTCGTCGACACCGGGCCCGAGGTTGTCACAGGATCGACGCGAATGAAGGCCGGGACTGCGACCAAGCTCGTCCTGAACACGATCACCACCACGCTCTTCGTGCGCTGCGGCAAGGTGTACGAGAATCTGATGGTGGATGTCCGCGCCACGAACGCGAAACTGCGCGACCGGGCGGCGCGGATCGTCGCGGAACTCACGGGCCTGGCGCGCGAGGAGTGCTTCATGCTGCTCGACGAGGCGGGGGGGAGCGCGAAGACCGCGATCCTGATGCGGCGCACTGGGCTGACGCGCGAAGCGGCCGAGCGTGCGCTCGCGTCGCACGACGGGTCGCTGCGCGCGGCGCTGGGCGGGAACGCATGACGGGCCTCGCCACGCTCGCGCAGTCCGGTCGGCTTGCGATCCCCGATATTCTCGTGATCGGCGGGTACTTCGTGTTCGTCGCAATCGTGGGCGTGCTCGCGTCGCGAAAGCGCGAGACATCGTCGGACTTCTTTCTCGCGTCGCGGCGCGTGCCCGTGCTGGCGGCGGCGGTGTCTGTCATCGCGACCTCGCTCTCGGCGGTGACCTTCATCGGCGGGCCGGCCGACTCGTTCGCGGGCAATCTGACCTACCTCTCGCTCAACCTCGGCGCGATCCTGGGCGCGCTCATCGTCGCGCTGTTCTTCATCCCAGCGTTCTATCGCGCGCAGGTGACGAGTATCTACGAACTGCTGGGCCAGCGCTTCGGCGCGCCCACGCAGCGCGGCGCCAGCGCGATGTTCCTCGTCGGGCGCATGCTCGCCAACGGGGTGCGCCTGTTCCTCGCGGCGATGCCCGTCTCGCTGCTGGTCTTCGGGGATACTTCGGCCCACAACCTCCTGCTGTCGGTGGGCATCGTCACGCTCGTCGCGACGGCGTACACCGTGGCGGGCGGCATCCGCGCCGTGATCTGGACGGACTGCGCGCAGGTGCTCATCCTCGTCGTCGCGATCACCGCCAGCGCGATCGTGCTGCTCAACGCCATCCCTCTGTCGTCCGGCGAGATCGTGGGCCTGCTGCGAGAGTCGACCGCTGCCGACGGGTCATCGAAACTCACGCTGCTCGACACGCGGACCGACCCGGCGCTGCCCTTCACGATCTGGAGCGCCTTGATCGGGTTCACGCTGTTCAATGCGGCCGCGTACGGCACCGACCACGACCTGGTGCAGCGGACGCTCACCTGCAAGTCGGCGTTCAAGGGCTCGTCGTCACTGCTGCTGGCGATCGTGCTGGGCGCGATGGTGTCGAGTTGCTTCCTGATCGTGGGGTTGCTGCTCTTTGTGTATCACCAAACCGCCGGCGTGCCGGCGCCTGAGAAGGCGTCGGATGTGTTCCTCGAGTTCCTGCTGCGCGACATGCCGGCGGGTCTGCGAGGGCTCGCGCTCGCCGGGCTGTTCGCCGCGGCGATGGCGTCGCTCGATTCGGCGCTCAACGCGATGTCGGCGTCGTTCGTGCGCGACCTCGTGAAGCCGGCGCGGCCTTCGCTCAGCGAGCGCAACGCGACGCGCCTGGCGCGGCTGGGCGTCGTGCTCGCGGCGGTCGCCGTCGCGGGCTTCGCGTGCCTGTGCGTGCCCCTGCAGCGCGCGAGCGGCGAGGGCGTGCTGCCCTTCGCGCTGGGCGTCATGATGTACGCCTACACGGGATTGCTCGCGGTGTATGTGACGGGCCTCTTCACGAAGCGCGGGTCGAACGCGTCGTGCTTCGCGGCGTTCGGTGTGGGCGTGCTCAGCGTCGCGGCCCTGCAGTTCGGGCCGGCGATGCTCGAGGCGAGGGGTGTCGCGCAGGATCTCCCCCGTTTCTCGCTCGGGTGGCGCATGGCGATCGGGTTTGCGCTGTCGTTCGCGGTCTGTCTTGTCGGAAAGGCGCCGGCGCGTGCGGCGTGACTCGATGCGTCAACTCGCGGGAAGAACGATCATGGTCGGCGTGCGCGGCGCCTCTGCGCGAGACGACGCGCTGAAGCGTGATGTCGACGCGTGCCGCGAAGCCGGGTGCCGCGCCGTGGTTCTGTTCGACAGGGATGTCCCGTCCGGGGGGGCGAGAAACATCGAGTCGCCTTCGCAGGTGAGAGACCTCATCGCGTTCCTTCGCGAGGCGTTGGGCGACGACCTGCTGGTCGCGATCGATCAGGAGGGCGGGTCGGTCCAGCGACTCAGGGCGGAGCGCGGGTTCGTCGAGTCCCCCTCGGCGGCCGATCTGGCCATGATGTCGCTCCACGAGCGTGCCGAGCACCATCGCGCGACGGTGGCGCAGCTCCGCGATCTGGGCATCGGGATGAACTTCGCGCCGTGCGTCGATCTCGCGATCGATTCCGCGTCGCCGATCATCGCGGCCAAGGGACGGTCGTTCGCGAGCGAGCCGGCGCGCGTGCTGGCGCTCGCGCTGGAATCGATCGAGGCGCACCGGGAGGCGCGGGTCGTCGCGTGCGCGAAGCATTTCCCCGGCCACGGCAGCGCGTCGTCCGACAGCCACCTGGGCCTGCCGGATATCACCGAGGCGTGGCGCGAGTCTCGCGAACTGGCGCCCTTCGTCGCGCTCGCGCACGAGGAGAATCTCGCGATGATGACGGCGCACCTGCTGCACCGGGGCGTGGACGCGGACTTACCGGCGTCGCTCTCGCGCGTGTGGACGACCGGGGTGCTGCGCGAGCGGCTGGGGTTTGATGGCGTGGTCGTGACGGACTCGCTCGACATGCGCGCCGTCACGGATCGGTTCCCGGCTGGGGAGGCCGCGGCGAGGGCGATCGGCGCGGGAGCGGACCTCGCGCTCGATGCGAACAACATGCCCGGAGCGGTTCGCGCGTGCCCAGCGCCCGAGATGGCCGGGGCGATCGCGCGGGCGGTGGAGGACGGGACGATTCCCGAAGAGCGCCTGCGCGAGGCGGCGGCGCGGGTCGATGCGCTCGTCGCGTTCACTCGCGCTTCCGACGGTCCGCCGCCGACGCGCGCCTGATGGCGCCCTTCCCGAACTTCTCGACGATCGCGTCGGTGGCCTTGTCGACGCCGCTGCGCCTGGTCTGTTCTTCGACGGCGAACAGGCCCAGTTGCGTCTGCTCGCCGATGTTGCCCACGCTGGCGCCGATCAGGCGTACGGGGCGGAACCCTTCCTTCGTCGTCCAGGATTCGAAGAGCGAACTGGCGATCTGCCAGATGGTTTCGGTCTGATCGGTCGGCGAGTCCATCGACGCTGCGCGCGTGATGGTCTGGAAGTCGCCGAAGCGGATCTTGAGCGTGACGGTGCGACCCTTCAGCCCTTTCCGGCGCAGGCGGCGCGCCACATCCTCGACCTGCGCCAGCAGCACGGCGCGCACGGCGTCCGGGTCGGTTAGGTCTTCGCCGAAGGTCTGCTCGTGCCCGACGGATTTCGCTTCGCGATCGGGCGTGACGGGGCGGTCGTCGATCCCGTTGGCGAGGGCGTGCAGGCGCTCGCCGTAGGAGCCGAAGGCGCGCTCGAGCGTCGCGACGCTGGTCTGCGCGATCTCTCCGACGGTCCGGATGCCCAGCCGGGAGAGGCGCGACTGCGACGCCGGGCCCAGCCCGGGGATGACGCTCGCGTCGAGGGGCCAGAGGACCTCGCGCACGCGGTCCGATTCGATGACGGCGAGGCCGTCGGGTTTGTTGAGGTCGCTGGCGATCTTGGCGACGAACTTGCACGACGCGACACCGACGGAGCAGGTGAGGCGCGTCGTCTCACGAACCCGGCGCTTGATCTCGCGCGCCATCTCGATCGGGTGGCCCAGCAGGCGGACGCTTCCGGTGACATCGAGGAAGGCCTCGTCGATGCTGAGGGGCTGGACGAGGGGGGAAAAGGATTCGAGGATCTCCATAACGCTGTCGCTGGCTTCGCGATAGGCGTCGCCCTTGCCGCGGACGATGATGGCCTGGGGGCAGAGGCGTTTGGCGACGGCCATGGGCATCGCGGAGCGGCAACCGAACTTCCGGGCCTCGTAACTGGCGGCGGCGACGACGCCGCGCGGGCCGTCGTGCCCGACGAGGACGGGCTTTCCTCGGAGCGCCGGGTCGTCGCGCTGCTCGACGGACGTGAAAAACGCGTCCATGTCGACATGGAGGATCGCGCGTCCTTCCCAGGGTCGGTCGCTCATGCAGGGGGATGGTAGCGAGGGTCGGGGGCTGTTCGGAACTCCAGCGTTGACCCGCGGTAAGCCGAAGGGAGAGTCACCGATGACGAGAGTGCTGCTGACGGTTGTTGTGGGCGCGTTGACGCTGCTGGCCACGCTGGCGGGGTACCGGTTCGTGCGCGCCGATGTCGAGGCGGCGGTCTATCGCGAGCGCCTGGCGGCGCTGGCGGGGGAGTACGAGTCGCTGCGATCGCAGTTCAATGACGCCGTGCGCAGAGCGGCGGTCACGGAACTGCTGGTGAAGGGCGACTCGATGAGCGTGCGCGTGCGCACGCCGGCGGGTGCGCTGCGAGAGATCCCGACCACGCTCGACCCGACGCGCGAGGTGTTCATCGACTATGTCGTGAAGGACGGGCGCGTGCTGATCCGGCGGTTGTTCGACGATCGCACGCCCCCCGAGCGCGGGCTGGTGATCGACGCGGAATTGATCCAGGTGGACTGGGATGACCCGTCGCTCGAGCGCGGGCAGACGGTGTATCGGCGCTTCAGCGAGGGGCGCTGGGTGGTCACGGTCTCTGGCAGCGGCGCGATGGGGCTGCGTCGGGTGGGGGAGGTCGACGACATCGAACTCGTGGCGGCGCCGAAGGTGCGCGACTTCGAGGAACTCGATCAGAAGACCCGCGACGAACTCCGCGCGCTGAGCGCCGGGGATGTCATGAAGCGGTTCTTCACGGGTCGCTGATCGCTCAGCGCACGGCGCCCGTATAGAACAGGGCGCCGAGCCCGACGGTGAACGCGAAACAGCCGAAGAGCGCGTGCTCGAACGACGCGGCCAGCACCGAGCGGGTGCGGTCGTAGGTCCACGCGAAGAGGATCCCGCCGATCACGGTGAGGCCGACGCTGGCCCAGCTCTCGAAGATGATGTGGACATAGCCGAAGGTGACGCCGCTGGCGAGGATCATGCCCCAGCGGGTGGGGAAAAGGTCGCGGTAGCGGTCGAAGAAGAAGCCGCGGAAGATGAGTTCCTGGGGGTACACGCTGACCAGCGGGTAGAAGATCATCACCATGATCCAGATGTCGGGTCGCTGGCGTGGGAATGCGAAGTAGGCGTCGGGGAGGAACGCGAGGACCATCGCCATCATGGCGATGGCGCCGAGCGCGAACGTTGCGATGATGCGTGGGAACTCGCGGAGCGCGGCGCGGATGCGCCAGAGGCACGCCCAGTCGAAGACGCGGGTGACGAGCAGCAACGCGAAGGTGACGAGCGCGCCTCGCAGGAGGAGCGTGAAGAAGGGCCAGTCGATGAGGCGCAGCCAGTAGATCGTGGGGACGAGGTAGAAGAGCGCCACCAGTTCGGCGGCGCGCGCGACAGGCGTGAGTGTGTCGGTGAGGGCGCGGCGTTCACGCACGCCCGGGGTTGTCAGGGGGAGGGTCGTCACTGCTGCCGATTGTTGCGTCACTCCGTGCTCCGATTTCATCGCGCGGGCGCGACGCGCAGTCTGGCCTCGGCGGCCCTCGCGTGGGCTTCAAGCCCCTCCAGACGCGCCAACGAGGCGGCGTCGGTCGCGACACCATCATCCCTGCGTTCGTCGGACGCGTCCATCCGGATCCAGGTTCTGACACGGAGGAAGTGCAGGACGCTGAGCCCGCCCGTGCGCCGGGCGAGGCCCCCGGTTGGCAGGGTGTGGTTCGGGCCCACGCCGTAGTCGCCGAAGACCTCGGCGGTGCGTTCACCGAGGAACACCGCGCCTGTGTGGCGGATCCGTCGCGCGAGCGCATCGGGTTCGCGCACGCAGAGTTGGAGGTGTTCGGGCGCGAATCGGTCGCTGGTCGCGGCGGCCGCGTCGAGAGAGTCGACCACGCAGATGAACCCGTGTTCACGCAGCGACGCCTCGGCGGTGTCTCGCGTGGGGAGGGTTTCGAGTTGGCGCGCGAGTTCGCGCTCGACCTTGCGCGCGAGGGTTTCATCCGTGGTGATGAGCCCGGCGCTCGCGTCGGGGTCGTGCTCGGCCTGCGCGAGCAGATCGGCCGCGACGACGACCGGATCGGCGGCGTCGTCGGCGATCACGATCAGTTCGGAGGGGCCCGCGAGCATGTCGATCGCGATGTCGGCGCTGACGAGTTGCTTGGCGGCGGTGACCCAGCGGTTGCCGGGGCCGACGACGATGTCGCACGGGTCAAATCCGTCGAAGCCGTAGGCGAGCGCGCCGATCGCGTGCGCGCCCCCGGCCACGAGGAACGCGTCGGCGTCGGCGAGCGCGGCGGCGGCGAGCATGGCATCGCTCGCGTTGGGCGAGCACACCACGACGCGCCCCACGCCCGCGGCACGCGCGGTGATGGCGGTCATCAGCACGCTCGAGGGCAGCGGGTAGCGCCCGCCCGGCGCGTAGCAGCCTGCGCTGGACATCGGCTCGATGGTGTGGCCCGCGCGCCCGCCGGGCACGGGTATGTCCAAATCGTTGATCGACGCGCGCTGCGCGAGGGCGAACGCGCGGATGCGCGACGCGGTGCGCTCGAGCACGGCGCGCGTCGGCGCGTCGAGGCGGTCGAGCGCGGCGGTCATCGCTTCGCGGTCGAGCAGCAGCGGGTCTGACTCGGAGCGCTCGCCGAAGCGGACGGCGTAGCGGCGTAGCGCATCGGCGCCCTCGCGGCGCACGGCGTCGACGATCTCTCGCGCTCCGGCAAGTGTGGCCGCGTCGAGCGCGTCGGGGCGGAGTGAGGTGATGCGATCGGGTGTCAGGCGTGCGAGTGTGAGGGCGTTCACTGCGGCGCTCCTGCTGAGGGCGCGAGATCGGCGGGTTTCGCGTTCCCTGGGCGTCGGGAGATGTTGAGAGCGCGCCGGTCGAGGGTGCGCTCCGCGTCGGCGAGTGTGACGCCCCGGCGCTGCATGGCGACCATCGCGAAGAAGAGCAGGTCTGCGGCTTCGTCGGAGGCGTTCTCGCGCGTGGGCGCGTCGGCGAGTTCGCACGCTTCTTCGAGGAGTTTCGCGCGGAGCAGGGCGGGGTCGGCGAGGAGGCGCGCGACATAGGAGCCGGCGACGGGCTGTGCGGCGCGCTGCGCGACGGCGGAGGCGAGGGCGTCGAGTCCGCGTGCGTCTCCGAAGCAGGTGCGTGTGCCGGTGTGGCAGAAGCCGGCGCCGGTCTGGCGAACGGTGAAGCGGAGGGCGTCGCGGTCGCAGTCGAGGTCGATGCGCAGGAGTTGCTGCGTGGCGCCGCTGGTGGCGCCCTTGCGCCAGAGGGCGTTGCGCGAGCGCGACCAGTAGACGCCGGTGCGCGTGGCGACTGCTTCGCGGAGACTCGCGGCGCTGGAGTAGGCGAGCCCGAGGGCGACGCCGCGTTCGTCGCAGACGATGGTGGGCCAGAGCCCGTCGGGACGGTCGGTGGTGAGCGGGGCGGCGAGTGCGTCGGCGAGGTCGAGCGAACCGGAGTAGAGCGCCATGCCCACCTGCGCGTCGGCGCCGAGCGAGTCGGCCAGCGCGATGTCCGACGCGTCGCGGACGCCCCCGGCGACGGTGACGCGTGCGTCGCCCGCGGCGTCGACGATCGCCTCGATGCGTTCGCGCTCGAGACCGACCATGCGCCCCTCGCGCTCGACGAAGGTGACGAGGAATCCGCCCACGAACTCGCGCAGTTCGCGGAGGCGCTCGAGCACGCCGGCGCCGGTCTTCGTGCGCCAGCCGTCGACGACGACCTCGCCGTTGACGCAGTCGAGGGCGGCGATCGTCCGCTCGCGCGGCAGGCGCGAGAGCACCTCGGGCGTCGCGGCGGTGCCCAGCACCACCTTGGTCGCGCCGGCGTCGAGCCAGCGGAGCGCGCTGTCGGCGTCACGGATGCCGCCCCCGACGCGGCAGGGGGCGATGGCGAGGAGGTCGCGGATGGTGTCCGTGTTGTCGCCGCGCCCGAGGGCGGCGTCGAGGTCGACGACGGCGATCTCGCCGGCGAGGGCGAAGCGCTGCGCGATGGGGCGCGGGTCGCCGGCGTCGATCTTGAGATCGCGCCCGCCCACGAGTTGGACGGCGTTGGCGTTGAGGAGGTCGATGGAGGGGATCAGCACGGTCGCACCTCGATGCCGCGGGCGGCGAGCAGGCGTTTGACTTCGCGGATGGATGTGTCGTTGTCGTGGAAGATGGAGGCGGCGAGCGCGGCGTCGGCGCCGGCGTCGAAGGCCTGCGCGATGTGTTCAGCGCTCGATGCGCCGCCCGACGCGATGACGGGGATTCCGACGCGTGCGCAGACTGTCCGGAGAAGGCCGAGGTCGTAGCCGCTGCGGGTGCCGTCGCGGTCGAAACTGGTGAGGAGGATCTCTCCGGCGCCGAGTGCTTCGCCCTGAGACGCCCAGTCGGCGGCGTCGAGCGTTTCGAGCGTGCTGCCCGAGCGCGTCGCGACGCGCCAGGAGTCGCCGGTTGCGACGGCGTCGATCGCGAGGACGACGCACTGCGCGCCGAAGCGGTCGGAGAGGCGGGCGAGCAGCGAGGGCCCTCGCACGGCGGCGGAGTTGACGGAGACCTTGTCGGCGCCGGCGTTCAGCAGGGCCTGCGCGTCGTCGATGGTGCGGACGCCGCCTCCGACGGTGAGGGGTATGGAGAGCACGCGCCGGACGGCGCGCACGGTCTCGAGGAGGGCGGGTCGCCCTTCGAGCGTCGCGGAGACATCGAGCATGACGATCTCGTCGGCGTCCTGCGCTTCGTAGATCGCGGCGCGCTGCGCGGGGTCGCCGGCGTCGCGCAGCGAGGCGAAGCGCACGCCTTTCACGACGCGCCCGTCGCGCACATCGAGGCATGGGATCAGTCGGCGTGTGGTGGAGAGCGTGTTCATGCGTCGGACTCCGCGAGGAGAGTCTGAGTGGTGAGAGGTGCTTGGACGCCGGCCCATCGCGCGAGGAGCGACAGGCCCCATGCGCCGGAGAGTTCGGGGTGGAACTGGCAGGCGAGGGTTGTGCCGCGTTGTATCGAGGCGATGAAGGGCTCGCCGAAGGCGGCGCGGGATGTGGACCAGTCGGCGGGCGCGTCGGTTGCGCAGTACGAGTGCGCGAAGTAGGCGTAGCCCGGTTGCACGATCGTGCGCTCGTCGCCGAGCGTGACGGCGCTCCAGCCGAAGTGCGTGCGTCGTGGGGGCGATCGGAAGCGCCGGATCGCGCCGGGGACGACGCTCAGCCCTTCGACGCCCGGTGATTCCTCGCTCGACTCGAACAGCAGTTGCATGCCGAGGCACACGCAGAGCGTGGGGCGGTCGGACTCGATGCGTTCGCGCAGCGCGTCGACGACGCCCAGCGCGCGCAGACGCTCCATCGCGGCGCCGAAGGAGCCGACGCCCGGGAGGATGAGCCGATCGGCGCTGGCGATCTGCGCCGGTGCGTCCACGATGCGCGCGTCGAGCCCAAGGCGCTCCATCGCGGCGAGGATGGACGCGATGTTCGCGAGGCGCGTGTCGACGATGGAGACGGCGGGCATCACAGCACCCCTTTGGCGCTGGGGACAAGCGATGTCCCGTCGCGCGCGATCGCGGCGCGCAGGGCGAGGGCGAGGGCCTTGAAGGCGGCTTCGGCCTTGTGGTGATCGTTCTCGCCGCGGAGCACATCGACATGCAGCGACGCGCGGAGCGTGGTGGCGAGCGACACGAAGAAGTGGGTCAGGTTCTCGGTGGCGACATCGCCCAGGCGCTCGCGGACGAGCGACAGGTTCACGCACGCGCTGGGGCGTCCCGAGAGATCGACGACGACGCGCGCGAGGGCCTCGTCGAGGGGCGCGTAGGCGTGGGCGAAGCGCGTGATGCCGGCGCGATCGGCGAGGGCCTCGTTGATCGCGTCGCCCAGCGTGAGCGCGCAGTCCTCGACGGTGTGGTGGTCGTCGACGCGCAGGTCGCCCTCGCAGGCGAGCGAGAGGTCGATCCGCGAGTGGAGGGCGAGGGAAGCGAGCATGTGGTCGAGGAAGCCCAGGCCGGTGGAGATGGATGATTCGCCCACGCCGTCGAGGTTGACGCTGAGGCGGATGCTGGTTTCGCGGGTCACGCGTGTGCGTTCAGCGGTGCGCTGGTTCACGGGAGAATCTCCGAGAGATCGGCGAGGGAGTCGACGACGCGCGACGCGCCGGATCGCAGGAGGGACGCGGCGGTGGGGGCGGGGTCGTCCTGCGGCGCCACGACGCCGATGGGGATGACGGTGCGACTCGCGCGCTTCGCGGCGCGGATGTCGTCGACGGTGTCTCCGACCATCCAGGCGCGCTCGACGCCGAGACGCTGCGTCGCGAGGTCGAGGATCGCCGGGTCGGGCTTGCTTGGGCCGTCTTCCATGCAGACGACAACGGGGAAGAGCGGCGTCAGCCCGAAGCGGTCGAGGAATCGCTCTGCGTCGGCGCGTGGGCGCCCTGTGACGATCGCGAGGGGGACGCGCTCTGCGAGGGCGCGGAGGGTGTCGGCGCTCCCGATCAGTGCTTCGGTCTCGCGCAGGCCGGGTCGCTGCGGCGTTCCCTGATAGATTGCTTCGAATCGTTCGACGACTAGTTCGTAGGGGACATCGACGTCGCGAGAGGCGAGGATCTCGTGGGTGACGCGCCAGTCGTTGTTGGCGTCGCCGCGGGCCTTGATGGCGGCGACATCGGCGGGCGTCGCTTCGACGCCGAAGGAGGCGCAGGTGGCGAGGATCGCGGCGCGGTACGAGCGGGAGACATCGGCGATGACGCCGTCCATGTCGAGGAGGAGCGCCTGGGGGGAGAGGGCGGCGGCGAGCGCGCGGGTGAGTCGGCGCAGGGCGTCGTCGCTGCCCGGGCAGGTGATGCGCAGCGCGTCGGTGAGGTCGCGCGAGCCGGGCCAGGCGCGCACGGCGATGCCTGCGGAGCGGAGCGCATCGCGGACCCACAGCGAGCGTGGCGTGCGCGCGAGGACGAAGTTGGCGTCGGACTCGAGGGCGTCGACGCGTAGCGACGCGAGTGCTTCGGTGATCGTGCGCCGTTCGAGTTTCACGAGCGCTGCGGCGGGGTGGTCTGTGGTGGTGATCGGGCGGTCGCGAAGGGCCGCGGACGCGGCGGCGACGCTCGGCGCGCTCACGCTGAACGGGTTGCCGGCGGCGCGGCACGCGCGGACGACGGGCGGGTTGGCGAGGAGAAACCCGACGCGGCACCCCGCCATGCCCCACGCCTTCGAGAGCGTGCGCACGATCGCGGTGTTGGGGAGCGTGAGCGCGTCGGGCGTGAAATCTCGCTCTCCGAACTCCGTGTAGGCGAGATCGAGGAGGAGCAGGGCGCCGACCTGTGCGCAGCGATCTGCGACGGCGCGGACATCGTCGAACGGGATCGACGATCCCGTCGGGTTGTTGGGCGTGACGAGGGCGACAAGGCCGGTGTCGTCGGTGATCGACGCCAGGAACGCGTCGGTCGGGAAGGGGCCGCGTTCCCAGCGGACGCCCACGACGCGCGCGCCGGCCTTGCGTGCGCTGATTGGGATCATCGAGAACCCGGGCGTGTGCGTGACGAGCGTGCGAGACTCGTCGAGCGTGGCGCGGCAGAGGCGGTCGATCGCGTCGTCGCCCCCGGCGGTCGCGAGGACGCGGTCTGCGTCGACGCCCAACTGGCGCGCGAGGAGCGATTCGAGTTCGGACGCGTCGGGGTAGCGGCGCAGCGCGTCGGCGTCGATGGTTCGGATCGCGTCGAGGGCCGCGGTGTCGGAGGACGATCCCTCGTTGGCGTCGAGCCAGAGGTCGATGGGCTGGGGCGGGCGATCGACCTCGTAGGGCGAGATGGCGGCGATGCGCTCGAGGATGCGAGGTGGGGTCGCGGCGCGTGCTGTGGTGAGTGTGGTTGGCATGGTCGCGCTCAGAGGACGATCTGGGAGGGCGGGGTGACGACGATGTCGGTGCCGCCGCGGGCGCGGAGCTCGAGGATGATCCGGGGGAGGTTCTCGCGCGGGACGGCGGCCTTGACGGCGAAGCCGGCGCTGGCGTGGAGGGTCGAGATGGTGGGCTCGCGCATGCAGGGGAGTGCGGCGACGACGGCTTCGAGGCGGGCGGCGTCGACGTTCACTTCGAGCATGACGCGCCGGCGCGCTTCGAGCACGGAGCGCAGCAGCGTGGCGAGGTCTTCGATGCGCGCACGCCGGGCGGGGTCGTCCATCGCGTCGCGGCTGGCGTAGAGGCGCGTGGAGGAGATCATCAGTTCGTCGAGGATGACGAGCCCGTTGGCGACGAGGGTCGCGCCGGTGGCGGTGTTGTCGACGATGCAGTCGGCGTCGTCGGGCGGATAGACCTCGGTGGCGCCGTAGCTGCGCAGGAAGCGTGCTTCGATGTCGCGCGATTCGATCCAGCGCTTCGTGAGGCGTGTGTATTCGCTGGCGACGACGAGGGGGCGCCCGGCGACGGTGGGCGGGAGTTCGCCGTCGACGAGCACGGTGGCGGGTGCGGCGGCGACGAGGCGGACTCGGTCGAGGCCTGTGTCGAGGATCTCGACGACATCGACGCCGAGTTCGGCGACCCAGTCGGCGCCGGCGAAGCCGAGGTCGCGTGCTCCGGCGTGGAGCATCTCGACGACGCTCTGGGGTTTGAGGACTTTCGCCTGGACGCCTTCGAGGGAGACGATGGGGCGGTAGTCGCGCGAGGTCATGGTGACGCGCACGCCTGCCTGGGCGAGGAGGGCGAGGACGTTGTCCTGCATGCGTCCCTTGGGGATCGCGAGGCGGAGCGTGGAGGTGTCTTGGGTGGGTGACATTCGGGAGGTCTCGCTTTGCGTGTGTGGTGCAAAGCCGGCCTCTCGGGCGGCGCGGTGTCCGGTCGTTCAGGGGGAAAGGGAGGTACCCCATGAACGACAACGCCGGCCCGAGGGCCGGCGTTGGTTGGTTCGTGCTCGCAGGTAGGGGTTCAGCCCCGCGCGTTCACGCCATCGCCGGCCGCATCGTGATGATGCAGATGGTGGCGGTGGGCGTGATTGGTCGGCGTGCGGGTCATTGGTGCTGAGACTATCCGGCGAGCGAACCCGGTCAAGGGAGTGGCGGAGTCGTGTTCGGAGGGGCGGAGTGCGCGGATTCAGCCGCACAAGCGTGGTCTTGCGGACTGCCGGGTCCCGATCGGGGGGTGTAGAGTCTTCGGACGGGCGACGAGCCCACCCATCCCCCACGCCGCCGCGAGCGAGAAAGGCAGCCCTATGGCACGCGCCACTGCGAGTCACATCCTGGTCAAGACGGAAGCCGAAGCCCTCGACCTGAAGAAGCAGGTTGAAGAACAGGGCGCTGACTTCGCGGCGTTGGCGAAGAAGCACTCGAAGTGTCCCTCGGGCAAGTCTGGCGGGAGTCTCGGGGAGTTCGGTCGAGGGGACATGGTTCCCGAGTTCGACCGTGTGGTGTTCGGCGACCTGGCGGTCGGCGCGGTGTCGGAGCCGGTCAAGACGCAGTTCGGGTATCACCTTGTGCGCGTGGATCGTCGGCTGGGCTGAGCGCCGAGCGGGCCGCGTCGTGTTCCGGCGCGCGCTGTTGTGAAAGGTTCTCGGTCCTCCCTCATGACGGGAGCGATGACTGCCGATGACTCAGAAGACACCCGCCCCACGCCGGTCGCCCGGCGGCACGAAGCAGAAGGCCACGGAGCAGATGGCCGAGCCGAAACCCCCGAAGACACAGCCCGCCGGACGCGCGGGCGGCGCCCTTCCCCCCGGCGACGCCGACGGGCGTGCGCGCGTGTTCGTCGAGAACGTGCAGCCGGACATCGACGCGGGTCGTTTCGCGGCCAAGGGCGTCGAGGGCGACGCGTTCGTCGTCGAGGCGGATGTCTTCGCCGACGGGCACGACCTGGTGGGCGCGGTCCTGCTGCACCGTCGCGAGGGCGAGAGCGTCTGGTCCGAGACGCGCATGGAGCCGGTCGGCAACGATCGCTTTCACGCGTCGTTCACGCCGGATCGGCTCGGGTTCTTCGAGTACACCGTGGTGGGGTTCGTGGATCGCTACGGTTCGTGGGCGCGCGACCTGCGCAAGCGCGCCGAGGCGCGCCAGGATGTCGCGATCGAGCTGCTGATCGGCGCAGACCACCTCGAGCGGGCCGCCCGGGGCTTGAAGGGGGCCGCCCCGGTCGCGAAGACGCTCAGCGGGTTGGCGAAGGAGCTGCGCGAGAAGCGTGCGACCGAGAAGCAGGGGGCGCAGGTCGACGCGGCGACGAGCGTCGAGATCATCGAGCTGATGCGTCTCCACGCCGAGCGCGCGCACGCGGTCGAGTATCCGCGGGTGCTGCGGATGTTCGCGGATCGCGAGCGGGCGGCGTTCAGCGCGTGGTACGAGTTCTTTCCCCGATCGTGCGCCGCGACGCCCGGGGAGCACGGGACCTTTGCCGACGCCGAGCGCTGGCTGCCGCGGATCGCGAAACTCGGGTTCGACGTGGTGTATCTGCCGCCGATCCACCCGATCGGGCGCGTGCATCGCAAGGGTCGCAACAACACGCTGACGCCCGAGGCGCACGATGTGGGCAGCCCGTGGGCGATCGGGTCGACGGAGGGGGGGCACGAGGCGATCCTGCCCGAGCTGGGGACGCCCGAGGATTTCCGGAAGTTCGTCGCGACGGCGCGTTCGCTGGGGATCGATGTCGCGCTGGACATCGCGTTCCAGTGCGCGCCCGATCACCCGTGGGTGAAGGAACACCCCCAGTGGTTCCGCGCGCTGCCCGACGGGACGATCCGCTACGCCGAGAACCCGCCCAAGAAGTATCAGGACATCTACCCGTTCGATTTCGAGACGGACGACTGGCGGAACCTGTGGGCGGCGCTGCGCGACGTGGTGGCGCACTGGATCGAACAGGGCGTGACGGTGTTCCGCGTCGACAACCCGCACACGAAGAGTTTCCGCTTCTGGGAGTGGCTGATCGCCGACATACGGCGCACGAACCCCGAGATGCTTTTCCTGTCGGAAGCGTTCACGCGCCCGAAGGTGATGTACGCGCTGGCGAAGCTGGGCTTTACGCAGTCCTACACCTATTTCGCGTGGAAGAACCGCAAGTGGGAGCTGGAGCAGTACCTGCGCGAGGTGACGAGCCCGCCGGTCTCGCGGTTCTTCCGGCCCAACCCATGGCCCAACACGCCGGACATCCTCAACGAGTTCCTGCAGCACGGCGGGCGTCCGGCGTGCGTGGCGCGGCTGGTGCTCGCGGCGACGCTGTGCGGGAACTACGGGGTATACGGCCCGCCCTACGAGCTGGCGCAGGTCACGCCGCGCGAGCCGGGGTCGGAGGAGTACCTCGATTCCGAGAAGTACCAGCTGCGGCACTGGGCGCTGGGGGGCGACGACACGCTGGCGCCCGTGATGGAGCGCGTGAACCGGATCCGTCGCGAGAACCCGGCGCTGCGCCGCGACGACACGCTGCGGTTCCACCACTGCGAGAACGACCAGATCATCTGCTACAGCAAGCGCTCGCACGACGGCGAGAACGCTGTGGTGGTCGTCGTGAACCTCGACCCGCACCACACGCAGTCGGGGTTCGTGAACCTCGACCTTCCGTCGCTGGGGCTGGCCTGGGATGATCGTTTCCAGGCGCACGACGCGCTCAACGACGCGCGGTATCTCTGGGCTGGGCCGAGGAATTACGTCGAGTTGCACCCGCATTCGTCGCCGGCGCACGTCTTCGTGATCCGCAAGAGCGCACGCACCGAGCAGGATTTCGAGTACTTCGTGTGAACCACCCCGACGCCATCGCATCCGCCCCCGCCGTTCGAACGACCACCGCCATGCCCACGACCAAGCCCGCCGCGCCGGCCTCGACGCTCGACACCGACCCGCTCTGGTACAAGAGCGCGATCATCTACGAAGCGCACATCCGCGCGTTCCACGACAGCAACGGCGACGGCATCGGCGACTTCCCCGGGCTGACGCAGAAGCTGGACTACCTCCAGGACCTGGGCGTGACGGCGATCTGGCTGCTGCCCTTTTACCCCTCGCCCCTGCGCGACGACGGGTACGACATCGCTGACTACACCTCGATCAACCCCTCGTACGGCACGCTCGAGGATTTCAAGGCCTTCGTGAAGGAGGCGCACGCGCGCAATATCCGGGTCATCACGGAACTGGTGTTGAACCACACCTCCGACCAGCACCCGTGGTTCAAGCGTGCGTGCAAGGCGCCCAAGGGGTCCCCCGAGCGCGACTTCTATGTCTGGAGCGACACCGACGAGAAGTACCGCAATGTGCGCATCATCTTCAAGGACTTCGAGCCCTCGAACTGGACCTTCAACCGCCAGGCGGGGCAGTACTACTGGCACCGGTTCTACCACCACCAGCCCGACCTGAACTTCGACAACCCCGCGGTGCAGGACGCGATGCTGGGCGTGATGGACCAGTGGTTCGAGATGGGCGTCGACGGCGTGCGTCTGGACGCGGTGCCGTACCTTTTCGAGCGCGAGGGGACCAACTGCGAGAACCTGAAGGAGGGGCACGAGTTCCTGCGCAAGCTCCGTGCGCACGTCGACGCGAAGTTTCCCGGGCGGATGCTGCTGGCGGAAGCGAACATGTGGCCCGAGGACTCGGTCGCGTATTTCGGCAAGGGCGACGAGTGCAATATGGCGTTCCACTTCCCGGTGATGCCGCGCCTGTACATGGCGATGCACCAGGAGGACCGCTTCCCGATCGTGGACATTCTGCAGCAGACGCCCGCGATCCCCGAGTCGTGCCAGTGGGCGGTGTTCCTGCGCAACCACGACGAGCTGACGCTCGAGATGGTGACGGACGAGGAGCGCGACTACATGTACCGGGCGTACGCGTACGACCGGCGCGCGAGGATCAATCTGGGCATCCGTCGGCGTCTGGCGCCGCTGCTGGGCAACAACCGTCGCAAGATCGAGCTGATGAACGCCCTGCTTTTCGCGCTGCCGGGCACGCCGGTGCTGTACTACGGCGACGAGATCGGCATGGGCGACAACATCTATCTGGGCGATCGCGACGCGGTGCGCACGCCGATGCAGTGGTCTGCCGATCGCAACGCCGGCTTCTCGAAGGCGAACCCTCAGAAGTTGTTCCTGCCGACGATCATCGATCCGGAGTACCACTACGAGACGATCAACGTCGAGGCGCAGCAGGCGAACCCGCAGTCGCTGCTCTCGTGGATGAAGCGCCTGATCGCGCTGCGTCAGCGTCACCCGGTGTTCGGGCGCGGCACGGTGGAGTTCCTGCACCCGGACAACCCGCGCGTGCTGGCGTTCATCCGCGACGACGGGAACGAGCGCATCCTGGTCGTGGCGAACCTGTCCCGGTTCGTGCAGGCGGTCGAGCTCGATCTGCGCAAGGACCTGGGCGCGACGCCGGTGGAGCTCTTCGGGATGACGAAGTTCCCGGCGATCGGTGAGCGTCCGTACTTCCTGACGCTGGGCCCGAGCTCGTTCTACTGGCTGGAGCTGCGCCCCTCGACGAGCGCGGCGGGGACGATCACGAGCAGCGAGCTGGGCGCGTCGCTGCCGCGGGTCGCGATCCGGACGGGCGAGTGGGCGGACGCGCTGCTGGGGCAGTCTCGTTCGCGCGTCGAGAGCGCCATCGCGTCGTGGATGCCCGGGCGCCGCTGGTTCGGGGCCAAGTCGCGCACGGTCCGCGCTGTGCGTGTCGCTTCGACGATGCGTCTCAACGACGCGATCGACGCGCGGGTCGCGCTGATCGATGTCGCGTACACCGAGGGCGAGGGCGAGCAGTACGCGGTGCACCTGAGCGCCGTGCCCGAGGCCGACGCAGGCGTGCTCCTGCGTGATCATCCGTGGGCCGCGATCGCGTGGATCGACGCCCCGTCGGACACCCGATTCCTGCTGGTCGATGCGACCTCGCTGCCCTCGTTCAACGCGGCGATCGGCGGCGTGCTGGCCAGGGGCGAGCGCGTGGACGCGCCGCTCTCGGTCGATTCGGCGCGCGACGCAGGCGTTGGCGGCGGGGACATGAACCCGATGCCCCTGGGCGTCGAGCAGAGCAACACCTCGGTGGCGCTGGGCGACTCGGCGATCGTGAAACTGTTCCGCAAGGTGCAGGAGGGCGTGAACCCCGACCTGGAGATGAGCGAGTTCCTGACGCGGCGCGCGAAGTTCCCGAACACGCCGGAGGTGCTCGGCTCTCTGCACCTCTCCGAGCCGAGGAAGGAGCCGCGCACGCTGGCGGTGCTGCAGCGGTTCGTGGTGAACGAGGGCGACGCGTGGTCGCACGCGCTCGCGTCGGCGGACCAGTACTTCGAGTCTGTCCGGCACGACAACGCGACGCTGGAGTCGCCTCGCGATCCCTCGCCGCTGCTGGCGTCGGCGTCGCCCACGCCGCAGGACGCGATCGATCGGATCGGGACCTATCTGACCTTCGCGGAGCTGCTTGGCCGGCGCACGGCGGAGATGCACCTGGCGTTGTCGAGCGATCGCGACGACCCGGCGTTCGCGCCCGAGCCCTTCGCGGCGCCGCACTATCAGCGTGCGCTGTACCAGTCGATGCGCACGATCACGCGTCAGTCTCTGGAGGCGCTGCGCCGATCGATCGCGATGGTGCCGGACGACTCGCAGAAGGACGCGCTCGCGCTGCTGAGGGCCGAGGACACGATCCTGCACGCGTTCCGGGCGATCGCGTCGGAGGACTTCGCCGGGGAGCGGATCCGCACGCACGGGGACTATCACCTCGGGCAGGTGCTGTTCACGGGTCGGGACTTCGTGATCATCGACTTCGAGGGCGAGCCGGCGCGTCCGATCGGCGAGCGGAAGCTGAAGCGTTCGCCGCTGCGCGACGTGGCCGGGATGATCCGGTCGTACCACTACGCGGCGTTCATGGGCGTGGCGCGCCACATGGAGCGTTTCGGCGATGCCGCGAAGGCGGAGGCGGCGCGGTACGAGGCCGGCGCCAGGTTCTGGCGTCACCACGTGAGCGCGTCGTTCCTGCGTTCGTACCTCGCGACGCTCGACGGCGCGCTGCTGACGGGCAACCGCGCGCATCTGGCGATCATGCTGCGCTGCTTCCTGCTCGAGAAGGCGATCTATGAGCTGGGGTACGAGCTGAACAACCGCCCGTCGTGGGTCGGCATCCCGGTGCGCGGCATCCTGGCGCTCGCGGAGGAATCGCCCGAGTGAGCCGCGCCTCGCCCGAGCACGCGATGCGAGAGACGCTCGCGCCACTCTGCGCGTTGCTGGGCGTGCGCGACCGGTACACCGACGGGCTCGGGCAGCGCCGGCGCGCGCCGCTTGACTCGACGCTCGCGACGGTGCGCGCGATGGGCGTGGAAGCTGTGACCGTCGAGGGGCTGTCGCGCGCGACGCGCGCGCTGGCGGTGGAGCGACTTGACCGGACTCTCGAGCCCGTGACGCTGGCGTGGGGCGGGAAACTCTCGGGCATCGCGGTTCGCCTGCCTCGCGGCGAGCGCGCCCGCGACGCGCACTGCGAGCTGGCGCTCGAGGACGGTGGCGTCGTGTCGTGGAAGGCGGCGCTGCGAGAGCGTGCCCCGTCGCGCGCCGAGCGGCAGGCCGTCGACGCCGGGGCGCGGATCCCGGTGCGGCTCTTCATCTGCCCTGGCCCGAAGGGCGCGGCCCCGATGGGGGTGCACACGCTGCGGATGCGCGTGGGCGCGATGCGGGCCGAGTCGCGCGTGATCGCGGCGCCTCGCAGGGCGTTCGGCGCGGAGCGCCCGTGGGACGCGTGGGGCGTGTTCCTGCCTCTGTACGCGCTGACGAGCGAGCGCAGCCCCGACATCGCGGACCTGACTGACCTGCGCGCGCTGCGAGACTGGGCGTCGTCGCTTGGGTCGTCGTTCGTGGGCACGCTGCCCCTGTTCGCGTCGTATCTGGACGAGCCGTTCGACCCGAGCCCGTACGCGCCGGTCTCGCGCGCGTTCTGGAACGAGCTGTACCTCGACACGGGCGGTTCGCGCGGGTCGGGCCCGCCCGACACCGGATCGCTCGTGGAGTACCGCGGCGTATACGCGAGGAAGCGCGCGGAGATCGACGCGATCGCGGCGCGCGAGATGGATCGCGCCAGCGCCGGATCGGGCGCGCTCTGGCAGCGTATCGAAGAGGACCGTCTGCTCGACCAGTACGCGTGTTTCCGTGCGCTCGTCGAGCGTCGGCGCGCCGGGTGGCGTTCGTGGCCCGACGCGTCCGACCGGGCCGTGCTGGACCAGGTCTCGCCGAGCGACCCGTCGTATCTTTCGCACGCGTACGCGCAGCTCGCGATGCGCGACCAGATGGGCGCGTTGACCGGCGGGGAGGATCGCGGCGGGCTGTACCTGGACCTGCCTCTGGGCGTGCACTCGGACGGGTTCGACGCGTGGCGTTTCCGCGGGCAGCTGCTCGAGGGGCTGAGCGTCGGCGCGCCGCCCGACCCGCTGTTCACGGCAGGGCAGTCGTGGGGCTTTGCGCCGGCGTGCCCTCGCGTGGGGCGCGAGCGTTGCTACCCGATCCTGCGCGAGTCGCTCGAGACGCTGATGCGTGTGTCGTGCGGCGTGCGGATCGACCATGTGATGGGGTTGCACCGGCTTTTCGTGGTGCCGGCGGGATTCGGCGCGAAGGAGGGGCTGTACATCCAGCAGTCGCTGGACGAGCAGCTCGCGCTGGTGTGCCTGCTGTCGCACCGCGAGCGGTGCCGCGTCGTGGGCGAGAACCTCGGCGCTGTCCCGCCGGTGGTGACGCGCACGATGCGCACGCGCGGCGTGCTGGGGATGCATGTCGCGCAGTTCGCTGTGCGTGCAGACGCTCGTCGCGCGATGGACCCGGCGCCGGCCGGGACGCTGGCGAGTCTGAACACGCACGATGTGCCGCCCTTCGCGGCGTGGTGGCGCGGGGCCGACATCGATATCTGGCGTTCGCTCGGGCTGATGGACGAGGCGCAGTGCGCCGCGGAGCGAGCCGGTCGTGTGAAGACGACGCGGGCGCTCTCGTCGTGGCTGGCCAGGCGAGCGGGGGGCTCCGGAGCGGTGGAGGGCGAGCTTCCGGCGATGCGCGCCGTGACGCGAGCGCTGGCGGGCGGCGACGCGGACGCGCTGCTGGTGACGCTGGAGGACCTGTGGGGGGAGACTCGGCCCCAGAACGTGCCGGGGACATCGTTCGAGCTGCCCAACTGGAGGCGGCGCGCGTCGCTGACGCTCGAGGGGATGATGGCGGATTCACGCGTCGCAGAAACGCTGCGCGAGGTTCACGACATCAGGGTTTCGCGGCGCAACAATACGAAGCGCACATCGCGCAGGAGGATCGCCCATGGCTGACCAGAAGCGAGCCGTCGCGCCGCGAGCGCCGAAGACCGTCGACGCGGATCGCGCCGTTGCCGCCGCGAACGCGGCGTTCAGTGTGCCCCCCGGGGCCGGGCCGAGCCGGGACGACCTGTGGCTGTTCAACGAGGGGAGCAATCTCGAGTTGCACGGATGCCTGGGGGCGCACCCGGTGACTCTGGACGGCGAGCGCGGCGTCGCGTTCGGGGTGTGGGCGCCGAACGCGGAGCGTGTGGCGGTCATCGGGGACTTCAACGGCTGGACGCGCCCCGGCGTGCCGCTGCGATCGCTTGGCGAGAGCGGCGTGTGGTGGGGCTTTGTTCCGGGGCTCGAGAAGGGCGCTGTGTACAAGTATCTCGTGCGTTCGCGCCACAACGGCTATGAATCAGAGCGTTCCGATCCGATGGGGTTGCTTCACGAGATCCCGCCCAAGACGGCGAGCGTGGTGTGGGATCTTGAGTACGACTGGGGCGATGATTCGTGGATGCGCGAGCGTGCGGGCAGGCACGCGCTGCGCGAACCGATGTCGATCTACGAGTGTCATCTGGGTTCGTGGATGCGCGTGCCGGAGGAGGGGAACCGGTCGCTGACCTACCGCGAGCTGGCGCCGCGACTGGCGGATCACCTCGAGAAGCTGGGCTTCACGCACGTGGAGTTTCTTCCGGTGATGGAGCACCCGTTCGGCGGGTCGTGGGGGTATCAGGCGACGGGGTTCTTCGCGCCGACGAGCCGGTTCGGCACGCCGCAGGACTTCATGTTCCTGGTCGACACGCTGCACCAGAGAGGGATCGGGGTGATCCTGGACTGGTCGCCCTCGCACTTCCCCAGCGACGGGCACGGGCTGGCGTATTTCGACGGGACGCACCTGTACGAGCACGCGGAGGAGAGCCAGCGGATCCATCCGGACTGGAAGAGTTACATCTTCAATCTCGGGCGCAACGAGGTGAAGTCGTTCCTTCTCAGCAGCGCGATGCTGTGGCTGAAGAAGTACCACATCGACGGGCTGCGCGTGGACGCGGTGGCGTCGATGCTGTATCTGGACTACTCGCGCAAGCACGGGGAGTGGGTCCCCAACGAGCACGGCGGTCGGGAGAACCTCGATTCGATCCGCTTCCTGCGCACGCTGAACGAGGCGGTGTACCGCGAGGTCCCCGGCGCGCAGACGATCGCGGAGGAATCGACGGCGTGGCCCATGGTGAGCCGCCCGACGAGCAGCGGGGGGCTCGGCTTCGGGTTCAAGTGGGACATGGGGTGGATGCACGACACGCTGGTGTACATGTCGCGCGACCCGATCCACCGGCGTCACCACCACAACGAGATCACCTTCCGGATGATCTACGCGTTCAACGAGAACTTCGTGATGCCTCTCTCGCACGACGAGGTGGTGCACGGCAAGGGTTCGCTGCTGCGCAAGATGCCGGGCGACGACTGGCAGAAATTCGCGAATCTGCGCCTGCTGTACGCGTACATGTTCGCGCAGCCCGGGAAGAAGCTGCTCTTCCAGGGGGCCGAGGTGGCGCAGTGGGACGAGTGGAACCACGAGTCGAGCGTGGACTGGCACCTGCTGCAGTTCCCGCTGCACAGGGGGGTGCGCGACCTGTTGTCGCGACTGAACGAGGTCTACCGGAGCGAGCCGGCGCTGCACGCGCGCGACTGCGACCCTTCCGGGTACGAGTGGATCGACGGGGGCGACGCCGCGAACAGCGTCCTGTCGTTCCTTCGTCGCAGCGGCGACCCGAAGGACGACGTGGTGGTGGTGTGCAACTTCACGCCGATCCCGCGCGAGAGTTATCGTGTCGGCGTGCCAACTGCCGGGTTCTGGCGCGAGATCGTCAACAGCGACGCGAAGGAGTACGCCGGCGCCGGGTGGGGGAGCATGGGCGGCGCGGCGAGCTCGCCGACCCCGTGGCACGGGCGTCCCCATTCGGTCAGTCTGACGCTGCCCCCGCTGGGCGTGGTGTTCCTCAAGCGGGAGGGGAACGGCTGATCGCGCCCCGGTTTGCTGGGCGCGCGCCCGTCGCGGGCCGATGAGGTATCTTCCCGCACGCCCGAGCGTCCGCCCGACCCGCACCTTTCCCGTCGCGCCCCGGTCATCCATATGGATCGATTCGTCTGCATCCACGGCCACTTCTACCAGCCCCCGAGGGAGAACCCGTGGCTGGAGGAGGTCGAGCTCCAGGACAGCGCGTACCCCTACCACGACTGGAACGAACGCATCACGGCGGAGTGCTACGCGCCGAACGCGGCGTCGCGTCTGCTCGACGACGAGGGGCTGATCCGCGAGATCGTCAGCAACTACGAGAAGACGAGCTTCAACTTCGGGCCGACGCTGCTGTCGTGGATGGAGCGCCACGCGCCGGCGACGCTCGCGGCGATCGTCGAGGCGGACAAGAGGAGCCAGAAGCGGTTCTCCGGGCACGGCAGCGCGATCGCGCAGACCTACAACCACATCATCGCGCCGCTGGCGAACTCGCGCGACAAGCGGACGCAGGTGCTGTGGGGCGTCGCGGACTTCGTGAAGCGGTTCGGGCGTCGCCCGGAGGGGATGTGGCTGGCGGAGACGGCGGTGGACGTCGAGACGCTGGATTTCATGGCGGAGCAGGGGATCGCGTTCACGGTGCTGGCGCCGCAGCAGGCGGCGCGCGTGCGAGCCGTTGGTGAGAACCTGTGGCACGACGTGAGCGGCGGGCGGATCGACCCGACGCGTCCGTACCTGCAGCGTCTGCCCTCGGGGCGGAGCATCGCGCTGTTCTTCTACGACGGGCCGGTGTCGCGGGCCGTGGCGTTCGAGGGCATCCTGAAGCAGGGCGAGCGGTTCGCCGAGCGCCTGATGAGCGGGTTCAACGACTCTCGCCCTTGGGCGCAGCTGATGCACATCGCCGCCGACGGCGAGACCTACGGGCATCACCACAAGCACGGCGAGATGGCGCTGTCGTACGCGCTGGAGTACATCGAGCGCACCGGGTCCGCGAGACTGACGAACTACGCGGAGTATCTCGAGCGCTTCCCCCCCGAGATGGAGGTGGAGGTCTTCGAGAACACGGCCTGGAGCTGCGCGCACGGCGTGGAGCGCTGGCGGAGCGACTGCGGCTGCACGACGGGGGGGCTGCCCGGGTGGAACCAGAAGTGGCGCGCGCCCCTGCGCCAGGCGCTCGACTGGCTGCGAGACCGCCTCGGCGAGGTCTTCGAGCGCGAGAGCGGCGGGCTGCTGCGCGACTGCTGGGCGGCGCGCGACGCCTACATCGCGGTGGTGCTCGATCGCAACGAGGCGACCATCGGCGCGTTCCTCACCGAGCACGGGGTGGGTGATGTCGTCGGCGACCGGCGGATCAAGGCGCTCAAGCTGCTCGAGATGGCGCGCCAGTCGATGCTGATGTTCACGAGCTGCGGCTGGTTCTTCGACGACCTGTCGCGGATCGAGACCACGCAGGTGATGCGCTACGCCTGTCGCGCGATGCAGCTCGCCAGCGATGTCGGGGGGAAGGACTTCGAGCCCGAGTTCCTGGACCGCGTGTCGGCGGCCGTGAGCAATGTCCCCGAGAACGGCGACGGGCGCGAGGTGTACGACCGGTTCGTGCGCCCGGCGAAGATCGATCTGCACACGGTGGGGGCGCACTTCGCGATGAGCTCGCTCTTCGAGGAGTACGCGCAGCGGGACAGTCTTTACTGCTATTCGGTGGAGGTGGAAGACTACCAGGGGTTCGTCGCCGGGCGGTCGAAGCTCGCGGTCGGGCGTGTCCGGATCGCGTCGACGATCGTCGAGGAGAGCGAGATCATCTCGTTCGGCGTGCTGCACCTGGGCGATCAGAACCTCACGGCGTCGGTGCGGCGCTACCAGGGCGAGGTCGCGTACAAGGAGATGCTGCACGACCTGTCCGGCGCGTTCTCGCGGGCGGACTTCGCGGACACGATCCGCTCGCTCGACAAGCATTTCCAGGAAGAGCGATGCTCGGTGAAGCTGCTCTTCCAGGACGAGCAGCGCCGGATCCTCGACGAGATCCTCGACGCGACGCTGTCGCAGGTGGAGGCGTCGTACCGGAGGATGTTCGACGACCACGCGCCGCTCATGCGGTTCCTGCTCGACTCAGGCGTGCCGATGCCCCGCGCGCTGCGTCTGGCGGCGGAGTTCGTCGTCAACATCGAACTGCGCCGGCTTCTCGAGATCGACGAGCTGGACGAGCCGTCGCTGGACCGGATGATCGGCGCGGCTCGGGACTACGCGCTCGAGCTGGACAAGCCGGCGCTGAGTTTCGCGAGCCAGCGCGCCATCGAGCGGCGCGCGTTCGCGTTCCTGGATAAGCCCGACAACTTCTCGCTGCTGCGAGACTGTGACCGCATACTCGCGGTCGCGGAGCGGATGCCCTTCGACGCGAGTCTGTGGACGACGCAGAACGTGTTCTACACGCTGCTGCGGACCCATTACCCGCAGCAGCAGGCGAGGGGAGACGAGGCGTCGCAGAAGTGGACGCACAAGTTCCGCGAGATGTGCACGCGCCTGCGCATCAGGGTGGGCTGACGGGATGGGCTCGACCGATCCGATCGCGTTCTACCGGCTTCAGCTGACGCCCGACTTCGGCTTTGAGCACGCCGCGCGCACGCTGGATCTGATCGCCGGGCTGGGGTGTTCGCACGCGTACCTTTCACCGATCTTCGAGGCGGTCCCGGGCAGCCGGCACGGGTACGACGTGACGGACCCGACGCGCGTGCGCTCCGAGTTCGGTGGGCGCGAGGGGTTCGAGCGTTTCGTGCGCGCCTGCCGCGAGCGCGGGCTCGGGGTGCTGATCGACATCGTGCCGAACCACATGGCCAGCAGCGAGCACGGCCCGCAGTGGCGCGACGTTCTCGCGCGGGGCGAGTCCTCGCGGTTCGCGAAGTGGTTCGACCTGCGCTGGCGACCGTTCGGGGCGGCGGGTCATCGGCGTCTTCTGCTCCCGATCCTCGGCGCGCCGCTCCGACGCGCCGTGGAGGAGGGCCAGGTGCGCGTGGTTCGAGACGGGGCGTCGGTCGCGATCGAGGCGCACGGCAGGCGCCTGCCGCTGCGCGACGACCCGGCGCACGCGTCCGACGAGCTCGACGAGCTGCTCGAGTCCCAGCACTACGCGCTGGTGCACTGGGAACTGGCGCGCGAGCTGGTGGCGTACCGGCGGTACTTCGACATCGGCGATCTGGTCGCGCTGCGCATGGACGACGAGGAAGTCTTCCGCGAGACGCACGCGCTGGTGGGCGATCTGGCGTCGGAGGGCCTGATCGACGGCGTGCGCGTCGACCACATCGACGGGCTGGCGGACCCGGCGGAGTACACGCGCCGCCTTCGGGGGCTGCTGAGAGACGCCTATTCGCGCGGCTCGCGCGAGGGCGCGGCGTTGATCTATGTCGAGAAAACGCTCGGCGAGGGCGAGCGTCTGCCGCGCGACTGGCCCGTGGACGGGACGACCGGCTACGACCTGCTCTCGTCGCTGACCGGCGTGCTGGCGGACCCGGGCGGGCTCGCGACCATCGGGAGCTGGTACGCGCGCGCGACGGGCTCGACCCCCGACCTCGAGAACGCCGCACTCGCGAAGAAGCTCGAGGTGAGCGAGCGGCTGTTCCGCGGCGAGACCGATGAGCTGGTGGACGCGGCGGTCGTGCTGGCGTGGGCGTCGCCCTCGACGCGCGACATCCGGCCCAGCGACGTGCGCCGGGCGGTGATCGCGTCCGCGGCGCGCTGCCCCGTGGTGAGGACCTATCTGACGCCCGATCACGCGAGCGACGACGATGTCCGCGCGGCGCACGCCGCCTGCGACGCGGCGGCGCAGATCCTGGGCGACTCCGACGCGCTGCGCGCGTTGGAGTTCGTGCGCGACGCGCTGGTCGGGCCGTCCCGCCCGGGCGACGACGCGGGGCGCGAGCGTCTGCGCTGGGCGTTCGTGACGATGTGGCAGCGGATGACGGTGCCCCTGGCGGCGAAGGGGTTCGAGGACGCGACGCTCTACAACGACGCGAGGTGCCTGGCGCTCAACGAGATCGGCGTGGAGGCGCGCGCGTGGGAGGGCGGCTGCACGGTGGGGGACTTCCACGACGCCAACGGGCGGCGCGTCGGCGATCACCCGCTGGCGATGACCACGACCTCGACGCACGACACGAAGCGGAGCGAGGATGTGCGGGCGCGTCTGTTCGCGCTGACGACGCTCGGCGCGGAATGGGTTGCGCTCGCCGATGAATGGGCCGAGGCGAACGCGTCGCTGAAGGATCGCGTCGGGGGCGTTCCGGCGCCCGACGCGATTGACGAGTTGTTCACCTACCAGACGCTGCTGGGGGCGTGGCCGCTGCACGGGGATGAGTTGCCCGAGTTCGTCCAGCGCGTGCGTCGGTACGTGGTGAAGGCGGCGCGGGAGTCGGGTCGTCACAGCAACTGGATCACGCCGAACGGCGAGTATGAGGCGGCGTGGGAGCGATTCGTGGAGCGTGTGTGCGCGCCGGGGGCGGCGAGGGAGTTCAGGGACGGCTTCCACGCGCTGCGCGAGCGGGTCGCGCTGCGCGGGATGGAGAACTCGCTGACGCAGTGCGTGCTCAAGGCGTTCGCCCCGGGCGCGCCGGACATCTATTGGGGGAACGACCGCTGGGACTTCAGTCTGGTCGACCCGGACAACCGGCGGCCCGTCGACTTCGGCGCCGCCGGCCAGTCGCTCGCGACGGTCGGCGGCGCGAGCGTCGAGACGGCGCGCGAACTGCTGTCGTCGTGGCTCGACGGGCGCGTGAAGCAGTTCGTCGTGCGCGAGGCGCTGCGTGCGCGCCGGGCTTCGCCCGGGCTGTTCACGAGGGGCGGCGTCGTGGCGCTGTCGCGCCAGGGCGATCCGTTCGTGGCGTTCGAGCGCCGCCTTGGCGAGCGATGCGCCGTGGTCGTCGCGTCGCGCGGGTGGGGCCCGGCGTGCCCGATGGTCGGGGCGGCGTGGGGCGACGCGTCGGTCGAGATCGAGGGCGGGAACGGCGGCGCGTGGCGCGAGGTGTTCACCGGGCGTGAGCGGGCGCTCGGGGGGCGCGCGGCGCTGCGCGACCTGCTCGATGTGTTCCCGGTCGCGGCGTTTGTCAGAGGACCGGGGCGCTGAGCCCGACGAGCGAGCGCGCGACGCGGACCGCGTCGTGGGCGTCGCAGGCGATGGCGTCGGCGCCGGCGTCCTTCCACGCGGTCTCGTCGTTGCAGAACGCGCGCCCGCCCACCAGCACGGGCACGCGAGCGATCTCGGGGCGTTCGCGCAGCATGCGGATCGCCTTGGCGACGTTGCGGCGCTGCGAGGGAAGCGTGGCGGAGAGCGCGAGCAGGTCTGCGCGGAAGTCGGAAACCGCCTGGACGAGGTCGGTCGCGGGCATGTTGTTGCCGAGGTAGATCACGCGCCACCCGTCGATGTCGAGGAAGTCCGACGCGACGCGCAGGCCGACGTCGTGCGTGTCGCCTTCGACGGCGGACGCGATGACCGTCCTGCCGTTGGCTGGCGACTTGGGCGCCCGGGCCAGGAGCTGCGACATGATCATCTTCGACGTCGCGGTGACGAAGTGCTCCTCGGCGACGGAGATCTCGTTCATGTGCCACATCCGCCCAAGCTCCTGCTGCGCAGGAACGAGCACGCTCAGGTAGGCGTCGTGCAGCGAGACCCGGTTGGCGTCCACGGCGTCGAGCACCATCGCGCTCGCGGCGCGGCGGTCGCCTTCGAGCAGCGCGAGCACGTACTTCGCGGCCAGGCGCCCGTGCGGCGTGTCGACCGACAGCGCCGAGGGCGCTTCGTCGGGCGCCGCCTCGAGCGCGTCGAGCGACATCTGGATGATCTGCAGCGGCTTGGCGCGCTCCGCTTCGGGGAGCTCGTCGGTGAGCACCTCACGCAGCGCGACGAGACTCTCACGCAGGTCGCCCAGGGGCACGCCGCGCGCCGCGAAGGCGATCTTGCCCCACAGCACCTGATCGATGAAGAGACTCGGGCGACCCTGCTGGATCGCGTCCGACAGGTCGTACAGCCGGCCAGTCAGATTCTCTTTCCACGCCAGGCGCGGGTGCGGCGCGAAGCGGTGCGCGACCTCGGGCCGGCGCAGCATCAGGCGTTCCGTCGCCAGGACGGCGTAGCCGGACGCCGAGGCGTCGAGGATCTGCGCAAGGAACGGACTGGGGGGCATTCTAACGGACATTGTTACCCGATTTTGTCGCACGGAGCGCGAGGTCGTGAGGATTTGTTCGGGCTTTCGCGGGTCGCGCTTCGCTGGATGCCGGGAAAGACGCGCCGACGCCGGACCGGGGCTTCTGGGTCGATTCCGCCCCCTCCCGGCCTACGCTGGGGGCCATGAGCGAGGCGCGAGCCGACATCGTGGTCGTCGGGGCCGGGGCCGCCGGTCTGATGGCGGCGATCTGGGCGGGCCGGGCCGCCCGCGGCGCCGGGGCTCGCCCCCGGATCGTCGCGCTCGACGGCGCCAGATCTCTGGGGGCCAAAATCCTCGTCGCAGGGGGTGGGCGCTGCAATGTGACCCACCACACCGTCTCCGAGGGCGACTACGCCGGCTCCAGCCGCAACGCGATCCGCAAGGTGCTGCTCCGCTACCCGGTCGAGCGGACGGTCGGGTTCTTCCGCGAGCTCGGCGTGCACCTCAAACTCGAGGACACCGGGAAGCTCTTCCCCACGACCGACAGCGCGCGGACCGTGCTCGACGCGCTGCTGGGCGCGGCCCGAGACGCCGGCGTCGAGGTGCTCCACCCCCGGCGCGTCGGGGGCGTGCGCGTGCTCGACGAGGGCTGGTTCGGCGTCGACGAGGACCCGGGCGCCGAGCACGGGAAGGGGTGGGGGGGCATCCTCGCGCGACGCGTGATCCTCGCGACCGGGGGGCGTTCGCTGCCGCGCAGCGGCTCGGACGGGCTGGGCCACGAGGTGGCGCGCTCGCTGGGGCACACGATCACGAAGCGCGTGTTCCCGTCGCTCGTGCCTCTGACGATGCCCAAGGACCACCCGCTGTGCGCGCTGTCGGGGCTGTCGGTGCGCGCGACGCTCGAGGTGCGATCAGGCGCCGGCAAGCGACTCGAGTCGTTCACCGACTCGCTGTTGTTCACGCACTTCGGGCTGTCCGGCCCCTGCGCGATGAACATCAGCCGCTACTACACCGACGCGCTCCGCGACGACCAGTCGTCCTCGCTCGTCGCCAGCTTCCTGCCCGAGCGCCGCGAGCAGCAGGTCGAGGAATCACTCCTCGCGCTCGGGAAATCGACCGTCGCTTCGTTCCTGCGCGACGAGTTGCCCGAGCGCCTCGCGCGCACGCTTTGCGACCTGGCGCGCGTCGATCCCTCGTCCACCGGCGCATCGCTCTCGCGCGACGCGCGGAAGTCGCTCGCCAACGCCCTCTGCGCACTCCGCCTGCCTGTTACCGGCGACAGGGGCTGGAACTACGCCGAGGTCACCGCCGGGGGCGTGCCGCTGAGCGAGATCCGCCTCGAGACCATGGAGTCCCGAATCGTGCCCGGGCTGCACCTCTGCGGCGAGATCTGCGACGTCGACGGGCGCATCGGTGGCTTCAACTTCCAGTGGGCCTGGGCGAGCGGGTTCGTCGCCGGATCCGCCGCGGCGGCGGGCGTCGCCGCCCCGCCGGCTCCCGCGCTCCCGGGCGGCGCGTGACGCGTCGGGGCGCCCCTAGCATCGCCCCCATGACCACCGACCAGCCCACGACCCCCGAGTATCCCAAGCCCCTGCCGGCCGAGAAGCGCTCGCTCCTCCAGCGACTCGGGCCCGCCGGCCTGCTCGGGCTGCTGTGGACGGTCGCCCCGGCGCTGGGAGGCATCTTCCTGCTCGCGCGCATCGACTACGCCAGCGAGTGGCTCCAGACGCACGGGCTGGCGATGTCCGTCTTCGTCTATGTCTCGATCTTCATCGTCAGCGCCGGGCTCGGCTTCCTGCCGACCTACGCGCAGTCCATCCTCGCGGGATGGGTCTTCGGAATCTGGATCGGAATCCCCGCCGCCCTCGCCGGTTTCGGCGGCGCATCCCTCATCGGCTACGCGATCGCGCGCACCGTCTCGAGAGGGCGCGTCGAGCGCGTCATCGAAGAGAACATCAAGGCCCGCGCCGTGCGCGACGCGCTCATCGGTCAGGGCTTCTGGAAGACCCTCGGCATCGTCACGCTCGTTCGCGTGCCCCCCAACTCGCCCTTCGCGCTCACCAACGGCGTGCTCGCGTCCAGCGGCGTGAAGCTCCTCCCGTACTTCATCGGCACCGTCGTCGGCATGACGCCGCGCACCTCCGCCGCCGTCATCCTCGCCAACCACTGGTCATCCCAGGGCGCCAAGAACATCCAGGAAGCCGTCAAGGACCGCGGCATGATGACGATCGTCGTCGGGCTCGTCACCGCGTTCATCGTGCTGGGCATCATCGGCTACATCGCGAACAAGGCCCTCGACCGCGTGACCAACGGCAAGGGTCAGCGCCCCGCGACGAGCAACCCCGCCGCCTGAACCGCCGACACCGCGCCGTCGATGACCTCCTTCGGCGCCAGCTCCGACGGGTAACGCGTCGGAGCGCCGGGCCCGACCGGCAGCCCGAACCCGAAGATCCAGACATAGAACAGGATCGTCCACCCGATCAGGAACACGATCGTGTAGGGCAGCATGGTGCTCACCATCGTGCCGATGCCCAGCTTCTTGTCGTAGCGGGTCGCCATCGCGAGGATCAGCCCGAAGTACGACATCATCGGGGTGATGATGTTCGTCGTGCTGTCGCCCACGCGATACGCGGTCTGGATGACCTCCGGGCTGTACCCGATCTGCATCAGCATCGGCACGAAGATCGGCGCCGTCACCGCCCACTTCGCGCTCGCCGAGCCGATCACCAGGTTCACCGCGGCGCACAGCAGGATGAAGGGCACGAAGATCACAGGGTTGTCCAGGCGCATCGCGATCAGCGCGTCGGCCCCCAGCACCGCGAGGATCGTCCCCAGGCCCGAATAGTTGAAGTACGCCACGAACTGCGCCGCGAAGAACACCAGCACGATGTAGAGCCCCATGCTCTTCATCGCGTCCGCCATCGCGTTGATCACGTCCACGTCGTTCTTCATCGTCCCGACGATCTTCCCGTACACCACGCCGGGGATCAGGAAGAAGATCAGGATCAGCGCCACCACGCTGTTGAGCAGGGGCTTGAACGCGTCGGCGCCCGTCGCCGCCGGGTTCGGGTTGCGCAGCACGCCGTAGCCGGGGATGTGTTGCATCCACGACGCCAGCCACGACGCCTGCGGCCCGGCGAGCACCACCGTCAGCAGCGTCACCAGCGCCACGCTCACCGCCGCCCAGATCAGCCCCTTGCGCTCCTGCGCGCTCAGACGACCGAGTTTCGGCGTGCGATCCACCGTTTCGTCGGCGTTGTTGACATCGTACTTGCCAAGACGCGGCTCCACGATCTTCGCCGTCACCAGCCACCCGGCGATCGTGATCAGGAAGGTGCTCGCGATCATGAAGTACCAGTTGACCGCGGCGTGCACCTCGTAATCGGGGTCGATCAGGCGCGCTGCTTCCTGCGTGATGCCCGCCAGCAGCGGGTCGATCGTGCCGATCAGCAGGTTCGCCGAGTACCCGCCCGAGACGCCCGCGAACGCCGCAGCCATCCCGGCGAACGGGTGCCTGCCCAGCGAGTGGAAGATCACCATCGCGAGCGGGATGAGCACCACGTACCCCATCTCGCTCGCCGTGTTGCTCAGGATGCCGGCGAACACGATGACCAGCGTGACGAGGTTCTTCGGCGCCGACAGCACCAGCGCGCGGATCGCCGCCGACAACAGACCCGACTTGTCCGCAACCCCCACGCCCAGCAGCGCGACGAGCACCGTGCCCAGGGGCACGAACTCGACGAAGATCTTGACCATGCTCTCGCTCATCCAGCGGACGCCCTCCGCCGTCAGCAGACTCCGCGCGACCATCTGCGCGCCGTCCGGCGCGTTGGGGCGCGGGTCCGCGACCGCCACGCCGAAGTGCGCCGCGATCGCGCTGATCACGATCACACCCAGCGCGAACAGCGCGAACAGCGTCACCGGGTTCGGCAGCTTGTTCCCCACCCACTCGATCCCGCTCAGGAAGCGGTCGAAGACATTCCGCTTCTTCGGGGGGGCGGGTGCGTCCGGGACCTCGGGAACGGGCGTGTGCGGCGGTTTGGGGCGTTCGGTCATGGCGAGAGCAACATAGCGTCGCGCACGCCGCGCAGGGGGAGTCCGACGCCGGAATCCCGCTCCGAACGCGACCCGACCGCCGATTCGGCGGTACGCTTGGCGTCCGCCGTTTCGTCCTGTTCCGTCTTTCGCGAGGACCTCCATGCCGCGCTCACGCCCGATCTCCGCCACGCTCCGCACGCTCGTCGCCCTCGCCGGCCTCTCGCTCCTCGTCCACCCCGCCCTCGCGTCCGACGACAAGGACGCCAAGAAGTGGGATGTCGACAAGGGCCTCACCGGCAAGACGCGCGAGCAGCGCATCGACACCACCGAGGGCACCTGGATGTCCCTGGATGTCTCTCCCGACGGGCGCGACATCGTCTTCGACATGCTGGGCGACCTCTACATCATGCCCATCACCGGCGCCCCCGGCGCCGAGCCCCGCAAACTCACCTCGGGCGTCGCCTGGGACATGCAGCCACGCTTCTCGCCCAACGGAGAGTGGGTCGCCTTCACCTCCGACCGCACCGGCAAGAACGGCAAGGGCGGCGACAACATCTGGATCATCAAACGCGACGCCGACCCCGAGTCCCTCCGCCAGATCACCCAGGAAACCTTCCGCCTTCTCAACGGCCCGAACTGGCACCCCTCCGGCGAGTACATCGTCGCGCGCAAGCACTTCACAAGCAGGCGCTCGCTCGGCGCGGGCGAGATGTGGCTCTACCACATCAGCGGCGTCGAGGGCGGCGGCGCCGGCGGGCTCCAACTCACCGAGAAGCCCACCGATCAGAAAGACGTCAACGAGCCCATCTTCTCCCCCGACGGGAAATACCTCTACTTCTCCGAGGATGTCGCGCCGGGCTCCAACTTCGAGTACGACAAGGACTCCAACAGCCAGATCTACGTCGTCAACCGCCTCGAGCTCGAGACCGGACGCAGCGAGCGATACATCACCGGACCCGGCGGCGCGGCGAGACCCACGCCCTCGCCCGACGGCAAGACCATCGCCTTCGTCCGTCGACACGACGGCAAGAGCACCCTCCACCTCTTCGACACCCAGACCGGCAGGATCACCCGCCTCTACGACGACCTCGAGCGCGATATGCAGGAGGCCTGGGCCATCCACGGCGTCTACCCCGCGTTCGCGTGGACGCCCGACGCGAAGTCCATCGTCATCTGGGCCCGCGGCAAGATCCGCAAGGTCGATGTCGCCTCGGGGCGCGCCGAAGAGATCCCCTTCCGCGTCCGCGACACACGCACCATGGCCGAAGCCGTCCGCTTCCCCATCGAGGTCGCGCCCGAGCAGTTCGACGTCCGCGCCATCCGCTGGACGAATGTCTCCCCCATGGGCGACAAGGTCGCCTTCCAGGCGCTCGGCAAGATCTACATCAAGGACCTCCCCAGCGGCCAGCCCCGGCGCCTGACGACGCAGAACGACCACTTCGAGATGTACCCGTCGTTCTCGCGCGACGGGCGCTCCATCGTCTACACGACCTGGAACGACGAAACCATGGGCTCCGTGCGCGTCGCGCCCGTGGTCACCGGCGCCAACGCGCCGCTCCCGCGCACCCTGACCCGAACCCCCGGCCACTACATCGACCCCGTGTTCTCGCCCGATGGCAAGACCGTCGTCTTCTCCAAGGTCGGCGGCGGCTGGCTCACCTCGCCACTCCACAGCCACGACACCGGCGTCTTCCGCGTTTCCTCCGAGGGCTCCGAACCCACCCTCGTCACGCGCAGCGGGTCGCGACCCCAGTTCGCCGATCGCTCCGACCGCGTCTTCGTCGAGCGCGCCTCCGGCGGGCGCGACGCCGACAACCGCACGCTGGTCTCCATGAACCTCGACGGCAGCGAGGAGCGCACCCACTTCACCAGCGACTGGGCCACGCGCTACGCGGTGTCTCCCAACGGCGCGTGGGTCGCCTTCATCGAGCGTTTCAACGTGCACGTCGCGCCCTTCGTCCAGACCGGCAAGACCGTGAAGGTCGGCCCCTCCGGATCGTCCACGCCCATGGCCAAGGTCACCACCGACGCCGGCGAGTGGATCCACTTCTCGGGCGACTCCAAAACGCTCCACTGGTCCCTCGGGCCCACGCTCTCCTCGCGCCGCCTCTCCGACACCTTCGCGTTCCTCAACGAGAACCGCAAGATCCCCGACGAGCCCGTCACCACGACTGCCATCGGCTTCAAGCAGGCGCACGCGAAACCCCAGGGCCCCGCGGTCGTTCTGACCGGCGGGCGCGTCGTCACGATGAACGACAACAACGACGTCATCGAGAACGGCGCCGTCGTCATCGAGGGCAACCGCATCACGCAGGTCGGCAAGGCGTCCGACATCATCACCCCGCGCGGCGCGAAGATCATCGATGTGGACGGGCAGGTCATCCTCCCCGGCTTCGTCGACACACACGCGCACGGCAGCCAGGGCGTCGCCGGCATCATCCCCCAGCAGAACTGGGTCAACACCGCGCAGCTCGCGATGGGCGTCACCACCATCCACGATCCCAGCAACGACACCAACACCATCTTCGCCAGCAGCGAGATGGTGAAGGCCGGCCTCGTCCCCGGCCCGCGCACCTTCAGCACCGGCACGATCCTCTACGGCGCCGCCGGCTCGTTCAAGGCAGAGGTCGACTCCCTCGACGACGCGAAGTTCCACCTCCGGCGCATGCAGGCCATCGGCGCGTGGAGCGTCAAGAGCTACAACCAGCCCCGGCGCGACCAGCGCCAGCAGGTCCTCGCCGGCGCGCGCGAACTCGGCATGATGGTCGTCCCCGAGGGCGGCTCCACCTTCATGCACAACATGACCATGATCGTCGACGGCCACACCGGCGTCGAGCACACCCTCCCCGTCGAACGCGTCTACAAAGACGTCCTCGATATGTGGAAGGGCGCGCAGGTCGGCTACACGCCAACCCTCTGCGTCGCCTACGGCGGCCTGGGCGGCGAGAACTACTGGTACGACAAGACCGAGGTCTGGCGCAACGAGCGCGTCACCAACTTCATCCCCATGCACATCGTCGAGCCGCGCGCTCGCCGGCGCACCACCGCCCCCGACGAGGACTACAACCACATCCGGCAGGCCGCCCTCGCCAAGCAGATCTACGACATCGGCGAGACCGTCCACGCCGGCGGCCACGGCCAGCTCCCCGGCATCTGCACCCACTGGGAGATGTGGATGTTCGAGCAGGGCGGCATGACCCCCATGGAAGCGCTCCGCTCCGGCACCATGCACGGCGCGAGGTACCTCGGCCTCGACAAGGACATCGGCTCCCTCGAGGTCGGCAAACTCGCCGACATCATCGTCATCCAGAAGGGCAAGGACCCAACCGCCGACATCCGCGATTCGGAATTCATCCAGTACACCGTCGCCAACGGGCTCGTCTACGACGCGAGCAACCTCAACATCGTCGCCCCCGTCGAACGCGCACGCAAACCCTTCTACTTCGAGATCGCCGGCGCCGACACCCTCAGCGCGCCGCTCCCGGCCGACGCCATCATGCACGGCGCCTGCGCCGGCTGCGGGCGCCCCGGCCTGGGCGCGTCGCTCATGCAGCCCTGACCAACCCCGCTCGACCGCGACATCCACGAGCAAAAAACGGCACGACCGGATCTCTCTCAGGGTCCGGTCGTGCCGCATCGGGATGCGCCGGCTCGCGGCGATCCCGCCCTCGCGAGTGAACGCGCGGGCAACGAATGAGGCGATTCGGTGAATCCCGCCGCGACCCTGTGCCGCCGCGGCGGGAGATCGGGAGTGGCAGTTCGTTCTCGCTGTCCCGTGGCAGCGCGGTGAATGCAACGGTCAGGTCATCCTGTCGGCCGCTCGCTTGGTGGTCTTCTCGACGCCCTCGCGCGCGTCCCCGACCTTCTTCTCGAAGTGACCCTTGGCGCGGTCGGCCTTGCCCTCGGCCTGCAGTTTCTCGCTGCCAGTGGCGCGACCCGCGGCCTCTTTGACCTTGCCCTTGGCCTTGTTCACGGTCCCTTTGGTCTGCTGTTTATTCGGCATGGCTCGTCTCCAAAGTTGTCCGGCAGTGGGGGAGGGGGCTCGTCGCCCCGTGTCCCGTGTCTCACAGCAGGATCTTCGCCCCGGCGCGTGGTCATCCGGTGAATATGCGGTGAATCCACCCTCATTCCGCCTGGTCCCGCGTGCCGCTCCCCGGGCCAGGCCTCGCAGTTCCGAACGCCCAGCCAGCGCAGGCCCGAAAAATCCGCGCGCACCGCTCATTGACATGACTATTCATGCCGATGTATAATGATGCACATGGTCGCGCAGAAAGCCCGTCGAGGGCGCCTCATCTCGGACATCATCGCCCACGGCGGCGTGCACTCGCAGGAGCAGCTCCGCGAGTTGCTCCGCGCCGAGGGCGTCGATGTCACCCAGGCCACCCTCTCGCGCGACCTCCGCGATCTGGGCGTCGCCAAAGGCCCCGAGGGCTATGTCCTCCCCGAACCCGGCGCGCAGCCCGCCCTCGCCCGCACCGACCGCCAGCAGGCCGTTGAACGCGCCATCCGCCAGCACCTCATCGAGGCCGAGCAGGCCGGCAACCTCGTCGTCCTCAAGACCGCCCCGGGCCACGCGCAGGCCCTCGCCGTCGTCCTCGACGGCGCCGGCATCGACGGCGTCGTCGGAACCATCGCCGGCGACGACACCCTCTTCCTCGCCTGCCGCAGCGGCGAGCGAGCCAGATCGATCGTGCACCGTTTCCGCGTCTTCGCCGGTCTCGAGTGACCCGCGAATCGACGCGTTGAAACGCGTCCGGGCCCCCTCCGAATCATTCCTTTCGCGTCACCCTCGCCACGCGTCGCGTCAGCCGCGACCCATGACCCGCCCGTTTGTCCGATGACCAACTCCCCCTCCACAATCCGCGTCGCCGTCGTCGGCGCCTCCGGCTACAGCGGGCGAGAACTCGTGCGCATCCTCCTCGCGCACCCTTCGGTCGAACTCGTCGGCCTCTTCGGCTCCGACAAGCGCGGCAGCGAGTCCGCAGGCGACGCCCAGCACTACCACCAGCTCTTCCCCCAGTTCCGCGGCCTCATCACGCTCCCCATCGTCGCCGGAACCCCCGACGCCATCCTCGCCACCCGCCCCGATGTCGTCTTCCTCGCCACCCCCGTCCCCGCCAGTCTCACCCTCGCCCCATCTCTCCTCGACGCCCCCGGCGCCCCCGGCGCCCCCGGCGCCCCCGTCGTCATCGACATCGCCGCCGCCTTCCGCCTCAAGGACCCCGCGATCTTCGAGGCCCACTACGCACAGCCCCACCCCGCCCTGAACTGGCTTGAGCGCGCCGTCTACGGCCTGCCCGAACTCCACCGCGCTCACCTCGCCAAGGCCCAGCTCATCGCCTGCGCCGGCTGCTACCCCACCTCCTCGATCATCCCCCTCGCGCCCCTCGTCAAGGCCGGCGCGATCGAGAAGGGCCGGGCGCCCATCATCGACTCCACCAGCGGCGTCAGCGGCGCCGGACGCGCCGCCTCCCTCAAGACCTCCTTCTGCGAGCTCTCCCTCCAGCCCTACGCCGTCCTCTCTCACCGCCACCAGCCCGAGATCGACGCCTACGCCAACACGAAAACCATCTTCACGCCCCACCTGGGCCAGTTCGATCGCGGCATCCTGTCCACCATCCACGTCGACCTCGCCCCGGGCTGGACCGGCGCCAGGGTCCGCGACCTCTACGACTCTCTCTACGCCAACGAGCCCTTCGTCCGGCTCCTCCCTCAGGGCGAGTGGCCCACTATCAACGCCGTCGCCCACACCAACTTCTGCGACCTCGCGCTCGCCAGCGACGACGCGAGCCGCCACCTGATCGTCGTCAGCGCCATCGACAACCTCGTCAAGGGCGCCGCCGGCCAGGCCGTGCAGTGCATGAACATCCGCACCAACCAGCCGGAGGGCGCGGGCTTGACGCCGCGCGTCAACCGCCCATGATGATCTCCTTCGATATGGACAACCCCCTCGCCCACGCGAACGGCCCCCTCGTCGTGAAACTCGGCGGCGCCGCCGTCGACAATCCGGACGCCGGGTCCGCCCTGTGGGACGCCATCGCGCGCCTCCACCAGACCCAGTCGCGCGGGATCATCCTCGTCCACGGCGGCGGGACCGCCATCGACCGGCGCCTCGCCGCGCTCGGCATGAAGTCCGACCGCAAGGAAGGCATTCGCATCACCCCCGACGAGCACATCGGCGAGGTCGTCGCAACCCTCAACGGCGTCATCAACACCGGCGTCGTTGCCCAGCTCCAGGTCCGAGGCGTCCCCGCCGTCGGCCTCACCCTCGCCGACGGCATGTTCGCCCGCTGCGTCAAGTCCACCAAGTTCTCCTTCGACCCCGGTCGCGTCGGCGAGGTCGTGGGCGGCGATCCGCGCCTCCCCCTCTCCCTCATCCGCACCGGCTTCCTCCCCGTCTTCTCCTCGATCGGCTTCGACGATCAGGGCGGAGCCCTCAACGTCAACGCCGACGAAGCCGCCGCCGCCGTCGCCTGGATCGTCGGCGCTCGGGGCCTCGTCCTTCTCACCGATGTCGAGGGCATCCTCGACCAGCGCGGCGCCCTCGTCGCTTCCATGCGCGCCGATCAGGTCGAGCACATGATCGACTCCGGCGTCATCGGCAACGGGATGATCCCCAAGGCCCGCGGCGCCGTGCACGCCGCCAACGCCTCCGGCGCGCCCACCGTCATCGCGTCGTGGAAGGACGCGCACAACCTCCAGCGCATCGCCGAGGGCGAACTCGTCGGCACGCGCATCCTGCCCGGCGTCCGAAGAGCCGAGCACGCCGAACTCACGCTCGGCGTGTAAGCAACCCGCCGCGCTCCGGCCCCATCATCGCGTCACGACGCTCCCCACCGACCCGCATCCGCGCGCGCCGCGCTCCCATTCGGCGCTCAGGAGGCTGCCATGATCATCGCCGCCCCGGACATGAAGACGACCATCTCCCCGCTCGCCGCCACCGACATCCTCTCCGTCGGCGAACTCTCGGCGACTGAACTCAACGCCCTGCTCGACACCGCGATCCGCGTCAAGGCCGAGCCCCTCGCCTACGAAGACGCCCTGCGAGGCAAGTCCCTCGTCATGCTCTTCGAGAAGCCCTCGCTGCGCACACGCGTCTCCTTCGAAATCGGCGCCGCCAAACTCGGCGCCAAGGTCGTCTACTTCGACCACTCCTCCTCCCGCATCGGCCAGCGCGAGCCCGTCGCCGACTACGGCAGCAACCTGTCCCTCTGGACCGACTGCGTCGTCGCGCGCGTCTTCCAGCACTCCGTCATCGAGAACCTCGCGAAGCACTCCACCGTCCCCGTCATCAACGCGCTCTCCGACCTCTATCACCCCTGCCAGGCCCTCGCCGATCTGCTCTCTCTTAAGGAGAAACTCGGCGATCTCAAGGGCGCCAAGCTCGCCTTCGTCGGCGACGGCAACAATGTGTGCAACTCCCTCATGCTCGGCGCTGCCACCCTCGGCATGGGCTTCACCGCCGTCTGCCCCCCCGGCTACGAGCCCGACGAGCAGACCGTCAAGGCGGCCGGCAAACTCCTCAAAGACAGCGGCGGCACGCTCACCATCACCGACGAGATCGAAGCCGTCTACGGCAACGACGCCGTCTACACCGACACATGGACCAGCATGGGCCAGGAGTCCGAGCAGGCCCAGCGCGTCAAGACCTTCGCGCCCTACCAGGTCAACGAACACCTCATGAACATCGCGGGCGACGACGCCCTCTTCATGCACTGCCTCCCCGCCCATCGCGGCGAAGAGGTCGCCCCCGAAGTCATCGACGGGCCCCGCTCCATCGTCCTCCGCCAGGCAGAGAACCGCATGCACGCCCAGAACGCGCTCCTGCTCCACCTCCTCGCCCCGTAAGATCCAACGACGCCCGCCGCCCGGCCCCTTCCGGCCCACGCACAGAGAGACGCGCGGCACGCACGCCGCCGAAAGAGAGAGAGATCCATGAAAGTCGCCCTTGCCTACTCCGGCGGTCTCGACACCTCCGCCATCGTTCCCTGGCTCATCGAGAACTACCACTGCGAAGTGATCGCCGTCGTCGGCGATGTCGGCCAGGGCGCCGACGAACTCCACGGCGTCGAGGACAAGGCGAAGAACAGCGGCGCGAGCGCCTGCTACGTCGTCGACCTCAAGCGCGAGTTCGTCGAGGACTACGTCATGCCCACGATGATCGCGGGCTCCATCTACGACGGGAAGTACCTCCTCGGCACCGCCATCGCGCGCCCCATCCTCGCCAAGGCCCAGGTCGAGGTCGCCCTCCAGACCGGCTGCGACGCCATCTCCCACGGCTGCACCGGCAAGGGCAACGATCAGGTCCGCTTCGAGGGCGCCTACGCCGCCCTCGCGCCAGAGCTGAAAGTCATCGCCCCCTGGCGCGAGTGGAACCTCCGCTCGCGCGAGTCGCTCCTCAACTACCTCGAAGAGCGCAAGATCCCCTGCGCAGCGAGCCGCGAGAAGATCTATAGCCGCGACCGCAACCTCTGGCACGTCTCCCACGAGGGCGGCGCCCTCGAAGACCCCTGGAACGCGCCCCCCGAGGATGTCTGGCTCATGAGCGTGTCGCCCGCCGACGCGCCCAACTCCCCCGAAGATGTGCACCTCACCTTCGAGGAGGGCTACCCCATCGCACTCAACGGCGTCGCCATGGCCGCCGACGACCTCCTCGCCGAACTCAACACCATCGCCGGCAAGCACGGCGTCGGGCGCATCGACCTCGTCGAGAACCGCTGCGTCGGCATGAAGTCGCGCGGCTGCTACGAGACCCCCGGCGGCACCGTCATCGTCGAGGCCCTCCGCGCCCTCGAAGAACTCGTGCTCGACCGCGACACCCGCTTCTACCGCGAGGAACTCGGCCTCAAGTTCTCGCGCCTCGTCTACGACGGCAAGTGGTTCACCCCGCTGCGCGAGGCCCTCTGGGCCGCCGCCGAATCCATCGCCAAGCCGATGACCGGCGAGGTCGTCGTCCGCCTGCACAAGGGCAAGGCCACCGCCACCCAGCGCCGCTCCCCCGAGTCGCTCTACTCCGAACAGTTCGCCACCTTCGGCGAAGACGCCGTCTACGACCACAAGCACGCCGAGGGCTTCATCCGCCTGCACTCCCTGCCCCAGCGCATCGCCGCCCTCAAGAAGAAGGCGAAGGTCTGACGATGGCCACCCTCTGGGGCGGACGCTTCGAGGGATCGCGCGCCGAACTCTTCCGCGCGATCAACGACTCGCTGCCCTTCGACATCGCGCTCCTCGAACAGGATGTCCGCGGCTCCATCGCCTGGGCCAACGCCCTCGCGCGCGCAGCCGTTATCACCGACGACGAACGCGACGCGCTCGTCAACGGCCTGCGCGAGGTCCTCGACGAAGGCATGGCAGACCCTGCCAGCGTCCTCGCCAGCGCCGAAGAGGATGTCCACTCCTGGGTCGAGGCGCGCCTGACCACGAAGATCGGCGCGACGGGAAAGAAACTCCACACCGGGCGCAGCCGCAACGACCAGGTGGCCACCGACCTGCGACTCTGGGTGCGCGACGCGCTGGCGGCGCGCGTCGAAGAACTCCGCGCCGCCCAATACGCCATCCTCGCGGTCGCCGCCCGCGAGTGCGACTCCCCGTTCCCCGCCTACACCCATCTCCAGCGCGCCCAGCCCGTCACCTTCGGCCACTGGTGCATGGCCCATGTCGAGGCCCTCGCACGCGACGCGTCGCGCTTCGAGGACGCCGCACGGCGCGCCAACGAGTGCCCCCTCGGCTCCGCGGCCCTCGCCGGGACCGCCTACCCCATCGACCGTGAAGCCCTCGCGCGCGAACTCGGCTTCGATCGCCCGACCGCCAACTCCCTCGACGCCGTCAGCGACCGCGACTTCGTCGTTGAGGCCCTCGCCGCCGCCGCCCTCTGCGCCACGCACCTCTCGCGCCTCGCCGAAGACCTCATCATCTACTCCAGCGCCGAGTTCGCGTATGTCTCCCTCAGCGACGCCGTCACCAGCGGTTCGTCGCTCATGCCCCAGAAGAAGAACCCAGACGCGCTCGAACTCCTCCGCGGCAAAGCCGGTCGGATCATCGGCGCGCACACCGCCCTCGTCGTCACGCTCAAGGGCCTTCCCCTCGCGTACAACAAGGACCTGCAGGAAGACAAGGAACCCCTCTTCGACGCGATGGCGCACCTCTCGATCTGTCTGCGCCTCGTGCCCGAGGTGTTCAACGGCCTCACGCTCCACCGCGAACGCGCCGCCGCGGCGTCCATCGCCGGCTACGCCAACGCGACGGAGCTCGCCGACTTCCTCGTCCGCGAGGGCATGCCCTTCCGCGACGCGCACCACGCCGTCGGCGTGCTCGTGCGACTCGCCATCGAGCAAGGCGTGGAACTGCAGGGCCTCTCTCTCGAACAACTGCGCTCGGTGGTCCCGACGATCACCCAGGGCGTGTACGAATCTCTGACGGTCGGCGCGGCCCTGTCGCGCCGGGATGTCCCGGGCGGCGCGTCGCCGACCCGGGTTCGCGAAGCAATCGAGAGCGCCTCGAAGCGTCTCTCGGCGCAGGAAAGGAGGTCGTGAAGGTGATCATGAGTTCGCTCCACGACAACGGCATCGAGATGGCGACGCTCGACCTTTCGTCGCTCCGCTGCCCCACGGGGTTCGAGGCCGCCGGCCTCGCGGTCGGCCTGCGCAAGAGCGGGCGACGCGACCTCGCGCTCTTCCTCTGCCGAGAGGGCGCCTCCGCCGCCGGCGTGTTCACGATGAATGTCGTGCGCGCCGCGCCGGTCACCATCTCCGAGGACCACCTCAAGGCAACCGGGGGCAAGGCCCGCGCCGTGCTCATCAACTCCGGCATGGCCAACGCGTGCACCGGCGCCGAGGGCTTCGCGCGCGCCCAGCGCACCGCCGAGAAACTCGCCTCCACCCTCGGCTGCGCACGCGAAGAGATCCTGCTCGCCTCCACCGGCGTCATCGGCATGCAGATGCCCGACCAGAAGATGATCGAGGCCTACAACCCCCTCATCAACGCCCTCGCGCCAGACCGCCTCGACGACGCCGCCGCCGCCATCCTCACCACCGACACCTGCGAGAAGTACGCGGAAGCCCGCGTGCACTTCGGCGGGCGCACCGCGCGCTTCGTCGGCGTCGCCAAGGGCTCGGGCATGATCCACCCCAACATGGCCACCATGCTGGGCGTCGTCATGACCGACGCCGCGATCGAATCAAACGACCTCGCCGACATGCTGCGCACCGCGACGAAGCGCACCTTCAACCGCGTCACCGTCGACGGCGACACCTCCACCAACGACTGCGTCTTCGCCATGGCCTCCGGCGCCGCCGGCGAGTTCCCGCGCGAGATGCTCCAGGAAGCGCTCGAGCGCGTCTGCGCCGAACTCTCCCTCCTCATCGTCCGCGACGGCGAGGGCGCCAAGAAGGTCGTCCGCGTCCGCGTCACCGACGCCGACACCGAAACCGACGCCGAGAAGGTCGCCCAGACCGTCGCCTCGTCGTTGCTTGTGCGCACCGCGATCGCGGGGGGCGACCCCAACTGGGGGCGCATCGTCGCCGCCGTCGGACGCGCCGGCGCTCCCTTCGACCTCGACCGCATCGAGGTCCTCGTGGGCGGCGCCTCGCTCTTTGTCCATGGTGCGCCAGCAGATACGGCGCGCGACGTGCTCAAACGCGCCTTCGCCGGACCCGATGTCGACATCGAGATTCGCCTGAACACGGGAGGCGAAGAGGCGACATTTTTCACGTGCGACCTCACCGAGGGCTACATCCGCATTAATGCTGACTACACCACCTGACGCGACCATCCTCAACCGATAGAACTCTCGTTCTTCGTCGCTGACCACGCCGTCAGCGGCGCGAGCAACACGCGCACGCGGCTCGTCCTCCGGGGCGGGCCGCGTCTTTTCATTCCCCTCCGCACGCCGCGCTCCGCCCGCATCCCGCTGCCGGACAGGCGGTAAGCGTCACGGCGCACGACGCGCCGCCCACGACGACACGGAGCATCCCATCTCCCCGCCCTCGCCCATCCGATCCCTCTTCAACATCCGCGAGGGCGAGGCCGCGCCCGTCGCGTGGTCCGCCGCCGGCTACTTTCTCGTGCTCGCCGCGTGGTACATCATCCGCCCAGTCCGCGAGCAGATGGGCGTGCAGGCCGGCGTCGAAGACCTCAACTACCTCTTCCTCGGCACCCTCGCCGCCACCCTGCTCTTCACGCCTGTCTACGGCGCCCTGGTCCATCTCGCCCCCCGCCGCGTCATCCTCGTCGCGCTCTATTCGTTCCTCGCGATCAACCTCATCGCGTTCACCTTCGTCCTGCGCGCGCAGCCCGAGGTCGGCCCATGGACGGCGCGACTCTTCTATGTCTGGGCCAGCGCGTTCAACCTCTTCGTCATGGCCGCGTTCACCTCGCTGATGGCCGATGTCTGGACCCTCGAACAGGCCAAACGCGTCTTCGGGGGCATAGCAGTGGGGGGGACCGCCGGCGCGATCCTCGGGTCGACCATCACCGCCACGCTCACGCGCCACATCGGGCAGGAGCACCTCCCCCTCGCGTCCGCCGCGTTCCTCGTCGGCGCGATCGTCGTCCTCCTTCAGGCCGAACGCGCCTCAGCCCGCGCACACGCGAAGCGAAACGAACCCGCCACCGACCCGGCCCCCTCGCCCTTCTCGTGGAAGTCTCTCGTCGAGGGCGTCACCATGACCGCGCGGTCGCCCTACCTCCTGGGCATCGCGGTCTTCATGCTCTGCCAGACCATCACCGGGAGTTTCTTCTACTTCCAGCAGGCGCGCATCGTCGACCGCTTCGTCGACGGGCGCGCGGCGCAGACACAGCTCTTCGCCAGCATCAACCTCTGGACGAACATCCTCACCATCGTCGTGCAGATCTTCCTCACGGGGCGAGTGATCCGCGCGCTCGGCGTCGGCCCGACACTCCTGCTCTTGCCCATCATCTTCACCCTCGGCTTCCTCGCCCTCGAACTCGCGCCCGACGAAGCGCTCCTCACCACCATGGTCGTCGTCCTCGTCGCGACGCGCGCCTCGAACTTCGCCCTCTCCAAACCCGCGAGAGAAACGCTCTTCACCGTCATCCCGCGCAACGAAAAATACAAGGCCAAGGGCTTCGTCGACACCTTCATCTATCGCGGCGGCGACGCGATCGGCGCCGTCGCCGACAAGGCCGTCAAAGGCGCTGAGTTCGGCATCGTGTGGATCGCGCTGCCCATCACCACCCTCTGGGGCGCCACGGCCATCTTCCTCGGGGCGCGACAGCGCCGCCTCGCGCACGCGACAAACCGCGAAAACACCCTGCATCCCGGCCCGATCGAGCCGGTTGATCTAGCGGCCACGCCCGTCGCGGGCGCCGCCCGGTCGCCCCGAGGAGAGCCGCTATGAACCACCCCCAGTCCGAAGCCCGCCGCCTGTTCCTCAAGTCCGCCGCCGCAGTGAGCGCGCTCGCCGCCATGGGCGGCGCGGGCGCGATCGCCAACGCCGCCATGCTCCAGCAGCGCGCAGGCGCCACCGGCGACCGCAAACTCAAGATCCTCTTCCTCGGAGGCACCGGCTTCCTCGGGCCGCACACCGTCCGCGCCGCGATGGCCAACGGCCACGAGGTCACCCTCTTCAACCGAGGGCGCACCAACGCCGACCTCTTCCCCGAACTCGAGAAGATCCAGGGCGACCGCAACGCCGACCTCGACAAACTCAAGGGCCGCGACTGGGACTGCGTCATCGACACCAGCGCCTATTACCCGCGACAGGTCCGCGACGCAGCCGGCATACTCAAAGACCGCGTCGGACAGTACATCATGATCTCCACCATCTCCGTGTACGCGTCGTACCCGACGCCGGGCATGGACGAGACCTCGCCCGTCGGCACGATCGAGGACGAAACGATCGAACAGGTCACCGGCGCAACCTACGGCCCGCTCAAGGCCCTCTGCGAGCAGGCCGCCGAAGCGCAGATGCCCGGGCGCGCCACCAACATCCGGCCCGGCCTCATCGTCGGCCCCGGCGACACCACCGACCGCTTCACCTACTGGCCCGCGCGCGTCGCGCGCGGCGGCGAGGTCCTCGCCCCCGGCGACGGCTCCAACTACATCCAGCACATGGATGTCCGCGACCTGGGCGCGTGGATCGTCCACTGCGCAGAAAGGCGCATCGTGGGCGTCTACAACGCCGACTCCGCGATGCGCGAGCGCACCATCAAGGGCCTCCTCGACGCCTGCAAGACCGCCAGCAACTCCGACGCGAAGTTCGTCTATGTGCCCCTCGCCTTCCTTACAGAGCAGGGCATCCGCCCCTGGCAGGACATGCCCTGCTACGCGCCCGCCGAGGGCGCCTTCGCCGCCTTCGGGCAGGTCAGCAGCGCCAAGGCGCTCGCCAACGGGCTCAAGCCCCGCCCCATGCTCGACACCGTCCGCGACACCCTCGAGTGGTGGAAGCAGCAGCCCGAGGAACGGCGCAAGACCATGCGCGCCGGGCTCACGCCCGAGCGAGAGGCAAAGGCCCTCGAAGCGTGGCGGGCGCGCGACGCCGGCTGACCGCACCACCCGATCGCACACAGCGCGGGCCGGCGAGCGTCCGGGTACCCTTCCCCCATGCTCTCGTGGGTCCCACTCGCCATCTTCCTCGCGGACTACGCGCTGCGGATCGGCCTGATCGCGCGAGTGCTCGTCCGCAAACTCAATGTGTCGACCACGCTCGCGTGGTCGTTCATCCTCCTCTTCCTCCCGCTGTTCGGCGTCCCGCTCTACCTGCTCATCGGCGAGAACCGCCTGGGCCTGAAACGCAGCCGCCTCCACAGCCAGGTCGACGCAGACCTCGAAGAACGCGCGATCGGCGCGTGGAAGGGCGGCGCGACCGACTGGACCCACGAGAGCGAACCCTTCGATCACGTCGCCCGGCTCTGCGGCGCCGTCTCGGGCCTCCCGCCCCTCAAGGGCAACCGCCTCTCGCTCATCAGCGACAGCGACGAACTCCTCGACTCCCTCGTCCGGGACATCGAGACCGCGAAGCATCACGCCCACCTCATGTACTACATCTGGTCCACGCAGGGCCAAGGCCCTCGCAAGGTGGGCGAAGCGCTCATCGGCGCTGCGCAGCGAGGGATCAACGCGCGAGTCCTCGTCGACGCCGTCGGCAGCGCCGACTTCCTCCGATCGCCCCTCGCGTCGTCGATGCGCAAGGCGGGCGTGCAGATCGTCGCCGCGCTCCCGGCCAACCCGTTCCGCGCGCTCTTCGCACGCGTCGACCTGCGCAACCACCGCAAGGCCGCCGTCATCGACGGACGAGTCGCCTACATCGGGAGTCAGAACCTCAACGACTCAGCGTTCAATGTGAAGGGCTCCGGAGGCCCGGGCCCCTGGATCGATGCGACCGTGCGCATGGAAGGCCCCGCTGCGCAGGCAGTCAGCGTCATGTTCATCCGCGACTGGGACATGGACGCGCGGCACAGGATCGGGCCAGACACCGAATACCTCCCCGAATTCGAGATCGCCGAGGGTGGCGTGGTCCAGCTCGCGCCGTCCGGCCCGCAGTCCGGCCCTCTCGCGATCCAGCAGTCGATCCTGACCGCGATCTATTCGGCGCGCGAAGAGCTCATCATCACGACGCCCTACTTCGTCCCGGACGACCCCACGCGCCTCGCCCTCCAGGCCGCCGCGATGCGCGGCGTCCAGGTCACACTCGTCGTCCCCAAGAAGGTCAACTCCCCGCTCGTCGGCTTCGCGGGCAAGTCAGAGTTCGGGGGGCTGCTCGCCTCCGGGGTGCGCATCCGGCTCCATCGGCGAGGCCTCCTCCACGCCAAGACCATCACCGTCGACCGGCGGTTCGGCATGATCGGCTCCGTCAACATCGATATGCGATCCTTCTGGCTGAACTTCGAGGCGACGCTCTTCGTCTACGACGACGACTTCGCCAGCCAGCTCCGCTGGCTCCAGACCGGCTACATCGAAGAGTCCGACTCGCTCACCCAGGAAGAATGGCGCCGCAGGCCCTTCGCCGAGAAGGCGGTCGAGCACGTCGCGCGCCTCTTCGGCCCGCTGCTCTGACTCACCGATCGTCAGCCGCCGGACCCCGCGCCCGCAGCTCGAACACATCCCCCGGCCGCGCGCGCAGCACATGATCCGAGCGATCGCCCGCCGCCTCGAGCAGACGGCGCATCGGTTCCTCCACCGGCTCGTCCGAGAGCTCGAACGTCGAGTGGTGCACCGGCAGCAGCAGCCCGTTGCGCGACGCGACCCCGCCGATCGCGGTGAACATGTCCCACACCTGCTCCGGCGTCGCGTGCTGATGCTCCCACGGGTCGTACGCGCCGATCCCGAAGATCGCCAGGTCGATTGGGTCCAGCGCGTCGAAGACGCGCGTGTGCGCCGTATCGCCCGCCGCCAGCGACAGCCCGGCGTCCGACTCGATCACGTACGCGTTGAAACCGCGCCCCCGATCGAACGCCGTTCGCGCGCCCCAGTGCGCCGGCTCGACGGCGCGCACCGCGAACCCGTCCAGCTCGAACCGACCGCCCCAGTCCAGCTCGATCACCTCCCGGAACCCGCGAGGCATCAACGATCGCAGCCCGCGCGCCACGATCGCCACCGTCCTGGCCGACGCGATCGCCTCCAGCGTCGGCCGATCCAGGTGATCAAAGTGCGCGTGCGTGATCAGCACGGCTTCCGAGGCGCGGAGGTCCTCGGCCCGCACCGGGCAGGGCGTCAGCCGGCTCGGACCGATCACCCTCCCCGCGATGCGCGGGCCGATCCGCGACGACAGCACCGGATCGACGAGCGCCGTGCGCCGATCGAACCGCAGCAGCACCGACGCGTGACCGAGCCACGCCGCCGCGTTCTCAAGGTCGTACACACCGAGGAACTCCGCCCGGGACGCCGCGGCGTCGGGGGGGCTGGCGGGGCCGGCCGCGCCACCGGCCATCTCGCGCAGCGATCGGGCGATCACGCCCGGGTACCGGCGAACGCCCGACCGGGTCGCGGCGGCGGCGAGTCTCACTCTTTCGGGGATCGACCGGCTCTGCATACGCGTACAGCCTATGGACGAGCCGGCGCCCCCGGAGGTTCCTGAACGACGCTCGTCCACCCGTCTGCGGTAAGGTATCGCCATGGCTCGCTCGCATATCTGCCCACGCTGCGGCCAGGAACTCTCGGGAATCCCGGCCCGGCTCGGCAGCGTCGTCGCGCAGCCCGTGGTCGTCTGCCCCCGCTGCGCCTCCGGCTGGGCCCGCGCTCCACGCGCCCAGCGCAACGCGTTCCGCAACGCTCGGCGCACCGTCTGCGCCGCCGCGGCGCTCGTCGGGCAGACCGTCCTGGTGGTCATCCTCGCCCTCGTCTGCGTCGCCATGTCGCACTCGCTCGCGCGCGGCGCCGTCGAAGCCGGGCCGTCGCCTCGCCTCTTCGGCCTGGAACACGACGATCGCTGGTTCGATCAGCACGTCTCCGTCACCGATTCGTGGCTCGTCATCGCCGGGCGACGCTTCCCGGTCGGGGGCGTCATCGTGCTTGGATTCGTCTCGGCGTGCATCGCCGGGTGGTCTTCCATCGCGTGCGTCCACCGGCGCACGCTCCGCGCGTGGGGCGACTGGCTCGCGATCCTCGCGATCGTCCTCGCGTGCTTCCTTGTCGTGCACGCGATCGAGGCGAGCCGAGCCCCGCACACGCCGCGATCCGATCCGATCCGCGTCTTCGAACAGACCGTGATCCTCTCGCTTGTCGTTGTCTCGCTGTCCACGCTCACGATCCTCGCCGCATCGCCTGTCAGATCGCTTTTCCGGCGAACCCACGCGCGCTCCCTCGGCGCCCGGCGACGATCGCTCCTCCGAAGGTCCCGCGCACGACGAAGGGGTTTCGCATGACCAGCCCGGGCGACAACGCCGTGACCATGCAGCGCGTCTCGATCATCACCGGCGATCGGTGCTGCATCTCCTGCGGGTTCAACCTGCACGGCCAGCCGATCCTCCGCGAGCCCGTCTACCAGATGCTCATCGTGCGATGCCCGGAGTGCGCGACCTGCGTCGCGATCCAGGAATACCCGGCGCTGGGCGTGTGGGCGCGCCGGTGGGCCTCGGCGCTCGTCGCCACCTGGATCGTCGGGATCCTCGTCCTCGTGCTCGCCAGCTCGATCATCGTCAACGCGATCAGCTCCGCGATGGTCGACTCGGCTTCGACCACCTACGGGAAGGAAATCTCCCGCGAGTTCCTGGGCACGGAGGCCGGCAGAGAGCATGTGACCACCCGGTACGGCGGGGCCGGCGCCGTCGCGCCGCAGCACCTCACGCCGAACCCATGGACGCCCATCGACGACGCGTGGTGGAGAGCGTTCGACCGCAAGGACGAGCTCTTCGCTCGCGCAGGGGGTTACCCCGCGATGCTGCGCGACGTGACCATGCACCTCTTCGGCATCGCGCTCACGGCCACGGTCTGCGGCGTGCTGCTGGCAGGGCTCGTACCGCACCTTCGGGGCAGACGGCTTCTGCTGCCGGCGCTCGCGTGGGGCGCCGTCGCGGCCTTGATCGCGTGGTTCGTCCTGCGACAGTCCCAGGTCTTCTTGTATTGGGGCAGCTGGGTGTCGGCGCAACAATTCGCGGCTGAACGCCTCGCGAGGCCCCTGACCGCGATCGGCGTCGGGCTCGGGCTCGTCGTTCTGGCCTTGGCCCTGCAGGTCGGGCGCCCCTTCCTGCGATGGCTCGCGAACGCCTTCACGCCGCCGCGTCTGCGCGTCGGGCTCGCGGCGCTGTGGATCTGCGACGGGAAAGCCCCGCCCAGCGCCGGGCCGCCGGTCAGCGCGCCGCCGCCGCGTCGATCTGCCTGAGGTACTTCAGGGGCTCCTTCTCGAAGTCCTCGATGCACGGGGCGCAGCAGAACCGCACCAGCCGGTTCGCGAAGACATAGTCAACGACATGCCCCATCGACCCGAGCTTCCCGCCCGAGATCACGCACGTGTTCATCGGGTACGAGTCCTTCTGCGCAGCGATCACCGCGTCGTTCTGCACCCGGATGAACTTCTCAGGATCGGCGAGGAACTTCTCCTCGCAGCCCGGGCAGCACAGCCGAACCAGCCGGTTGTTCCACACGAGCGTCATCGACACGTCGTGCGCGCCCTCGATCTCGAGAGGGTCCTCGGGCTTCACCACGCAGTGCGTGAGGGGGTACGAGCCGATCTGCTGGCGGATGATCGCCTTGTCGAGCGCCGCGAGGTGCTTCTCCGGGCCTTTCTCGAAGGTCTCGACGCACGCGTCGCAGCAGAACCGCAGCTCGCGACGGTTGTGCATGAACACCACCGGGTTGCCCATCTGGGTCAGCCGAACGCCGGACACGATGCAGGTCTCGAGCGGGTAGGGGTCCCCAAGGCGGGTCTGCGCGTCCTGAGGCGCCGCGGTCAGCCCGAGCGCGCCGAGGAGGAACAGAGGAGCGAGCATCGCGACGAATCGTTTCATGGCATGACCTTTCGCAAAGGGATCTGGGCGACGGGAATGGTACCGTCCCATCCCGGGCTGGGGGAAAGACGAACGCCCCGGCGTGGCCCGCCGGGGCGTCGTGGGTCAGGGGGTGTGGCAAGATCGCGTCAGTTCGCCGGGCAGTTCGCGCCGAAGGCGGTCAGAACCGCGTTGAGGTCGGCGAAGTTCACCACGCCGTCGGCGTTGGTGTCGGCAGGGGGGAACGCGTCGCCGAAGTTCGAGAGCACGATGTTGAGGTCGGCGAAGTTCACGACCCCGTCGCCGTTGAGGTCCGCGGCGCAGGTGGGCTGATGCTCGAAGGCGCCCATGTCGACCGGGCTGGGGTGCACGCCGGCAGGGGCGTAGGGGGTGCGGACGGCGCGGGCGACGCCGTTGAGGTCGACGGGCACCGTCTCCGAGGTGTTGTTGTTGCTGTTGAGATCGAAGATGTCGGCGACGAGGAACGCGTTCTCACCCGAGTCGATCGCCGGGGAGCCGCGCCGCAGGCGGAAGTCATCGTCGAAGTCGCCGTAGACGTTGTTCGCCCCGCGCGGGTTGGCGAACATCGGGTCGGCGTTGCTGTTGGTCGAGCCGATCGGGAAGAAGAAGCCCTGCAGCGTGCTGCGCTCGACCGCGAGCTGCCCTGTCGCCCCGCCCACCGAGGGGGCGGCGGCGGTGTCGGCGTTGTCCCACATGATGGTGTTGCGGACCGCCATCTGCACGCTGTTCATCATGTGCACCGCGCCGCTCGTCCCGCCGGAGGTGTTGCCGGCGAAGGTGCAGTTGATGAACTCACGGACGCCGCTGGTCGCGCTGACGAGCGCCGCGCCGCCGTTGTTCACCGCGGTGTTGCCCGAGAACAGGCAGTTCACGAACCGCGCCCCGCCGCCGATGTTGAGCGCCCCGCCGTGGCTCGCCGCGTCGTTGCGCTGGAAGCGGGTGTTGTGCGCGACGACCGTGGCGTTGCCGGTCGAGGCCAGCGCCGCGCCGGCGCCGAGGCCCGTGGTGTTGGTGTAGAACAGGCACTCGGCGAAGCGCGCCTCGCCGCTCTTCACATAGACGCCGGCGCCGTCGATCGTCGCGTAGTTGCTGATGAACTTGGTCTTGCGGAAGGTCGGGGACGAGTTGATCACCCGCACGCCGCCGCCGTTGGCGTCGATTCCCAGCACGTCGTTCGAGCCGCGAGAGATCGTGAACCCGTCGATGAGCGTCTGGTTCGACGCGTTCTCGACCGTCACGACCGTGTACGAGTTGTCGTTCTGGGCGGAGGTCCCGATCGCGCCCGACAGGTTCGTGATGTAGAACTCGGGGAAGGTCCGCTGCGCCAGCGTGGTCTCGTTCGCCGCGAACCCGCCGTAGAGCTTCAGCCCGCTGGGGACGCGGAACGTCGCGCCGCGGTCCGTGCCCGTGGTGGGCTTATAGATGCCCTGCGCGACCCAGATCTCGCACTTTTCGCCGCCCGCCATCTTCGCGGTCCGCAGCGCGATCTGCAGGTCGCGCAGCGCGCCCACCCACGAGAAGCCCAGCGGCTCGCCCTCCGCGTTGTCGTTCACGTAGATCCGCATCCGGGGCTGGTCGTCGGGCAGCTTCTTGATCTGAATGCCCGCGCAGACCGCCGCGCCCGTGAAGGGCTCCACGCGGATCGTCATCGAGTTGCTCAGCTGCAGGTTCACGACGTGCACGCTGTAGAGGTTCTCAGGATCGACCTGCACGCCGCTCAGCGCGCCGCCCACGACCTGCGTGTTCTGCCAGCCGTCGGCGTAGACCTTCACCTGCGCCCGGTTCGCCGCGTCGTTCGGGTGCGCCGCGTAGGTATAGATCGCGTACCGGCCGTACTGCAGGTTGTTGATCTCGTAGGTGATCTGACCGGTGCTCGCCCGGTGGAAGTCGTTCATCAGCAGCGCGAGGTTGCTCGACAGCCCCGGCGTCGGAGAGGTCGTGATTACGCCCTGCCCCGAGACCGTCAGCGTCGCCGGCGTGTTGTTGCCGAAGCGGTCGCGCAGCGTGTAGCTGTTCGACCCCGAGTGCACGATGTTCCAGCTCCCCGGCTCGGCCGCGGCGCCCGCGAAGATGACCGAGGGCACGCCCACGGTCGTCGAGGTCGAGTTCACCTCGATGTTGATGGACTGGGCGGACGCGACCCCGGCGAGCGTGCCGGCGAGCAGGGTGAGAGCGGCGATCTTCGTGCGGTTCATGGCGTTTCCTCGTGAGGTGTCGTGCGTGAGAGAACGCGAGCGCACCGACAGCGCGTGCCGCGCCGACAACCGGCGTGGACGATGTCCATGGTGAATCACTCACTCGCGTCGGGACGCCCCGGTCGCATCCGTGCGCGACCGCGGGCCACTCCGAATCGGCGCCCTTCGGCTTTCGCCGCCGGGGCCGTCTCCTCGTCATCTCCCTGTCCGGTCAGTCATGCGACACGCCAGGAACGGGTGGCTGACGATCCCGAAAGATTTTCGATCAGCCCTTCACGCCGGCAGCGATCCGGTCCGCCGCCGACTGCGCCGCTCTCGCGGCGCCCTTGAGCATCAGCTCCGCGACGCGCGACAGCGCCGCCCGCCACGCCCCCTCGACCTCGTCCGTCCACGCCCCGGAGTCCGCCACGCGCAGCGACTCGAGCAGCCCCTCCAGCACCAGCGGGTAGTGCTCCGCCATCGCGCCGATCGACGCGTGGTGCGCTCCAAGGTCCATGAGGGGCTCCTCCAGTGTGTCCAGACGGTCGGCGTTCTTGGCCACCAGCGCCACGGTCGCGAGCAGATGCCCGCGCTGTCGAGTCATGTCCGCCGGGAACAAAGACCGAACAGCCGGGTATCGCTCGAACAGCGTCCGATAGAAGTGCTCGACAGCCCCGGCCATGCCCGGCTCGAGCCGTCTCGCGTGCTCTCGGAGGATCGTCGCCTGCGTGTGGTTCATGAGACTCTCGGTCGGAAGTGCGGAAAGTGACCCGATACCCATCCATGCGTCGTCCGGTTGTCGCATGGATAGAGAATCTTCGACCCGCCCGCGAGACCGTGTTGCTCTCGCCCCGATCAGGCGGGAGAATCGAAACGGCCCCCGGAGATCTGCCATGAGCGCCGCCGGCATGGACCTGCCCGAAGAGCATGTGACGATGCTGCTCCGCGAGATCGCCGGGGGCGACGCGCAGGCCGCCGACCGTCTCCTCCCCGCCGTCTACGACGAGCTGCGCCGGCTCGCGCGCTCGCGCATGTCCAAAGAACGCGCCGGGCTCACCCTCGAACCCACCGCTCTCGTCCACGAGGCCTACCTCCGCGTCATCGGCTCCGCCAAAGACCAGCCCTGGGACCATCGCGGCCACTTCTTCGCCGCCGCCGCCCTCGCCATGCGCAGGATCCTCGTCGAACGCGCCCGCCACGCCAAACGCCTGAAGCACGGCGGCGGGCGCGACCGCGAAGACCTCGGCGAGCACGCCGTCCGCGTCGACTCCGAGGAGCAGATCGACCTCATCGAGCTCGACGCCGCCCTCAAGAAACTCGAGCTCTACGACGATCGCAAAGCGCAGATCGTCAGTCTCCGCTTCTTCGGCGGCCTCTCCATCGAAGAAACCGCCGCCGCGATGGGTCTCTCACCGGCCACAGTCAAAACCGAGTGGGCCTTCGCCCGCGCCTGGCTCCGTCGTGCGATGGTCGGCGCGCGCGACCCCGACGCCACGTCCGGAGGCGGTGCGTGAGGGACACGCGCGAGGCTCGCATCGAGGAACTCTTCGCCCTCGCCTCGGCGCTCCCGCCTTCCGAGCGAACGCGCGCCGTGCGCGACGCCGCCAGCGACGACCCATCCCTCGCCGGCGAGGTCTTCGCGCTCCTCGAGCACCTCGACGACGAGTTCCTCGACCCGGACCGCTTCGCGTCCGAACGCGCGGGCCTCGCCCTCGAGGGCATGCTGCCCGTCGCAGCACGCATCGGACGCTACACAGTCCTCGGCACGCTCGGCAGCGGCGGCATGGGCGTCGTCTACCTCGCCGAGCAAGAGAAGCCCCGCCGACAGGTCGCCCTCAAGGTCATCGCCGGCGCCTTCGTGCGCGACTCCTCCCTCGCCCGCTTCGAGCGCGAGGCCGAACTCCTCGGGCGCCTCCAGCACCCGGGCATCACGCACATCTACGAAGCGGGCGTCGCCGACTACGGCTTCGGCCCACGACCCTTCATCGCCATGGAGCGCATCGAGGGCGAGCCCATCACCGTCCACGCGCGCAAGGCGTCCCTCGACACCCGCCAGCGCGTCGCGCTCATGGCCCAGGTCTGCGACGCCGTCGAGCACGCCCACCAGCGAGGCGTCATCCATCGCGACATCAAGCCCGGCAACATCTTCGTCGACACCCACGGCAACCCGAAGGTCCTCGACTTCGGCATCGGACGCGCCCTCGACGACGCCGGCAACGCGACCGCCACCGGCGGCGTCCTCGGCACGCTCGCCTACATCGCGCCCGAGCAGCTCGGCGATTCATCGCAGGCCGGCGTGCGATCCGACGTCTACGCGCTCGGCGCCGTGCTCTTCGAACTCCTCGCCGGGAGGACTCCCCACCTCGTGCGCGAGATGACCCTCACCGAAGCGATCCGCGTCATCTCGGAGCAGGGCGCGCCTCGGCTCAGCGCCGTCAACCCCGAGATGAAGGGCGACCTCGACGCCGTCGTGGGCAAGGCCCTCGACCGCGAACCCGATCGCCGGTACCGCTCCGCAGGCGAACTCGCCGATGACCTGCGCCGCTGGCTCGAAGGCGAGCCCATCCTCGCGCGCCGCGACAGCCTTCTCGACGCGCTCGGACGCACCGCCCAGCGAAACACCGTCGCCCTCCGCGCCGGCGCCGCCGTGCTCGTGGCGCTCGCGATCGCCGGCGCAGGCGCGGCGTCGCTGGCGTGGCGAAACTCCGCACTGGCCGCGAAAGAGCTCGACGCCCGACGCAGCGCCGAGAGCATGCTCGAAACCGCCCGGCGCGAGCGCGCCCGGGCCGACGACGAAGCACGCCGCCTGCGCGAACGCCTCTATTCCAGCAACATCGGCCACGCGCACGCGGCATTGATCAACGCCGACATCGCGCGCGTCCGCCAGCTCCTCGACGCCTGCCCTGAAGATCTCGCCGGCTGGGAGCATCGGTACCTCCGCGCCGCAAGCGACCAGAGCGATCGCAGCGTCACCACACAGGCGCCGGGTCAGGCCTACCTCGCCGCCGATCCGTCGAGCGATCTGCTCGTCACGCTCCTGATCGGACTGGACGCGCAGGTACGGTCCCTCGCGACCGGCGAAGAGCGCGCTGCGCTGCCGATGCCCGGCGGCGTATTCCGTGTCGCCGTGCCGCCCGGCGGCGGGGCGGTGTTCCTCGGCGCAGGCGGCGGTCGCGTCGATCTCGTGCACATCGACGACGCAACGGGCGCCGAACTGGCTCGTGTCACGCTCGACGATGGGGGCGCGGGCCTGCGCTCGCTCATCGCCGCACGCGACGGAACACGTGACGCGTTCCGCATCGACGGCGCCGGCGCTGTCGCCCGCATCGGCGCCGACGAGCAGCGGCGCTGGCGCCACACGGGGTTCGATGCCGCGGTCATCGCGGCCAGCGCCGACGCCGGCGCGATCGTGCTGGCAGGGCGCCAGAGCGTCCTCCGCGCGGTGGACGCGCACTCCGGCGCGACCCTGTGGGAAGCCCCCACGCCCGCCGCGGACATCCGCGGCGTCTCGTTCAGCCCCGCGGGCGACCTCGTCGCGGCGGTCTCGGTCACAGGCGAGGTCATGCTCTTCAACGCGACAACGGGGGACGCTGTCTCACAGGCCAGAGCGCCCCTCGCGCGCGCGTCGTTCCTCGCATGGACAGACGACCCGCGAACGCTCGTGGTCGGCGCGTCGACCGGCATGCTCTGTCTCTTCGACCACACGAGCGGCGCTTTCACGCAGATCCGCGGCCACACCGCCCCGGTCACCTCGCTCGTGCCGCTCGGGGGCGACCGAGCGGTCACCACCGGGCGCGACGGTGAAACGCGATGGTGGTCGCTGCGCAGCGCGTCACGCGCGTCGGAGCATGTCCATCACGCGACGAGCGCCGCGGCCATGGGCATCGGCGCCGTCGGTGAACGCTTCTATGTCGGGGCGTTCAACGGCGAAATCGTCAACGTCGACGACGACTCCCTCGCCCACTTCTCGACGGGCGCCGCGCGGGCCGGCGTCTGGAGGTCGCACACGAACGCGCCCACCGGAACGCTCGCTCGCTCGTTCGCGGACGGCGCGGTCGATCTCCGATCACTCGCCGACCCCGCTTCCGCGCGGACATTCAGGGTCAGCGAGGCGCGCGTCGCCAAGGCGCCGCTGTCGCCCGATGGCGCGCTGCTCGCCTGCGTCGACGATCGCGGAGAGCTGCACATCGTCGACGCGCGATCCGGCGCGCCGATCATGCGCACGCGCGCGCACGAGGGCCAGGCCGTAGGCGCCGCGTGGGACGCGAGCGGAAAGACTGTCTGGACCTGCGGCACGGACAGTGCGCTGCGCCGCTGGGCGATCGGCGACACGCTCGAACTGGTCCGCGAATGGAAATTCGCCGGCTCGTCGCTCTACGAGGTCGCGGCGTCGGCCGACGGCGCGTTCGTCGCCGCGGGAGGCGAGGACGCCCGCATCTTCCTTCTCGACGCGCGGACCGGCGACACGCACACCCTCGTCGGGCACTCGGGCCCGGTCTTCGGCCTCGCCTTCAATCCCGACGGGCTCCGCCTCGCCAGCGTCGGCTACGACGGCCGCCTGCGCCTGTGGGACACACGACTCGGGGAAGAGGTGCTGCAGCTCTCGGGCGCCGGCGCGTCGCTCTTCGATGTCGCGTTCAGCGAGAGCGGGGAGCGCCTCGCCGCGAGCGCCGCCGATGGCAAGGTGTTCGTCTGGAGCGCGGCGCACGCCCCGGGTCGCTGATCACGGCTTCGTCGGCTTGCGCCCGATGGTCAGGCGCGCGCCGCGCCCGCCCGAATGATCGTTCGGCCGGCGCGGGTCGATCCCCAGCGCTTCCAGCTCGATCTGCGCTTCCTCAGACATCATGTCCGTCGTCCAGGGCGGATCGAAAGTGAGCGTCACGGATACATCCTCAACGCCCTCGACGCCCCGCACCGCCTTCTCGACATCGCGGGGGATCTGGTCCGCCACCGGGCAGTTCGGCGCCGTCAGCGTCATCACGATGCGCACGCCGCCGGCGTCGTCGAGGTCGATCGAGTACATCAGGCCGAGGTCGTAGAGATTCACCGGAAGTTCCGGGTCGCGCACCGTGCGAAGGGCCTTGATCACACGGGCTCGCAGGTCACTCGTGGTCATCTCGCGCTCTCCTGGTGCGATCTGGACGATTCGACCGCTTCTCGCATCGCGTGCCACGCGAGGGTGGCGCACTTCACGCGCATCGGGAACCCGCGCACGCCCGACAGCGCCGCGAGATCCTCGGGAAGTTCGGGCGAATCGGGCGAGGTCATCGCACGCACGAACCCGTGGACGCGTGCAAGCGCGTCCTCCACCGGAAGCCCGCGCACCGCGACGGTCGCGAGCGACGCCGACGCGATCGAGATCGCGCACCCGCTGCCCTCGAAACTCGCGTCGGCGATCGAGCCGTTGTCGATGGTGATGAAGAAGCGCACCCGGTCGCCGCAGAGCGGGTTGTCGCCTTCCACCATGCACGCCGGCGGGCAGGGCTGTGCGCGATGGTTGCGTGGCTTGCGCCCGTGGTCGAGCAGGATCTCGCTGTACAACTCGCGGAGTTCGGGGTTCATCGGAGCGCCTCCGCCGCGTCGCGCAGCGCGCTCAGGAACGCGTCGATCTCCGTTTCAGTGTTATACACGCCGATCGACGCTCGCAGCGTCGAGTTCACTCCGAAACGGTCCATGAGCGGCTGCGCGCAGTGGTGGCCAGCGCGCACCGCGACGCCCGACATGTCGAGCACCGTCGCCAGGTCGTGCGGGTGCGCTCCCCCGACGGTGAAACTCTGCAGCGGCGCCCGCCCGTTGTGGTCGCCCATCAGCGTCACGCCCGGGATCGCGCGAAGACCCTCGACCATCCGCGCGTGCAGCGTGCGCTCGTGCGCCGCGATGCGATCGACGCCGAGCGATTCGAGGTAGTCGATCGCCGCCGCCAGGCCGACAGCGCCCGCGATGTTGGGCGTCCCCGGCTCGAACCGAGCGGGGGGTTCGGCGAAGGTCGTGCCCTCGAAGGACACGCGTCGGATCATCCCGCCGCCGGTCTGATAGGGGGGCATCGCGCGCAGCAGGTCCCCGCGGCGCCACGTCGCGCCGATCCCCATCGGCCCGTATACCTTGTGCGCGCCGAAGCAGTACGCGTCGCACCCCAGCGCCGCGACATCAACCGGCGTATGGCTCACCGCCTGGCACCCGTCGACGACGACCTCCGCGCCGACGCCGTGCGCCAGACGCGCAATCTCCGCCACCGGGTTCACCGTGCCAAGCACATTCGAGATGTGCGCCACCGAGACGATCTTCGTCCGCTCGTTGAGCATCGACGCGAGCGCGTCCATGTCCAGCCGCCCGTCGTCGAGCACCGGGACGGCGCGGACCAGCGCCTCTGCGCGCTGCGCCGCCATCTGCCAAGGCACGATGTTCGCGTGGTGCTCCATCTCGGTCAGCAGAATCTCATCACCTTCGCGCAGCAGCAGCAGCGAGCCCATCGAGTGCGCCATCATATTCAGCGCGTGCGTCGCGCCGCCCGTGAAGACGATCTCGTCCGCAGATCCGGCGCCCACAAAGCGGGCGACGCGCGACCGCGCCTGCTCGAGCGCCAGGGTGGCCTCGTGCCCGAGAGCGTGCACCCCCCGGTGCGCGTTCGCGTTGCTCTCGAGGTAGTACTCGGACATCGCGTCGAGCACGCTCGTTGGCTTCTGCGTCGTCGCGGCGTTGTCGAGGTACACCAGTGGGCGACCGTTGACCCGTCGCGCCAGGATCGGGAAATCGTCGCGCACGCGAGCGACATCGAGCATCGCTCCGTGCTCGGGATGGTCCGTCGCTGCGCCCATCACGCCGGACCCGCCCCAGGCGCCCCCGGCGCCACGCGCGCCGCCTCGCGCTTGATGCGCCCGATGATCGCGTTCAGCCCCACCGCGCGGTTCATGCGGATGCACCCCGTCAGCCCCAGGCGCGACAGCAGGTCCGACGGGATCTGCGCGATCTCCCCGGGCGTCTTCCGGTCGTACGCGTGCGCGATGATCGAGAGCATCCCCTTCACCGTGGGCGCCTCTTCAGCGACGTCCAGCAGCAGACGCACCGACCCCGGCTTCTCGTCGTCGGGCTTCACCCACAGGAACACCGGCGTCATGCACTCGGGCACGCGGTGCGCCTCGCGGTCGCGCGCCGACGCGAGCTCCTCGGGCAGCGCCGGCAGTTTCTTTGCGAAGTCCAGCAGCATCGCCAGACGCAGTTCCTCGTCGACCGATGCGAAGTCCGCCGCGATGTCGTCGATGCTGCGCGCCATGCGGGATCTTAGGTTCGACTCGGGCCCTCGCCCGTCTCGATGGGCATGCCCACCAGGTTGCCCCACTCCGTCCACGACCCGTCGTAGTTCCGCACATTCCGCATCCCAAGCAGGTAGTGCAGCACGAACCAGGTGTGGCTCGAGCGCTCGCCGATGCGGCAGTACGCGATCACCTCGTCCTTGGGCGTCAGCCCCGCTTCCTCGAAATAGATCTTCTCGAGGTCGTCGCGGCTCTTGAAGGTCCCGTCGTCGCGCGCCGCCCTCGCCCAGGGCACGCTCTTCGCGCCGGGGATGTGCCCGCCGCGCAGCGCGCCCTCCTGGGGATAGTCGGGCATGTGCAGCGTCTTGCCCGTGTACTCGCCCGGCGAACGCACATCGATGAGCGGCAGCCCCGCCTGCGACTGGCGCAGCGCATCGTCGCGGAACGCGCGGTAGCGCAGGTCGGGCGCCTTCGGCGCGACATACATCGCGGGCGGGTACGACGGCTTCTCCGTCGAGGTCGCGCGCCGTTCCGCCATCCACTTCGTGCGCCCGCCGTTCATCAGGCGACAGTCACGGTGCCCGTACATCTTGAACGCCCAGAACGCGTAGCACGCCCACCAGTTCGACTTGTCGCCGTAGAACACGACCGTGGTGTCGTTCGAGATCCCCAGACGCGTGCACATCGCCGCGAACGCCTCCGGCTCGATGTAGTCGCGTTTGACCGGGTGCTGCAGGTCGTTGTGCCAGTCGATCTTCACCGCCTCGGGGATGTGCCCGGTGTCGTAGAGAAGCACATCCTCGTCCGACTCGACGATGCGGATGTTCTTCGTGTCGGCGCGATGGTCGTCGACCCACTGCGTGGAGACCAGGACCTCGGGGGTGGCGTAGTCGCGGCTCATGCAGTCCTTCCGTTGGTGTGTCAGGCGGGCAGCAGGCCGCGGGCGACGGCGCCGCGCAGGCGCGTCTCGATCAGTTCCTGCACGAAGGTGCGGAGCGACTCGACGGGCAGGCGGTCGAGGTTCTCCTCCGCGAAGGCGAACAGCAGCATCAGGCGCGCGTCGGCCTCGGCGATGCCGCGGGCGCGCAGGTAGAACAACGCGTCGTCGTTCATCTCGCCCGTGGTGGCGCCGTGCGAGCACTTGACATCGTCGGCGTAGATCTCGAGCTGGGGCCGAGAGGTCGCCTGCGCGTCGTGCGACAGCAGCAGGTTGGCGTTGTTCTGGTAGGCGTCGGTCTTCTGCGCCGGCCTGGCGACGAAGATGCGCCCGGTGAACACGCCGCGCGCCTTGTCGCCAAGGATGCCGCGGTAGTACTGGCGGCTGGGACAGTTCGGCGCCATGTGGCTGACGCGCATGTGGTTGTCCATGTGCTGCGAGCCGATCCCGATGTAGAGCCCGTCGAGCGACGACTCGGCGCGCTCGCCGTCGAGGATCGACCAGACATTGTTCCGCGTCACGCGCCCCCCGGTGAGCACGCGATGGCTGGCAAAGTGCGAGTCCGCCTCCTGGTGCGCACGCAGCGTGGCGATGTGGTACGCCTCCTCGCTGTCACGCCCGAGCAGGCAGTGATCGACGCGAGCGTCCTTTGCGACGCGCACGTCCGTCACGCCGGCGGTCAGGTACACGGCGCCCTGCGCCCCGAGGTGCTCCTCGACGACCGTCACCGACGACGACGCCTGCGCAAGGATCGCCGTGCGCGGCGCGTTGAGCAGGGGCTTCTCGGCGACGCCCGTGGCGTAGGTGATCGCGACCGGGCGCTCGATCGACGCGCCCTCCGCGACGCGCACGACCACCCCGTCGCGCAGCAGCGCGCCGGCGAGGGCCTCGAAGCCGTCTCGCGCGCTGCGGATCGAGTCGGTCAGCGCGTGACGCAGACCCTCGTCGGCGTCGGCGAGCGCCTCGCGCAGCGCCGTGACCGTCAGCCCCTCGGGCAGCGAGTCGAGGTCCGACAGCTCGGGCACGATGCGCCCGTTGAGCACGAACACGCGCAGCGCGTCGTCGACTGGCGCCGCCAGATCGCGCAGCGCCATCATGTCCTGTGGGTCGTCCGCCTCGAGCGCGAAGGTCATCCCGAGCAGGGGCTTGAGGTTGGTGTAGCGCCACTCCTCGTGCTTCGTGGTGGGCAGCCCGTGCTCGCGGAAGCGTTCGAGGGCCTCGGTGCGCAGCGTCACGAGCCACGCCGGGTCGCTCGCGTCGTGGGAGCGCTGCAGCGCGTCGGCGATGTTGTCCATCGTGAGGGCGCCCAGATCCGCGCTCCCTGTCGTGTCGTGTCGCATGGCGATGGTGCTCATAGGGGGTCTGCCTCCAGAAAGGATCAGGCGTTCGCGGGCTCGCCCAGCGAAGAAAGGATGTCGGCGTACCCGTTGGCCTCGAGTTCGAGCGCGAGTTCCTTGCCCCCGGACTTCACCACGCGCCCCTTCGCGAGGACATGCACGAAGTCGGGCACGATGTAGTCCAGCAGGCGCTGGTAGTGCGTCACCACGATCATCGCGCGCTCCGAGTTGCGCAGCGAGTTCACGCCGTCGGCGACGATGCGCAGGGCGTCGATGTCCAGGCCCGAGTCCGTCTCGTCCAGCACGCACAGCGTGGGGTCGAGCAGCGCCATCTGCAGGATCTCGTAGCGCTTCTTCTCGCCGCCCGAGAAGCCCTCGTTCACCGAGCGGCGCAGCAGGTCCTGGTTCATCTGCACCAGAGACAGCTTCTCGCGCAGCAGCGCCAGGAACTCGCTCGTGTCCAGCTCGCTCTGCCCGCGCTCCTTGCGGACCGCGTTGATCGACTCCTTGAGGAACTGCGTGTTGCTCACGCCCGGGATCTCGACCGGGTACTGGAACGCCAGGAACACGCCGGCGCGGGCGCGCTCGTCGGCCTCCATCTCCAGCAGGTCCTGGCCCTTGAAGAGGACCTCGCCCTCGGTGACCTCGTACGCCTCGTTTCCGGCCAGAACCGCCGCCAGCGTGCTCTTGCCCGAGCCGTTGGGGCCCATGATCGAGTGCACCTCGCCGGCGTTCACCGTCAGGTCGATGCCGCGCAGGATCTCGACGCCCTCGACGCTCGCGTGCAGGTTGCGGATCTCAAGAAGGGGGGTGGAAGCCATGTGGTGTGTCTCTCTCGGGTCAGAATGCGCTCGCGGCGCAGGAATGGTTCGTGTCAGAGTTTCACGCAGACGCGCCCGTCGACGATCTTCGTCTCGTAGGTGCGCAGGCAGGTCTCGGGGTTGTCGGCGTACTCGCCGGATTTCAGATCAAACTCCCAGAAGTGCAACGGGCAGGTCACCGAGCAGCCCGAGACCGGCCCGTCCGAGAGCGATCCCCCGGCGTGGGGGCACTCGTCGTCGCACACGAAGAAGCCCTCGTCGGTGTGGAACACCGCCAGGCGCTTCTCGCCCAGCACCACGAGGCGCCCCTCGCCCCGAGGCGCCTCGCTCACCCGCAAAATCGGCTCGAAGCCGTCGGTCATGTCGGTCATGGGCTCAGCCCACGCTCCCTTCCAGCGAGATCTCGAGAAGTTTCGTCGCCTCGACCGCGAACTCCATGGGCAATTCACGGAAGACCTCGCGGCAGAAGCCGTTCACGATCATCGACACCGCCTGCTCGGGGTTCAGCCCGCGCTGCTGCAGATAGAACATCTGGTCCTCGCCCACCTTGCTGGTGGTGGCCTCGTGCTCGAGTTTGGCGCTGGGGTTGGCGGTCTCGATGTAGGGGAAGGTGTGGGCGCCGCAGCGGTCGCCGATGAGCAGCGAGTCGCACTGCGTGTAGTTGCGCGCGTTCGTCGCGCCCTTCATGATCTTCACCAGCCCGCGGTAGGTGTTCTGCCCCTCCTGCGCGCTGATGCCCTTGGAGACGATGTTCGACCGGGTGTTCTTGCCGATGTGCACCATCTTCGTGCCCGTGTCGGCCTGCTGGCGGAGTTTGGTGAGCGCGACCGAGTAGAACTCCCCGATGCTCTCGTCGCCCTGCAGGATGCACGAGGGGTACTTCCAGGTGATCGACGAGCCGGTCTCGACCTGCGTCCACGAGATGTGCGAGCGCTTGCCCTTGCACAGCCCGCGCTTCGTCACGAAGTTGTAGATCCCGCCCTTGCCCTTCTCGTCGCCGGGGTACCAGTTCTGGATCGTGGAGTACTTGATCCGCGCGTTCTCGAGCGCGACGAGTTCCACCACCGCGGCGTGCAATTGGTTCTCGTCGCGCATCGGCGCCGTGCACCCCTCGAGGTACGACACGTACGAGTCGTCCTCCGCGATGATCAGCGTGCGCTCGAACTGACCGGTGTTCGACGCGTTGATGCGGAAATAGGTGGACAGCTCCATCGGGCAGCGCACGCCCTTGGGGATGTACACGAACGAACCGTCCGTGAACACCGCGGAGTTCAGCGCGGCGAAGTAGTTGTCGCCCGCCGGCACCACCGAACCGAGATACTTGCGCAGCAGCTCGGGGTGCTCGCGGGCCGCCTCCGAGATCGAGCAGAAGATCACGCCGGCCTTCGCCAGCTCCTCTTTGAAGGTCGTCGCGACGGACACGCTGTCGAACACCGCGTCGACGGCCACGCCCGCGAGGCGCTTCTGCTCCTCGAGCGGGATGCCCAGCCGGTCATAGGTCTCGAGCAGTTTCGGATCGACCTGGTCGATCGACTCGTACTTGGGGGCGTTCTTCGGCGCCGAGTAGTACGAGATCGCCTGGTAATCGATGGGGGGGTACTCGACCTTGGGCCAGGTCGGCTCCTCCATCGTCAGCCACGCGCGAAACGCCTTCAGGCGCCACTCGGTGAGCCACTCGGGCTCCTCCTTCTTGGCGGAGATCGCCCGGATGACGTCCTCGTTGAGCCCGGGCGGGAACGTGTCGGCGTCCAGCTCCGTCACGAAGCCGTAGCGGTAGCGCTGCTGCTCCCAGTGTTCGAGTTCGGGCATCGTCGTCGTCATGGTGGGTCGGGCCTCTCGGGAAGGGCTCGGAAGTTCGGAGCGGCGGCGTCGCCGCGTGGCGACCCGGGGTCTCAAGGGAGGGCGCCACAGGGGCAGGGAGTGGAGGGTGTCTTCGCTCCTGACCCATTGTGGATGATTCTTAGAATCATTCCAAGAAAGGCAAGGAGGCCTCGATCGGAATCGCACCGCCGGCTGGGAGATCACCGGGTCCGGAGCCCTCCCCCGGCCCCCCGGCCCCCGGTATCCCGGCCTCTTGAGCCCCGGACCCCGGACCCCGGACCTCCGAGATCAGGGTTTTCTTCCCGAAGTGTTTCCCGCTCCGCCGGTTGGGGGTAGATTGGAAGGGTCCGGGTGGAGACAGGAGCGGCGTGTGCTCGGGGAGTGGGTGACGACTTCGACCATCCTGACGCGACTGGAACGCCACGACGACCCCGTCTGGTCGATGTTTGTTGACCGTTTCCGTCGCCCGATCCTCGCGTTCGCGCGAGAAGCGGGCCTGCCCGGGGAAGCCGCCGAGGACATCGCCCAGGAAACCCTCCTGACCTTTACGGAGGCCTTTCGCGCCGGCAAGTATGTCCGCGCCGAGGGGCGCCTGTCCTCGTGGCTCTTCGGCATCGCCAACAACAAGGTCCGCGAGGAGCGACGCAGGGCAGCCCGCCCCGACCGCGCCCCCGGCGAGCCGGGCGGCTCCGACCGGATCGCGTCGATCCCCTGGGACGACGCCCACGCGGCGTCGCGCTGGGAGGACGCCTGGCGGCGCGAGGTCCTCGCGATCTGCCTGGAGCGGGTCCGCGAGGAAGTGGGGGAGAACACCTACCTCGCGTTCGAGGCCCACGCGCTGCGCAACCAGCCGGCCGACGCCGTCGCGCAGGACCTGGGCATCGCGCGCAGCACCGTCTTCGTCGCCAAGCATCGCGTGCTGACGCGCATCCGCGAGCTGCGCCGGGATTACGAGCGGGTCGAGCTGTGACGCGTCTGTCCGCCTGCCCGCCCCTCGAAGACCTCGAGCTCTTTCGCTCCGACGCGATCGACGACGAGTCGCGCGCCGGCGTCGACGCGCACCTCGCCGCCTGCGCCAAGTGCCGCGCGCGCCTCGACGACCTCGCGACCAACGATTCGCTCCTGGGCGAGATCGCCTCGGTCTTTCACTCGCCCACCGGGGAGCTCGTCCTCGGGAAAGCATCGGACGCGCCGAGCATTCCCGGCTTCACCGATGTCCGCGTCATGCACAGCGGCGGGCAGGGCGTCGTCTACAAGGCCCACCAGCGCAGCACCGGGCGAGAAGTCGCGATCAAGGTCCTCCTCCCCTCCGCTGAGGACAACGCGCGCCGGCGCGCGCGATTCGAGCGAGAGATCGAGCTCGTCTCCTCCCTGCGTCACCCGGGCATCGTCACCGTGTTCGACACCGGACGCGCCCAGGACGGGCGCGTCTACCTCGTCATGGAGTGGATCGAGGGCCTCCCCATCGACGCCTTCGTGCGCACCAACCGCTGCGATGCGCACCAGATCGTCACCCTCGTCGCGAAGGTCGCCGACGCCGTCGCCGCCGCCCACCGGCGAGGGCTCATCCATCGCGACCTCAAACCCAGCAACATCCTCGTCGACGCGAACGCCGAGCCCAAGGTCGTCGACTTCGGGCTGGCGCGCGGCATCGCGACCGACACCGGCGCGACCCGCACCGGCGAGTTCCTGGGCACACTCGCCTTCGCGTCCCCCGAGCAGGTCTCGGGCGACCCGACCTCCATCGACACACGCAGCGATGTCTACTCCCTTGGCGTGCTGCTCTACATCCTGCTCGCCGGGCGATTCCCGTACACGATCGACGGGCCCATCGCCCAGGTCTGCAACAACATCCGCGCCGCGCCCCCTGCGCCGCTGTCGCTCGCTTCGGTCCGACGCGCCGACGACCTGAGCGCCATCGTGTCCTGCGCGCTCGCCAAAGAGGCGCATCGGCGATACCAGTCCGCCGCCGACATGAGCGCCGATCTCGATCGCTGGCTGAAGGACGAGCCGATCATGGCCCGCTCCGACAGCGGGTGGTACCTGCTCCGTCGCGCCGTCCGGCGTCATCGCGTCTGGGTCGGCGCAGGCGCGGTCGTCGCCGCCGCGCTCGTCGCGACAGCCGGCGTCTCGTTCGCGTTCTGGAGGCAGTCGCTTCGCGATCGGGACGAGGCGATCCGCGCCGCGCAGTCGCGCGAGACCGTCGTCGAGTTTCTCTCGAAGATGCTCGCCGCCGCGTCGCCCTACGAGTCCGGGCGAGAGGTCCGCGTCGCCGACCTCCTCGACGACGCCGCCTCGTCCATCGCCACCGACTTCGCCGACCAGCCCGAGGTCCGGCGCCAGCTCCGCTCCGTTCTCAGCGACGCGTTCCTCTCCCTCGGGCTCGTCGACGAAGCCGAGCCCCACCTCGAGGAAGCCATCGCCCTCTCCCGCCAGCTGCTGGGCGAAGAACATCGCGAAACCATCCTGAATCGGGCCGTCTACGGGCGCATGCAGTCCGAGCGCGGCCAATACGACGCCGCCGCCCAGACGCTCCGCGACTCGCTCGAGCGCGCCATGCGCGTCATGGGCCCCGATTCCGCCGACACGCTCAGCATCCAGCTCAGTCTCGCCGTCGCGCTCGCGCAGGGCGTGGGCCTCGAAGAATCCGAGACCCACTACCGCGCCGTCATCGACGGGCGCACCCGACTCGACGGGCCCAACGCGCCAGAAACCCTCGGCCCGCGCGTCTCGCTCGGCATGCTCCTGATCACGCTCGGACGACTCGACGAAGCCGAGGCCGAACTCACCGTCGCGCGCGCCGGACTCCTCGAGGTCCTCGGCCCCGACCACGCGCGCACCCTCGCGGCCGGATCGAACCTGGGCCACGTCCTCATCGCGCGCAGGAACTTCGAGGAAGCCGAGACGCTCTATCGCGACCTCGTCGAACGCTCCGTCCGGGTCTTCGGAGAGGACCACTCGCGCACCCTCACCATCATGAACAACCACGCCGGCGCGCTCTGGAACCTCCAGCGCTACGACGAGGTGGCGCAGGTGCTCGAACGCACCTACGCCTCGCAGCGCCGCACCCTGGGCGACGAGCACCCCCTGACCCTCACCAGCATGGGCAACCTGGGCGTGCTCAAGATGCGCCTGGGCCGGCTCGACGAGGCCGAGACCATCCTCACCGCCTGCCTCGACGCGCGCGTCCGGGTCCTCGGAGAGGACCACCGAGAGACCGCCATGGCGCGAAGCCGGCTCGACCAGCTCGCCGCCGCCCGGAAAGCCGCCGCCGAAACCACAGAGGGCGACGCCCCCTGACGCGCCGGTCGCGCCGCCAGAAAAATCCGCGACACCCTGAAAGATCCGCCCCGGACGCGACAACCCCCAGTGACGGCCGCACGACCGACGGGTCGACGCACGCCGGCGCGCAGGGATACGCGCCGCTGCCGCGCCGTCACCACCGACCGCCCGCGACACGGGTCGCGGCGGGTCAAAGGGGAATGGATGGGAGAGACGGCCCGCCCGGGACACCGGGCGGGCTGTATTTCAGCCCCGGAGCCCCCATTCCCACCCCCCGACCTTGACCCGGGCCCCCCCAAGTCCTAACCATTGGCTCACAGTTTGCGGGGTAGAGCAGTCTGGTAGCTCGTCGGGCTCATAACCCGGAGGTCGTAGGTTCGAATCCTACCCCCGCTATTTTGCATGCTGAAAGGACCCGCGTTGAGCGGGTTTTTTCATTCCTGCGCGATGTCCCTCACGCCGCCCCGTCCGGTTGGTACAGGTACCGCTGGAAACCCACGAACGCATCCCGGATCGTCGGGACGCCGCCCAGTTCTCGCACCGCGTCCTCGACCGCGTGGTATTTCAGCACCAGCAGCACCGGCAGTTTCTCGTCGTCCAGTTCGGTCACGCCCTGCTCGATGTAGTGGCCCAGCACGAAGTCCAGAAACTCGCTCTGCTTCCCCGCGTACCTCGCGAAGATCATCCCCCGACGCCCACGCACCCGCTCCTCCCGACTCATCGTCGGCAGCGCGAACGCGATGTACGCCAGCACATCGAACAGATCGCTCCGCTCCGCGTCGATCACCCGCGCCACATCCGCCAACTGCTCGCGCGAGTACCCCTTCTCCTCCAGACCCGCCAGGAGCGCGCGACGCGTGTCGGGCTTGCTCCAGATCTCGCGCAACTGCGCCTCGCTCGTGAATAGCGCGGGCAGATCACCGAACAGCCGCTCGATGAACTGGGTAGCCGACATGGGCGTCCCGTCCGGGCTCCAGAAACTCGTCGACGCCATGTGCTGGATCGTCCGCTCCTTCCCGTCCGCCAGTTTCACGCGCACACGCTCACGCCGTCCCGGGGGCTCGCGAGGGGTCGGCTCCTTCGGCTCCGGCTCCGGCCGGGGCGGTGCCGGAACAACGGGCTCCGGCTCCACCGGCTCGCCGTCCCACTCCGGGTCGCTGAAGTGTTCGTACGCCTTCACGAAGTCATAGATCGTGAAGTAATCCTTCCCGTCGTACAGGCGCGTGCCGCGACCGATGATCTGCTTGAACTCGATCATCGAGTTGATCGGGCGCATCAGCACGATGTTGCGGATGTTCCTCGCGTCCACGCCCGTCGAGAGTTTCTGCGAGGTCGTCAGGACCGTCGGCAGCGTCTTCTCGTTGTCCTGGAACACGCGAAGGAACCGCTCGCCCTCGTCGCCGTCTTGCGCCGTGACGCGCACGCAATAGTCCGGGTGCTTCTGCGTCGCCATCTGGTTGATCAGGTCCCGCACCGCCAGCGTGTGGTCCTGCGTCGCGCAGAACACCAGCGTCTTCTCGCGCTGGTCGATCATCCCCATGAAGATCTCGACGCGCTTCCGCTCGCGCGCCGCGATCTCGATCACCCGGTTGAAGTCCGACTCCGTGTACCGCCGCCCCTGCTCGATCTCCCCCTCCACCACATCGTCGTCGGGCGTCCAGATGTACTCGTCCAGCGTCGTCTGGACCTGCACCACCTTGAAGGGCGTCAGGAAGCCGTCGTTGATCCCTTCCTTCAGCGAGTACACATACACCGGCTCGCCGAAATACGCGTAGGTGTCGGCGTTGATCTCGCGCTTGGGCGTCGCCGTCAGCCCCAACTGCACCGCGGGGCTGAAATACTCGAGGATCGCGCGCCAGGTGCTCTCGTCCTTCGCCCCGCCCCGGTGGCACTCGTCCACGACGATGAAGTCGAAGAAGTCCGGCGGGTAATCCCCGAACACGGGCGACGCGTTGCCCTCGCCGTCCTCGCCCGTCATGAAGGTCTGAAAGATGGTGAAGAACACGCTCCCGTTCTTCGGCGCGCCGCCCTTCTTGCTGATCTCCCTGGGGTTGATCCGTACCAGCCCGCCGTCCGGGAACGCGCCGAACGAGTCAAACTCGTTGAAGGCCTGATTCGCCAGGATGTTCCTGTCCGCCAGGAACAGCACCCGGGGGCGGCGCGACGCGTCGGCGTCCCCGGGCGTGGGCCACGAACGCAGCGACCAGCGGCTCTCGTACAACTTCCACGCGATCTGCGCCGCGATCGAGGTCTTGCCCGTCCCCGTTGCCAGGGTAAGCAGCACCCGCCGCTCCCCGCTCGCGATCGCCTCCAGCACCGCGTTGATCGCGTTGCGCTGGTAGTACCGCGGCGTCCACAGCCCGCCCTTATCCTTCAATCCCACCGCCGCGAAGCGATCGCGCCACGCGTTCGCCTCCGCGAACGCCTCGCCCCACAAGTCAGCCGGCGTGGGCCACCCGGGCAGCGCGCCCTCGACGCCCGTCTCCATGTCGGCGCGATACACGCCGTCGCCATTCGTTGAGAACGCGAACCTGGCGCGGATCTTCGCCGCGTACCGCTTCGCCTGCGACAGCCCCTCGGTGACCGCGGCGGCGCGCTTCTTCGCCTCGATCACCCCCAGCGTGTGCCCCCGATAGACCAGCAGAAAGTCCGCGACCTCGCGCGTCGCACGCGTCCCCGCGCCCTGCAGACGCCCGAGCGTGATGCCCTCCTCGCGCGCCACGCGACTGCCCTCGACCACGCCCCACCCAGCGGCGCGAAGCGCGGGATCGATCAGTTCCGCTCTGGTCTGGGTCTCGTTCATGGCCGGGTCACACCGCCTCCGCCAGCAGGCGGTCGGCGCCCTTGGAAGTCAGTTGGCCGGTGAAGGCGTGGTGGAGGAGGGACTGCTTAAGGCCGTGGAGAAGTGTGATCTTTTGTCGAAAGGAGCCTGATAGACGCTGTGAGGCCTGATCGATCTGGTCAATCTCTCGGCAGATCACGCGTTGCTGATCCAAGGAAGGCAATGGAATGCGGAATTGCTGCATCTGAGATTTGGTAATTGCCTGCCGGGTGCTACCACCGTCATCGCCGATGCCTAGAAGTGCTCGCTTTGCGAGTGAGGTTGTCAGGGCGTTGCAAAGGTAATCGCTCAGAATCGCATCCCGCCGCGGCCTCAAGATAAGTACATGCTGATTGACTCGTGCCGGGAGTGGCACATGCTTGGCCGTACAGCATCGTGCAATGGACGCGCCCGTGATGTTGAAGAGTACATCATCAGCTTCAACAGTGACGATCGCTAGTCGCTGGGCCTGGGTGTCGTCAAGATAAGCCAGTCCTTCGAGCCGAAACTCTCGGTCGTAGACATTCATGCTCCGTATAAGCGACGTGCCCGATTTCTTGTAGGTCTTCGATCCACCGAGCGGGGTGGCGCCGCTGCCGATCTTGCTGGTGAGCGATGCAAGGTCTCGCAGGGGATGTCGTGCGGCGATGTTTCGAAAGCTGTCGCCGATCATGCTTTCGGCAAGTGTCTTCGCATTCTCCCGATTCCGCTCCGCGTTCTCCATCGCCTTTCCGATTGCCGCGAACGCTTCGTCGAGGATCGCGACGATCCGCCTCTGCTCGGGGAGAGAGGGGAGGGGAAAATCAAATCGCATGAGGGCATCAACATTGGCGCGTGGCATTCTCGCGCCCGTGCATGTTCGATCGATGGCATCAACCGTGGAAGACTGGATCAGCCAGTAGAACAGAAAGCGTCGGTCGAGTTGCTCGCCAGGGCGCAGCGGAAAGATCTCGGTGGAGCAGTGGCCGCTGAAATCTGGAAGGTAGACCTTGTTGAGATATGGGCGAAGTCGTCCGTATAAGACATGCCTGTTGTCGAATGAAAAAGTGCTGCTCTGGACCGCTTGTCGTCGCACTTCGCCCACGAGTCGCCCGGTCGCACTCTCGATGTTTTCCATGCCCACATACATCGCGACACTGCCAGAGTGTCGCGTTCGGTCCTGCGTGCACACATCGCCGAGCCTGACAATCCGCCACCCCTGTATCACAGCATCCCCCTGATCGTCGCCAGTAACTCCGCCGACTCCGCGTCCAGCGCCTCGATCTCGTCGAGGATCTCGCGCGGCGAGCGCACCGCGTCCGCTTCCGGCGCGTGGGGGTTCTTCACCGACAGGTCGCAGGTCTTCGGGTCGAGGCCCTTCACCGGCACCGTCCACGACCGGGGCGAATCGGCCCGCGTCTTCTGCAGCGCGACGAACTCCTCCATGTCCCTGTCGTTGAGCGGGTCGGTCTTGCCCATGCTCCGCCCCGGGTCGAGTTGATAGAACCAGATGTCGCGCGTGGGCGCGCCCTTCTCGAAGAACAGCACCACCGTCTTCACCCCCGCCCCGAGAAAGGTGCCCTGGGGGCAGTCGAGCACCGTGTGCAGGTTGCAGGACTCCAGCAGTTCCTTGCGCAGCGCGCGGCTGGCGTTGTCGGAGTTGCTGAGGAAGGTGTTCTTGATCACCACGCCCGCGCGCCCGCCCGGCTTGAGCATCTTGATGAAGTGCTGCAGGAAGAGGAACGCCGTCTCGCCGGTCTTGATCGCGAAGTTCTGCTGGACCTCGCTGCGCTCCTTCCCGCCGAAGGGCGGGTTGGCGAGCACGATGTCGTGCCGGTCCTTGTTCTGGATGTCGGCGAGGTTCTCGGCGAGGGTGTTGGTGTGGACGATGTTGGGCGCCTCGACCCCGTGCAGGATCATGTTCATGATCCCGATGACATACGCGAGGGACTTTTTCTCCTTGCCGTAGAAGGTGCGGGTCTGAAGGGTCTCGAGTTGTCTGGTCGTGAGTTTGCCGCCGGCGCGCAGGTAGTCGTGGGCCTCGCACAAGAAGCCGCACGAGCCGCAGGCCGGGTCGTAGATGGTCTCGCCGATCTTCGGATCGACAACGCGGACGATGGCGCGGATGAGCGGGCGGGGGGTGTAGTACTGCCCGCCGTTGCGCCCCGCGTTGCCCATGTTGCGGATGCGTGACTCGTAGAGGTCGGAGAGTTCGTGCTTTTGGTCCTGCGAGCGGAACTGGAGGGCGTCCATGGCTTCGAGGATGTCGCGCAGGCCGTAGCCGCTTTTGATCTTGTTGTCGGTCTCGCCGAAGATCTCGCCGATCTTGTACTCGATGGTGCCCGGACCCGAGGCGCGCTGCTTGAAGCCCCGGAGGTAGGGAAACAGGTCCTGGTTGACGAAGCGGACGAGGTCGTCGCCGGTGAGGGCGTTGTCGTGGTCGAAGGCGCCGGAAGCGTTCCTGGGCGCCGCCCAGGCGGACCAGCGATGGGGGGGATCGAGGAGGTAGGTGTACCGCTTGCCCGAGAGTTCGGCCCGGGTGGCGCGATCGCGCTCCAGGTCGTCGAGGTACTTGAGGAAGAGCAGCCACGAGGTCTGCTCGGCGTAGTCCAGTTCGGAGTTGCAGCCGGCATCCTTATACAGGATGTCGTCGATGTTCCTGAAGATCTGCTCGAACATGGGGGCTGCTCTGGGGTTGGTCTCGGCTGGGAAGCCCAGATCGGGCACCGCTCGGGGCGACCAGTCTACCACAATCACCCATGAGCCCGAAGGGCTCGCAGGACAAAACCGGTCGGTACGATCCCCCATGTCCCTCCCCCAAATCCTCTCCGAACTCGAATCCCTCGGCGACCCCGCGCGGCGGAAGCACAACGCCAGGGCCGGGGCCCCCGACAACCAGTTCGGCGTGAAACTCGGCGACCTCCGCGCCGTCGCGAAGCGGCTCAAGACCGACCACGCCCTCGCGCTCGAACTCTGGGACACGGGCAATGTCGAGGCCCAGCTGCTCGCCGCGCTCCTCATGAAGCCGGCGTCGCTCTCCGCCGCCGAGGTCGACCGGCTGACGCGCTCCACCACCTGCGCCCAGGTCGCCGACTGGCTGAACTCGTATGTCGTCGCCAAGCACCCCGAGAAGGACGCGCTGCGCGAGAAGTGGATGACCTCGAAGGAGCGCTGGACGGCGCGCGCCGGCTGGGCGCTCACCGCGAGCCGCGTGGGCAAAGGCGCCGAGGGCCTCGACCTGCCCGGCCTGCTCGACCCCATCGAGACCGAGATGCCTAAGGCCGCGCCCGGTGAGTACTTCTTTTCACGCGCGGGGCCCGCCTGGTGCGCCCGGGTCCGAACCGCGGACGAAGCACCACCATCATGACACGCCACGCCCTCCTCGCCGTCTCGTTGTTTGGAACCCTCCTCCTCGCCGGCTGCTCGCGCGTCCCGGGGTCGTCGGACTCTGACGGTCCGAGCGCGGCGGCCGCTCCGCCGCCGGAGATGCGGGCGTGGATGGACCGCCTCACGGTGGCGCACGAATACGACCCGGCGACGGGGTTCATCGTCGCGCGCGAGACGGTCTCGCTCCCGCCGCTCCTCGCCGAGGCGCCGGCGCTGGACGCCGCGATCGCGCAGGCGGGGGCTGACCTGGGGAACGCCCGCACGGTGATCGCGTTCGTCACGGCGGATCGTTGCGCGCCGTGCCAGCAGTACAAGCGCGACGCGCTCAACGACGCCGCGGTGATCGCGAAACTCTCCGAGTCCCGTTTCCTGCCCACGCACCTCGAGGTCGACCGCGCGCCCGAGCTCGCGGAGGCCATCCTCGGGACGAGGGCGATCCCCATGACCTACGCGCTGCGAGGCGGCAAGGTCGTCGCGGAACTGCGAGGCCAGCGCTCGGCCGCCGAACTGATCGCGTGGCTCGAAGCGCTGACCGAATAGGGACGCAGTGTGCGGGCGCTCACCGCGCGCGGGCATCGAGCGGGAAGCCGCGGACGAGCGACGTCGGGATGGGGGGGTACGCCATCTCGAAGCGCGTCCCGGTGAACTCTTCCGGCGTGTGTCCGGTGCGCTCGGTGACGAAGGTCACGAGTCGCGAGTACCACGGGATGTGCGGCGTGATGGCGCCGCTCGCGCCGCGTCCGAGTGTCTGGACGCCTTCCGCGATCGGCAGCGCGAGCCGCACGATCTCGTCGTCGTTGGGCGCGTGTGGATGCGTCAGTTTCTCGCAGAGGTGGGCCGCGGGCTCTTCGTCCAGCGCGATGTCGCGGTGCACGAACATATCGAAGATGACGCGCTCGACCGGCGTCTCGAGGAGCACGGTGAAGTTCGCGTTTGCGTGTTCCTCGCTGGCCGCCCGAGGGTAGAGGTGGCGGAGGTACGTTCCGAAGACCACGTTGGCGGCGCCGGCGTTGCCCACAGGGCCCGGCGCGAGTTCGAAGCGCTTGAGGTCGCCGAGCGTTGACACGCGGATGTCCGGATTGGTGGGATCGCAGAAGCGCTTGATGAGTTGGAGTTGGCCTTCGGAGGCGCCCATCGGGTCGAGCGGCTCTTTGGTGAATCGCACCGGAGCCCCGCCGCGCGAACGCACCGCTTCATACGACATCGGCCAGGGGATGGCGCGGAGGCGTTTGAAGCCCAGATACCCAGTCACATGCGCGACATCGAGCATCGCCGGTTCGTCCGACGCGGGGAAGAGGAACACGGACACGAAGCGCACCGAGGCGTGCACTCCCCAGACGGCGGCGCCGCCCTCGAAAAGTTTGCGGCGCTCGCGCTCGTGCGCGGCGGCGTCGGGACGCCCGCTCTGGTTCGCCATGAGCGCCGCGAGCGTCTTGCGATTTCCCGAGATCGCTTCGATCGCGTGCTCGAAGGACTCGGCCGCCTTCAGCAGGGCCGAAACGTTCTCTTCGGGCGCGCCGAGATCGCGGCACGCGACGACGAACTTCGACATGCCCTGGGGGCCCGGGATATCGCTGAGGATCGTCTCGGGCTCGGTGGCGCAGACCACGCGGGACAGCCGCCAGGTGAGTTGGCGGCTGAGGCCGAGCAGGCGCGCGGACTCGCGGGTGCGGCTCGGGTCGGCGCCGACCGAGGAGAGCAGATCGTGGACCGCGGCCCGGACCCGGTAGAACGAGTCCATCAATACCTCGATCTGGGGAATTTGAACCGCCACCCGATCATCGGTCGCGAGGTGTTCGGTGTCTGTGGGCAAGGTAGCCATTGCAAAGAGGATATCACGCGGTTCGGCCCGGCGCCAAGTGTCATCACGAAAAATGTCACATGAGACACTTGACAGGACGTCACAAAGTTGTATCTTCTCGGGCGGAGTTGAGAGTGTCTCGGCTCGCGTCTCGGTCACGAAACGGAAGAGAGGTCCACATGAACACGCAGAACACGATCGTCGCGGCGGGGCTTGCCCTCGCTCTGGGCGCCTCGGCTGGCGCCGCAATCACGATCACCCGCGGCACAAGCGCGCCCACCTATGCCAGCACGCTGACCTTCGACGAGCCGGGCGGCGCCACGGGGACCGATCTCCCGTCGAGCTCCTTCCAGTCTTCGGGCATCGCCTCGCTGTACTCGGGCTCGGGGTCGAACTTCGTGGGACCCCTCGGCAACAACCCCGGCTTCGGCTGGCTCGGGTCGTCCAACGTCTTCTACGGCCCCTTCGGCGTGTTCATCGAGATCGGTCAGGACGTCGACGCGTTCTCCTTCCAGTTCTGGGATTCCTCCGGCAACCCGACCTTCATGGGCGGCGGCGCGCGCGTCATCGTCCTCAACGACGGTGTCGAAGTTGCCTCGACCATCGCGTTCCGCCCCGCCTTCGGCGGCACGGGCGACTCCTGGTTCAACATCGAGGCGACCGACGGGATGGTCTTTGACGAGGTCCGCGCACTCGGCTTCGGGTTCTTCCCAGAGTCGCTGGTCGACAACCTCTCGTGGCGCGTGATCCCGACCCCCGGCGCCTGCGCTGTCCTCGCTTTCGCCGGTGTGGCCACGCTCCGTCGTCGCCGCGCCTGAACTCACTCTCTCTCTCCATTCCCCTGGCGGTCGCGCCGTGCATTGCCCCGCCGCACTCGCGGCGCGACCGCGCTTCACGCACTCCGACAGCAGAGAAATCACCATGAGCAAGCACACCACGGTTGCGATCGCCTCTCTTCTCACGCTTGTCGGAGCAGCGCACGCCGCCCCGACGATCGAGTTCCTCCCCCCCGGGTTCCTGGTCACCGACCTGTCGCTCGACGGCACGATCGGCTGCGGCAATGTCCAGGGCGACGGAAGTTTCGAGACCTTCCGCTGGCAGCGGGGCGTCGGGATCACACGCCTCGGATTTGCGACCGTGCCGGTCCTCGGCATCGGGGCGGGCTCCCCAGACATCTCGTACGACGGGACGCGCATCTCCGCGACGATCCTCTCGTCCAACAACCTGCAGACGCAGGGGGTCTGGGATCACCTCGCCGGCTGGACCGAGACCATGCCGCCTCTGCCACCGAACGGCGTGATCCGCGACAACTCCTACGGCAGCGCGTGGGGGCTTTCGGGCGACGGCGAGACCGTTGTCGGGTTCTTCTGGGGCACAAACGGGCGGTCGTGGGCGAGCGCGTGGTCGTCGACGACGGGCATGGTGCACCTGCCGCAAACGCTCGGGCGCAGCGCCCGCGTGGACGCGGCTTCGTTCGACGGCTCCGTCGTCGGCGGCTGGGAAGACGCGGGCGGCCCGCGCCTGCCCACGGTCTGGCGCAACGGCGTCAAGATCATCCTCTCGGACGGCAACGGCGGCGGCGGCGGGGGCGTCTGGGGCATCAACCACGACGGCTCCGTCCTCGTCGGGTTCGAGTTCGATGACTCGGTCATCACGCGCGTGCCGACCATCTGGACCTGGAACGGCGCGTCCTACGACATGCAGAACCTCGCCTACCTCCCGGGCACCGCGCCGAGTTTCGGGCAGTCCTACCTCGCAACGGTCTCCGACGACGGACAACTCGCGGGAGGATCCAACATCTTCACCCAGAGCCCCGGTGGGGCGCGAGTCGGGATCATCTGGACCCCATCCACCGGCGTCATCGACGCCATGGACTACTTCGCGATGATCGGCGTCGCCGATCAGATCCCCGCGAACGTCGAGATCCGAGAGATCACGACCATCTCTCCCGACGGCGGCACGATCTCGGGCATCGCCCTCCTCAACGACACATTCGAGTTCCAATCGTTCGTGATCTCGCTCAACGCCACGACACCGTGTCCGGGCGATACGAACGGCGACGGCGTCGTCAACTTCGCAGACCTCAACACCGTGCTCGGCTCGTTCGGCCTCGCCGGCGACGCCATCCCCGGCGATGTCAACGACGACGGCGTGGTGAACTTCAGCGACCTCAACATCGTCCTCGCCAACTTCGGCGCTGTCTGCCGCTAACCCGGAGCTAACCCGTGAAAGCATCGCTCATCCTCGCGTCGGCCGTCCTCACGACCGCCGCGTCCGCGCTGGCGCAGCCGACCATCGAGTTCCTGCCAGCCGGCTTCCTCATCACAGACCTCTCCGAAGACGGATCGATCGCCTGCGGCAATGTTCAGGGCGACTTCTCGTTCGAGACCTTCCGGTGGGAGCGGGGCGGCGCGCCTGTCCGGCTTGGTCTTGCCACGGCTCCGGTGATCGGCACCGGGGGCGGGACACCCGACATCTCCTACGACGGCTCGCGCATCTCGGCGAGCATCCTCAGCACCGATGATCTCATGACATGGGGACTGTGGGACAGCAGCGCCGGCTGGACGCAGGCGTGGCCCCCAGCGACCGGGACCGTGCAGCCGCTCGACAACTCGTACGGCTCCGCGTGGACGCTCTCGGGCGACGGGCAGACCGTCGGCGGCTTCCACTGGGGAATCGTTGGTACGGCAATCCGCGCCCGCGCCAGCACCTGGACGGTGGCGAACGGCGTCGCCGATCTGCCGCAGGACGACAACCGCAGCGCACGCGTCAACATGCTCAGTTATGACGCGTCGGTCGCTGTCGGCTGGGAGGAGCGACCGGACGGCGTCTGGAGGCCGACCGCGTGGCGCAACGGCGCGAAGATCACGCTGCAGGACTCGCTCGCGTTCTGCGAGGCTGGCGGCGTCAACCACGACGGCTCGGTCATCGTCGGCAGCGCGTACGATCCTGCGCTGGGTCGTGTCGCCGCACGATGGGACTGGAACGGTTCGTCGTACGACACGACGATCCTCGGCTCACTCCCGGACACTTCACCGATTTTCGGCGAGGCGTTTCTCTCGAGCGTGAGCGACGACGGGTCGATCGCTGTGGGCTTCAACCGCTACCTCCAGGGGCCCGGCTCCCCGCGCGACGGGCTCGTCTGGACTCCCGACACCGGGCTCGTGACCGCCGCCGCCTACATCGCCTCGCTCGGGCTGTCCTCCGCGTTCCCGGCCGACACGGAAGTAGGAAACGTGGTTTCCGTCTCGCCCGACGGGACCGCCGTCACCGGCATCGCGACGAACACCGTCACCGGCCAACTGACATCGTTCGTCATCTACCTCGGCGCCCCTGCGCCCTGCCCCGGCGACACCAACGGCGACGGCGTGGTCAACTTCACAGATCTCAACACCTTGCTCGGTTCGTTCGGCCTCAGCGGCGACGCGATCCCCGGCGATGTCAACCACGACGGGGCGGTGAACTTCGCCGACCTCAACGAAGTGCTGTCGAACTTCGGTGGGCAGTGCGACTGAGGCGATCAGACCGCTGATCGAGCCGCACCACACTCAGCGCCTTGGCCACACGCGGTCAGGGCGCTGTTGTCATTCGAGCCGGACTGCACGCATCTCGCCCACCCGAGGCGACGGACCGGATGCGGACGCAGGGAAAACGCTGACGAACGCTACGATCCCAGTCACCCGCGCATCCCCATCCCGATCACCGCCCACTCGCGCCCGTCGTCGGAGCGGTACTCGTCCAGGACCTCGAAGCCCGCGCGGGCGTGCGCGCGCATCGAGCGAGTGTTGGCGATGTCGATCTCGGTCACCGTGAGGTCGAACGACGACGCCATCTGCGCGCGGTGGCCCTCGTAGAGGCGCTCGACGAGGCCGCGTCCGCGATGGGCCTTGGCGACGCAGATCTGGCCCATCATGTACCAGCGCCAGTCGTGCAGCGGGCGCCCCCGGAACGCGATCGTGTCGAAGCGTTCGAACATCGGGTCAAGCAGCGGCAGTCTCCCCCGGAACCGCTCGAGCATGACGAGCGCGTAGGCGACGACCTCCTCGCCGCGATCGCCGGTCGTCGTTGCGATGACGTGCGGCCACGGTTCGTTCATCTCGCGCAACAACCCCAGGTCGTGCCGCAACGACACGAAGCCCTGCGACGCGCGCTCATTTTCGTCGAGCGTCTCGCGGATGTTCGCGCCCTGCAGGTCGAGGATCTGGCGCAGGTCGTCGTCCGTTCTCGCACCACGGATCACATACAGGGGCGCTGTGTCCATCGGGCGATGGTACCCGGTGAACCATTGTCACACGCCGTCGCGGCGGGCTCTCCATCCCGCCACAGCGAAAAGCAGCGTGCCCGCCGCGATCAGCCACGCCGTTGCCGCCACCGACGCCGCGCTCACGCGCGTCAGCAGCGCGACGCACACCAGCATCGCCAGCAGCGGGACCGCCGGACCGCCCGGGATTCTGATACGGTCGGGCGTGTCGGGCGTCAGGCGAGCGACCCGCGGCATGGCGGCGATGCAGGCGATGTAGATCAGCAGACGCGTGAACACGCTCATCACCGCGAGCCAGGCGAAGCTGCCCGTCGCGGCGAGGGCGAACGACGCACCGCCGTAGACAAGAACGGACACCCAGGGCGTGTTGTGCGTCGCGTGCACAGCGCCGAACGCGCGGGGGAGCTGCCCGTCGAGCGCGAGCCGGTAGGTCACACGCGGCGTCGAGAACATCGAGCCCATCAGGTTCCCGCCCACCGACGCGATGACCGCGAGCACCACCAGCAGCGCGCCGGTCGGGCCCAGCAGCGCGCCGCCGGCGTCGACGATCGGACGCTCCGACGACGCGAGGTCGGGCAGCAGGCGCTGCGTCGCGACCTGCACGAGCACATACACCCCGGTCGCGACCGCGAGGGCAAGCAGCAGCGCGCGCGGCATGTCGCGCCGGGGGTTCTTCGCTTCGCCGCCCGGAACCACGCCCGACTCGAACCCCACGAACGCGTAGATCGCCAGCAGCGCCGCGGCGCCAAGGTCCGAGGTGCTCGGGGGAGAGGCGACCGATGCAAAGACTTCGCGGTCGAGCGAGAAAAGCCCGACGCCCGCCAGCGCGATGAGCGGGAAGAGCTTCAGCACCGTCAGCGCGCCGAGGGAGCGCATCGCCGCCTTCGCGCCGACGATGTTCACCCAGGTCATCGACGCGCAGATGGCGAAGAGCATGCCGAGTCGCGTCGCCGGGCCGAGCCCGTCGGGCCAGAAATGGCCGATCGTGACGACGAGCAGGTTCAGGTTCGCCGCGAACGCCGTGAGGCGCGCGATGTAGAAGGCCCACCCGATCTGGAACCCTGCGAAGGGCCCGAAGGCCGTCGACACATACAGCACCGGCCCGCCCGTCCCGCTGAAACGGCTCGAGAGCTGCGCGAAGCACAGCATGATCGGCGCGATGAGCAGCGCGCACAGCGCGAAGATCCACGGGCTGAACGCGCCCGCGAGGCGCTCCGCCTCCGCCGGGATCCCGAAGATGCCCGCGCCGATCATCCCGTTGATGACGAGCAGCCACAGCGCCCAGAGGCCCAGGCGTCGGACGAGGGGTTCTGGCGTCGTGGCGGGGGAGTGCATCGGGGACACACTACCGACATGCGCCCGTCGCCGCCCGCGTTTGCACCGCACGCGGGAACGCGATCGGGCGTTCGCGCGCGGGAAGCGACGCGAACGCCCGATCATTGGAGAAAGCGAGAGAGAGAGTTCGTCGCGTATTAGCGACGCCGGCGGCGCATCGCGATCATGCCGAGCGCAAGGACGCTCCCCGACGCGGGCGTGGGAACATAGACCACGAAGCTCGTCAGCTCGAAGTTCGCGGTCAGGCCCCAGCCGGTGAACCACAGGCCGTCGGAGGACATGTCGGTCACGAACGAGAAGCTGTACCCGTCTTCGTACGAGACGCCGCGGCTGCTGATGTAGTCGGAGAACCGCTGCACACCGACGCCATCTTCCCAGATGATGGCGGTGCCGAAGAACGCCGGGCCGAAGCCCCAGGTCCCGCCGGCGATGAGGGAGCCGTCGGCGTTCATCGCGCTGCCGGCGGTGGTGCCGGCCGCCCCGCCGTCGGTCAGGTTGCCGAGCCCTTCGTAGGTGTTGGTGCTGGTGTTGTACCGCCATAGCTCGGAGGGCTCGAAGAAGCCGCCGAACTGGAAGCCGGACGCCCACTCGCCGCTGGCGCTGACGGTCACGGCCTCGCTCGATGCGAAACCGTCGTTGTCGAAGATCAGCGACTGCGTGCCGTTGACCCAGACCGCGCCCTGGCGCCCGTTGTCGTTGTCCTGCCAGCCGACGACGACCGAGCCATCGAAATTGGTGTTGTTGGCGCGGGTGCTGCGGTCCGAAGTGGTCGTGCCGAGGTCCACCATGCCCGTGCCGGCGCGCCACCGGACGGCGTGTGCCGAACCGGGCGTCACCCACCCCAGACCCACGATCGTCGAGCCGTCGCCCGAAATCCCCCAGCCGGAGCTGGTCTCGGCGTCGGACACTGCGCCGATGCCGCCCAGCGGCGTCCACGTTCCGGCGCCGACGTTGTACCGGCCCATCTCCTGGGTGCCGCTGACGCTGTTGAAGACCGTGCCGGCCACGACGCTGCCGTCGTGCGAGATCGTCGACTGACCGCCCACGCCGTCGCCCGCGATCTGGCCGCCGATGTTCGCGAATCCCGCCCCGGCGGTCCAGAGGAAGTACTCGCCCCGGACGAGGTTGTCGCCCACGACGACCCCGTTGTTGCTGATGCTCGTCGACAGGCGGCTCTCGCCCAGATTCCAGAACTGCTGTGCGTTCGCGGCAGAAGCCGTGAGGCCGGCGGCCAGCGCGATCAATGCGGTCAGTTTCATCTCTGTCATCTCCGCCGACCGCTGGTGGGCCCGGCCGATACGCATCGGTCCGGGTCGAGAGGTGGTCGGTCGAGAGCAGCATAGAGGAAGTGGAAAGTCTCCGCAAGTGTTTGTGCAAACATTTCTACAAGTACTTGTGGACTCCCTCGCGTCGCCGTGGTACATTCCGTTCGTACGATGGACGGATCTCTCCACCTGACCAATTCGGACCCAAGCGAGCCGCATTCGCCCTCGGTGCGCCCCGTTCCCTTTGAAGAGCACCTCACGAGCGCCTTCGCGTCGCTCAGGGACTCGCTCCAATCGCTCCTCTCGACCCTCGATGTCGATAAAGCGAGTTCGCCCGAGGTCGCCCGGCGCCTGAATCTCAGCCGCAATCTCACATGGAAGGTCTCGAAGGTCCTCGCCAGCCAGGACCTGCACGAGGGCCTCCAGCACCTCCCGGGGGACGCGGCCATCGACCTGCTCCTCACCGCGGCGGCGCAGCGGGGCGCGCCGGATCGCACCATCCGATCGGTGCGCGAGTCCTGCCGCGAACTCGAGCGCGTCGTCAAGGTGCACGTGGGCGACCGCGCCACGCTGGACCTCTATCTCGACGGGATGGCGGGCGGCGCGAGCGAGCGCCTGGAGCAGTCGCGCAAACTCGCGTTCCGCGGCAACTCGGGCGTCTGGGGGCTGCAGGCGAGGGCGCGGATCACCGCCGCCTTCGTCGCGCCGTCTGGCTCGAGCGCCGACCTGCTCGACACGGCGATCGTGGGGGGCATCGTGGGCCTGCGCCGGCTGCGCCCCGTCGTGCGCTGGCCTCTCTTCCGTTCGCACCGCTATCGCGCCGACGGATCGCCCGAAGCGAATCAGCCCGAGGGCGAAGCGATCGACCCGCGGTTCGATTCGCCCGATGTGCCGCGCCTCATCGGCGAGTTCTGCTCCACCACGGACCTGCCCATCAGAGCCGTGCGCGACTCGCGCGGCTTGATGTACGAGCTCATGGAAGGCCGCGTCGGCAACACCGGCGCGTTCACCTGCTTCTTCGGCTCCGTCTACCGCGCCCACGCGCCGCGATACGCGACCGACGACGACAAGACCGGCGAGTTCGGCACGCACGCGATGCTGCCCTTCGAGCACCTGCTGTTCGACCTGTTCGTCCACCGCGATCTCCCCTTCGCCGACACCATCGATGTGCGCACCGTCGGCCACTTCGACGGCGCGCCGCCTCGCGACGAGACGATGCTCGCGCCGATCGCTGAATCGGCGCGCGAGCTCTCCGGTCGCCCGCCGCTGGTCGCGACCCCGCTCGTGGAGCAATACGACCGCCTCATCACGACGGTCTTCGAGCGCGCCGGTTGGCGCCAGAGCGATTTCCGCGCGGTCCGCCTTTCCATCGCCTACCCGCCCATGAACTCGACGACGATCATGCGCTTCGCCCTCCCCGAGCGCCCCTGACCCGGCTGCGCACTGTTGTGACGGGGCGTCGACGCCCGGGTAAGGTGGTGGCGTGAACGATTCACACTCACTCGGCGTCTGCAGCTGGTCGTTGCGCCCGCGGTCCGCCCGCGACCTCGCGTCGCTCGTGCGAGCGTGCGGCCTCTTGCGCGTGCAGCTCGCGCTGGACCCGATCCGTCTCGGCCTCGACGGCTGGTCCGAGCGCGAGACGCGATCGGCCCTTGAGGGCGAAGGAATCGCCGTGGTTTCGGGCATGATGGCCCCGGCGCGCGAGGACTACTCAACCCTCGAGACAATCCGCGCAACCGGCGGGCTGCGACCCGACCACACGTGGGCCGAGAACCTCGACGCGGCGCGCGAGAACGCCGCGATCGCGAAGCGCCTCGGCCTCTCACTCGTCACCCTGCACGCCGGCTGCGTCCCGGAGGACGCGAGCGACCCGCAGCGAGCGACGATGCTCTCACGTCTGCGAGCGGTCTGCGAGGCCTTCGCGCGAGAAGGCGTCCGTGTCGCCTTCGAGACAGGGCAGGATTCTCCCCGCACGATGCTCGGGATCGTTGAGGCGCTCGAGGACTTCGGCGCGGGCGTCAACTTCGACCCGGCGAACGGAATCCTGTACGCGAGCGCCGAGCCCATCAGCGCGATCCGCGATCTCGCGCCGTTCGTGCGCCAGATCCATCTCAAGGACGCCATCGCGTCGCCAACCCCGGGCGAGTGGGGGACCGAGGTCCGCGCCGGCAGCGGCGAGGTCCCCTGGGAGAACTTCTTCGCGTTCGTGCGCGAGCGACTGCCCGGCGTCCCCGTCGTGATCGAGCGAGAAGCGGGGGAGCAGCGCGTCGACGATGTCCGCGCCGGCGCGGAGCTCGCCCGCCGCATGCTGGAGGTCGCGCCGTGAGCGAGCATCGCACGATCGGCGTGGGCGTCGTCGGCATGGGCTTTATGGGCTGGCGCCACGTCGAGGCCTACGACGCGGCGGCGCGACACGGATTCGCCTGCGCCGTCGTCGCGGTGTGCGATCCATCCGAAGAGAAACGCCGCGCTCCGTCGACCGGCGGCAACATCTCGTCGACGATAGCCGCCGCGCCGCCGACGCGCGATTTCGCGGGCCACGCGTGCCTCGACGACATGCTCGCCGATGAACGCGTCGACCTCGTGAGCGTCTGCACCCACACCGAGAGCCACGTCGATATCGCGCTGCAGGCCCTGCGCGCCGGCAAGCACGTTCTTGTCGAGAAGCCCGTCGCGCTCCGCGCCGAGGCGGTTCGGCCACTCGCCGACGCCGCCCGCGGCGCAAAGACCCTCTGCATGCCGGCGCACTGCATGCGGTTCTGGCCCGGGTGGGACTGGCTGCGCGACGCGATCGCGTCGGGCGAGCACGGGCGCGTCCTGTCGGCGACGTTCCTGCGAGAGGGCGCGGCGCCCGGCTGGGCGAGCCACTTCTACAGCGACACGACCCGCAGCGGCGGCGCGCTCGGTGACTTTCACATCCACGACGCGGACTTCATCCGCTGGGCTCTGGGCAAGCCCGACGAAGTCTGCTGCGCGGGCGACGACCGGCATGTCACCACGCTCTACCGGTTCGGCAGCGGCGGCCCGGCGCATGTCAGCGCCGAAGCCGGCTGGACCCGGGCGCACGGCGCGGGCTTCCGAATGCGATACACCGTTGATTTCGAGCGCGCCACCGCCGAGTTCGAGATGGGGCGCGAGCCCGTGCTCACCCTCTCCGACGAGCATGGCGCCCGAGAGATCGAGATCCCGGACGGGACCGGCTACGACCACGAGATCCGCCACATCGTCGGCGCGATCGCCCAGGGCCGGCGCGACCTGCGCGTCACCATGGACGACGCGCTGGCGACCGCGGAGCTCCTCGACGCCGAGCGGGAAAGCCGCGACTCCGGTCGCTGGGTGTCGCTCTGACGATCAGCGCAGCTCGCGCACGCGGATGTTGCGGAACCACACCTCGTCGCCGTGGTCCTGGAGCACGATGTGGCCCTTCGGACGCTTGCCGAAGTCCGCCATGCCCGGCCACTTGCTCGTCGCGTGCGCGGCGCGGTACTCGTCGCTGTCGAGGCGGATGTCGACGATCAGCACGCCGTTGAGATAGTGGCGAAGGTGGTCGCCCCGCGCCACGATCCTCGCCTCGTTCCACTCGCCCGCCGGGCGGACGACATCCCGCGAGGGCGCGACGAGGTCGTAGAGCGACCCCGCGCGAGTCTTCGGCGTTGACCCGTCGCGATGGGCCCCGTCGTCGAGGATCTGGAACTCGAAGCCCGTCTCCCACGAGCTGCCCTTGTCCTCGGTCGAGCGGTAGATGATCCCGCTGTTGGCGCCGGGCGTGACGAGCCATTCGCAGACGAACTCGAAGTCCCCGTACTGCCCGCGCGTCGCGATGTCGCCCCCAGAAGGCCCGGCGACGCGCCGGAGCGTGCCGTCCACGACCGCCCAGCCCTGCGTGGGGAACTCCGGCCTGCGATAGCCGCGGAAATGCTCCGTCGACTCGCCGTCGAACAGGAGCACCCAGCCAGCCGACTCCTCGGCTCGCGTCAGTGAGTTCGGCTGTCTCGCGCACGCGGCGAGCGAGGCGGAGGCGACGATCCCGGCGACGGCAAGGGCGAAGCGTGTCATGCGTAGGTGTTCTCTCGCTGGAGTGTGTCTCGGACCCGCTCGAGCAGGCGTTTCGTGGCGTCGATCCCGTCTCGCTCGGCGAGGCGCGACCCTTCGTACTCGATCCCGACGCGACCGCGATACCCGGAGTCGGCGACGATCCGAAGCATGTGCAGATAGTCGGTGGTCGACTCGTTTCCCTGCGGGTCGAAGTCGTTGGATTTCGCGCTCACCGCGCGGGCGAGGGGCATCATCGCGCGGACCGCGTCGTAGCGGTCCTGCACCTTCGGGTCGAAGTTGCCGAAGTCGGGCAGCGTGCCGACGCGCGGGTGATCGACCCGGCGCATCACGGCCATGAGCCACGGCGCCGTCGACGACAGCCCCCAGTGGTTCTCGACGACGACATCCAGACCGAACGGCTCGGCGCGCTCGCACAGCGCGCGCAGCCCGTCGGCGGCGAGGCGCTCCTGCTCGTCGGGCGTCCCCCGGCTCTCGGCGTTCACGCGGATCGAGTGACAACCCAGGGCCGACGCGGCCTCGAGCCACTTCCGGTGGTTCTCCACGGCGCGGGCTCTCGCGTCGCGGTCCGGATCACCCAGCGCGCCCTCGGCGTCGACCATGATCAGCAGCGAGCGCACGCGAAGATCGTCGCAGCGTGCGCGGAGTTCTTTCGCCTCCGCCGCGAGATCCTTCCGAGGGAAGAGCGTGCTGACATACTCGACCGCGTCGATGCCGTGCTCGCGGAGCGCGATTCCTGGAAAGTCCATCGTGGTCATCGTGCCCGAATGCACGGCGCGATGATACGACCACTGCGCCAGCGAGATCGTGTACAGCGGCTCGCGCGAACCGGTGCGAGCCGCGCGCGACGCGCACGCGCCCAGCGCGATCGCCGCGCCCGCGCTCAGGCACGCCCCGATCGCCTCGCGTCGTGTCAGCGATCGCTCCGTCACGCCGCAGCCCCTTCGCGCTCGGCGCGGGTTCGTGGCCTCCAGAGCTCGAGAACGACTACCACGAGCAGCAGACCCGTCGCGAGGTTGTAGAGCGCGCCGGCGCCGACAATGACGTACACGAACTCCACCATCTCGCGCGCCAGCAGCCACGACGCCAGGTCCGCGATGAGCGACAGCCCCATCAGCCCGACCAGCCCGCCCGTCATCCACCGGGGGAAGACCGACGCGACGCCCAGCAGCGCGACCGCGATGCTCATCGTCGCCATCGCCGGCGCGTGGGCGTGCATCGACATCAGCACGATCTCGCGCGGCGTCGCCGGGACGCTCCTCGCGAACGCGTGCTTGCGCACATCGTCCCAGTACTCCAGCGGGAGATCCCTCGCCGCGAGCTGTGACGACGCGGGCGACGCGTTGCGTGCGTGGCACGACAAGCACGAGTTCGCGATGATCTCCGCCGGCGCGTCGTCGCCAAGATCGAGGGAGTCGAAGTCCTCCGACACACGGTCCGAGCCCAGCCACGCGAGCAGCGCCGCCCGGTCCTCCTGGGTCAGCTCTTCGGGGTGCCCCCGCTCGAGCGAGAGCACGAGCGCCGACGGCGAGTCGATGCCGTGGTACGCCGCCCGGATGTCGTCGAGCGTCAGCCCCGGCACGCCGTCGCGTTTCTCGTAGTGATTCACGAGGTGCAGCGCCGACGAGATCAGCCCGAGTCCGAGCGCGAGCACGAGCCCGGTCAGGCCAACACGCGCGAGGAAATGAAGCTGTCGCAGGCGGAATCGCACGCGAGTCGTCTCCGTTCAGATCTGGTAGTGGGCCGGGTCAATGGTCTGCTCGACGCCGTTCGCGGCGGCCCTTGCAGCGTGGATAGCCACGACCGTCGCGCGCAGCCCGTCGGCGGCGTTGCAGACCGCGGGCTTGCCCTCGCGCACGCTCGCGACGAAGTCCGACAGCGAGTAGTACAGGGGCGGGTTCGGGAGGCCGACGCCCTCCTTGAGTTTGCCCTGGGAGGCGAGTTTCGTCGCGTCGGCGATCAGCGTGATGCCCTCCTCGTTGTGGAACTGCTGGCGGTTCGCGTAGACCTCCCAGCCCTGCGTGGGCGCGTCGGCCTCCTTGAACATCCACGCGGCGGTCCACGCGAGCTTGATCGCCGCGTTGCTGCCTCGCAGGATCTCATGCCGCCCCTCGAAGGAGTTCGCGAGCGACGCCTGGTGGTGCATGTACAGCCCGCGGTCGAATCGAAGCGTGTTGAAGGTGGTGTCGAGCACGCTGCGCCCGTCGTCGTGGAGCATCACCCCGCCGCCGCCGACCACCGAGGTCGGGAAGCGGTCCGTGTACCACAGCGCCACATCGAACTGGTGCACGCCGAACTCGCCGGGCAGGCCGAGCGAGACCTCGGGGTCGAGCCGCCAGTTCACGGCGCGCTCGCGCGCCGGGTTGGGAGAGGGGAACCGCCACGAGGTCTTCTGGAAGTGCTGCGCCTCGATCGCGACCGCGTCGCGCACCGAGTCCGAGCGATAGAACGACCTCGCGAGCTGGTAGATCGGGTTCGAGCGCGCCTCGAGCCCCGACGCGAAGACGAGCGCCGGCGCGTTCTTTGACGCCAGCGCGATCGCGCGGGCGTCCTCGAGCGTGTGCGCCAGGGGCGCCTCGCAGTAGACATGCCTGCCGGCGCTGAGCGCGTCGGTCGCGATCTGGCGGTGCAGGTGCGTGGGCGTCGCGACGATGACCGCCTTCGCGTCGGGCGAGCCGTCGAGCATCGCGCGGTGATCGGTGTAGCCCTTCGCGCCCTGCACCCGCCGCACGCCGGCGTTCATGCGCGACTCGTCGTCGTCGCAGACCGCGACGACGCGCACGCCCTCGATCTTCGCGAGTTCGCCGAGGATGGCCCTGCCCTGTCGCCCGGCGCCCACGAGCGCGACGCCGAGCGGGGCGCCGCCCCCGCCCCCGCCCCCGGCCGCGGCCTGCTGCGCCGCGAGGGCGTCGAGGTTCGGAACGATCGCGAACGCCGCGAGGGCGCCGGCGCTCTGGATGAGGAATTCGCGTCTGCTCTGCTCGGTCATGCCGCCTCCGAAGCGGGTGAGAAGTGGATGCCGTGGGTTGTCCAGCCCTGCCCGTCGTGCACGCCGGTGCGCACACGCGCCGGCGCGGTCTCGGGCCTGCCCCCGAGCACGACGAGCGCCGTCGCCCAGGCGTCTGCCTCGGCGCACTCCGGGCCGATCGCCAGCGCGGTGTCCGCGCCACGCGAGGATGTCGAGTCCGTGGGATCGAGGATGTGCGACCACTCGCCCTCGGCCCGCCCGCGCGGGGCGGACACGCACAGCGACTCGTTCGCGAGACTCACCGCCTCGACGCCGCGCGCGCTGCGCACCCCGATCGTGCGCGGCGAATCGCCGATCACGATCACGCCGCTCGTCCCGGCGTGCAGCAACGCAGAGCCGACGCCGTGGTCGCGCAGCCGGCCCGCCGCGCGGTCGAGCGCGAACCCCTTGGCCACGCCCCCCAGGTCGAGCCGGACGCCCGTGCGCGCGAACCGGACCGAGCGTGAGGCGTCGTCCAGCGCGACCAGCGAGGCCCAGCCGGCCGCCTCCCCGTTGGTCTCGACCGTCGGGTCGAACGCGCCGGCCGACTCACGGTGGACGCGGTCGCACAGGGCGAGCAGCGAGAACAGGTCGTCGTCGAGCGCGACGGCGCGCGACGACGCCTCGCGGTTGAGGTGCGAGAGGAACGAGTGGGCCTGATACAGCGAGAGCCGCTCGTGCCAGTGCAGGATCTCGTCGATGGCCTCTTCGCCCACGGCGCGCAGCGCGGGCGTTTCCGGCCCGTCGAGGGCCAGCTCGACCCGTGTCCCGAGCGCGTTGGTGGCGAGCAGCAGCGTCATTCGTCGTTCACAGCCGCCGAGCCGTCATGGTGCGCGGGTCGAACGCGAACGCGCCGCCCTCCCACATAGAACGCGTCGCGAGGTCGACCATGACCATGACCTTGGTTCCCTGCTCGATGTCGCTGTCGGGCTGGGCACGGGTTCGCACGCACTCGATGAACTTCATGCGGTGCAGGTCCTGGTCGTTGCCGATGTCGGGGCAGATCACGGTCTCCTCGTCGAGGTCGTCGGCGTAGATGCGCTCGGGGCGCATCACGCAGTTTCGCCCGCCCAGATAGATGTTGCCCTTGTGGCCCCGGATCATCGTCTCGAGGCCGACCTCGTTGCAGGTCGAGCCGGCGAGCACCATGGTCTGGCCGTCCTCGAACTCGATGGTGATGTTGACCTGGTCGTGGTTCTCCATCGCCTTGTCGACGAGGTGGCCCCCGGTCGCGACGACGCGCGTGGGCCAGCCCGGCTCGATCGCGACGAGCATCGGCGTCATCACGTGCACGAGCAGGTCTCCCAGGATGCCGGTGGAATACTTCTTGTAGCGGCGCCAGCGCGCGAACACGAGCGGGTCCCATTTCGCCGGGCCCAGCGGGCCGCACCACTCGTCCCAGTCCAGGTTCACGCCGGGCTGCCAGTTCGGGTCGAGCCCGTAGTAGTTCCACTCCCCGTCCTTCGAGTTGCGACAGTACGAGGTCTGGCTCGAGACGACGGTCCCGATCGTGCCGTCCTCGATCATCTTCCTCGCCGCGTGGTACTTGGGCAGGTTGGTCATCTGGGTGCCGACCTGCAGGCGCAGGTCGGGGTTGGCCTGCACGACGCGCCGGAGGCGCAGCGCCTCGTTCAGGTGCAGGGTCATGGGCTTTTCGAGGTAGACATCCTTGCCGGCGAGCAGCGCGTCGGTGGCGTGCTTCTCGTGCCAGTGCTCGGGCGACGCGATGAGGACGGCGTGGACATCGGGTCGAGTCAGCAGCTCGCGGTAGTCGCGCGTCGCCTGCACCTCGACGCCCGGCTGCCCATCGCGGCAGCGCTTCGCGGCGCGGTCGAGGTGCGACTGGCACACATCCGCGACGCCCACGATGCGCACATTCATCTTGTTCTGCTTCGTCAGTGAGATGAACGCGTCGCAGTGGCCCGTGCCCATGCCGCCGGTCCCGATGACGACCATGCGCACCGGCTCGCTGTCCTTCAGGGGCGTCCGCGCCTTCGCGCGCGGCGCCGGGCCGGAGAGGGACGCGCCCGCAGAGTCCGACGACGCGCACGCCGAGAGCAGCGCCCCGGTGCTCGCGAGCCCGGCGGCGGCGGCCAGCACGAAGCCGCGACGGGAAGGATCGATCGGTGAGTTCTGGTGGTCGTGACGGTCGGGCATGGTCGCTCCTCCGAAGGGACGGGCGTGGAATGGTCAGGACGCTGCGGCGTGGGTGGGGGAAGGGACTGGCGTTTCCGGGATCGGCGTGGGCATGCCGCGACGAGGGCTGCGCCGCGGATAGAACGCGACCAAGACCGCGAAGCACGCGAGTGCGCCCCACATGGGATACGAGAACAGTCTCGTGTAGTCGAGGGCGCCGCTCTCGGTTGTCGCGAGGTCCGCGACATACCCTGCGACCTTGCTCCCCACGATGATCCCGATCCCGAAGAGGATGAGACTGAACAGCGACTGCGCGCTGGCGCGCACATCGGGCGTGGTTTCCTCGTCGACCACCATGAAGGCGATGAACACGAAGCAGCCGAAGCACAACCCGTGCATCGCGATGCCCAGCACGAGGATCGCGACGGGCGCGATCCCGGTCGAGGCGGCGATGGGGTCGACGTACGCGAAGAGCGCCATGCGCGCCGCGTAGGCGAGGATGCCGATCCCGAGGAGCGACTTGCGCGAGAGTTTCAGGGCGACGACGGGCATCGCGGCGAGAACCATGATCTCGGCGATCTGGCCGATGGTCATCAGCCCGCCGCCCCCGACGCCGAAGACGCTGTTGATGGTCGAGGCGGCGCGGACCTGGAACTGTCCGAGGAAGCTCGCGGTGTGCACGAAGTAGAACTGATGGATGCACGAGATCGGGATCGCGAGCAGGAACAGCATCAGCAGGGGGTTGAAACGGATCTGCGAGAGGGCCTTCACCGTGGCGTTCTTCTTCTCGGCGCGCACGGGCGGGGTCTTCGGCAGCGTGAAGCAGTACACGCCCATCGCGATCCCGAGGATCGCGCTGAGACGGAACGCGTCGGCCATGCCGGCGGCCTGCGTCGCGAGCACCGTCGCGGCGTCGACATCCACCGGCGTGTGCCTGCGCAGCAGCCACTGCCCGATGCCGATGCCCACGAGCACCCAGCCCACCGTGCCCCACAGACGCACCTTGCCGAAGTCGCGATCGCGGTTGGCCAGGTTGTGGAACGACAGCGAGTTGGCGAGGGAGAGGGTCGGGGAATAGATGAGCGAGTAGGCGAGCGAGAAGGCGAGGAAAGCGTAATAGGTCTCGAGCCGGGCGAGTTGCCAGACGAGCACGCCCCCGAGGATGTGGCTGATCCCCAGGAGCTTCTCGGTCGAGAACCAGCGGTCGGCGATCTGCCCGGCGATGAAGGGCGCGAAGATCGCGCCCAGCGCGCCGACGGCGAACATGTCCCCGATCTGCCCCGGCGTGAACCCTCGGTGCGTGCTGAGGAAGGGCCACAGCAGCGGCAGCCACGCGCCCCAGATCGCGTACTGCAGCAGCATCATCACGCTGAGGCGCGTGCGCACGAAGGGCGGCGCAACCGTGGGGCCGGGCGAGGGTTGGGGCTGGGACATACCGCTCCTGCTCGAAGGCGTGGTGAGCGGGCCAGTGTACAGTACCTTCCGAGGATTGCAGCCCCCTTTCCCGTCGCTCGGCCAGAACCGAGGAGCCCCGCGAATATGCAGCGACCTGTGACCCTGTTCACCGGCCAGTGGGCCGACCTCCCCCTCGAACAGATCGCCCGACTGACCGGCGGGTGGGGGTACGACGGGCTCGAGCTCGCGTGCTGGGGTGACCACTTCGATGTCCGTCGCGCCCTCGCCGAGAAGTCCTACTGCGACGAGCGCAAACAGCTCCTCGCGAGGCACGGCCAGAAGGTCTGGGCGATCAGCAACCACCTCGTGGGCCAGTGCGTCTGCGACGCGATCGACGAGCGACACCGCTCCATCGTCCCCGACCATGTCTGGGGCGACGGCCAGCCCGAGGGCGTCAAACGGCGCGCCGCCGAGGAGATGATGAACACCGCCCGGGCCGCGGCCCGGCTGGGCGTGAGCGTCGTCAACGGGTTCACCGGCTCATCGATCTGGCCCATGCTCTACTTCTTCCCGCCCACGCCGGCCTCGATGATCGACCGGGGCTACCAGGACTTCGCCGACCGGTGGGGGCCCATCCTCGATGTGTATAAGACGGAAGGCGTCCGGTTCGCGCTCGAGGTCCACCCGTCCGAGATCGCGTACGACTTCGTCACCGCCCGGCGCACGCTCGACGCCGTCGACAACCGCCCGGAATTCGGCTTCAACTTCGACCCCTCGCACTTCCACTGGCAGGGCATGGACCCGGCGGCGTTCGTCGACGCCTTCCCCGATCGCATCTACCACTGCCACATGAAGGACGCGAGCGTGCATCAGGACGGGCGCTCGTCGATCCTCGGGGGGCACCTCCAGTTCGGACACCCGGCGCGCGCGTGGGACTTCCGCTCGCCCGGGCGGGGACAGGTCGATTTCGAGCGCGTGATCCGCGCGCTCAACCGCGCGAGCTACGCCGGACCGCTCTCGGTGGAGTGGGAAGACCCGGACATGTCGCGCGAGCACGGCGCCGCCGAGGCGGTCGGGTTCGTGCGCGACCTGCAGTTCCCCTCGGCGTCGTCGGCGTTCGACAGCGCCTTCGCCGAATGAGCCGGAGAAAGGAGTCTCGCGTGCGCGACCGTGTTCGGCTCGGGATGGTGGGGGGTGGTCAGGGCGCCTTCATCGGCGCGGTGCACCGCGCCGCCGCCACTCTCGACGGGGTGTACGACTTCTGCGCCGGCGCGCTGTCGGGAGAGCCGGAGCGATCGCGCGCCTCAGGCCTCGCGCTCGGCCTCTCGGCGCAGCGGAGTTACGGGAGTTGGCGCGAGATGCTCGACGCCGAGACGCGCCGCCCGGCGCACGAACGGGTCGAGGTCGTCTCCGTCGTGACGCCCAACTTCACGCACCACGAGATCGCCCGCGCGTTCATCGACGCCGGGTTCCATGTCATCATCGATAAGCCGATGACGACGACGGTCGATCAGGCGCGCGACCTGGTCGAGGCGGTCGAGCGCGCGGGCGTGGTCGGCGCCGTGACCTACACCTATTCGGGATACCCGATGGTGCGTCACGCGAGGGAGCTGGTGCGCTCGCACGCGATCGGCGTCGTGCGCCGGGTCTGCGTCGAGTACCACCAGGGCTGGCTCTCGACCGACCTCGAATCGACGGGGCAGAAGCAGGCGTCGTGGCGCACCGACCCCGCGCTCGCCGGGGCCGGCGGCGCGATCGGCGACATCGGCACCCACGCGGCCCACCTGCTCGAGTTCGTCACCGGGCTGCGCATCGAGGCGGTCTGCGCCGATCTCTCGGCGTTCGTGCCCGGGCGGCGCGTCGACGACGACGCCGCGGCGATCCTCAAGCTGTCGGGGGGCGCCCGCGCCACGCTGAGCGCGTCGCAGATCTGCGTGGGCGAAGAGAACAACCTGTCCATCCGCGTCTATGGCGAGACTGGCTCGCTCGCGTGGCGCCAGGAGGCGCCCGACCTGCTCGAGGTGCGCACGCTGGACGGCGACCGGCGCACCCTCACGCGAGGCATGGCTTCGCTCAGCCCCGCCGCGACCCGCGCGACGCGCCTGCCCACCGGGCACCCGGAGGGGTTCATCGAGGCGCTTGCGAACATCTATAAGGATGTCGGGGAGGCGATCCTCTCCCGTCGCGAGGGGGCCAGCGAGCCGGCGCCGCCGCTCATTCCGCTCGTCAGAGACGGACTCCGGGGCGTCGAATTCGTCGAATGCATGCTGTCCAGCGCCCGCGCGGGCTGCTGGACAACCTGGCCCCGCTGACACCCACGCCCCCGGGCGGGAGAGACCCAACATGCGCTTCCTGCCTCAGCCCGTGATCCTCGCGTTCCTCCTCGCGTCGGCGTGCGCGGCGGACCTGTCAGATCCCGGCGCGTTCTTCGCCGGGCGATCCACCGTGACGGTGACACGCGCCAACGGCTCCACTTTCAGCGCGGTGCTGTTCTACCCGGCGACCGCGCAGGGCCAGGGCGCATCGTTCGATCCCGCGGGCGCGCCCTACCCGGCGATCTCCTTCGGCCACGGGTTCCTTCAGGGGGTGGGGCAGTACCAGTCAACGCTGGAGCACCTCGCGACGCACGGCTATCTGGTCATCGCCAGCGAGTCGGAGTCGGGGCTCTCCCCGAACCACGCGAACTTCGCCCTCGACCTCAGCCGCTGCCTGACCTGGCTCGAGCAGCAGCACGCCGACCCGGAGTCATTCCTCTTCGGCGCCGTGAACACCGGCGCGTTCGGCATGTCCGGCCACTCGATGGGCGGCGGCGCGAGCATCCTCGCGACCGCGCAGGACGCGCGCGTTCGAGCGCTCGCGAACCTCGCGGCGGCGAACACCAACCCCTCGGCGGTGAACGCCATGGCGTCCGTCACGGTCCCGTCGCGACTCATCGCGGGAGACCGCGACACCATCACCCCGGTCAAGCAGCACGGGCAGTTGATGTACAACAACGCGACCGCGCCGAAGCAGCTCCCGCTGATCCTGGGCGGGTTTCACTGCGGCTTCACCGACGCCTCGTTCCTGTTCTGTGATTCCGGGACGATCAGCCGCGCGCAGCAGCTCGCGGTCACGCGCCGACTGCTCACCGAGTTCTTCGATCTGCATTTGAAGGGAGACCAGTCGAGGTGGGCATCGGTCTGGGGACCCGGCTCGGGCGAGCAATCCGACATCTCGATGACGCTCGACCCGCGCGCGTCGATCTCGCCTTGTGAGCAGATGATCGAGGTCGGCCCGGGCGGGGTCGCGACCGTCGCGTTCGCGATGGGCGCGTCCGTAGGCGGCGCAGGCGCCTACACCCTGCTGCTGGAGAACGCCCCGGGGTTCGAGAACACGGGATGGGACACCGCCACTTTCTCGAGCAATGTCTCCGTCGGCGCCGGCCAGGCCGTGGAGTTTCACGCGACCATCGGCGCGCCCCAGTCCGCGTCGGACGGGCAGGCGGGCGCGTGGATCATCAGCGCCCGTCGCGAGGACGACGGCGCCACGAGGGCGTGGGCGCGGATCGGCGCGACCGTGTCCTCCGACGCGCCGTGCCCGGGCGACGCGACCGGCGACGGAGTCGTGAACTTCGCCGATCTCAACGAGGTGCTCGCCTCCTTCGGGCAGAGCGGCGAGCCCGGAACGGTTCCCGGCGATCTCAACGCCGACGGCGTGGTGAACTTCAGCGATCTGAACGAGGTGCTGGCGAACTTCGGCGCTGCCTGTCGCTGACGGCGCGATCACGGCAGCGAGTAGAACCCGCCTCCCGTATGTTTCAGGTCGCCGCGTTCCGCAAGCGCGATCCAGACCGCCGGGGGGAAGTCGGTGGGGGGCATGATCGCGTCGATCTCGGACTCGCGCCCGCCTGTGAGCTGTCTGCCCCCGAGCTTCGATTCGTCGGCGAGGCGCATGACCTTCAGGCGTTTCTTGAACGCGCGCATCGCGCGCTCGAGTTCGCCTTCGGGGATGGAGGCGCCTGCGCTCGCGGGTTTCTCGGGGTTCTCGAGGCGCGCGACGATGGCGTCGAGCGACTCGGCGTTCCGCTCGGCGCAGGCGTCCGCCGCGGCGCGTTGATCGACGGGCAGGCGCGCGAGCAGGCGCTCGGCGAGCGCCCACGCTTCGTTTGATTTGGCTGGAGATCCCGGGGCGCGGACCTCGTTCACGATCTGGCGGAGTTTCTGGACGACATTCATGCCGCCGCATGGTAGCACGCACGAGAAAAACAACGACGGGCCCCTGAGGAGCCCGTCGTGCGCGTTCTCGTGCTGAATGAACCGGGGATGATCAGTTGCGACGGCGACGAGCGCCGGCGAGCGCGCCGAGCCCGAGCAGGGCGGCGGCGCCCGGCGAGGGGATCCAGACCAGGCCGAGGTAGTTGCCAGAGCCCATGAAGCCGATGATGGTGGCTTCGCCGGTCTGCAGGTTGATGGTGTAGAGGTTGTCGGTCGAGTTGTCGACCATGTACATCAGCCCGTTGGCGGCGTTGTACGCGAGCCCGTTGGGGTTCGTCGAGGTGAGCAGGGGCCCGATGAGCGAAGCGGCGCCTGTCGCGCGATCGACCGAGTAGAAGCTGTCGGTGCCGCTGTTGGTCGCGTACATCGTGTTGGTGGTCGAGTTGTAGCCGAGGTTGGTGAACGAGGTGAGCCCGTTGTTGCCGACGAGGTTGGCGAAGCCGGTGCTCGTGTCGATGGTGTAGAAGTTGCCGGCCGTGGTGCCGCCGCCGGACGCGCCGTAGAGCGTGCCGGTGCTGGAGTCCCACTCGATGCCGTGCATGACGATGCCGGGGTCGCCGTAGCCGCCGATGAGCGTGGCGATGCCGGTGTCGATGTCCAGCGTGTAGACCGCGTCGTTGCTCGTCGAGGTCAGGTAGATCGTGCCGGTCGCGCCGTCGTAGGCGAGCCCGCCCGTCGTGCCGGCGTTGGCGCTGACCTGACCGATGAGCGTGCGCTCCGCGGTCATCATGTTGATGTCGTACAGCGAACGGTTGCTGTCGAGCGCGAACAGGCGACCCTGAGCGCTCGCGGCGCTCCCGATGGTCAGCGCGGCGACAGCGAGCATTGCGATCTTGTTCATCGTCCCTCCTCCATTCTGATGGCGACGGCGCTCACGCCGGCGCGACGTGTTCCTTCTCACGCGGCCTTCCTACGGACCTCGCGACCCGACCAGTGTACCAGATCGGGGGGGCGGCACAACCCCTTTTTTTGGGCGACGCCCCGCGCGACCAACGACAGGACCGGGCCCGCTCGGGCCCGGTCCTGGGGTGCGACTCGGGATGTCTCGCGATCAGCGGCCGGCAGGCGCGTCGAGCTGCTTCAGCAGGACCTCGACGGCCTTGGCGATCTGGGGGTCTTCGCCCGCCGCGGCCTGCTCAGGGGTAATCGCGATCTTGTGGGTGGGCTCCAGCTGGCTGTTCTCGAGGTACTGGCCGTCGGCGCCCTTCGTGCCGACCTGGGGGATGCCGAAGATCAGGTCGCCGGTGTGGAGGCGCTCCCACCACACCGCAGACGCGGTGCCAGGCACGGGCATGCCGACCGTGTCGCCGATCTTGAGCTCCTTGTAGACCCAGGGGAAGAAGTGGGCGTCGGAGTAGTTGCCCTCGCCCATGACGACGATGGACGGCTTGGTCCAGCGCTTCTGGGGATCGCCCGGGAAGCCCTTGTCAGGGGCGGCGTCGTTGCGCGGGTAGAGGTCGACGTACGCCTTGCCGGTGAGGAAGGTCGCGAGGTCATCGTGCAGCCAGCCGCCGCCGTTGAAGCGGGTGTCGACGACGAGAGCCTCCTTCAGGAAGTGGCGTCCGAGGACCTCGGAGTAGAAGTCGCGGAAGCTCCCGTCGTTCATGCCGCGGATGTGCATGTAGCCAAGGCGACCGTTCGAGAGCTTGTCGACCAGGTCGCGCTTCGCGAGCACCCATCGCTCATAGAGCAGGTTGCTCTCCTCGCCGATCGAAAACGGGCGGACAACGACGTCGCGCGGATCCTCGTCGCCGGTGCGAAGGGTGAGGCGCACGCGCTGGCCGGCTTTGCGGTTGAGCTGCTCGTAGATGTTGCGGTTGCGATCGAGCGCAACCCCGTCGATGTGGGTGATGACGTCGCCGACCTTGGCGCCGACGCCGGCGCGATCGAGCGGGCCTCGCGTCAGGATCTCGGCGATGCGCTGGCCCTCGCCGGTGTAGGACTTGTCGAAGAACACGCCCAGCGACGCGGTGCTGGCGGCGCCGTCGGCCGGGGCCGGGCGGTAGCGCCCGCCGGTGTGCGACGCGTTCAGCTCGCCCAGGATCTCGGAGAGCAGCGTCGCGAAGTCGCGGTTGTTGGTGATGCCGGCGAGCTTCGGGCGGTACTGGTCGCGGTAGAAGGCCCAGTCCACGCCGTGCATATCGGGGCGGTAGAACTTCTGGAGCGTCTGGCGCCAGACGTGGTCGAAGAGGTGCTCGCGCTCCGCGTCGCCGTTGATGTCCTGGCTGGCGGAAAACGCGATGGGCTTCCGCTCGCCCGACGACGCGTTGACCTGGGAGAGGGCGCCGTTCGCGAGGACGAAGATGGTCTTGCCGTCCTTGGACATCTGCATCGACGCGGAGTTGGCGCCGAGCTTGGCGAGGATCTTGGTGGACTGCTCGCGGAAGTCGTGGACCCAGAGGTCGTAGCCGCGCTCGAAGCGGGAGAGATAGAAGAGCTTGTCGCCGTCGGGCGCGAGCTGGAAGTCGGCCAGATCCGACGAGTGGATCGTGAGCCGGACGGTCCGGAACTCGATGTTGTCGAAGTCGATCTCGACGGGCTTGGCCTTCGCCTCGTCCTTCTTGTCGTCGGCGTCCTTCTTGTCGTCGCCCTTGGCTTCGTCGTCCTTCTTCTCGTCGGCGGCGTCGTCGGGCTTGGGCTCGTCCTTCTTCTCGTCGTCCTTGGGCTTCTTCTTCTCGCGCTCCTTGATCTTCTCCTCGAGCTCCTTCTTGAGCTGGTACTCCTCCTTCGAGAGGCGGAAGCGGTCGAAGGCGTCCTGCGTCAGGAACGCGCCCATGACATCGAACTGCGAGCCCCACGAGCCGTGCGCGCGCGTGCCGTAGCGGTCGCTCGCCCACACCAGCGCCTCGCCCTTCATCGCGAAATGGGGCATCTGGTCGACGTACCCGGAGTTCGCCACGTCGATCGGCCCCTTCGAGCCGTCGGCGGCGACGAGGCCGACATCGCCGAAGAACACGCGCCCGCGGCTGTAGAACTGCACCGCCAGCCAGTGGTTGTCGGGCGACCATTCGAACCAGTGGTCTCCGTCGCTGTACGAGTAGTACTGGTCGCCAGGGAGCGCGACCGTGCTCTCCTTCGACTCGAGGTCGAACACGCGGACCTCGGTGCGGTTGTGCAGGTACGCGACCTTCTTCCCATCCGGAGAGAAGCTCGGCTGGAACTCCTCGGCGTCGGTCGCGATGAGCGCGGATTCTTCGATGCTCGTGGCGCTGAAGAAGTACAGCTCGTTGTCGTCGGTCAGTTTCGACTGATAGATGTTCCACGACCCGTCGCGCTCGCCTGCGTAGATCAGCGAGCGCCCGTCCGGGGCGAAATCGACCGACCGCTCCTGCTCGGGCGTGTTCGTGATGCGCCGGGTGGTGGCGAACTCGGTCGAGGTGACGAACACGTCGCCGCGAAGGACGAACGCGACCTCTTTGCCGCTGGGCGAGACCGCGAACTCGCTCGCGCCCGTTGACCGGGTCTGCGTGCGACGGTCGGCCGGGATATCGAGCGCGACCTCGATGTTGACCTTGCGTGGCTCGCGCCCGCGCTGCATGAAGTAGATGTCCCCGTGCCAGCTGAAGGCCGCGTCGCCGTTGCGCGCGACGGTCAGGTCGCGCACCGGGTGCTTCTGGAACCGGGTGAGCTGCTCGACGCGCCCGCCCGGCGTGAGGGGCTGGCGGAACACGTTCATGTCGCCGGCGCGCTCCGAGAGATAGATCACCGCCTGATCGTTGCGATCGAAGTGGGGCACGCGGTCCTCGCCCTCGAAGTCCGTGAGTTTCGTGTGGGCGCCGGTGCGCAGGTCGTGCAGCCAGATGTCGCGGGTGACCGAGGAGCGGTGGTGCTTGCGCAGGTCGTCCTCGTAGCCCTTGCGGTCTTCGTAGATGAGGCGCGAGCCGGCGGCGTCGTAGCGGGCGTTGACGGCCGGGGTGGTCAGGAGCATCGTCGGCGTGCCCCCTGCGACCGGGACGCTGTAGAGCTCGCTGAGGATGGGCGTGGGGAACAGCGACGACTTCACATCGTCCATGCGCGAGCTGGTGAAGATCACCGCCGAGCCGTCGGGCGTGAAGTCGGTCGGCATGTCGTCGGCCGAGTGGAAGGTCAGGCGCGTCGCGGGCCCGCCGGTCGAGGGCATGACGAAGACGTCGTAGTTGCCCTCGCGATCCGACGCGAAGGCGATGTGCTTGCCGTCGCGCGACCAGACGGGGCTCGTCTCGTGCGCCGGGCTCACCGTGAGCGGGACGGCGCGCCCGCCGCTGGCCGGCACGGTGTAGAGGTCGCCGGCGTGGGAGAAGACGATCGTCTTCCCATCGGGCGAGAGCGCCGGGGCGCGGAACCAGTTGGGCGAGACCTGCTGGGCCGACGCGGCGGCGCCTAGGCAGGCCAGCAGCGAGAACACGGACACACGGGCACGAAGCGTTGGCATGACGGATCCGATCATGGGCGGGAAGGGATGAGCAGTGGCGGCACAGGGTCGCTCCCCGCGGAGCGTGCGAGGAAAGGGGGCGTGATTGTCCCCTCAACCCGGATGCAACGCAACCGGTTCGCCCGCCCCGGGTTGCCGTCGAGGGGGCGTGGCCCGGGGGCCGGATGATCGAATGCCCCCACATCGCCCGGCGGGCGACGAGGGAGCGAGCGGAGGCAATGGAAGCGCCGGGGCGTCAGCGTCGGCGTCGTGACGCGAGCATCGCCGCGGGGAGCACCGCTGCGACGACCGGGGGCGAGGGGATCGCCGGGATGATCGTGATGAAGACCGGCCCGCGGAGCCCGGCCTCGGGGCCGGAGAGGAAGATGTCGAGGAACTCGCCGGTTTTCCCGTCGAAGCGGTAGACGCGTTCGTTGAACGAAGTGACGTACAGGAAGCCGTCCGGGCCGAAGGCCATGCCGACCGGGGTGGTCATGCCGGCGACGCCCGGCGTGGTGAAGTTCCCGAGGAACTCGCCAGTCGTCGCGTCGTAACGGCGCACCGCGTTGCTGCCCTCGCTGGTGACGAAGAGGTTGTTGTCGTCGTCGAAGTGGAGCACGCGCGGGCGCGTGATGAGCGCGTTGGGGATGAAGGTGTCGATGAAGGCGCCGGTTTCGCCGTCGTAGCGGTTGATGCGCCCGTTGTTGTACGAGGGGACGTACAGGTTGCCGTCGGGCCCGAAGATCAGGCCGTTGTCGGCGCCGCTGAGCCCGCCGGAGTTGGGCGCGACGAAGTTGCCGATCAGCTCTCCGGTTGTGCCGTTGAACTTCACGACGGAGTTGCGTGTGAAGGACGAGACGTAGGCGTCGCCGTTGGCGTCCCAGGCGATGCCGGTGGGCGCGTCGAGGATCGACGCCGGCGCGGTGATGAAGGTGTCGATGAACTCACCGGTCTGCGCGCTGTAGCGCAGCACGCGGTCGTTGGCCTCGGAGACGACATACAGCAGCCCGTCGGGCCCGACCCTCGTGGCGAGCGGGCGCACGATCGGGGGCGACGCGCCCAGGTTCCCGATGCGCTGTCCCGTCGCGAGATCGTAGCGGATGACCGAGTTGTTGAAGAACGAGGTGACGAGCATCTCGTAGCGCTGCGCGAGGGCGTCGCCGGTGAGCGAGCCGATAGCCACGACCGCGGCGCACGCGGCGCCGGGCCTTCCGAACCAATGTTTCATGTCCTTGCTCTCTTTCCTGAGGAGTGCGCCGCCAGCGCGGCGCGTGCGAAACGGGTCGTCAGGCGCCCGAACTTCGTGGCCTGCCCCGCGATGACTGACTCGGCGATCGGTAGCGACGGATAAGGAGGTCTTTGCCCGCAGAGGTCGGGCTCTCGAAGCGCGAGAGCATGCGGAGTGTTTCGGTGAGTTCCTGCGACGTCGCGCCCCGCGCGAGGGCTTGTCGCACCGCCGCGAGCACGATGTCCGACGCGAATCCCGTGTAGTAGCCCCAGTTCAGCAGCGGGTTGGAGGTGGTGTGCGCGGTCCGCAGCCCGTCGGCGCGCTCGTCGAAGAGCGCGTTGAGGAGGCAGCGACCGTCGGCGACGACGCCCAGATACTCGCCGGGCGCGTGCGCGACGGCGTCCTCGCCCCGGGGGTCCACGACGACCTCGACCCCGGGAAGGTCCACCGGCGCGAACACTTTCACGGCGACGCGGACCCGCTCCGCGGCGCGGACGAAATCGCCGGCGAGTTCGCCCACGAGCCGCGGCGTCACGATCGCGATCGCGAAGGAACCCGCGCCGTGCAGCATCGACCTCGCGCGCTGCATCGCGCCTTCACGGTCAGAAACGCGGTAGAGAAGGTCGTCGGGCTCGGCTTCGTCGTCCTCGGCGAGCGCTTCGAGCGCCGGCGCGATCTGGTCGAGCCGGCGACGCGCCGCGTCGAGCAGGTCGCCCGGGGGGACGGCGCGCGCGAGCCGGTTGCCCTCGTCCTCGCTGGTGACGACGGCGCCGCGTGATTCGAGCGACTCGATCGCTTTATAGATGTTGCCCACCGGTTTCCCGAGCGCCTGCGCGACGCGGTACCCGGTGGCGGGTGAGTGGCGCGCCAGGAACGCGTACACCTCGGCCTCCAGAGGGGTGAGCCCGAGGGCAGCGAGCGCGTCGGCGAGGGATGATGCGGGGGGCGTCATGTATTCTTCTTACGAAGGAAGAATACGCCCGGTTGCTCCCTCGACGAGCACAAAATGGAGCCTTAATGCGATGCTTTGTGAGCGCTTTGTTCGGGCGCGATCCGGCCCGTGACGTCCTCACGCTCGCTGGCGAGCGTGCCGAGGGCTGCCGCAAGCACCCGCGTCGCGCGCAGATACTCGTCGAGCGGGAGGCGCTCGTCGGGCGCATGGTCGAGCGCGCTGTCGCCGGGCCCGTAAGCGACGATGGGGCAGCCCCACGCGCCGGCGACCGTGTTCATGTCGCTCGTGCCGGTCTTTACGACCGGTCGGGCGCGCACGCCCTGATCGGCGATCGCGCCAGCGAGGGCGTTGGCGACGGGGTTGGAGCGTTCGGCGCGCACGGCGGGCGTGTGGCCGTCGAACCGCAACGAGACGCCCTCGGCGCGCTGCGCGATCATCCGCTCCAGTTCGCGTGGCGCGAGGCGTGTGGGCAAGCGGAAGCCGACCGTCAGCGTGGCGCGGTCGGTGAGGCCGTCGGAGTCGGTGACGAAGCGCTGCAGGGCGATCTGGAGTTGATCGAAGAGCGCGCCCTGCGCGTCGTTCTGCGCGTTGGTCCATGCGCGCAGATCGTTGAACCAGTCGACGGCGCGCTCGGCCGCTGTGCCCTGGGGCCCGGCGGAGTGCGCGCCGGACTGCTCGAACACCGCCTCGACGAGGAGGCGCCCCTTGTAGCCCAGCGTGAAACGGTCCCACTGGCTCGGCTCGCCGATGATGCAGGCGTGGGGGCGTCGTCGATCACGGATGTAGGTTGCGCCGGGCGAAGTGGGGGTCTCTTCGCCGACGGCGCCGACGACGACCACGCGCACATCGTCGGGGATCGCGGCGTTCGTGGCTCCGATCACGAACGCCGCGAGGGGCCCCTTCGCGTCGACGCTGCCCCGCCCCCAGAGAACATTGTCGTCGTCGATGCGCACCGGGATATGCCCCGGCACGGTGTCGATGTGCCCGAGCAGGACGATCTCGCGCGCGTCGGGGCTTGTCGATCCGAGTTCGCCGACCGCGTTGCCGGCCTCGTCGATCGAGGCGCGGAAGCCCATCGCCGCCATGCGCGTCGCGAGCAGCGCGACCGCGGGGCGCTCGCTGCCCGAGACGCTGGGCGTCGCGACGAGGTCGCGCACCAGGTCGATGGCTTCCTGATCGCCGATCACGCGACGCATGTGCCCATGCCTTCCAGCGCGCGGCTGATCGGTGACTCGACGCGCGCGTCGGCCAGGATCACACGTGACACGCCCCCGTCGATCGCTTCCTGCGCCGCGAGCACCTTCTTCTTCATGCGCCCGCCCGCGAGTTCGATCGCGCCGTCGATCTCGGCGCGCGGGATATTCGGGATGAGCGACGATTCGTCGGGGAACTCCCGCAGAAGCCCGGGGACATTCGAGAGGATGACCAGCGTGTCGGCGCCGAGGGCCGACGCGGTGCGGGCCGCGGCGCGGTCGGCGTCGACATTGATCGCCTCGTGCTCCTCGCTCAGCCCGGGGGGCGAGAGGACGGGGGTGTAGCCCGCGTCGAGGAGTTGGTTGAGGAGTTCGGCGTTCACGCGGTCGACGGTTCCGGTGTAGTCGTCGCGCAGCACTCGCACGGCGCCGTCTTCGACGACGCGGATCGCGCTCTTGCGCTTGCCGACCCACAGCCCCCCGTCCAGCCCCGAGAGGCCGAGTGCGCGGACCTCCCGGGACTGGAGCGCGAGGACCAGTTGCTTGTTGATGCGCCCGATGCAGGCCATCTGGAAGATCTCGAGCGTGCGCTTGTCGGTGCGCCGGCTCGTGTGCCCGGAGGGCGAGGTGACGAACTGCGCCGGGTGGCCGAGCTGCTCGGCGAGGATGTTCGTCTCGTTGGAGCCGCCGTGGACGAGCACGACGCGCTGCCCGCTCTTGATGAGACGGGCGGCGTCGTCGCAGACGGTCTCGTAGCCGACGCCCTCGGCGCCGCCGATCTTCACCACGATCATGGGTTGTTCTCTCAGCACGGGTGGACCGCCGGGAAACGGAGGCCGGCGGTCTCGTCGAGGCCGCACATCAGGTTCATGCACTGGATCGCGGAGCCGGCGGCGCCCTTGCCCAGGTTGTCAATCGCGCACAGCGCGACGACGCGGTTCGTGCCCTCCTGCGCGACGAAGGAGACATCGGCGAAGTTGGTGCCTGCGACCAGGCGCGGCTCGGGGAAGCGGTAGAGCCCGCGCCGCTCCTTCACGATGCGCACGAAGGGCTCGTTCTCGTAGGCGTTGCGGTAGATCGGCCAGAGGTCGCGATCGGTGAGGGGGCGATTCGTGAAGACATGACAGGTCGCGAGTATGCCTCGCACCAGTTCGACGGCGGTGGCGGTGAAGCACAGGTCGAGCGGGCCGAGGAGTTGCTGGATCTCCGCCTCGTGGCGGTGGCTGGTGGGCGCGAAGGTGCGCATCGCGCGGGAGCGCTCGGGGTGGTGGCTCGACTGGCTGGGCTCTGCGCCTGCTTCGGACGAGCCGACCTTGACATCGGCGACGACACGCTCGATGAACCCGGCGCGCGCCAGTGGCAGCAGCGCCAGGTTCACCGAGGTCGCGTTGCACCCCACGCCGCTGACATACCTCGCGGCACGGATCGCGTCGCGATGGGCTTCTGGCAGCCCGTACACGAAGCGGTCCAGCCAGCCGGCGGCGGGGTGCGGCTCGCCGTAGGTGCGCTCGTACAGATCGGGGTCGCGGAGTCGGAAATCCGCGGAGAGGTCGACGATGCGCGGCGCCAGCGCCGTGTAGCGATCGATCTGGGCCGCGGTCTCGTTGTGCGGCAGGCAGAGAAAGATCACATCGACCGGCGTTGCGTCGTCCGGGCTGATGAACGACAGGTCCGTGAACCCGCGCAGGTTCGCGTGAACTCCGTGGATGGGCCACCCCGCCTTGCCGCGCGAGGTGGCCCAGGCGACCTCTGCGCCCGGGTGGAGCGTGAGCAGGCGGAGGAGTTCTCCGCCGGTGTAGCCGGTGGCGCCGACGATTCCGACTCGAACGCTCACGCGCGGGCTCCCGTGGTGGTGGTTTCGCGGATCGTCGCGCCAGCGCCCCGGAACGGAAGGGCGGCCTGGGCGCGCTCGATCGCGAAATCAACGACGCGGGCTGGGATGTCGACGCCGGTGGGCGCGACGGAGTTGCGGAACTCCATGGTGGAGTTCACCTCATTCACGAGCAGCCCGCGCTCGGGGTGCTCGAGCAGATCGATCGCGACGAGCGCAGGGCGTCCGTCGCTGACGGCGTGCGCGGCGCGCACGCACAGGTCGTTCATTTCCGGTGTTACCTGGAACGCCGCGGTGGTGGCGCCGCGCGCGGTGTTGGTGATCCAGTGCGGGCTGTTGCGCACGATCGCGCAGATGGTCGCGTCGCCCACGACGAAGGCGCGGATGTCGCGCCCGGGCTTGTCGACGAACTCCTGGAGGTAGAGCACGCCGTGCTGCACGCCCCCGAGGGTGGTCTTGTGCTCGATGACCGCCTCGAGGGCGTCGCGATCGTTCAGACGCGCGATGAGGCGCCCCCACGAGCCGACGGTCGGCTTGAGCACGACCGGGTATCCCAGTTCCTCGGCGGCGGCGATCGCGCCCTCGGGGCTGAACGCTGCGACGGCGCGTGGCTGGGGCACGCCGGCGCTGCGCAGCGCGAGGGTGGTGCGCAGCTTGTCGCCGCAGACCTCGACGACATGGGGCGTGTTCACGCAGATCGCGCCCTGGGATTCGAGCGCGTGGAGGATCGCGAGCGCCTTGGTGTGGCTGAGGCAGCGATCGAGGACGACCTCGCCCGGCTCGACGAGCGTGCGCCCGTTGGTGAGGTCGACGATCGCCTCGTCGGCGTGGATCAGGTTGACCGCGACGCTGCGGCGTTCGAGCTCGTCGAGGAGCATGCGCTCTTCGACTCGGATCCGGGAATGGAGGACGCTGACGCGCATCTGGTGAGTTCCGTGGGAGTGCGTGAGGGAGTGCTGGACGCGGCGATGCTTACTCGCCCCAGTCTTCCTCGACCTCGGGGGCCAGCTCGACGGTGATGGGGTCGAGCCCCGTGACCTCGAGGTCGGCGGAGCAGGACGAGCAGCGGACGACCTCGTGGCGCCGGGGCTCGCGCTGGAAGCGAACCTCGGCGGCGCACTCGGGGCACGCGCAGGTCAGGGCGATCGTGGTGGTCTGTGACATGGGTCGGATCCTTTCAGAAACGGTGGGGATTTGTGTGGGTGCGGAAAAACAACAAGGCCCGCTGGAAGGACTCCGGCGGGCCAGACGGTTGCTGGTCTGGGGGGGTTGATCGCTGCTTACGCGCGATCGGCGCCGGGTGCCTTCAAGGGGGCTTTTTTGCCTTTGCCGAGTTTCTGCGCAGCGTTCACGGCCGCGTTGGCGGCGTTCGCGAGGGTCGTGCTGAGCGAAAGGGTGGTCATGGCAAAGCGTTTCCGGCTGCTGACGATGATTCTCATCGGACCGGGAGAGTCAAGTTCTGAAGCCAAACAATCACAAACACCGCGGGCGGATCAGTCCCGGTCGACGCGGACATACTTCATGTTGAGCCCGCCCTGAATGGCGTCGCCCTCCCTGGTGAGTACCTGCGATCCTCCGGGGCCTTTCAGGATGACCCGCTTGCCGTCGACTTCGTACTCGGCGGCGAACACGGTGCCCACGACGGTGGTGACGTAGACGCGCCGGCCCTTGAACTCGAGGGCGCCCAGCCCGCTGACCTCTCGGTACTCGCCCGAAAGGCCGCCGCCGCGACCGGCGAAGGTCCACCCTGCGATGAGCAGCGAAGCCACGGTCGCGAGGAGGCCCCACCCGGCGCGGCGGCGGTTGGGAATGGGCATTCTGGTGGTTTCCTTGGGGCGTCTTGGCCGGGAAGGCGGTCAACTGGTACATTCCGTCCGGACCTATGCGGATTCCCTGCGCCGGTCCGCAGCCCGTACGCCCCCACACGATGAAATCACCTTCGAGCAGCCCAAACGACGACGCCGGGGTGATCACGGACACGATGTACTCCGAGCTGCGCCGGATCGCGCACCGGGTCTTCGCGTCCGAGCGGAGAGACCACACCCTTCAGCCCACGGCGGTCGTGAACGAGGCCTGTATCCGCCTGCTGTCGGGCGGCCTGCCGGAGCTGCCTCGCGCGCAGCAGCTCGCGATCGGCGCGAGGGTTCTCAGGCAGGTGCTCATCGACCACGCGCGAGCGCGCAACGCGGATAAGCGCGGCGGGGGGGGCGCCGGGGGCGCCGGGGGCGCAGGCGCGATCCGTCTCGATCTCGATCGTGACATCCTCGCGCACGACGCAGAGCAGATCGAGTTCGGCGCGATCACCGAGGCGATGGACCGGCTCCGCGCGCTGAGCGAGCGCCAGGCGGAAGTCGTCACGCTCCGGCTTTTCGCCGGGATGACCATGGAGCAGATCGCGTCGGTGCTCGATGTCTCGAAGCGAACCGTCGAGTCTGACTGGGCGGTGGCCCGCGCGTGGCTGCGGCGTGAGCTGTCCGCTTCGCTGGGGGAGTCCTCGGAGTGAGCGAGCGAGACCTGCACGAGCGCGCTTCGGAGGTCTTTCTCGCGCTGCGCGGGCTCGACGGGCCCGAGCGCGAGCGCCGTCTCGACGAGCTGACATCCGGCGATGCCGCGCTGCGCGCCGAGGCGGCGTCGCTGCTGGCGCACGATGTCGGAGGCGCAGACGACGCCGACGAGACCGGGACGCCTTCGATGATCGGCCCGTACCGGGTGATCGGGCGCCTGGGTCGCGGCGGGGGCGGGTATGTGCTGCTCGCGGAGCAGGACGAGCCGGTGCGCCGGCGCGTCGCGATCAAGGTCGCGCCCTACGCGGCGGTCGACCCGGACGCGGCAGCTCGTTTCGAGTTCGAGCGCCGCGCGCTCGAGCAGACCGAGCACCCCAACATCGCGAGGATCCTCGACGCCGGTCGCACGCCGGAGGGGCTGCCCTTCATCGTGATGGAGTATGTCGAGGGCGAGCCGATCACCGCCTATTGCGAGCGCATGGCTCTCGGCGTGCGCGAGCGGATCGGCCTGATGCTCGATGTCGCCGGCGCGGCCCAGCACGCGCACCAGCGCGGCGTGATCCACCGCGACCTCAAGCCCGGCAACATCCTCGTCAGCGGCGCGAGCGGGAAACCCTCGGTGCGCGTGCTCGATTTCGGGATCGCGAAGGCGATCGCCAGCACAGAGTTGTCCGAGGGTGCGCCGACGTCGGGGCTCCCGATCGGGACGCCGGCCTACATGGCGCCCGAGCAGACCGGCGGGCGCCCCGTCGACATCCGCGCCGATGTCTACGCGCTGGGCGCGGTGTTGTACGAACTGGTCGCAGGGCGAGCGCCTGTCGACACGGGCGCCGACCCGTGGGAGGCGATGCGTCGCGTTCGCGAGGACACGCCGCCCCCGGCGTCGAGCGAGCGGCGTCACGGCGCGCCGAGGGCGCTGCTCGCCGACCTCGACTGCGTGCTCGCGAAAGCGCTCGAGAAGAACCCCGATCGGCGCTACCCGACCGCGGCGTCGCTGGCGGAGGACCTGGGGCGCGTGCTGCGCGGCGAGGCGATCGTCGCGCGAAGGCCGACGCCGGGGTACCGCGCGGCGCGCTTCGTGGGGCGAAACCGTGCGCTGGTCGCGTCGGGCGTTGTCGTCGCTCTGGCCGCGTCGGTGGGGGTCGCCGGGCTGGCGATCGGCCTGCGCGAAGCGGACGCGCAGCGGCGCGAGGCCACCCTGCAGCGCGACGCCCAGCGCGAGATCAACCGCTTTCTGACCGAGGACCTTCTCGCCGCCGCGTCCGCGGACCGCGAGGGGCAGCACGCGACGGCTCTGGACCTGCTGCGCAGCGCGAGCCGCAGGGTGGAGTCCCGGTTGTCGCAGCGACCCGAGATCGCGGCCGCGATCCATCACACCCTGGGCGGCGCCTACATGGAGCTCGGCGAGTACGACGATGCGCAGGCGCATTTCGCGCGTGCGCTCGAACTCCGTCGCGCCGCGTCCGGCCCCGACTCGCCGGACACCGTTCGCTCAGAGGTCGCGGTCGCCGGGCTCCTCGGCGCGCGCCAGATGTACGCCGAGGCCGAGCCGGCGCTCCTGGCGGCGATCGAGCGGGCGCGACTGATCCTCGGGGCCGGCGACCCGGCCCTCTACGCGGCGCTGAACGATCTGGGCGTCGTGTACGAGTCCCTCGATCGCGCGTCCGCGGCGGTGGGGCTGCTGCGCGAGGCGCTCGAGGGCCGGGCGCGCCTTCTGGGCGCGCAGGACCCGCTCGTGCTGGTGACGACCAGCAATCTCGCGCAGGCCTACGACCGGGCGGGCGACCCGGAGCGATCGCTGGCGCTCATGCTCGACGCGTTGCGGATCGCCGAGTCGATGCCCGACGCGCCGAGGATGACGCTGCTCGGGCTCCACAACAACATCGGCGCAACGATGCAGGATCTGCGACGAGAACACGACGCGGCGCCGCATCTGCGCGTGGCGGCGGATCTCGCGTACGAGTCGCTCGGCGCGGAGCACCCGGCGACGCTCACGATCCGGGGGAACCTGGCCGGGCTGGAGGCCAAGATCGGCAACCCGCTCCGGGCGGCGGAGCTGTACGAAGAGGTCGTGAAGGTTCAGGCGTCACTGTTCGGGGCCGACGCGCTGAGCACCCTGACCGCGAGGTACGGGCGATGGAACGCGATGCGTCTCGCAGGTCGCCCGTCCGAGGCCGCCGCCGGCTTTGGGACGCTGCTGGAAGACATGACCCGCGCGCTCGGCGATCCGCACTGGCTGACCAACCAGACCCGTGTGACGCTGGCGCGTGTGCTGCTCGATTCGGGTCGGGCCGGGGAAGCGATGGTCCACGCCGAGCGCGGGCTTGAGCACTTTCTTGCGCTCTACGGCCCAGAGCATTCCCGGGCGCAGACCGCGTCGCAGCTCGTCGACGAGATCCGTGTGTCCCTTTCACGACAGTGATTGCGCGTTGTATACTGAGCGTGGAGCGCGCGGGCCACCGGAGGCGCCGCGCCCGGCGTGTGCAGCACGGAAAGGCGGTCGAGCGGATGGCTGGCCCCGACGAGCGGCGTGAAGGGCGTGATCCGTTGTGGGGGCCGACCAGGTCCCTGCCCGGCGAGTTCGCGCACGAGCAAGACGCCAAGTCAGCGCGTGACGGCGAAACGCTCCGCGTCGGCAGCGTGGTCGGGGGGTGCGTGATCCAGTCGCTGATCGCCGAGGGTGGCCAGGGCGTCGTCTATCGCGCTCGCCAGGCCCAGCCCGACCGGACGGTGGCGATCAAGACGCTGCGCCCCAGCCGGCTCGACCCGCGTCGCGTCGAGCGGTTCCTCGCCGAGTGCGACCTGCTCTCGAAGAACGCGCACCCCAACATCGTCACGCTCCATGTCGTGGGCAGCTACGAGTGCTCTCCCGGTGTCAGCGCCCCATACCTCGTGATGGGGTACGTCGCTTCGGCCCGTTCGATCACCGAAGCGGCCCGGGCGTTCGGCTGGACCGAAGAGCAGAAGATCGCGAAGTTCCAGGACGCGTGCCGCGCCGTCGCGTTCCTGCACAAGCGCGGGGTGCGTCATTTCGATCTGAAGCCGGCGAACATCCTCGTCGACGACGACGGGCTGGTTCGCGTGTCGGACCTCGGGCTCGCGCGGTCGTACTCCGAGCGGCTCGTCGTGTCGCCCGGTGGCACGCTCTCACACATGAGCCCCGAGCAGTGCCGCGGCGACCCAGAGTCTCTCGACGCGCGCAGCGACATCTATTCGCTGGGCGTGGTCCTGTACGAACTGCTCAGCGGGCGCCTGCCGATCGACATCCGGTCCGAAGAGGGCGTGCCGCTGAAAACCGAGGACGTGTTCGAGCGGATCTGCACGCAGCCCCCGACGCCGCTCGCGCAGCGCGCGCGGGCCATCGATCCTGCGTTGGCGGCGATCGTGATGCGCGCGCTGCAGAAACGCCCCCAGGACCGGTATCAGAGCGTCGACGAGATGCTCCAGGCGCTCGAGAACTACCTGGAGGAGAATCGGCGTCGGCGCATCGCGCGCGTGTTCACCGAGAGCCGGCGGCGTGTGCAGCGCGGCGCGGCGCTCCTCGTGCTCGCCATCCTCGCGACCTTCGCGGCGCTCGGGGTCGGCTGGGTGGCGACCGAACGCACCGGGTATGTGGCGAGGTGGGAGGCCTTCGTCGCGAGCAACCTCGGCCCGGCGACCCCGGCCGGAGCGCCGTTCTACGCGTCCGTGATCGAGTACGCCGAGACGACCGATCCTGTCGCGCTCGCCGAAGCGACGGGGGTCGCCGGGGTCACCGCCGAGGTGCGCACCCATCGCGCACTCCACGGCCAGCTCGCGCGCACCCTCGCCAGATCCGGCGCCAGAGCCGTGGTGTTCGACATCGTCTTCCGCGCGGAATCGGAGTACGACGACGCGCTCGTGTCGGGCATCCAGGCGCTCCGTGACGCCGGCATCGGCGTGGTCGTCGCGTCGTCCTCGTGGACGATCGATGAAGCGAAGGGAAAGCCGCAGATCAGCGAGAGCATCTGGAAGCACGCCGACTGGGGCTGCTTCGAGGTCCAGCTGACGATGGACGGGCGTCTGTGGATCCCGCTCGCGGTGGCCCGCGCCGGGCACGAACCGATGCCATCGCTCGCCTTGGCCGCGTACGCGGCGTCCCGGGCCGAGGGCGCCCGGTTCAGTTTCGGGCTCGATCGCGACCGCCGGGCGCTCGACATCGTGTACTGGCAGCCCGTGTCCGATCGCCCGGGGGGCCGACGCCTGCTGGCTCGCTCCGACCGGCTCGCGGCAACGGATATCGACTCGTTCGAATCGTGGTCGGGCATTGAGAACCGTGGCATGCTCGAGGGCGACCTCATCGCGTGGTACAAGCCGGCGATGCTCGAGATGGCGCAGCTGCGCAGCGCGACCCGCCTGTATGACGACGTCATTCGCGCGAGCGAGCAGGACCTGCGGGCCTGGTTCGCCGACAAGGTCGTGTTCATCGGGAACTTCACGGCTCGCGCCGGCGATATCCACGATGTGAACGGCGAGGACTGGCCGGGCGTCTATTTCCACGCGATCACGCTCGAATCCCTGGCGCGCGACATCCGCCCGCGCGTCGCAGACTGGGCCGCCCACGCGATGCTCGGGCTCCCGGTCGCGATCACGGGCGCCGGCGTCCCGGTTCTCATGCTGCGCCGCCGGTCGGGGCGTGCGGCCCGCGCCGCCGCGATGGGCGTGTTCGTCGCGCTCACGCTGCTGGCGCCGGCGGCGCTCGCGGCGCTGCTCTACAAGCAGGGCCTTGTTCTGCTGAATCCGCTGACGCTCTGTCTGGGCGTCGCGTTCACCGGGCTCTTCTGGTGGATCGCCTTCCGCTTGTTCACGCGTTCGCAACCGCACGGCCGCTCAGGAGTGGTGTCATGAACAGTCCCGTTCAGCGAATTTCCGGCATCGTTCTCGCGATCGGGATCTGCGCCGGGGTCGGGGCCGATCCCGTCGTCCTCCAGCCCTTCAAGCCGCTCAAGGTCGTTGTGGCCGACTCCAAGCCCGTGACAGCAGATCACGGCTCCGTGGTGATCACCGACGCGAGCACGACCAGCGACCAGAGCTCGACCCAGGAGTTCAAGGCCGCGGTCTTCCCGCAGCGTTACCTGGTCACGGGCGACCACGTGCAGTCGAACGCGTCCGTCGAGGTGTCGGGCCCGGGAGGTCTCGGGAACCACATCGTGCTCGATCGGGGCATCGTGGTCGCCGAGTTGGGGTATCTGCCCCTCGACATCCCCGAGCAGGCAGGAAACGCGGGCGACATCGAGCCCGCGAACATCATGATGCTCCGGCGCCCGTACCCCGTGACGACGATTCGCTCGATCGGCGCCGGCGCCGAGGGATCGATCATCCTCTTCGCGACGACGGTCGGGATCATCACCGCCGTCGATCCCGCGTCGACTTCCAGCGTCGTCGACGTGGTGATGCTGTGCCTCGACGTCGATGACGTCGCGACCTCCGAGCTTCACGCGATGGAGATCGACGGGTCGGGCCCGACGGTGACGATGACGCTCTCCGGCTCCGAGACCACGACGCATTTCATCAGCGTCAGCATCACGACCAGCGCAGCCGGCGTCGTGACGGTGGCGTCGCCCGTGAAGCGGCTCTTCACCGACCACGCCAGGATCGGTGCGCTGCGTGATTCGCTGAACAAGACCCGCACCGCGAACGGCGCCGACTTCTGGCTGCCGGGGCTCTGACGCAAAGAACCGAGTGCACGCGAGGTTCTGCCTCGCCGGCCTCCGGTGCGCGGACCACAACGACACGAATGCAGGAACCGACCATGGGCACGAGCAGATTGAGCAAAGCAACGACCATCCTCTGCGCGATCGGCCTGACGACCACCGCCGGGGTGAGCAACCCGGTGATGGAGGAGATCTCGCAAACCAGGCGGACGCCGCTGCCTGGTCCGATCCTGCAGCCCATCACGACACCGCTCGGCTCCGTCGTCGTCAGGGATGCGCGAACACAACCCGGAGCGAGCGGGGAGCGGTTCGATGTCGCGGTCTTTGCGCAGATGGCCAAGCACACCAATGATCAGTGCGCCACGAGGGCGGAGTACAGGAGCGAAGACGCCCTTCGGGGTCTGCACAATCACCTCGTGCTCGATCGGGGCGTCGCGGTCTTCAATGCAGAGGGCGTTGAGTCGGCCGGCGCGCACGCTGCGGGAGTCCAGGCGGATGCTGCCCAGATCCTGCGGCGTCCCTATCCCCTGACGACAATCCGATCGATAGGCGCCGGGGCGGAGGGCTCGATCATCGTCGTCGCGGTCACGACAGGCGTCCTGAGTCCCGCGCCTCAGAATCCGGTCCACACCAGCATCGATGTCGTGATGATGTATCTCTCGGGCACGGATTCGTCGGTCCTCTACGCGTCGCAGCACTTCGCCGACGGAAGGGGCTTCGTCGAGACGGGGCAACTCCCCGGCACCCGGCGCGATCGAGACTTTCTGTCCGTCAACCTGATCCTCGATGAGAACGGGGCCGTCGTCAGGGCCGGGGGGCCGGCAACCCTCTCGCTCGCCGAGCAGAAGCACACGAGGATTCGGGATCTGCGTGACTCACTCCAGGCCCAGCTGAAGGTCCACGGCGAACGCTTCTGGGAGCCCGGCCTCTAGGGGGTTGTCGCTGGTATCGTGAGGGGCTGACCGACCACCCGTGACCGCGCACGGAGGCGCCCCTCGATGCACATCGAATCGCTGAATCACTTCGAGCTGATCGCCGCCGTGCTGCTCCTGGCGACGGCGGCGGGCGCGATCGTGACGCTGCTGCGCCAGCCGCTGATCGTCGCGTTCATCGCGGTGGGCATCCTCGCCGGCCCGGTCGGTCTCGGCCTGTGCGCGAGGGAGACTTCTTCCCGGCGCTCGCGGAGATGGGCATCGCGTTGCTGCTGTTCCTTGTGGGTTTGCGTCTGGACCTGCAGGTGATCCGGACGATGGGCCCGGTCGCGCTCGCGACGGGGCTGGGGCAGGTCGCGTTCACCTCGATCATCGGGTTCGGGCTCTGCCTGGCGCTGGGGCTGAGCGTGGTCGCCTCGATCTATGTCGCGGTCGCGCTGACCTTCTCGAGCACCATCATCATCGTCAAGCTGCTGAGCGACAAGCGCGAGATCGATTCGTCTGCGAGACGCTCGGGCACATCGACTCGGGCGTCATGGGCCTGATCACGCTCGTGGGTCTGATCACGATCGGGCTGTCGACGTACATGATCCTTTACTCGCACCCGCTGTACGAGTTCCTTGCGCCGGCGCTGCGCGTGTTCGAGCGCCGGTCTCCTCATCGCGAGACCAACGACGAGAGCGATGCGCCGGAGGGCGCCGACGCGATCGTGGTCGGCATGGGGCGCTACGGGCTGAACATCGCGAAGGAGCTGAGGTCGCGAGGGTGGTCGGTGCTGGGCGTCGACTTCGACCCGCACGCGGTCAGAAACGCGACGGCGCAGGGCATCAATGCGCACTACGCCGACGCGGAAGACCCGGAGGAGCTCGGCGAACTTCCCATCGCGTCGGCGCGGTGGGTCGTCTGCACGACGCCGCTGCACGCGACGGAGCGGAGCATCCTCGAGTCGCTGCGAGCGAACGGCTACAAGGGGATGGTGGCGGCGACGGCGCACCGCGCCGAGGAGGCGTCGGCGCTGGAGCGAGCGGGCGTGACGATGACGCTGTTCCCCTACGCCGACGGCGCGGTTCGCGCCGCCGAGCGGATCGACTCGCACGAGCCGGGGCGCCGTTCGGCGCCGGTGGTCACTCGGCCCGACGCTGCGCCGCGAGCAGACGCGTGATCACCGCGTGGATGCTGGGTTCGTAGGTGACGAGGTCGGGGCCGGTCGCCGTGCCTTCGGCGATGCGCCGGCGGAGTCGTTCGAGTGACCACTCGGCCCACTCCACGGCTTCTGGCAGGGCGCTGAGGAGCTCGGGCGAGGCGAGCGGAGACTCGGACGCGATCGCGAGGGCGTTCGAGAGGTACATCCCGGTGACCATAGCGGTCCTGCCGATGGTCCCGTCCTCGGAGTGAATGTGGTCGATCTCGCGGCTGCGGCGCACGATCTCACGCATGGGCTCGAGACGGTCGTTGATCTGGAGACCGGCGTCGGCGCGCGTGAGGATGTAGTCGGCGTGGAGGCTGAGAATCCGCATCTCCAGAACCGGACGCAGGCCTTCGTGCGTCGATGTCGGCTGCGAGCCGAGGAGTGAGAGGGCGTCGTCGAAGAGCGTGACCCCATCGAGCGGGCGCCCCGACTCCCTCGACACGATCCCTGCCGGCAGCGCGGCGCGGATCAGCAGGTCGACGCGTTCGTTCGCGTCATCGATGCGAGGGAGGATCTCGCGCACACGGGGGAAGAGTTCGAGGAACCGGTCGAGCGAGCCGCCCGGGTTTGCCTGGTGGTTGCGCATGGCGTGCGCGGCGCGGATGTCGAATCGCAGGAGCGAGAGGTCGTCCTCGACGCGCCCCGGATCGAGTCGCGACGCGGCGAGGGTGAGCTCGCTCGCGCGCTCGAGGCGCGCGCTGCTGCCGGCGGGTCCGTAAGGGGGGAACTCCCAGTGGTGCGCGTTCTGGTGCGCGAACGCCGTGGCTCGCGCGAGGGGCGCGTTCATCCCGAAGCGCTCGAGGGCGCGTTCTCCCAGGGCGGCGGCGTGGTCGAGCGGCTCTTTGGCGCTGGGGAGTCCGAGCGAGGCGAAGTCCGGATGGCCCAGGGCGGCGCCCAGTTTCGTGTACGCATCGACGAGTTCGCGCGCAAACTCGGGATCCTTCAAGGCGTGGTGCTCGAGGGCCCGGTAGCTGTCCAGCGTGCGCCGGAGCACCTCGGCCCGGATTTCGACGGCCCCCGGCACGCGCTCGAGCTGATCGATGAAATCCACGACGAGCGATGTGCTGAGCGCGCGCAGGTCCACCAGCCGGCCCTCGGCGTCGGCCTGGGCACGCCTTGCGTCGACGGCCTGCACCACAGCGACCGTCGCGACCGAGAGCACGGTGACGACGCCGAGCGTCAGCAGCCCCGCTTCGCGCCGATTGCGCTTCGCGAGGCGCCAGAGTCTGCCCATCGCCCCGGTGGGCTTGGCGTGGATCGGCTCGCCCCCGAGCCAGCGGCGAAGGTCGTCGCGCATGGCGGCGGCGGAGATGTAGCGGTCCATGGGGGACTTCTCGAGCGCCGTGAGGACGATGGTCTCGAGGTCCGCCGGGATGTCGCGCCGGAACTCACGCGGGCTGCGCGGCGTGTCGTTGATCACGCGCTGCGCGGCGCGGGTGAAGGGGACGCCGTCGAGGTCGACCGGGTGCACGCCGGTCAGGGCGCGATAGAGCATCGCGCCCAGCGCGTAGACATCCGAGCACGCGCCCCCGGCGCGTCCCTCGAACTGTTCGGGCGCCATCGCGGTCAGAGTGCCGAAGCCGTGGGTGAGCAGGGTGAGCGTTGATTCACCCACCTTGTCGTCGAGGAGCCTGGCGATGCCGAAATCGAGGACCTTGGGGACCAGGTCGGCGCGCACGAGGATGTTGCCGGGTTTGAGGTCCAAGTGCAGGACGCCGTGCTCGTGCGCACACGCGATGGCGTCCGCGATGTGCATGATCACGGTCGCGCGCTGGCGCAGGTCGAGGCCGTGCGCGTCGATCGCCTCGAGCAGGGGGAGGCCCTCGACATACTCCATAAGGATCCAGGGAGTCCCGCGGAGCTGCCCGCGGCACTGGCCGGCGGCGTAGAGGCGCGCGATGTTCGGGTGGTCGAGCCGGCCGAGCGCGACGGCTTCCCGTTCGAGGCGCCGAATGAATCTCGGGTCGCGCAGATCGGGGTTCAGGATCTTGAGCGCCGCGCGGCGCTCGGTGGACCGCTGGATGACCTCGAGCACCACGCCCATCCCGCCGCGACCGATCTCGCGGACCGCGTGGAGCCCGGGGACCGCGCCGCGCAGCCACTCCAGCTCGTCGGGAGGCGGCTGCGGCGCGCTGCGCGCCGGGTTCGCCAGTGTGAGGAAATCGCCCGCTTCGCGCGCGACGAACTCGTCGAGATCTTCACGACCCTCGAGGTCGCGAAGGAACGATTCCCAGATCTCGTCGGGGCGGGCGGTCATGCGCGGATCCGTGCCAGGGATGCGTGGCCGGAGCCGACTCACTGTACACGATCCCTGGCGTTTCGAAAGACGTATCTCCCCCGGAATTCGTGGCATGCGCCCCAAAAGCGGATTCCGGTTGTCCGTGACCGCGTGCGTGCGCGGGTGCATCCCGGCGCCCGGTCGGGACGAACGACCACCCAATGGGGTGCGCCCGCGTCGCGGGCGTGCGCTTCGGTGCGCCCGCGCGAGCGGGCGTGTCAAAGGTCAGTGTCACAGTTCTGAATAGGAGAGAGACAATGCATGTTCTTTCGACTCGAACGGCCTGCGCGTCCGCGCTTGCGGCCTTGTTCGCGTGCGCCGGCGGCGCGCAGGCGCAGACGGCCAGCGCCGTGGGCCTCGACGACTTCAGCATCCACGTGGTGGGCGAGGGCCTGTTCGGTCCGACGCGCATCAACACCCTGAACTCGCGCTTCCAGGTCAACGGGCGCAACCCCAGCTCGGCGATGCGCAACTTCGGGCTGTGGACCGCGTTCAACCTCGACGGCGGCGCGCTGTTCGATTCGCCGATCTCGACGCTCGACTCGGTGCGCATCGACCTCTTCGGCGCCGTGCCCATCACCGGCCAGGACGTTCCCAGCGTGATCCGCGACGGGAACCTGCAGGTCTATTTCACCACCGACAGCCGCGATGTGCTGGCCGCGGCCAACGGCTTCGTCTGGGACATCAACTCGCCCAACGGGCTCGGCTCGCAGTTCTCCGACCTCACGCTCGTCGGCGAGGTCGGGCTGGTGCGCGGCACGCAGGATGTGTCGTTCGATGTCGATCTGACCTCGATCCGCGAGACGCTCGTCGGGCGCATCAACGCCGGCGAGCAGGTCCGGTTCCTGTTCACCTCGGACACGATGGACTTCGCGAGCAGCTGGGGCGTGGGCGTGCCGGGCACGAGCACGGTGCTCGCCTTTGACGGGCCTGCGCCGGTCGTGACCTTCGTGGTCCCGGCCCCGGGCGCCGCGGCGCTGCTGGGGTGCGCCGGGATCGCGGCGATGCGCCGGCGTCGGTGATCGTTGCGTCGTGTCGCAAGCCCCCGTCCAGGGTTGACCCACCTGAGCCCCGCGATCGCGGGGTTCTTTTTTGCGCGACCTGAGCGGCGTCGCAACGGTCGGGTCCGGGAACGAGCGTCCGCGCCGGGCGTTTCATGTCGCTTGGCGTCGTGAACGCATCCGCGGCGCGAATGTGATCGATACAGTCCTCTATCCCCATGGCCCACACGAGCAGGCAACACAGAGCCCGGTCTTCCACGCGTGCGTGCGTGCGAGTGTGTCTGTGCGCGATGCTGCTCGGTGCATCGGGGGCGTTCCCGGGCTGCGGGCCCGGTGGCGACGCCGGCGCGCAGCGACCCCCGGTGTCCGCGCCGAGCCTGCGGGTTCGGTATATCGAGGCGTGGGAGTCGCCTGTCGAGCTCCGGTTGCGCGCCGTGGGCACGACCCGCGCCGTGGATTCGGTGACCGTCACGAGCGAGGTCTCCGGTCGCGTGCTTCGGCTCGGGTTCACGGACGAGTCCATCGTCGACCGGGGGCAGGTGCTGGCGGAGCTCGACGCTGGGCTGGCTCGCGCCGAGCGCGACGCCGCCGCGGCGCGCAAGGAGCGGCTTCGCATCCTCTACGAGCGCACGCTCGAGGCGTTTCGCGCCGGGGCCAGCAACCAGACCGAGGTCGACAACGCGCGCACGCAGTTCGCGGAGGTCGAGGCCGAACTCGAACGGGCGTCGCGGGTGGTGGAGGACCACACGATCGTCGCGCCGTTCCAGGGTCGCGTCGGGCGGCGTCTCGTGAGCGTGGGCGCGCTGGTCAGCCCGGGCGACCCGATCGCCGAGCTGCGCACTGTGAGCCCGATCCAGCTCGTGTTCTCGGCGCCCGAGATGTACCTGTCGTCGCTGCGGGTCGGCCAGCGGGTCGACGCCCGCTCCCCGGCGTTCCCGGGGCGCGTGTTCAGCGGCGAGCTGGCGGTCTCCGGCTCGCAGGTCGATCGCGCCACGCGCACCATCGAGGTGTACGCGCTCGTTGAGAACCCCGAGGACGCGCTCAAGCCGGGCATGTTCCTGAGCGTCGAGCAGGTCGTCGGCGTGCGCGACAACGCGGTCCTCGTCCCTGAGTCCGCGGTCATCCGCGAGGGCGCCAGGGCCGATGTGTTCGTCATCGTCGAGGGCAAGGCGCGGCGACGCGAGGTCGAGATCGGCGAGCGCCAGCCCGGCGTCGTCGAGATCGTCCGCGGCGTGCGCGCGGGGGAGCGCGTCATCACCCAGGGCATCCAGCGCGTTCGCGACGGCATCGTGGTCGACGCGAGCCCCGACACCGATCTGGAGGGCCTGGGCGTCCGGATCGGGGCCGCGTTCCACGAGCAGCCCGCGTTCGGTGCGCAGAGCGCCAGTCGCTCCCGACAGAGCGCGCTGCGCGCCGTGGGCGCCCCGGCAGTACGAGAAGAGGTCGTGACCGTCGAGCCCATGAGCGACGAGCTCGCCCCGTTCGATGAGCGGGCGCCCTGATGTTCCTCTCGACCCTCTCGGTGCGCAGGCCGGTTCTCGCGAGCGTCGCGAGCGTTGTGATTCTGGTGCTGGGCGTCGCGTCGCTCTCGCGGCTCGAGGTGCGTCAGTATCCCGACGTCGACCCGCCTGTGGTGTCGATCAGCACGAACTACCGGGGGGCGTCGGCCGACGTCGTCGACGCGGAGATCACCAAGCGCCTGCTCGACCGGCTCAGCGGGATCGAGGGGATCCGCACGATCGAGTCGCGCAGCAGCGACGGGTCGTCGAGCATCGACATCGAGTTCAGTCTGAGCCGCGATCTCGACCTCGCCGCGGCCGACGTGCGCGACCAGATCAGCCAGGCGCGCGACGATCTGCCCGATGACGTCGACGAGCCCGAGGTCAGGAAGTCCAGCAGCGATTCGTCGCCCATCATGTGGATCAGTCTGTCGAGCGACCGGCTGAACGCGATGGAGCTGACCGACTACGTCGACCGGCAGCTCTCCGAACGGATCTCGCTGCTCGACGGCGTTTCGCGGGTTCGGATCGGCGGCGAGCGGCGGTACGCGATCCGCGTCTGGCTCGACCGCCAGGCGATGGCGGCGCGCGGCGTGACGGTCGACGACATCGCGCAGCGGCTCGAAGCAGAGAACCTCGAGCTGCCGGCGGGCCGCATCGAGAGCAAGCTGCGTGAGTTCTCGGTGCGTTCGCTCTCGCGCCTCACCGAGCCGGAGCAGTTCGAGTCGCTGGTGATCCGAGGCGAGGGCGTGCAGCGGGTCCGCCTGGCGGACGTCGCGAGGATCGAGGTCGCCGCCGAGGACGAGCGGACCGGCTTCAGCGTCAACGGGCGGACGTCGGTCTCGGTGGGCGTGGTGCGCCAGAGCAACGCGAACACGGTGGACGTGGCGAACCTTGTCCGGGCCGAGGTCGATCGCATCCGCGAGACGCTGCCGGAGGGGATATCGATCCAGATCGCTTCCGACGACTCGATCTTCATCAAAGAGTCGATCCGCGAGGTCGTGACGACGCTGTTCGTCGCGATCGGGCTGGTCGTGCTCGTGATCCTGGCGTTCATCGGCTCGCTGCGCGCGACGATCATCCCGGCGATCGCTATCCCGGTCTCGGTGCTCGGCTCGCTGGTGGTGCTCTACGCGCTGGGCTTCTCGATCAACGTGCTGACGCTGCTCGCGGCGGTCCTCGCGATCGGGCTCGTCGTCGACGACGCGATCGTGGTGCTCGAGAACATCGACCGGCGCATCCGCGCCGGCGAGAAGCGGCTCGTGGCGGCGGCGAACGGGGCCCGCGAGGTCGGCTTCGCGGTGATCGCGACGACCGTCGTGCTCGTATCGGTCTTCGTCCCGCTGTCGTTCCTGACGGGCAAGGTCGGGAGACTCTTTACCGAGTTCGGCATCGCGATGGCGTCGGCCGTCGTCTTATCGAGCTTCGTCGCGCTCACGCTGAGCGTCACGCTGTGCGCGCAGGTTCTTCGGGCGAAGAAGCCGGGAGCACCGGGCAGGAAGCCGGGCCTGGCGCGGCGCGCGATCGCGCGAACGACCGGCGCGATCGGCGCAGGGTACGGCGCGCTGGTGGGGCTGACGGTGCGCCTGCGATGGGTCGCGGCGGTCGTCGCGGTGTCGGTGGGGGGCGCGGCGTGGTGGTTCTTCACGAACCTCCCGAGCGAACTGACCCCGGTCGAGGATCAGGGTCGGTTCTTCATCGTCGTCGAGGCGCCGCAGGGCGCGTCGCTGGAATACACCGCGGCGCAGGTGGCGAAGATCGAGGAGATGCTCCTGCCGTACTTCGGCGAGGACGGCGACGGCCCGCTCGATCGCGTGATCTCGATCCTCTCCCCGGGTTGGGGCGGCGCGAGCGGGGTCAACACGGCGCGCCTCATCGTGCGGTTCAAGCCGTGGGACCAGCGCACGATGTCGCAGCAGCGCGTCGTGTCCGAGCTCACGCCGAAGCTCGCGGCGATGCCCGGGGTGCGTGCGTTCGCGACGAACCCGGCCGGGCTGGGCATCCGGGGGGGCGGGCAGCCGATCCAGTACGGCATCGGCGCGCCGGACTACGCGACGGCGCGGATCTGGGCCGAAACGGTGCTCGAAGCGGTCGAGGGCGATCCGGCCTTCGTGAACCTTCGCAGCGAGTTCGAGCCGACCACGCCGCAGATCACCGTGCAGATCGACCGGGAGCGCGCGATCGACATCGGGCTCGATGTAGCCGCGATCGGGCGCGCGCTGCAGACCTTCCTGGGCGGGCGCGAGGTCACGGAGTTCTTCGACCGTGGCGAGCTCTACAAGGTGATCCTCCAGGCCGACCCGGTGTTCCGCGCAAGCCCGGGCGACCTGCGCGACATCTATGTGCGAAGCTCGACGACCGGGACACTCATCCCCATCGAGAGCGTCGTTTCGCTCGAGGAGCGCGGCACGGTGCGGGACCTGCGACGCATCAACCGTGTTCCCTCGGTGCTTATCTCCGGCGGCGTGGGCGAGGGCAGCTCGCTTGGCGAGGCGCTGGAGCGCCTCGACGAGGTGGTCGCGCAGCAGCTTCCTGCGGGGGCGATCGTGAACTACCTGGGCGAATCGCTCGAGTTCCGCGACTCGTCCATGCAGCTCTACTTCACCTTCGCGATGGCGCTGATCATGGTGTACCTCGCGCTCGCGGCGCAGTTCGAGAGCGTCATCCACCCGATCACCATCATGGTGAGCGTGCCCCTCGCGGTGACCGGCGGGCTCGCGGCGCTGTGGGTCACGGGCGAATCGCTGAACATCTACAGCCAGATCGGGCTGATCCTGCTCATCGGCCTCATGGCCAAGAACGGCATCCTGCTCGTCGAGTTCGCGAACCAGCTCAGGCGGCGCGGCCGGTCCCCGATCGAGGCGGCGCGCGAGGCGGCGCAGGTCCGCCTGAGACCGATCCTGATGACCGCGATCAGCACGGTGCTGGGCGCGATCCCTCTCGTCATCGCGAGCGGGGCCGGCGCCGAGGGGCGTCGAGCGATCGGCGTCGTGATCGTGGGCGGGATGGGCTTCGCGACCGTCCTCACGCTGTTCATCATCCCCGCGATCTATGTCCTGCTCTCGCCCCTGACCAACACCGGCGATCCGGTCGAGGCGCGCTTCGAGCGAGAGATGCTTGAGCACGAGTCGCTCGCGAGCGCGCCGTCCGGGCGGGCGAGCGGGTCGTCGAGGCCCGGTCGCGAGCCGGTCAGCGTGGGCTGAGCGGCGCGCGGCGTGCCTTGGCCGGCGGTATTCTCCCGGCATGGCTCGTCGATCCTCCGTCGTGGCGCCGCTCACCGCCCTCGCTTTCGCGCTCGGCGCGTGCGCCGGGCCCGTTTCCATCGTGCGGATCGTGCAGCCGACGGTGCAGACCGTGCCGGTGCAGACCGAGGGCGACGCCGCCGACGACCCGGCGGTCTGGGTGCACCCATCGAGCCCCGAGCGGAGCACGATCATCGGCACGGACAAGACGCGAGGACTGCTCGTGTACGACCTCGCCGGTCGCCTGCTGCAGGACATCCCCGACGGGCGCATGAACAACGTGGACGTCGTCTACGGCTTCACGCTGGGCGACCGGACCGTCGACCTGGCCGGGGCGACGAACCGCACCGATGACTCGATCGCCCTGTACGAGATCGATCAGACCGACGGCACGCTGCGCTCCATCGCGGCGCGCCCGATTCTCACCGGGATTGAAAGCGTGTATGGCTTCTGCTTCCTGCGCAGCGCCGTCACCGGGCGGTTCTATGCGTTCCTCAACAACAAGGAGGGCGTCGTCCAGCAGTGGCGTTTGTTCGAGCGCGACGGGAAGGTCGACGCGGAACTCGTGCGAGCCTTCCCGGTGGGGGGGCTGACCGAGGGCATCGTCGCGTCGGCGTCGACGAACGCGTTGTTCGTCGGCGAGGAGCGCGTCGGTGTGTGGAAGTACGAGGCCGAGCCCGCATGGTTGGTGCGAGGCGTCGCGAAGGACTCGCCCGGCGTGCCGTTCGAGCGCCCGCGCCGGCTCGTGGCGGCGGTCGGGCGCGACCCGCTCGTCGCCGATGTCGAGGGTCTGGCGGTCTACCCGATGGACGGCGAGGACGGGGGCTACCTGCTCGTTTCCAGCCAGGGCGACAGCACCTTCGCGGTCTTCGGGCTGCGAAGCTCTCACACGCACCTGTTCTCGTTCCGCCTAGGCGGAACGGGCTCCATCGACGAGGTGAGCGGCACGGACGGGATCGAGGTCGTCGCGGCGGCACTCGGGCCGGCGTTCCCTCGCGGCGTGTTCGTGGCCCAGGACGACGAGCGTCCGGGCTCCACCCAGAACTTCAAACTGGTTCCGTGGGAGCGGGTCGAGGACGCGTCCGAGGGGTTGATCCGGGGCGTGCGTGGGTGGGACCCGCGTGCGCGACCCCTCGTAGTTCGCGACGACTGAGTCCGGCGAGCGGTGGAGGGGGGCGACTCCTCCCCTGCGACGATGGGCGGGGCGGGTCGTCGCTGGAGACGAGGCGGGTGGGCTTTTTTTTCGGCTTTTCTGCCCTGAATGAGAGGCCGCGGGTGGTTCTCGGAGGAAGGGGAGGAACCGGCCCCGAGGGGTGGCGTATCGGGTGGTGCGCACGCTGGCAGGATCGGCGAAACGCCGAGGGAGCGCGGGCGAGACAGGAGCGGGTCTGCTATGCTCTGTCGAGGGCAAATTCCTGTGAATGGCCCTGAGTTTGAAAGGGCGCGTGAGCGCCCGACGCATGAGGTGTCCGCACCCCCGGGCCGGGCCCGGTCTGAAGCCATACTTTGTCGCGGCCGCGCCGGGGCCGTGGGTCCGAATGTTCCAGCCCCAGACACGAGGGGATGATTGGTCATGAGAAGAACTGACATCGGAAGGTCGAGCGTCTCCACGCGGTCCGCGGCATACGCCCTGACGGCGGTTGTTGGCGCGGCCATCGGCTTGTCGGCCCCAGCGGTCGCGGTCGGCGAAGGCACGGCGTACATCTGCGCGACCGGCGGTTCGGTCAACCCGTTCTGCCCCTGGTTCACCGGTCAGGGCCCCATCCTGAGCGCCGTACTCGGGCAGAACGCGCCCACCTCCGGCCGCAACGCGGTGATCGGCATGATCTCGGGCTTCCTGCCCCCGGTCCGGTTCGAGGGCGAGGGCCTTTCGCAGGTCGATCACGTGGTCTTCCAGGAGGGCAACTCCGGGCGTTCACGCGTGCTGGTGGGCATCATCGCCGGCGCGTACTCGAACGGCCGCTCCAGCGGCGATCCGACGCAGCTCAACGGCGAGAACCGTCTCCAGGTCCAGGCGGGCGGCGTGCTCGCCACCGCGATGGGCGACGGCGACTTCAACCCGTTCAACCCGTTCGTTGACACCACCCAGGGCGTCGCCGGCGAGGCACGCGCCATCGTCGCCTCGGTCGCCGCTTCGCTGTCCGGCGCCGACAACAACCCGCAGTTCGAGACCGACCTCAACGGCTTCGCGCGGTCGATGCTCATCATGGCCGACCGGACCACGGCGCTGCGCTTCGCTTCGGCGTACCCCGACATCAACGGCGATGGCAGCCCCGACGTCGTGACGGCGGATGTCATCGTGCTCGACATCGCGGAAGGCGGCGACCTCGCGGGCGAGGGCTTCCTCCCTCGCGTCGCTGACGGCATCGTCTTCGACTACGACGTCACGGTCATCGCCCCCACGGGCGACGGCGCCGACGCGGTCGGCGTCCCCCAGCAGCAGCGCCAGACCTTCATCTTCAACCGCACGCTCTTTGCGCCCGCGTCGGGGTACAACGTCCTGGCCGTCGGTGCGCAGGATTTCCCCGCTGGCACGATGTCCATGGGCGGCAGCTGCCCCAAGGAATACCGCGCTCAGTGGTTCAAGTCCGGTCGCGGCACGCTGCGTGCGCGCAACTACGCGCAGTTCGACCCCAACGAGCCGACCGGGTTCCAGGAGATCCCGCAGGCGCGCTCCGGCGTCGGCGTCGTCGCTCCCGGCACCAAGCTGCGCATCCCCGACATCACCGCGTTTAACGCGTTCGTCCGCGACGAGAACATCTGCGACCTGCTGCCCGAGGGCGGCGGCGGCGGCGGTCCGGGCGGCGAAACCCCCGACGACCTCGCCGAGAGCACCCGTTTCGCAACCGGCTATGTCGCCGGCGCGATCGCGCTCGTCCAGGACGCGTACAAGAAGCTCAACGCCGCCCAGCCGACCATGTTCCGCCTGCCGCGCATTCCGGCGGTCACCATGAGGGCGATGGTCATCAACTCCGCGTCCCGAGCGCGTGCCGACATCGCATGCTGGACGAACACGGGCGAGTTCTACGAGGGCAACCCCGACCGCGGCGCCCAGCCCTTCGGCACCTGCGACCCCTTCACCGCCGACTCGACGCAGCGCTCGCTCGACGCGTCGGTGGGCGGCGGGCTCCTCGACCTCGTCGCGCTCCACGAGAACTTCCAGGGCCGCGCCGCGGCCGAGGGCGTCCTCCAGCAGTTCGCCACGATGGATGTGCCCACCACGGATCGGCGCATCCCCTACGTGCGCATCCCGCCCGGCCTCGGCCTCAATCGCGGCGGCGCCGGGTTCGGCGGCGGGCCCAGCGGCGGGCTCGGCGATAACGACAACAGCCTGCGCCCGCCTTTCCCGCCCCCGAACATCGGGCCCGGCGGCGAGATCCCGGCCGACTGGCCGATCCGTCAGATCATCCCTCGCGGGTTCCGTGACTTCGAGAACCCCAACACGGTGTTCATCCGCTCCGCGCTGCCCGTCGACTCGATCGGCTGGGACATCGCCCGACTCGGTCGCGGCTACGTCGACTATGTGATCACCACGCTCATCAACGCCGGCGACACCTTCTCGGCCACCCTCACCTGGAACCGCACGCAGCAGATCGACTGGCCGTTCGTCGCGCCGGGCTCGACCGAGGTCCTGCCCCCGAACATCCGCGACGCCGAGCTCCAGCTCGAGTACGAGGACATCAACCTCCTCCTGTTCTTCGCCGACTCGTCGGGCAACCCGTCGTTCCAGATCGGGCGCTCCGCGACCGAGTGGGACAACACCGAACTGATCTACTTCGATCAGTCCGTCGATCAGGGCCCCGGCGGCATGCCCGTCACCGGTCGCTACCTGATGCGCGTGGAGTGGAACCAGCGCCGCTATGACCGCTTCCTCCGCCTCCCCGTCGCCGACACCGAGTTCGGTCTCGCCTGGCGAGCGATCACCATCGAGCAGCTGGCTCCCGGCGGCGGCCTCGCCTTCCAGAGCATCCCCGGCGATGTCAACCGCGACGGCGCCGTCGACCTCGCTGACCTCAGCGCCGTCATCCAGAGCTTCGGCCAGATGGACTTCAACGCCGACGCCAACAGCGACGGCATCGTGAACATGGCCGACATCAACCTCGTGCTCGCCAACTTCGGGCGACGCGCCCCCGAGTCGCTCGCCTCCGCCGAGTAATCGAGCGAACAGCGCCCCACGCACCAACCACCAGCGCCCGCGAGCACCACTCGCGGGCGCTTTCTTTTAGAAGCAGGCACGAGGCACAAGGGGCCGGGAGGTTTGACTGCGCCGCCTCGGTTTCCTTCTTCCCCTTTGCCTCCTCGTGCCTCTTGCCCCGTGCCTTCTTCAACTCAGCCGATGCGATCGACGCCGCCGAGGTAGGGGCGCAGCGGCTCGGGGATGAGGATGGATCCGTCGGCCTGCTGGTGGTTCTCCACCAGCGGGATCAGGATGCGCGGGCTGGCGAGCACGGTGTTGTTGAGCGAGTGCGCGATCACGGGCTTGCCGTCGGCGGTGCGGATGCGCATGTTGAGCCGGCGGCACTGGTAGTCGTACAGGCGTGATGCGCTGTGCGTCTCGGCATAGGCGCCGGGGTTCTTCTCGTCGCCCCCGGACTCCACGCGCGCCGGCATCCAGGACTCGATGTCGATCATGTCGGCGTTCTTCACGCCCAGGTCGCCCGTGCAGCACTGGAGGAGGCGGTAGGGCAGGTGCAGCGACTGCAGGATCTCCTCCACGAACCCGATCATCTTCGCGTGCCACGCGCGGCTCTCGGCCTCGTCGGGGCGACAGATCACCACCTGCTCGCACTTGTCGAACTGGTGGACGCGGTACAGGCCCGCGGTGTCGCGACCGGCGGCGCCGGCCTCGCGCCGGAAACACGTCGAGACCGTGGTGTACTTCAGCGGCAGCATCGACTCATCGAGGATCTCGTCCTGATGGATCGCCATAAGCGAGACCTCGCCGGTGCCGGTGAGGAAGAGGTCCTGCCCACCGCGCTCCTTCTCGTCGAGCCGGTAGACCTGTTCGCGTCCGGCCGGGAAGAAGCCGGTGCCGATGAGGGCCTCTTCGCGCGCCAGGACGGGGACGTTGATCGGCGTGAAGCCGTGGTTCATGGACATGAAGTCCATCGCGTAGCGCAGCGCCGCGAAGTGGAGACGCGCGCCCCAGCCCTTGAGCAGATACGAGCGCGAGCCGGCGATCTTGACGCCGCGCTCGAAGTCGACCATGTCGTGCATGGTCATGAGATCGATGTGGTTTCGCGGCATGAACCCGCGCTGGCGCTCGAAGGGTTTGGAGGTGTCGAACGCGGGGAGCCCGCCCTTCGCTGGCGGGTTCCAGCGCCGGATCTCCTTGTTGTCCTCTGCGCCCTTGCCGACGGGCACGTCGTCGTCGGGGGGCTGGGGCACCTCGAGCAGCAGCCGGTCCAGCTCGGGCCCGATCGCCTGGAGGACGAGTTCGAGGTCCTGGATCTTGCCTTTGAGACGGGCCGGGCGCTCCCGGAGCTGCGCGACTTCCTGCGCGATCTCGGCTTGCCTGGCGCCGTCGGCTTTCTTTCCCTCCGCCATGAGCTGGCCCATTCTCGGCCCGGCTTCCTTGGCGAGCTTGTTCTGCTCAGCGCGCAGGGTTTCCTGCTCGGAAAGCGCTTCGCGATGGCGCTTGTCGAGGTCGAGAATCCGATCGATATCGACCGGGACGCCCTTCTTTCGAGCGCCGTCCTTGAAGCGTTGCGGATCCTCGCGGAGCAGTTTGAGATCGATCATGGGTCGGGATGGTAGGGGAACGCGGCACGAGTGTGCGACGCGCCGGGGCGTTGTGCGAGGGTGTGGACAAAGAAAAAGACCGTGGTCGCCTGTGAGCGGCCACGGTCTCTGCCACACTCCGCCTTACGGCGTCGTGCGTTTTTCGGTGCGACCCTTTCACCGGGTGTCGGAAGCATTCCCCAACGCTGCCGACTGCGACATGTTTCTCTCGAACAGCGGGTCCTGCTGTCCGTTCCCTCAACTCCGGACAGTTGTCCGGGGTGTCCAGACTCGGACGAATCCGAGAATGAACGCTGACGTGTCTCTCCCTCGCGTTTCCGCGAGGGCCTTCCTTGAGGACCGCACGCCGAGGCGGGCGGTTGCTTCCCTCTTGACCAACAAGGTAGCGTGTCCTCCCCCGCTCTGCAAGCCAAATCGTGGGGGAACCGATGAACTTTCTGTATCTTTTCCCGCTCGGAGAGGGGGGGAGGCGCGATTTCTGCGTTTTTGCCCGGAGGCAAGATTGCCTATCTTCACGCCCGGGGCCGTCTGGCTATCGCTCGCCCGGGGCGACCGCCCAGTGCATCTTGCGGATCAGGGTCTGCCAGTAGTTGGCCCGGCGGTTGGTCACGACGCGTAAGGGCTTGGGGTGTATCTGGATGCGCACCCGGTCCCCTTCGCGCAGGGGGGCCATCCGCTGCCCGTCGAGGACGAGGGTCGTCCCGGCGCCGTGGTTGAATTCGTGGTGGTTGGCTCTGCGGACCGTGATGCGGATCTCGGCGTCCTGGGGCACGACGATCGAGCGGAACGAGAGCGAGTGGGCCGCGACAGGGGTCACCACCAGGCAGGGGGTCGTCGGGGCGAGGATCGGACCCCCGGCGGCGATGTTGTACGCCGTCGACCCGGTGGGGGTGGCCACGATCACGCCGTCGCCCTGGAGGAGCGGGCCGGGCTGGCCGTCGATCGAGAGGTCGAGGGCGATCATGCGAAAGGGCGGGCCGGCGGCGATGCTGCACTCGTTGAGCGCCAGGCCGAGGTCTTCGGGCGGTCCTCCGGCGCGCTCGATGGTTGCGCCGAGAAGGACCGCGTCGCGCGTCGGGAGCGGCGCGCCGGGATTGAACAGCGTGGGCGCCTGCTGCACGAGCGCCGCGGGCTCGAACTCCGCGAGGAAGCCGACTTTCCCGAAGTTCACGCCCAAAAGGGGAACGGCACGCTCGGCGAGAGAGCGGGCGGCGGCGAGGATCGTCCCGTCACCCCCGAGCACGACCGCGAGGTCGGCCTTGAGCGACTCGTCGGGGCAGGCGTTGGCCTCGCACTCGCCCACGAGATCGGCGTGCGACGCGAGGAGCGCGCGGATCGTGGGGAGGGCCTCCCGCGCGTCGGGCTTGTCGGTGTTGACCAGGAGGACGACGCGTCGACGATCGCTCATGCGCGCATGGTAGTCGATCATCGCGACGCGGCGTCAGCCGGCGGCGGGGCTGCGCCTGGGCGTCGGAGACGCCGGGGACTCTTCCCGCTTCGGGCGATCGAGCAGCAGCCCTCGCACGCGCTGCGCGATGCCGGCGGCGTCGAGCCCCGTCTCCGCCAGTTGCGAGGAGCGGCTGTTCTGGTAGATCCAGTGGTCGGGGATGCCCAGCGTGCGCACGCGCGACGCGTTGAGGCCCATCTCGGACGCGGCCTCGAGGACCGCCGTCCCGAACCCGCCCACGACGCTGTGGTCCTCGACCGTCAGGATCGGGATGTCGCGCGTCAGCAGGTCGCGGATCAGCTCACGGTCGACCGGCTTGGCGAAGCGCGCGTCGTAGACGCTCACGCGGATGTCGGGGGCCAGCTGCGTCGCGGCCTCGACCGACGCGATCGCCGGCGAGCCGAACGCGAGGATCGCGGCGTCGGGGCGCTCGACCTCTCGCAGCGCGCGGGCCTTGCCCACGACGAACGCCGGGCAGGGCTCGCTTGCGAACAGCGCCGACACGTTGTCGCGCGGGTAACGCACGGCGCTCAGACCGGTCTCCCAGGTGCGCATGAACTCGAGGGCCGCCAGGAGCGAGGGCTCGTCGATCGCGGCGGTGACGACCGCGCCTGGCAGGGTGCGCAGGATCGCGACATCGCAGAAGCCGTGGTGGACCGCGCCGTCGCCGCCAACCAGCCCGGCGCGATCGAGGCACAGACGCACGGGAAGCCCCTGCAGCGCGACTTCCTGGAAGGCCTGGTCGAACGCGCGCTGGAGGAACGTGCAGTACACGGCGAAGAAGGGCTTGAGCCCGGTCTTCGCCAGCCCCGCCATCATGTCCATCGCGTGGCTCTCGCAGATGCCCGTGTCCCAGGTGCGATCCGGGAACGCCTTGAGCACCTTGGAAACACCCGTCCCGTCGGGCATCGCGGCGGTGGCGGCGACGACCTTCGCGTCGCGCTCCATCATCCCCAGCAGCGCGTCGCCGAACGCGCTCGTGAACGAACGCCCGGACTTCTTCAGCTCGACGCGGCAACCGGTGTTGACCAGCTCGCGCGTCGCGGCGGCGCTGGCGGCGTCGCTCGAGGTGACGTCCGGGTCGGTTTTCACGCTGAAGGCGCTGGGCGAGTGGAACGTGGTCGCGTCCTGCTCGGCGTAGTGGATGCCCTTGCCCTTGACGGTCTTGACGTGGAGCACCATCGGGCGATCGAAGTCGCGCGCCTCGGCGAGGAACTCGATGAGCGAGGGCAGGTCGTGCCCGTCGACCGGGCCGATGTGCATCAGCCCGAAGTGCTCGAACCAGTTCACCTCGCGCCCGGACGCCGGGCCGTCGTGCTGCTCGCGCGCGACCAGCCACGCCTTGGTGGCCTCGCCGAAGCGGTGGTACGCGTCTTCGACCAGCTTGCCGCCGGGCACGCGGTTGAGCACCTTGCGCGCCTGGCGCTTGAAATCAGAGTACAGCGGGTTGATGCGCAGCCGGTCGAAGTACTGCGCCATCGCGCCCTGCGGGTGGCTGATGGACATCCCGTTGTCGTTGAGGACGACGAGGAACTGTCGCGCCAGCGTTCCGGCGTTGTTCAGGCCTTCGAGCGCGACGCCGTTGACGATCGACGCGTCGCCCACGAAGCAGACCACGCGACGACCCTTCGGGTTGTGCTGGGGGTCAAACGCTTCGCTGTTGAGCGAGTCGCCCCGGGCCATGCCCACGCCCGTGCTGATCGCGGTGCCGGCGTGCCCGACCGAGAAGAGGTCGTACGACGACTCGCGCGGGTCGGGGAAGCCCGACATGCCGGCGCTGGTGCGCAGGCCCCCGAGCAGGTCGGCGCGCCCGGTCAGCAGCTTGTGCGGATAGCACTGGTGCCCGACATCGAAGAGCAGGCGGTCGTGCGCGAAGTCGAAGACATAGTGCAGCGCGATCGTCAGCTCGACGACGCCGAGGTTCGGGGCGAGGTGCCCGCCCGTCTTCGAGACCTGATCCACGATGCGCGCGCGGATCTCGGCCGCGAGGGTCGGGAGCTGGTCGATCGGCAGGCGCTTCAGGTCGGCAGGCGAGCGGATCGTGTCGAGCAGGTTGGTCATCGCGTCGGCCTGGCCTTCCATCGGGGGGGCGATACCTCACAGGAGTGTAGGGAATCGGCCCTCACGATGTTCGCACGGCAAGGAAATCGCAGATTCGCCCCAGCTCCGTCGCACGCTCCCCGAAAGGCGCCAGCGCCGAGGTCGCCAGGGCGTGCAGGCGCTCGACCTCGGCCCGGGAACCCTCGATCCCCAGCACCCCGGGAAAGGTGGTCTTGCCCGCCGCCGCGTCCTTGCCCGTCCGCTTGCCCGTATTCTCGGGCGTCTGCTCGACGTCGAGCAGGTCGTCGACGATCTGGAACATCAGCCCGACAGCCGAGCCATAGGTCGTCAGCGCTTCGAGAGCGTCCTCTGGCGAGCCAGACCGTCGGCCCGTCTCTGCAGGAGAAACCGCCCGGAGCCCCATCATGGCGCCCATGCGGCAGGACGCGAGGATCAGTGCCCCGGTTTTGCAGCGGTGGATCAGCGAGACCCGCTCCTGTGCGCTCAAGCCCTCGGGCAAGCCGCCCAGCGTGTCGTACACCTGCCCGACGATCATCGCGCCCGACGCGTCGGCGAGCTCGCGAGTCAGAAGGCCCGCCAGCGCCGGGTCGATCCCCTCGGTCGTCAGGGCCCGGAACGCGAGCACCGTCATCGCGTCGCCCGCGAGGATCGCCATCGCCTCGCTGGTCGCCTTGTGCAGGGTTGGGCGCCCCCGGCGCAGGTCGTCGTCGTCCATCGCCGGCAGGTCGTCGTGCACGAGCGAGAACGCGTGGATCAGCTCGACCGCCGCCGCCGCTGGCAGTGCGGCCTCGCGAGGGGCACCGACGGCGGCGCAGCACTCCAGCGCCAGGCAGGGGCGCAGGCGCTTGCCGCCACCGAGCAGCGCGTAGCGGATCGCCTCGCGCAGGGATTCCGCGAGTTCGATCGACGAAAGGAAGCGGTCGAGGCGCCCGTCCACGAGCGCGGCGGCGCGCGAGAGCGACTCGGGCGTGGTCGGCTGGGTCATCGCGGGGGTCGTGGTGGAGGGCGGGTTCACGACGGGAGTGTACCTGTGCGCGCCGGGCGCCCTCAGGACGCGACGTGCTCGCGCGACGCCAGCATCGAGTACATCTCGTCGGCGCTCATCGCGTTGTAGAGCTGTTCGCGGAACTCGGCGTCGGCCATGAGGCGACTGATCTTGGCCAGCGCCTGGATGTGGTCGCTGGTCTTGTCCGGGGGGCTCGCGAGCAGGACGATGAGGCGGACCGGCTTCTGGTCGATCGCGGCGAACTCGAGAGGGTTCGCCGGCTTGCCGATCGCCATCGCGAGCCCGGCGACCGAGGCGCACTTGCCGTGGGGGATCGCCAGCCCGTGCCCGATCCCGGTGGTGCGAGTCTGCTCGCGGGTCCAGACCGCCTGCTTGAGCGACTCGGCGTCCAGCACGCGACCGGACTGGGCGAGCGCGTCGACCAGCTCGAAGATCGCGCCCTTCTTATCGAGGGCGACGAGCGGGACTTTGACGCAGGTCGGCTTGAGGATCTCGGTCAGATTCATCGCGGAAACCACACGAGTTTGGTGAAGCACGGGCTCTGGAGACGAAGCCGACCGGGTGACTCAAGAGTGTAGCCGTCGCGTGGGGCCCGGTCAGGACAGCAGGGCCGCGAAGGAGCCGTCGGAGTACTTCTCGGGGGGGTCGCCGGGCCCGCCCTGGGGGGCGCGCCGGTTGATGCGAGAGGGCTTCATCGCGTGCCAGCGCTCCATCCACGCCAGCTGCTCCTCATTCTCCTCTTTCTCGAGCGAGCAGGTGGAATAGAGGATCTGCCCCCGGCGCGCTCCCGAGTCGGTCGTCGCGACCAGGCGCATCGAGTCGGCGAGGATCTGGCGCTGGATGTTCGTCAGCTCGGTCTGCTTCTCGTCGTTGAAGCGGTACCTCGCCTCGACGCGGCGCGCGAGCACGCCGGTGTTCGAGCAGGGCACGTCGAGGAACACCAGATCGGCCTTGCCGGCGTACTCGATCAGGCGCTTGTACACGACGACCTCGACGCGCGGGTTGTTCGCGAAGACCTTCTTGAGGGTCTCGCGGCGCTGGTCGTGCGTGTCCGTCGCGATGATCTTCGCGTTGGGGAACGCCGCCGCGAGCTGGCGCGTCTTGGTGCCCTGCCCGGCGCAGGCGTCGATGATCAGCGAGGGGCTGAGGTCGAGCACGCTCTGCACCGCGAGCGACGACGCCGGGTCCTGCACCCACAGGTCCGACCGGCTGGCGAGCAGCGCGAGGAGCTGGTCGCGCGAGCCGAGGAACGCGTGGTGCCCTGGCGCGGCGTGGGGGCGGGTGAGGTCGGGGGGCAGCGGCTCGCGCGCGTGCTGCGTGTTCAGGATGATCGGGGGCTGGGTCATCCCGTGCATCGCGAGGGCGCGGACCTCGCGCATCGGCATGTGCTTGAGCCACGAGCGCAGCAGCGAGAGCGGGTGGCTCGTCGCGATCGCCAGACGCGACGCGGCGTCCTCGGGCAGTGGGGTGTTGATCAGCACGAGCGCACGCCCGTCGGCGAGCGGGATCTCGTCGAGACGGTCCGTCCAGGTGTCGCGGAAGCGCGCGGTCTCGTCCTGGTGCACGTCTTCCGAGATGCGGCGCAGCACCGCGTTCACCATCGCGCCGGCGCCGGGCCGGATGCGACGCTTCGCCCACTCCACCGTCGAGTGCACCGCGGCGCGAGGGGGCACCTTGTCGAGGAAGAGGATCTGGGCCGCGCCGCCCAGCAGCGCCGCGCGGACCTTCGTCTCGAGCTTGTCCCACTCGGCGCGGATGTGGCGCGTGATCAGGAACTCGAGCGTCAGCCAGCGACGGATCGTCGCGTCGTAGACGGCGTGCGCGAAGGCGGCGTCGAGGGGCTCGAGCGCCTCGTCGCGCAGGCCGTCGATATCCAGGTTGGGGTACTCTTTCACCTGCTTCGCGATCGCGTGGTACACCGCGTCGCGGGCGCGATCGACCCCGGCGCCCAGGTCGCTGGGCTTGACGAGGGGGGAATCGAGCCGGTCGCGTCGGAATCGCTCCGAGCCGGGGCCTCCCGAGGTGGGGGGGGCGGATTCGACGGGGCGGAGTGCCGGCGTGGGCTGGTCTGGAAGGTTCTGGTCGCTCAAGGGAGGCGACTGTACGCGCCGGGATCAGTCGTGGCGCAGCGCGACGATCGGGTCCTGCTTGGCGGCCATCTTGGCCGGGTAGATCCCGAAGATCAGGCCCGTCGCCGTCGCGACGGCGAAGGACACGATGATCGACCAGGAGGTGACCTGGGTCGGGAGGGTGACATCCCGGGGGAAGAACTTGCCCACGACCGGGGCGCTGGGCAGGGCCGGCACGCCGTAGCCGATCGCCAGAGACAGCCCGATGCCCAGCCCGACGCCGATGAGCCCGCCGATCGCCGAGAGGACCGAGGTCTCGACGAGGAACTGCCAGATGATGTGCTTGCGCGTCGCGCCCAGGGCCCGGCGGATGCCGATCTCTCGCGTGCGCTCGGTGACGCTGGCGAGCATGATGTTCATGATGCCGATGCCGCCCACGAGCAGGGCGATCCCGGCGATCGCGCCGAGCACGAGCGACCAGGTCAGCGCGGTCTTCCTCGCCGACTCGAGCAGCTCGTAGGGCACGATGAGCGTGATGTCGGTCAGCCCCGGGTGACGCACGTTCATGATGCGGTTGACGCGGGCGGCGTCGAGCAGCACGGTGTCGCGCGTGGGCGAGGCGATGTAGATCTCCTCGATCTGCACCTCGTTGGCCTGCTGCGACCCCGACGCGCGTCGGATCACCAGGTCGCCGAAGACCAGGGTCGCCGTCGTCAGGGGGATGTGGATGTCGAGGTTCAAGTCGCGCCCGACGAGCGCCGCGCCGGCGCCGCCCGACAGCCCGACCGGCGCGAGGACGCCCACGATCGTGAACACCTTGTCGTCGATGCGGACCGTGTCATTCAGCGGGTCGGAGAAGGGAAAGAGCTTTTTCGCCACTTCCTGCCCGATCACCGCGACGGTCGCGTTCTCGTCGAGGTCTGCCTGCGTCAGATAGCGCCCGCGGTCCATCCGCAGGTTGATGATCTGCGCGAGATCGGGCGTCACGCCGAACGCCTGGCTCGTCAGCCGGCGTTCTTCCTTGAGCATCTGGCTGCCCACGGATTTCAGGGGGACGATGTGCTCGGCGTTCGGGAAGTTCGCCTTGATCACCGCGAAGTCCTCGCGCGTGATGCCGAACTTCGACGACCACGACCGGTTCCCGCCGCCGCCCTGCTGGGTCTCGGGGGGCTTCTGCGACCGGATGATGATGTTGCGCGCCCCGAGGCGTTCAAGCTGCTCCAGCGCCTGCTGCTTCGACCCCTCGCCGATGCTCACCATCGTGATCACCGCCGAAACGCCCAGGATGATGCCCAGCGCCGTCAGGATCGACCGCAGGATGTGCAGCCGGAGGTTCTTCAGGCCCAGCTTGATGGTTTCGAGCAGGAAGGTCATCGGGGCGTCGGCTCGCGAAGGAGAGAGGGGACCCAGGCATGGGAACGGCGCCGGGGGCGGAGTTCCCCCGGGCCCACTTGTACCGCGCCGCGGCCGACCGGTGGCGAGCCCGCTCCGCCCGGGCCGGACTCAGGACCCGGCGTCGGCGTTGTCGGCGTTCTCTCGCGACGCGCGCCGCCCGACCTCGCGGTAGTTCAGGCGCTGGCGCAGGTTCTCGAGCGAGAACGGGTTGTCCTCGGAGGTGTTCAGCTCTCGCTGCATGGCCGCCAGCACGATCCGCGACTGCAGAGACTCGTACTCCTCGCGCGTCAGCGGGTCGCGCGCCGTAATCCGGACGAACGCGACGGAAAGGGCCTCGCGCACCGGCACGATCAGGACCCGGCTGTCCATCGGCTGCAGGTCGATCGGCTCGGTCGGCGTGAGCGCACGGGCGGCGCCCATCACCGCGTCGCGGAACGAACGCTGCGCCAGCGTGCGCTGGAGCGTCTCGGACGCCATCGGCTCGAACAGCGGCACGGCCTGCTCGTCGGAGACCGAGAGCATCGTGGACCGGGCGCCGGGCTGGAGCATCTGGGCCGCCGCGTCGGGGCCTCGCGCCACCAGCGTGTCGCGCAGGCCCTCAGCACGCTCCTTCATCACCTCAAACGCGCTGAGGCGACGAAGGTCGCGCTCGACCTGAGCGCGGACCTCGTCGATCGACGCCGGCGGGCCGGCGGGGCGCACATCGAGGAACCGGAAGTAGTGGCGCTGGTCCGCCGAGTCGGCGGAGGGCATGTTCAGCACGCCGACCTGGAAACGCGCCGTCGTTTCGTCGGATGTCTGCAGTTCGCGGATCTCTCCCAGCACCTGCGAGAGCGCGAAGACGCGCAGGCCGTCCTGAATGAACGACTGGCCGATGCCCGGGAGCTGCGCGAACTCCGCAGGGGAGAGCCACGCGTCCGCCTCGACGCCCACGAAGGGGTGGGGCAGCGTGAGATTGTGCTGCGTGCGGAAGCGCTGGACCACCTGGTCGGCGATCGCGGTCAACTCGGTGCGCGACTCGCGCCAGTTCCCGGGCAGCGTGCGGAAGCCCCGCCCGTCGGTGGCGATGTCGCGAACATCGGCCAGGCCCGCGGCGCGGACGACCTGGTCGGCTTCCTGCATCAGGGCCTTCACGCGCTCTCGCGCCAGGTCGTCGCGGACGCGCGCACGCTCGGCGCTGAACTCGCCGGGGTACGCGTCGCGGTTGGCCTCGAAACGCTTGCGCACATCGATGGGATCGAGGGTGATCGTGTCGAGGAACGCCTGCGGGTCGATGGTGATCCACTCGACCTTGACGCCGATGGGCAGGCGGTAGCCGAAGCCGTACTCGTTGCCGGACTCTGCGCCCGGGTCGACATCGCGGTGCTTCGCGAACTGGGCCTCGAGCTCCGCCGTCGACGGCGCCGGGACCTGCGACGCCAGCGCGTCCGCCGGCACGATGGCCGCCTGCACGCGCGCCGTGTCCAGCACGGACTCGGCGAACCGCAGCGCGCGCGCCGACGAGAGCTTGGGCGCCCCCAGATACGCGGCGCGCAGACGCTGCACGCCGAAGAGGTTCGCGAGCGCACGATCCAGCGTCGAGGACACGCCGCCGCCGGACAGCTGCATGCGGCGCTGCTCGAGCTCGGAGCGCACCTGCGCGTAGGCCTGGTCGATGGAGATCTGCCCGCCGGCCTGCATCACGAACTGCTGCGCATACTCACGCGCCAAGCGGTCGAGCAGCGCGAGCGAGTCGCTCACGCCGCCGGCGTACCCGGCCCTGCGCGCCTCGGCGACGAGCAGGATCCAGTGCTCCTCGTCCTCGATGCCCAGCGACTGAGGGTCCAGGCCCAGCATGTCGGTGAGCAGTCGCAGCTCTCCGGCGGCGAACTGCGCGTCCTGCAGCGAGATCTCCCCGCCGTCGAACTTCGCGTAGGCGCGCCCGGCCGCTGCCTGTCCGACCTGCTGGAGCGCCTGGGGAACGAGGAACGCGATCATCAGCAGCCCGCCGCCGATGACCAGGATCCACTTGTTGTACTTGCGGAAGAATTTCAGCATATGGAACGATCTTCTGGGTGCGGAGCAGGCAGGATACGCGGAAGGGTCGCGCCGAGCGCGGCGGGGAATGAAAGCGCCCCGGCGCGAGAGCCGGGGCGCCGTGGATGCCGTGCGCTCGCGAGCCCGCCGCGGTTTAGCGGTAGAACTCGACGATCAGGTTGGTGTTCACGTCGAAGGGGATCTGGTCGGGGGTCGGCATCGCCGTCACCGCGCAGGTCAGCTCCGAGGGGTTCACGTCGATCCAGCCGGGCGTCACGTGCCCGACCAGCGACTCCATGTGCTCGCGGACGAGCTTCTGGGTGCGCTCCTTGATCGTGATCTTGTCGTTCAGGGAGACCTGGAAGGACGGCCGGTCGACCTTGCGCCCGTTGACGCGAACGTGCCCGTGCGCCACGAGCTGGCGGGCCGCCCAGATCGAGCGGGCGAAGCCGGCGCGCCGGATGACGTTGTCAAGGCGACGCTCGAGGAGCTGCAGCAGCACCTCGCCGGTGTTGCCCTGGCGACGCGCCGACTCTTCCATGTAGCGCTCGAACTGACGCTCGAGCACGTTGTAGTGGTAGCGCAGCTTCTGCTTTTCGTTCTTGCGGATGCCGTAGTCGCGAAGACGACGACCGCGCAGGCCGTGCATGCCCGGGGGGTTGAGCTGGCGCTTCGAGGTGTGCTTGGGGAGGTCGGCGATCGGGACGCCCACGCGTCGGGACAGCTTGACCTTGGGGCCGGTGTAATTGGCCATCGTTCGAACTCCGTCTCCTCCGCCGGTGGGCGAAGGGTGCTTCGGGGGTGAGTGGAAGCGACCGTCGGGTGGCCGCGGCTGCGGTCCGAGTCGGTCCGGTCCAGATTGACGATCCGAGAAGGGGGGTACCCCCTCACGGGACGCCAATAGAAGGGCGCCCCGGGCGGTAAATCAACCCCCCGCCTCCGCGACGTCCGGGCGTAGAGTAGCCCGATGCGCATCCTCCTGGTCAGCCCCCGTGGTTTCTGCGCCGGCGTCGAGATGGCCGTCGAGGTCGTTGAGCAGATCCTCGACGCTCTGAACGACGCCGGCGCGGATGAGCCGGTCTACGTCTACCACGAGATCGTCCACAACAAGCATGTCGTCGGGAGGTTCCGCGATCGGGGGGTCGTCTTCGTCGAGCGTCTCGAGGATGTCCCCCCCGGGTCCCTCGTCGTCTTCTCGGCCCACGGCATCTCGCCCCAGGTCCGCGAGGAGGCCCGCGCACGGAACCTCACCGCGATCGACGCGACCTGCCCCCTGGTCACCAAGGTCCACGCGGAGGCCATCCGATACTCCCGGCAGGGCTACCAGATCCTCCTCGTCGGGCACGCCGACCACCAGGAGGTCATCGGCACCCGGGGCGAAGCCCCCGACGCGATCCAGGTCGTCGAGTCGCCCTCCGACATCCCGAATCTGCGAATCGACGACACCGACATGCTGGTCTACCTCACCCAGACCACCCTCAGCACCGACGACGCGCAGGTCATCATCGACGCGCTCAAGCGGGCGTTCCCCAACATCAAAGAACCCCCGACCAGCGACATCTGCTACGCGACGACCAACCGCCAGCACGCCGTTCGCACCTTCGCGCCGCGCGCCGAGCTCGTCCTGGTGGTCGGCTCGCGCAACAGCAGCAACTCGGTCCGCCTCACCGAGATCGCGCAGAACGTCGGAACGCCGGGCCGCCTCGTCGACGACGCCAGCGAGCTGCGCAAGGAGTGGTTCGAGGGCGTCGAGACCGTGCTGCTCACCGCCGGCGCGTCGGCGCCCGAGGACCTCGTCGCCGGCGTCTGCCGCACGCTGCTCTCGTGGTTTGGCGGCGATATCCGGCTGGTCTCCACCGCCGACGAGGACCAGGAATTCAACCTGCCCTCGAGCCTGCGGCGATGGATGGCCGACCGGGGGCTCGACCCTGCGCACGAGCGTGTGCGCATCGGCCACTACGACTATTCGGCCGAGGCCTACGGCGCGGTGCCCCTGACGATCAGCGCGAAGGCGTGATCACCCCAGTGGCAGCGGTTTCCCGGCGAGTTCCATCGCCGGGGCGCCCCACGGCAGGTCGAACCGCTCGCGCGTCGTGCAGTACGACAACCCGGCCAGGCGCCCGACCGCCGCCAGTTTCGCCGGGTCGACGTGCATCCGGTCGTTGATCAGCCCCTCGTGCGCGTGCACGTGCACCACGCGCCCGAGCACCACGTTGCCCCCGGCGCGCTGGCCTGGGTTCGTCCGGATCACCTGGGTCGTCTCGCACTCGAAGCTCACGGGCGCTTCGAGGACCCGGGGCGCCCTCACGACCACGCTCGGCGCCGGCGTGAGCCGAGCGAGCGCGAACTCGCTCTCCGCGTAGGGCAGCTCGTGCGCGCACGCCGCCATCTGCGCCGCGATCCCCTCGCTCACCACGTTCACCACGAACTCGCCGGTCCCGCCCTCCTCGCGAGGCTTCGCGTTGCGCAGCGTGTCCTTCTCGCTGCCGTCCGCGTTGTTCGCCGGGCAGAACATCAGCATCATGGGGTTCGAGCCCACCGCCGTGAAGAACGAGAACGGCGCCAGGTTCGTCGACGACCCGTCGGGCGAGATGGTCGAGACGAACGCGATGGGGCGAGGCACGACGGCGCCTACGAGGAGCTTGTACCGTTCCGCGACGTCGAGCGATGAGGGGTCCAGGTGCATGCCAGAGCGTAGCGCCGCGCTGTCAGGCGCCGATGCACGCGAGGAACGCCTCGCCGAACTCCTCGAGCTTGCGCTGGCCCACGCCCTTGACCTCGAGCAGCGCGTCGCGCGTCGCCGGGCGTCGTCGGGCCATCTCGCGAAGCGTCGCGTCGTCGAACACCAGGTACGCCGGGATCGCGCGCTCCTGCGAGATCTCCCGGCGAAGCGAGCGCAGCCGATCGAACAGGTCCCGGTCGACGCCCTCCCAGTCGGCCCCGCTCGCCCTCGACTCCGCCCTCGTCGGCGCGACGCGCGGCGAGCGCAGCGTCACCGAGCGCTCGCCCCGCAGGAACTCGCCCGAACGCTCCGTGAGACGCACCACGGGCATCTCGTCGGTCGTCCGCTCCAGCGCGCCCTGGTCGCACAGCTGGTCGATGTACGACTGGATCGCCGACGCTGGCGTGCCGGCCATCAACCCGTAGACGCTCAGCGCGTCGTGGCGCAGGCGTCGGATCTTCTCCTTGTTCGCGCCGCGCAGGACATCGCTGATGTGCGCCGCGCCGAAGCCCACGCGCAGGCGCGCCACGCACGAGAGGATCTTCTGGGCCACCACCACGCTGTCCGCGACCGCCTCGCACTCGTCCAGGCAGATGTCGCACGCGCCGCAGTTCGGCTTGTCGAACGCCTGACCGAAATACGCCGCCAGCGCCCGGTGACGACAGGTCATCGTCGAGCAGAAACGGCGCATGTGCTCGAGCAGCTCGGTCTGGTGCTCGGGGGGCGAGGCGTCGCCGTTCTCGCGCGCCGCGTGCTGCATCAGGCGGCGCCAGTTCGAGACATCCGCCGATGAATACAGCAGCGTGCACTCGGCCTCGAGCCCGTCGCGCCCGGCGCGACCCGCTTCCTGCTGGTAGTGCTCGACGGACTTGGGCATCGCCATGTGGATCACGCAGCGAACGTCGCTGCGATCGATACCCATCCCGAACGCCACCGTCGCGACGACAACCTGCAGACGCTCCTGCATGAAGCGATCCTGGACGCGCTGGCGCGCAGACGAAGACAGCCCGGCGTGGTACGCGCTCGCCTGCACGCCCTGATCGGTCAGCCACGCCGCCATCGTTTCCGTGTCCTTGCGGCTGATGCAGTACACGATGACCGCCTTGCCCTCGTGGCGCTTGACGATCTCGAGGAGCTGTTCCCTGCCGGAGACTCTGGGCAGCACCCGGTACACGAGGTTCGGCCGGTCGCAGTCGCCCACGAGAACCGCAGGGTCTCGCAGCCCAAGCTGACGCGCGATGTCGGTGCGCACCCGCTCGGTCGCCGTCGCCGTGAACGCGTGCCACGCCGCGTCGGGGACGGTTTGCTTCAGGTCCGTCAGCCGGCGGTACTCGGGGCGGAAATCGTGCCCCCAGTGGCTGATGCAGTGCGCCTCGTCCACCACGATCGACGCCGGCTTCGCCCGGCGCAGGATCGCGCGCATCCGCGAGGTCAGAAGGCGCTCGGGCGCGGCGAAGACCATCCGAACCTCTCGCGCCTCGATCGCGCGCTCCGCTTCGGCCTGCTCCTCGGGCGTCAGCCCGCTGTGCAGCGCGACGGCCGGGCACCCGCGCGAGACCAGGCCGTCGACCTGGTCCTTCATCAGCGAGATGAGCGGCGAGACGATTACATCGAGCCCTTCGCGCATCATCGCGGGCAGCTGGTAGCACAGGCTCTTCCCGGCGCCCGTCGGGAGAACGACCAGACTGTCGCGCGCCTTCAGGTTCGCGCGGATCGCCTCTTCCTGCATGGGGCGCAACGAGTCAAAGCCCCAGTGCAGGCGAAGCAGCTCGAACAGTCGTTCTCGTGTCGCGTCGTCGGACATGGCGGAATCCTAACCAATTCCGGACAGGGAGCGAGCCGTGCCCCGAGCCAAGCGATTGCGGCGGTGTTGGCGGATAAACAGATCGATTTCAGCCAGTGCTTTCCGCCAAGATTGACTAAATCGGCCGATCTTTGGCGTCGATGACTCCGGCAGTGGACGCCGCCACGGTGCGGCATGGTGACAGTCGCGACGGCGCGACGACAAGACATGACGCCCTCGGGGCCGGAGTTTTCTCCAATGGTGTGTTGCATACTCGCGTTGTCGCGGGCCTGCGCCTTCGGTGCGCGCGGCCTGCTCGGGGTCGTTCTCGTCCTCCTCGCTCTGGCCTCGGCTCCGAGCTTCGCCTCGGGCGCCGACCCCTTCACGCCTGCCGAGCAGACCGCGACACGGAGCGTGGGAGACACTTCCGGACTGACCGCCAAGCTCGTCTCAGAGCTGGGAAACACCGGGACCTTTGTCGCTCCGGAGCTCAAGCCGACGCCCCGCCCCGCGTTCGGCGCCAACGCCGGGCGCGCCGAGCCCTCGTCGCTGAGCCACTTCGAAACCCCGCCCTCGACGCTGGTGACGGCGTTCTGGATCCTCACCGCCTTCGCCGGCTTTGTCACCGCGTTTGCCGCGTGGCGACTCGCGCGGCTCCGTAAGCCGGACGGAACGGTGGCGCGCGGGTTCACGCTGGGCAGCAAGCTCACCCTCGCCTTCGGCTCGCTCGGCTGCATGATCCTCGTAGTCAGCACGATGTCGCTGAAGTCGCAGCACTCCGCAGAGGCCGCGACGAGCGAGTTTGAAGAGATGATCCAGGACGTCGCCGCCTCGGAAGAGATCATGCTCGATCTCTACCGTGCGCAGGTCCGCGTCCGCGACTTCATGCTTGATCCTTCCGACCGCGCGCTCGCCAGCTACTCCGACGCGATGGCCCGTTCGGTCGCCAGCGTCGAGGGTCTGTCGAAGGTCATGACCGACCCATCGAGCGCGCGGATCCTCTCGGAGGTCCGAGAGCATGTCAACCAGTACGACAAGGGGTTCGCCCGGCTCGTCGCCGTCCTCGACGAGGAGCACGCGATCCTCGAGTACCAGCTCGCGCCCACCGCGGAGCGCATCGTCGCGCTGCTGAGAGCCATCCGCGACACCGCCCGCGCCGACGGCGACGCGCAGATCGCGTTTGCCGCGGGCGACAAGATCGAGACCATCCTTCTGGCGCACATCGAACTCGAGCGCTATGTCGTCACCCGCGACGCGAACCACGCCCGGCTCGCGACCGAGCTTGCCCGCCGCAGCGCACGCGACGCCGCCGAGCTGCGCGCCTCCATGCGCAACCCGGTGCGCCAGCGATGGGCGGCCGAGATCGAGCAGGGCGCGAACTTCTTCGCGACGGGCATCGACCGCGTGACCGCCGCGAGCCAGAACCGGGCACGCGTGCTTGCCGAGCAGATCGACCGCCCTGGCGACGCCGCGATCGCCAACGGCTACGAGCTTGTCAAGCTGATCAACGAGCGCGAGCACGAGCTGAAGGCGCGCCTCGCGTCCGAGGCCGAGCTGATCCGCGCCGAGGTGCTGATCATCAGCGCCTTCGCGCTGCTTACCGCGACCTTCGTCAGCGTGCTTCTCATCCGTGTCGTGACGCGAGGCGTCAGCCGCGTCCTCTCCGTGCTTCAGTCCGTCGCGGCGGGCGACCTGACGCGTGAGGCGCTCAAGCTCAAGTCCTCCGACGAGATCGGGGAGCTGGCCCGCGCCACCGACTCCATGAACGAGTCCCTCAAGCAGATCATGGCCGACGTCTCCACCTCCGCCGGGGGCGTCGCCTCCGCCGCCACCGAGATCGCCGCCTCCAACGAGGAGATGTCCGCCGGGCTCGCCGAGCAGGCCGACCAGGTCTCGCAGGTCTCCGCCGCCACCGAGGAGATGTCCGCCACCTCCCAGGAGGTCGCCAACAAGTCCACCGAGGGCAAGGGCGTGGTCGAGCAGACCATCTCACGCATCGAGGAGATCGCCTCCGAGGTGCGCGCCTCCGCCGCCGCCGTCAACTCGCTCGGGCAGAAGAGCGAGGAGATCGGGCAGATCATCTCCGTCATCAACGACATCGCCGACCAGACCAACCTCCTCGCGCTCAACGCCGCCATCGAAGCCGCACGCGCCGGAGAGCACGGGCGCGGGTTCGCGGTCGTCGCCGACGAGGTGCGTCAGCTGGCCGAGCGGACGACCAAGGCCACCGAGCAGGTGGGCCAGTCGATCCGCGAGATCCAGCAGGAGACCACGGGCGCGGTGCAGCGCATGGAGGGCGGCACCGAGAAGGTGGCCGCCGGCGTGGAGTACGCCAAGCAGGCCGGCGACGCGCTGAGCAGCATCGTGACGGCGGCGGAGCAGCAGAGCAGCGCGACCATCGAGATCGCGCAGAGCGTGGAGCAGATCAACTCGGTGGCGCTGCAGAGCCGCGAGGGCGCCGCCCAGGCCGCCGCCGCCGCCGCGCAGCTCTCCGCCGAGGCCGAGAAGCTCCAGTCACTCGTCAAGAAGTTCAAGGTCTGAGACCCAGACAACGGGCGGATCGGGCCGAGAGAGTGTGCGCTCTCTGCCCAATCCGAGCATGGTCGGCGCTCACGCGTCGGCTGTGAATCAAGAACGCGGGCCTGCGCTGGCCCGCGTTCTTCTTTTTGATCCGCTGTCGTCGCGATGGTTCAGCGCTGGCCCCACGCCGCGGGAGGCGCCGGGACCGGTCGAGTCAGGTCGAACTCCACGCGGAATCGCCGGTCGGCGCCCTGGCGCTCGAGCCCGTAGGTGTAGGTCCTGCCGGGGATGATCTCGACGGTCCAGACATTCGTGGTCGCCGCGGGGAGCATGCGCGAGGTCTCGTAGTCGGCGTGGAATCGCTGCGTGGTCGGGCTGCCCGGCCCGCGCGTGTCCCCGCCGTACTGCGTCAGCTCGTCTTCGGCGCCGTCCTCGTGTCTGTGGTCATGCTTGAGGCGTATGCCGTTGATGGTGCGCGTGAAGATCCACGTGCGTGACCGGTCTTCTCCGACATGGAAGGGGACCTGGATGCGATCGCCCTCGCAGTGCCGGACCTGCATCACGAGGCGTTTGCCGGCGAAGTCGGGGCTGCTGGTCGAGTCCTCGACGACGCGCCCCTCGAACGACTGCCCGCACAGCGAGGCGAGCGCGTCCCAGAACTCCTCCTGCGCGTCGTGCAGCGGCGCACGGTGCGCAGTCGACGCGGGCGGGTTCGCGCAGCACGCGCACCCGGCGAGCGAAACGACCGCCGCCAGCGAGCCGGCGACGAGCGCCGACCGGTGGCGGCGCGAGCGATGTGGAGCTGTCATGGTCCTGTCCTTTCGCGTCGGTGGCGGCGGCGGGTCAGCGCTGATCGATCTCCGCGAGCAGCGCACGCACCGCGGCCTCCATCTGTGGGTCTCGCCCGGCGGCCTCGTCGGCAGGGGAGAGGGCCACGTCGATGTCGGGCATCGCGCCGTTGTTCTCCATGTCGGTCCCGTCGGGCAGGTACCACCCGCGGAAGGGCACGCGAACGAAGGTCCCGTCGATGAGCGAGGTTCCGCCGGTGGAGATCACGCCGCCGAAGGTCTGCGTGCCGACGAGCTTGCCCCGCCCGATCGTCTTGATCGCGTGCGCGAAGATCTCGGCGTTGGAGAAGGAGTTCTCGTTGATGAGCACGATGATGGGGCGCGCGTAGCCGTGGATGAGCCGGCGGTCGCGCGGGTAGGTGTCGAACGACGCCTTCTCGCGGTCGGCGCCGCGAGGCACGGTGTAGGCGTGCGCCGGGGCCGTGAGCGAGGACAGCAGGATGTCGGCGGTCGAGCCGCCCCCGTTGTCGCGCACATCGATCACGAGCCCGTCGCGACCGCTCGCGGCGGCGAAGAGGTCTCGCTCGAAGTCACGCACGCTCGCGAGGTCCATCCCCCGGATGTGCAGGTATCCCAGACGCCCGTTCGAAAGGGCGTGCACCGCGGCCTCGCGCTGGCGCACCTCGTTCTCGTAGCCGAGCCCGGTCAGCTGCCCGCCGCTGATGGGCGTGATCAGCACATACGAGGGCTTGTCGGCGTTCGCCTCGGCGCGACGGACGTCCAGCAGCGTCTCCCTGCCCGCGGCGCCGGCGAGCGCCTCGGCCATCGAGATGTTCGGGCGCTCGTTCTCGGAAGGCGCGAGCGCGCGCCCGTCGACGCCGGTGATGATGTCGCCCTCGTAGAGGCGCGACAGCGGGTGCGCCGCCGGCGACTTGGGCATCACCGAGACGACGCGGTACCCGCCCGACGCCGGCTCGACCGTCGCGCCGAGATGCCCGACGCGCGGGGACGGGGACGAGAACGAATCGCCCCCTCGGATGCCTGTGTGCGAGCCGTCGAGTTCGCCGAAGAGGAACTGGACGACGCGGTTGAACTCCTCGTTGGTGCGCGTCCGCTCGGCGAGCGAGCCGTAACGCTCCGTCAGCGCGGGCCAGTCGAGCCCCTTCAGCGTGGGGTGATAGAAGCGATCGCCGAGGGTGCGAGCCGCTTCGGCGAACTTCTGTCGCTGCTGATCGCGGACGGCGATCTCGATGTCGGCGTCGATGTCGAGCCGGTCGGTCTTTCCCCCGGTCGGCGACGACATGTTCGCGCGCCCGGACGAGAGGAACACGACCTTGTCGCCCTTCAGCGACACGCTCACGCCGCCGGTCCCGCCGCCGGTGATCTGCTTGCGGTCCGAACCGCGGAAGTCGACGGAGAAGAGCGAGGTGGAGCCGTCGATGTTCGCGCTGAAGATCGCGCGGTCGGCGCCGGGGGTCATCTCGAGGTTGCCCTGCCCGGTCGGCACGCCGTAGAGACGCCTGATGCGCAGGTAGGCGTCGTCGAGCTCGCCCGTCTCGACGGCCTGCGCGAGGTCGAAGCCGTCCGGCTTCTTCCACGCGCCGCTGAGGGGCGCGTGCTTCTTCGCGGCGGCGGCCGCGTCGTCGAAATACTTCTTCAGCTCGTACGGGCGCTTCTGGTCGAGCGACCGGTCGAGGTACAGCCGGTAGATGTCGTTCTGCCCGTTCTGCGTCGCGTCGCGGTCGGAGAGGAAGTAGAGCACGCGACCGTCCGCCGAGAGTCGCGGCGAGGCGTCCCGGTCCGGGTGACGGGTCAGGTTGAAGAACCCGCGGTCAGGGTTCTCGGTGTCGAGCAGGTGCACGTCGCTGTTGAAATCGAAGTCGTTGATCGCCAGCACGAGGTGGCGCGAGTCGTAGGCCCAGGCGACGTCCGCTTCGTCCCAGTGCTCGAGCACGACGCGGTCGTCCCCGGTGGCGAGGTCGCGCACCACGAGGTCGCCGTAGTTGCGGGTGAAGAGCAGCTTCGTGCCGCAGGGCGAGGGGATCGGCCTGCGGTCGCCCGAGCCGGTGTTGACGACCTCCTCGACGTGGAACCGGAGGGACGCGGCCCAGCGCTCGCCGTGGTCGGGCTTCTTGTCTTTCGCGGCGGGCTTCTTCGCGTCGTCCTTCTTCTCGTCGCCCTCGGCCTTGGGCTGCTCGCCCGCGTTGTCGTCCGTGGGCTTGTCGGCGTCGTCGGCCTTGGGCTCGGGGGCGGGCTTGGCGGGCTCGAGATCGGCGCGCGCCAGCGAGACCTCGGCGCGATGGATCGCGTAGCGCCCGCTCTCGTCGGAGCTGAAGTAGAGGTACTGCCCGTCGGGTGACCAAGCGAGGTCGCGCTCGCGCGCCGCGGTGCGTGTCACGCGCCGTGCCGGCATGCCCTCGTCGACGCTGCGCACGAAGACCTCGCCCCGCGCGACGACGGCGACGGTCTTGCCATCGGGGCTGAGCGCGGCCTCGCTGGCTTTGTCGCTCATCGTGATGCGCTGACGCAGCGCCGAGTCGGTGTCGGCGGACGCGGCGAGCGGGACCGCGACCGGGCGCGCGTTCGGGCGCGTCAGGTCGAGCGTGTACATCGTGTCCCAGACCGCGAAGACCGCGGTGCGCCCGTTGCGCGAGACATCCAGATCGCGGACGCCGGCGCCGATGGAGGCGACTCCGTCGGGCTTGAAGCTGGTGAGCTGGCGCGCGCGAGATTCGTCGGTGTTGCCCAGGGGCTTGGCCCACAGGTTGTTCTGCCCGTCGCGCGAGGAGATGAACAGCACGCGCCCGTCGGGCAGCGCGAATCCGAAACCGTCGTTGGACACGGTGTTCGTGACGCGCGTGAAGCGGTTGTCCGACGGGTCGAACGACCAGAGCTGCGTCGCGCCGGGCCCGCGGTACTTCGGGCGGTCCCAGGCGTTGTAGCCGCGCTGGAAGAAGATCACCGAGCCGTCGGGCGACATGTTCACGTGCGATCCGAACGCGTCGGTGAGGCGCTCGACGGGCCCGCCATTGACGGGGACGGCGTACATGCGCTGCTGGCGATAGATCGAGGGCTCCTCACGCGAGGTGAAGAGGATCCGCGTGCCGTCGGCGCTGAACCCGCCCAGGGACTGCGCGCTGTCGGAGACGGTGACGCGCCGGGGCTCGCCGGCGAGGACGCCCTCGTCGGCGCGAGACAGGGGCATGACATAGATGTTCTGCGCGCCGTCGCGGTTGGACTCGAACGCGAGCAGCGAGCCGTCGGGGCTGAACGCGCTGCGCCCTTCGATCGCCGGGTGCGTCGTGAGGCGCGTCGACTTCCCGCCCGCGACGGGGACGGCCCACAGGTCGCCGGCCCACGCGTAGACGATCGTCGACGCGTCGGGGCTCAGCGAGGGGTATTGGGGGAACGCGACGCTCGTGGATTCCTGGAGCGCGTCGGTCGCGAGCGCGAGGGCGACGAGCTGGGCCGCGCTGGTCGGTGCGCTCGAAGCGGGGGGAGTCTGCGCCGTCGAGCAGCCAGAGAGCAGGCCGACAGCGAGCACGCCGATCACGGAGCAACGCATCATCCGTTGAGGTCCTTCCGAGAGGTTCAAGGGCAATCCGCGGCCTTGGGGCCCGCGGGCCGGGGGCCGGGGGTGGGGGCCGGGGGGAAAGGTTGAGTCCCGCAGTGTACAGACTTCCTCGCCCTCGGTTCATGCGACGGACAGTCGTGCTCCGGAACCGACGAGATCAGGGGGGCGGCGCGACGGTCCAGACCCCGGCCCCGCGGACGCCCGGGGCGAAGACCGCCTCGTAGCACGCCGCGAGGGCGTCGTCGTCGACCAGCGAGACGCGCTGCGCGAGCGCCGGGCCCGGAGTCCCCAGCTGCTCGGCGCGACCGATCGTGATCGCGGCGAAGTATGGGTTGCCTGCGGCCATCGCCTGGCTGATCGGCGTGGCGCGCAGCATCAGACCGAAGTTGTTCATCGCGCGCGTCGCGTCGGCTCTGGACATGGGGCGCGTCGCGATCGTGCGAACGATGGAATCCAGTCGCGCAATCGACGGGTTCGGCTCTTCTCCCGTGCCCATGGGAACGAGGAGGAACATCACCTCCGGCTGGTCGAGGGGCGCCCACTGCGCCGGAGGGGGCGTCCAGCGCCCGTCGCGCATCTCGTGCCGGAATCGCTCGAGCAGTCGCGCCGCGATGACGAGCGCCGCCGGGTAGTGATCGTCGGTCGGGGAGGGCATCGGGAACGCGAAGCAGACGCTTGGAGCGAGCGAGTCGCGCTGCCCCGACATGCGTACGACCTCACGGATCGGTTCGGCTCGCGCCGCGGGCGGCCCCGGCGCGAGTCCAGAGGGGATGTCCGCGAAGAGCTCCTTGATCCTGGCGCGCACCGCCTGCCCGTCCAACGCGCCGACGACGACGAGGCGGGTGTTCGCGGCCAGATAGAGCGCGTCGTGTCTTTGCTGGAGTTCTTCTGGAGTGACATCGCGGAGCTGTTCGATCACGCCGCCCTTTCGCGCGCCGACCTGCAAGGGAAGGGCCGCGTGCTTCACGCGGTTCATCAGGCCGAGGAAAGGGATCCCGCCCCACATGTTGCCCAGTTCGGCTTCGACACGGGGCAGCTCGCGTTCCAGATCTTCCCGCGTCACACGCAGCGATCGCATCCTCGACGCGGCCCGGCGCAGCTCCTCGTCGAGTTCGGCGGCGTTCACGACGCCGGCGATCAGCGTGGAGTCCTCGCCGGTCTGCGCGTTGAACTGATTGTTGTAGCGGGCGGCGAGCGCCTCAGCGGTCGTGGCGCCTCGTTCCGATGTCGCGGCGGTGACGAGCACGTGCTCGAGGAGGTGGGCAAGGCCGGACCTGCCAGGCGGGTCGTGGCGCTCGCCGATGTCGTGCAGCACGAGCACGCACGCGACCGAGCCCCCGGTCGTCGGCCAGAGCGTCACACGCAGGCCGTTGTCGAGGGTGAAATGCTCGAGCGAATGCTGCGCGACGGCTCGCGGCGAGAGCGTCGCGAGAAGAGTCAGCACGAACGCGAGCGAGAGGAGGCGGGTGGGCATGGCGTGGTCCTCTCGGGCCATCGTACCGCGCGGTCAATCCGGCGAAGGCGGGTCGTAACAGCGCACCCCGAAGCTGCTCAGCAGCTCGTTGAGGTCGCCGAAGTCCACCGTGCCGTCGGCGTCGATGTCGCCCGCGCAGTCGTCCCCGACGCAGCCGAAAGTCGAGAGGATCGCGTTGAGGTCGGCGAAGCCGATCACGCCGTCGCGGTTGAGGTCGGCGGCGCACGAGGCGGGCCGGTCGAGGACCGCGACCCACGCCTCGCGACGCGTGGCGCCTTCGTCGGTGACGCGTTCGCCCCAGCCGGTGAGGGTGCGCCCGTCGTGGCTCACGCCGCGGATGAAGGTGAGGTGGAGGCCGCCCCGATCGAGACCGATCGAATCGAAGTACGCGTTGGGGTCGATCACGCGCCGAGTTTCGTCCCAGATCGCGGCGCGAAAGCCGTTGAAGCCCGTGAGACTGCTGCGCCCGGCGAGCGTGGCGCCGTTCCCGCTCGCGGCGTAGACCGCGGTGTAGGTTGCGCCGGGGAGAGGCGTGAGAACCGAAGAGACGCCGCTCTCCCACACGATCGCGCTGGCGGTGTTCCCGTCGGTGGCTTCGCCGGCGGCGGTCGCGCCGTCGGCGCTGATGGCGTAGGCGTAGACGATCGGGCCGGCGTCCGCCGGTGACTGGAGCGGTTCAACTCCCGACCCGTCGCGCCACAGGAACGGAGGGAACGGGCCCCCGACGATCGACGCGCCGTCGGCGCTGGCGGCGTAGGCCTCTATGCCGAACGCGTCGTCGAGCAGCGTGAAGCCGTCGTCGGGTGTCCATCGGAACGCGCGGGAGTCGTTGCCGAGTGAGGTCCTGCCCACGACGGTCGACCCGTCGTCGCTCATGCCCATGGCGCTCAGACTCAGCCCGTCGGGGCGTGAGATGATGTCGAGCACCCCGCCCGGCCCGAGTCGCCACCCGCGGTTGACGCCCTCGATGCGCGCGACGCCCATGAGGATCGCGCCGTCGGCGCTCACGCCGCGCATGCCGACGTTGATCGCCCCGGGGTGGGGGAGCGTGAAGGGCTGCAGCCCGGTGGCGAGCGTCCACACGAAGGGCCCGGCGGCGTCGTTGCCGACGACCGTCGTGCCGTCGGCGCTGACCTTCCACGCGAGGGATTCGATCCCCGGCGCGCTGGCGCCGAGCGCGTAGAACGCCCCGCCTGCAGCGGCGGCGGAGCCGAGACACAGACTGATCGCGCACACGGACAGTGATCGCATCGATCGCCCTCGAAGTGGTGAGAGGCCTCGACGCAGTCTACCTCGGCGCCGGTGATCCGCCAGCGAAAATCACTTCCCGCGGGTCACCACGTCCGGTAAATCTTCGAGCCCTGCGGTCATGACCTCCGGGCCCTCCTCGGTGATCAGGACGTCGTGCTCGTAATGCACGCACTGCGAGCCATCGGCGGTGAAGACGGGCCACTGCCCGCTCGCCTGGATGGTTTCCGGGGTGCCGATGGCGATCATGGGCTCGACGGCGACGAGCGTGCCCGGCTCGCAGCGGGTGAAGGCGTCGGGCCATTCGCCGGGGTAGGTGGGGGTGGTGTTGCTGATGTAGGGGCGCATATGGAGTTTGCGCCCGTACCCGTGGCCCCCGAGCCCGCGCACGAGGTGGAAGCGGTCCTGGAACTCGACGCGGTCCTGCACGGCGCGCGCCCATTCGAGGTAGGTGTTGCCGGGCTTGAGGGTCTGGACGCCCTCGCGCAGAGAGCGCTTGCCGCTCTCGCAGAGCCGGGCGACCTCGTCGGACGCGCCCCCGAAGACATAGGTCCAGGCGGCGTCGCCGATGAATCCCTTGTGCACGACGCCGATGTCGATCTTGAGGACATCGCCCGGCTTGAGCTTCGCGCCGGTGTAGGTCGCGGTCCCGTGCACGATGCAGGAGTTGAGCGAGAGGCACGCGTGGCTGGGGAACGCCGGGAGGCGCGGGATCTTGTACCCCCGGAACGCGGACACGCACTTGAGACCGGTCAGCGTCTGCGCGACGAAAAGATCGATCTCGAGAAGGGTCTGCCCGAGCGCGAGAAAATCGACGAGGCGCTGGTGAACCTCGACGACCTTGTACGCCGCTTCTCTGGCGAGTTCGGCTTCCTGCGTGGTGACCTTGGGCGTCATGAGCGGGCGATGATAGCGCCGTGAACGCAGACGACATCCACCGGGTTGTCCCCGAACTCGTAGGCGAGGGCCCGCTCGTCGGTGTGGCGGAGCAGGATCAGGTCGGCGCGCGCGCCCGGGGTCAGGCGGCCCCGGTCGTCGAATCCGAGGAGGGCGGCGGCGTTCGCGGTGCAGGCCGTGATCGCTTCGTTCGGGGTGAGCCCGTTGAACCGCGCCGCGAGCGCGATCGCCATCGGCATCGAGTGCGTGGGCGCCGAGCCGGGGTTGCAGTTGGTGGCGATGACCAGCGCGCCGCCCGCGTCGAGAAAGGCACGCCCGTCCGCGTAGCGCCCGTCGGTGTGGAAGGCGGCGCAGGGGAGCATCACGCCGAAGGTTTTCGACCTCGCGAGCAGCGCGAGTTCCTCGGGCGTGGACGCCTCGAGGTGGTCGACGCTGCGGGCGCCGCGCTCGACCGCCCAGCGAGTCATGCCCAGCGCGTTGAACTGGTCGGCGTGGACGCGGAAGGGGTGGCCGAGCGAGATGGCGCGATCGAAGAGGCGCGCGCACTCGTCGAGCGACCACGCGCCGGATTCGCAGTACGCGTCGAGGGCGACGCCCGGGAACTCCGCGTGGACCGCGTCGAGGGTTTCGCCGATCGTCGTTTCGATGAACGCGTCGCGCGAGGGGTGGTCGGCGTCGATCGCGTGCGCGATGAGCGCGGTCGGGACGACGGCGCCCGGGAAGCCCTTCGCGGCGGCGCGGATCGCGCGCAGCATCTTGAGTTCGTCGTTGGTTGAGAGGCCGTAGCCCGACTTCACCTCGACGGTGGTCGTGCCGGCGAGCAGCATGCGCGTGAGGCGGTCGAGCAGCGAGGAGGCCAGGTCCTTCTCGCTCGCACCGCGCACGGAGCGGACGGTGGACATGATCCCGCCGCCGGCCTTCAGCAGTTCGAGATAGGTCGCGCCGGCGAGTTTCTTCGTCCACTCGTCGATGCGATCGCCAGCCCAGCACGCGTGGGTGTGCGCGTCGACGAACGAGGGCATGAGCACGCGCCCCTTCGCGTCGAGGGCATGGTCGACGCCCTTGGCGCTGAGCGAGCCGGCGGGTTCGATCGCTTCGATGCGCCCGTTGCGCACGAGCACATCGGCGCGGTCGAGCACATGCAGATCGTTCGCGGCGGCGCCCCGGTGAGGCCCGGGCCCCGGTGGAGTAACCACGCGCGCGTTGAGGAACACCGTCGCGCCGCTCACGAGGGGCGCTCCGCGAAGCCGGCGAGGAAGGTGAGCAGGCACAGGGCCGCGACGCGCGCCGTGCGGTCGGCGATGTCGTTGGGCGGGCTGAGTTCCATGATGTCGAAGTGCTTCACCGCCGGGTGCTCGCCGGCGCGCTCGAGCACCTTGAGGACGCGATCGACGGAGAGCCCGTCGGGGTTGACGGCGCTCACGCCCGGGGCGGACGCGCCGTCGATGACATCGAGGTCGAGCGAGACGAAGCCGGGGTCGGCCTTGCCTGCCGGGAAGGCGCGGTCGAACGCGACGGGGATCGCGGCCTTGAAGTCGCGCGCTTTCTCGACGCCGATGAGCGCCGCGCTGCGCGCGCGCAGGTACTCGATGTGCTCGGCGCTGTTGCTGAAGCGACCCACGCCGAACTCGACGAAGCGCTGCGGATCAAGAAACCCGCCCTCGATCGCGGCCCGGTAGGGCATGCCCGATCCGACCGTCTCGCGCACATCGAGGTGCGGGTCGATGTTGACGCCCCCGACCGGGGAGCGGTAGTGCTGCGAGAGCGCGCGGACCGAGGGGAAGGTCAGGTCGTGCCCGCCCCCGACGCAGATCGTGACCAGGCCCATCTCGTGCAGTTCGCGCACGGCGCGTGTCACGCGGTCGTGCGTTTCGTGCAGCGCCGCTTCCGAATCGGCGCGCACCGGCTCGATGTCGCCGGCGTCGTAGACCGCGATGTCCATCGCGGCGGCGCGCTGGTAGTCGTGGTCGGCGCCGAAGGACGCGAGGACCCTGCGCAGCGCCGTCGGGCCCTCCTTCGCGCCGGGGCGTCCGTGGTTCAGACGCACGCCAAGGTCGTCGGGCAGGCCGAGCAGCGCGACGCGGCAGCCCTCAGGGGTGTCAGTCCGTATGTGCGACGCGAACCGGCCGGGCCGGATCGCGGGCCAGGCCGGGGGCGTGGTGAAGGGGACGATTCGCTCCATGGGCGATGTTCTAGCACGCCGATCGCGCTCACGCTCATCGCGCGTCGCGGTCGCGGACGAGCGAGAGTCGCATCGGGTGCAGCTCGGCGGTGAAAACACCCCCGACGACCCCGGGATCGCCCTCCATGATCGCCCGGGCCGACGCTTCGTCCTTCGCCTCGAAGATCACCAGCCCGATCTGCAACTCGCCCGTGCAGGGCCCCGCGACGATCACGGCGCCCGACTTCGTGAGGTCCGACAGGTACCTGCTGTGGCCGGCGAAGGCGTCCTTCTCGGCCTGCGTGGTGGCGGTCATCAACTCGGGGCGCGAAAGCCGAAGCATGTACACCCAGCCGTTCTTCGGATCGTGCGAGGGGTCGGCCGGCTTCGCGAAGCTCTGCTGGATCTTCGCACCGACGGAGTTCCACGCCGCGACGAAGTACCCGCGCAGCGTGTTCCAGTCCTCGCCCTCGCCGAAGCCCAGGTGCGTGATGGTCATGCGTGTTCGCCCGTGGGGCAGCGGGCGCAGATCGACCGTCACCCAGGTGCGATCGTCGCGCAGCGACGCGAAGTTGGGCGGCGCGTTCCAGGTGAATGACAGCGTGCGCTCGGGCACGAAGGAGAGCACGACGCAGCCCTCGCTGCCGCGGCTGCCAGCCGGGGCGGTCGGCGCCCAGTGGATCTCGTACTTGCCCCCGGGCCTGAGTTCGCACTCGAGGTGCGCGCCGATGACCTCTTGGAAACCCTCGGCTGTGGTCCAGACGCGCCAGACCTCGGAGGGCGGCGCGTCGATGTCGCGGACGGTTTCGAGGGCCGGCGCGTCGAGGCGGAACTCGTGAGAGGGGAGGAGCGGCGCCTGCGCGAGCGTCGGGGGGGCGACCGCCGCGACGAGCAGCGCGCACGCGAGCGTGAGGATGCGTGTCATGGGTGTTCCTTTCAGCGGGCGCGGACATCGAGCAGTTCGGCCTGCTCGGTGCGGGTCTTCTTCGGGAGCATGAAGGTCATCGCGCCCATCATGGCGTACTGCATGCGCGTCTTGACCGGGACATTGCCGGTTTCGAGTTCGTGCTTGAGCAGATCGAGGATCTGCGTCCAGCCCTTGGCGACCTTGTGGTTGTCCTTGCTCGGCTCGGCGAAGACATGGGTGAGGGTGACGCGCGTGGCGCCGCCGCGGGGCTCGAGTTCCCAGGTCACGGTCGCCGGCTTGTCGTTGCCGAAGGTCATGACGAAGGTGTGCACGAGTCGTCGCGGCGGGTCGACCTCGAGGATCTCGCCCACGATGAAGGTGTTCTTCCCGCTGGCGTTGCTGTAGCGCAGGCGCGCGCCGGGAGTGAGCGTGCCGCCCTGCACATGCAGGGCGGTGTTGTACATGGGGCGCGAGATCTCGCCCTGCTTGGTGAGTTCGTGCCAGACCTTCTCGATCGGGGCGTTGATGTCGATTGAGAGCACCTTCGTCAAGTCATCCATCGCGCGACCTCCCGGGGCGTGCGCGCGAGGCGCCGCCCCCGTTCCCCCCGGCCCCACGGTCTATCCGACGACGCCCGCCCTTGACCGGGGGCGCGGCCTCGTCGGTGGTATCCGTCTTTGGACGCGCGGGCGGGCGACGCTCGTCGCCCGGGGTGTCCTGCGCCTCCAGCGAGTCTTTCAAAGAGATCAGCGCCCCGGCCCAGTGCCCCTCGAATCGCGAGACCCAGCGCTCGTAGACCCGGCGCAGGGGCACGGCGTTGAGGTGGTTCATCCTCGTCCGCCCCTCCTTGCGCGCCACGATCAGGTTGGCCTCCTCGAGCACCGAAAGGTGCTGCATGACCCCAAAGCGCGAGAGTTCGGGCAGTGCCGCGTCGAGATCGCCCGTCGAGAGGGGCCCGTCGCGCAGCAGGTCGAGGATGGTCCTGCGCCATGGGCTGGCGAGGGCCTTGAAGACGGGTTCGAGTGGGTCGGGTCTCAATGCGTGATAGATATATCACATGTTGGGATGGGTGTCAACACGAAAAAACCCGCTGTCAGCGGGTTGCGACCTTCGGAAGTTGGACGGGGCCTCACCGCCCCTTCGGGCGCATCGGGATATCCACATCCCGCTCGTTCGCGGCCTTCCACGCCTCGTCGTAGCCGGCGTCGGCGTGGCGGAAGACGCCCATGGCGGGGTCGTTGGTGAGGACGCGCGCGATGCGTCGGCCGGCTTCGGGGGTGCCGTCGGCGACGACGACCTGGCCGGCGTGCTGGGAGAAGCCGATGCCCACGCCGCCGCCGTGGTGGAAGGAGACCCAGGACGCGCCGCTGGCGACATTGACCATCGCGTTGAGGAGGGCCCAGTCGGAGACGGCGTCGGTGCCGTCCTTCATGGCCTCGGTCTCGCGGTTGGGCGAGGCGACGCTGCCGCAGTCGAGGTGGTCGCGTCCGATGACGATGGGTGCGCCGACCTTGCCCTCGGCGACGAGGGTGTTGAAGAGCAGGCCCGCCTTGTGGCGCTCGCCGTAGCCCAGCCAGCAGATGCGCGCCGGGAGTCCCTGGAAGCCGAACTTGGGCGCGCAGTTGTCGAAGTCGCCTGCGATCAGCGCGTCGGGGTTGCTGTGGCAGCCGAGAATCCAGCGCCGGAGCCCCTCGTGCTCGGGGAAGAGTTTCAGCAGCGCGTGGTCGGTGACGAAGATGTCCTGGGGGTTGCCCGAGAGGGCGGCCCAGCGGAAGGGCCCTCGCCCCTCGCAGAACTGGGGGCGGATGTACGCCGGGACGAACCCGGGGAAGGCGAACGCGTCGCTGAATCCCTCGTCGTAGGCGCGCTGGCGGATGTTGTTGCCGTAGTCGAAGGTGACGGCGCCGCGGCGTTGCAGCTCGACCATAAGTTCGACATGCTGGCGCATGGTCTGGAGACTGAGTCGTTCGTAGTCGGCGGGGTAGGCGGTGCGGAGTTCCTCGGCCTCGTGGATGGTCAGCCCGGCGGGGACATAACTCATCGGGTCGTGCGCGCTGGTCTGGTCGGTGAGTGTGTCGGGGGTGATGTCGCGCTCGATCATGCGGTCGAGGAGTTCGACGGCGTTGACCGGGACACCGATGGAGACGCCCATGTGGCGCTCGCAGTAGTCGATGGCGGCGTCGATCGCGGAATCGACATCGTCGAGGATCTCGTCGAGGTAGCCGTCGTGGGTGCGGCGCGCGAGTTTGGAGCGGTCGATGTCGGCGATGAGGCAGACGCCCCCGTTGAGCGTGATGGCGAGGGGCTGTGCGCCGCCCATGCCGCCGCAGCCGGCGGTGACATTGAGCGTGCCCTTCAGCGTTCCTTCGAACTCGCGCCGCGCGCACTCGGCGTAGGTCTCGTAGGTTCCCTGGAGGATGCCCTGCGTGCCGATGTAGATCCAGGATCCGGCGGTCATCTGGCCGTACATGATGAGGCCCTTGCGGGCGAGTTCATCGAAGTGCTGCTGGGTGGCCCAGTGGGGGACGAGGTTGGAGTTGGCGATGAGGACGCGCGGGGCGTCTTCGTGCGTCTTGACGACGCCGACGGGCTTTCCGCTCTGGACGAGGAGCGTTTCGTCGGGCTCAAGGCGCCGGAGTGTTTCGACGATGGCGTCGAACGCTTCCCACGAGCGCGCCGCCTGGCCGCGCCCGCCGTAGACGACGAGGTTGGCGGGGTCTTCGGCGACCTCTGGGTCGAGGTTGTTCATGAGCATGCGGAGCGCCGCTTCGGCTTGCCATGTTTTGCAGGTGCGATGCACGCCGTGGGGCGCCTTGACGACGCGGGCGACGGAGGCGGACTTGGCGGTGTCGAGGACTGCAGGGCTCATACTCGCTCCCTCGCGCTTCGCTGCGTCGCCGCGTCTTCACACACATCGAAGGAACGCGGCTGGGTCTCTGAGACAAGGTAGGCGGCCTGCGTGGGCGGCACAACCGTCGGTATCGACCTCCTCGCGACGAAAGAAAAGCGCAGAGGACGCTTTGGCGTCCGCTGCGCGGGCTCTCGTCGCGTCCGAGCGGGGCGCGGCGAGAGGGGGGGAGAGAGGTTCGTGGCTTGTCAGCGTGCGTCCTGGACGACGGCGCGGGTCGCTTCGACGACCTCGGCGATGGGGGCTCGCTTGGTGTAGTCCCAGCTCGACCAGGCGTATCGGATGACTCCGTCGCGATCGATGACGTAGGTCGCAGGGGCTGGGAGCTCCCAGGACTCGCTGGCGTTGGCCTTCTCGAGGTCGATGCCGTAGCCCTTGTACGTCTTCACGGTCTTGTCGTCGAGGGTGAACGCGAGTCGGAAGGCGCGGCTGACATCGCCGGTGGAGTCGGAGAGGATCGTCGTGCCGGGCGTGTGCTTGGCGCCGGTCTTCTGCGCGAGGTCGGGCTTCTCCATCGTGATGGCGACGAAGGCGGCGCCCATCTTCTCGATCTCGTCGATGCGCTTCTCCCACTTGGCGAGGTCTTTGGTGCAGTAGGGGCACCACCCGCCGCGGTAGAAGGTGAGGACGACGGGGCCCTCGGCCCAGAGGGATTCGAGGTCGATCTCTGCGTTCTCGACGGTGCGGAGCGCGACGCCGGCGGGGGCCTTGTCGCCCACGGCGAGGCCGGGCTTGTCGGTCTCGGGGTCGAGGTTTCGCGTGTTCGGGGCGGCGGACTGCGCGATCGCGAGCGACGAGACGCTCAGCGCGAGCGCGGCGGTTAGAACCTTGGTCAGCATGGGCCGGTGCTCCAGTGGTGTGGCGGGACTGGAAGCCCCGCGCACCGACGAACGACCGGCGCGGCGCGGTTATTCCGAGAAGCGTCCCGCTCTGATCATGGAGCGGATCGCGGCGAGGTCGGGCGCCAGCGAGCGGTCGGCGTCCAGTTTCGGGACCCGTTCGCGGATGACCGCGTGCGTGCGCTCGACGCCCTCGCCCGAGCGGAGCGGTCGCTGGTGCTCGATGGCTTCGGCGGCGGTGAGGAGCTCGACGCTGACGACATGCTCGGCGAGTTCGACGGCGCGCCGTGCCTTGGCGGCGGAGCGCGGGCCGTAGGAGTTGTAATCCTCGGTGCCTGCGCAGGTGGGGACATTGGCGACGCTGGCGGGGTTGGCGAGCCCGACGAGCTCGTTGACGCAGGCGGCGGCGGCGTACTGGGGGATCATCAGCCCGCTGTGGAGCCCGGGTTTTGGGCTGAGGAACATGGGGAGGGGGTTCTGGTCGTCGGAGGCGCCGGTGATGAAATAGACGCGGCGCTCGGCGATGCCCGCGATGTGGGCGAGCGCGATGGGGAGGGTGTCGAGCGCGAGGGCGATCGGCATTCCATGGAAGCACCCGGCAGAGACGATGGTGGTGGGGGCCTCGCCCCTGGCGGGGTCGCCCGGCCCGTCGAAGACGAGTGGGTTGTCGGTGACAGCGCCGAGTTCGCGTTCGATGCAGCCGCGCGCGTGGTCGATGAGGTCGAGCGCTGCGCCGAGGACGATGGGCGCGCATCGGAAGGAATAAGGATCTTGCACGCGCGGATCATCGTCCTTGTGCGCGCGCACGATCTGACTGCCGGAGAGGAGTTCGCGCAGGCGCATGGCGACGCGCTCGGGCCCGGGCTGGTTGCGCGCGACATAGACGCGCGGGTCGAGGAAGGCGTCGGTGGCGCGCGCGCCGTCGATGGACATCGCGCATGCGCACAGGGCCGCGTTGAGCAGGCGGTCGATGTCGTTGAGGAGCAGCGCGCCCTCGGCGGCCATGAGGTGCGTGCCGTTGAGCAGCGCGAGGCCTTCTTTGGCTTCGAGGTCGATGGGTTCGAGTCCGGCGTGCTCGAGGGCGCGGTCCCCGGGCATGCGCTGGTCGTCGTAGATCACCTCGGCCTCGCCCATGAGCGCGAGGATCGCGTGCGCGAGCGGCGCGAGGTCTCCCGACGCGCCGACGGACCCGATCGACGGGACGACGGGGGTGACGCCGGCGTTGATCGCCGCGACGAGGCGCCGGACGGTCACGGGTCGCACGCCGGATCGCCCCCGGCAGAGCGACGCCGCCAGGATGGTGAGCATGGCGCGGACGGTCTCGACCGGGAGCGGCTCGCCGACGGCGCTGGCGTGGCTTCGCACGAGGTTGCGCTGGAGGTCTCGCAGCTCGGCGTCGGGGATGCGCTGGCGCGCGAACTTCCCGAAGCCGGTGTTGACGCCGTAGAGGGGCTCGCCGGTGCGCGATTCGCGCTCGAGCGCCTGGCGAGAGCGCTCGATCAAGCCGAGGGCCTCGTCGGAGACGCCCAGGGTCGCCCCCCGGCGTGCGACCGCTTCGACCTGGGCTGGCGTGAGGGGCTGACCGGTGAGCGTGACCTTGGTGGGCATCGTGGTCAGTGTTCGGCGTCGCAGGGGACTTGGCAAGGCGGAAATCTGTCCCGAGCGGCGATCGGGCGTTTGCCGGGGGGGTCGCGGGCGGGTATCACCACGGTCATGGCGCGAACCGCGACGATGTGGGCTGTCCTCCTTCTCTGCCTTTTCGGGCTCGGTCCGGCGCTGACGCTGGCGATGGGCGGCGTGCGCGGCGGCGACGGGGGGACCGACGCGACCTTCCTGCTCTCGGCGTCGGCTCCGAGCGGGATCTTCGCGATGGCGCTGATCCTCGTGGTTGCCGGCGGCGTCGGCGTCGCGGCGTCGCGACTCCTCGGGATCAACGCCGGGCTGGGCGCGTTCGCGATGACGCTCATCGCCCCGGCGATGCGCCTCGGCGAACTCGTCCCCATTCTGCGCTGGGCAGAATCACCCGGCGCGTTCCGCGTCATGGCGATCGAGGGCGTCATCCTCGCGATCGCGGCGGCGTTCGCTGCGCTGCTGATCGAACGCGTCTCGCGCTCGTCGCACGAGTTGCAAAAAGCCGACGCCCCGAAGCTGCTGTCGATGGACTCCGCGATCGCGATGGGCGTGGCGCTCGCCGCCGGCGCGCTGGCGGCGTGGGTGATCGCGCGCGAGCCGACGAAGGGCCAGTCGATTTTCGCCGGGGTCGCGGCCGGCATCGGGGGCGGGGCGGCGGGTCGCATCGTGGCGATCCGGGCGCCGCTGGCGGCGCTCGCGCTGGGCGTGATGCTGGTGGGCGTGCTCGGTCCGGTGCTCGGGATGGTGTTGGCCGGATCGGACGCGCTGCGCGCCGCGTACGAGATGCGTCTGCCGGCGCTCTCGCATCCGATTCCGCTGGATTGGCTCGCCGGCTCGATGCTGGGCCTGCCGCTTGGGTTGTCGTGGGCCGCGTCGGTCATCGAGAAGCGCAGCGGCGCGCCCCGGGCCGGGGAGTCTCGCGCCGCGGCGTAAGCCCCCCGGCGACGGGCATAGGGGGAATCCGGGCGGCCCTCTCGGGCGAAAGAACCCATCCATCCCCGGTCGGATACTCAGCCCGCGCGACCTAGGATCCGCCGATGAGCGGACAGGACTCTTCAACGCGCGGCGGGTCCGACCCCGCAGAGAGCACACGCATGGTCACGACGAAGACCCCTCCCGCCCCCGGCGCCCCCGGCGCCCCCGGTGTCATCCCCGACGTCCAGAGCAAGCGAGACGAGCGGCGGATCGCCATCGACCGCGTGGGCGTGAAGGGCGTGACCTACCCCCTCGTGCTGCACACCCCCGATGGGGGCGAGCAGCCCACCGTCGCCTCCATCAATATGTACGTGTCTCTGCCCCATCACCAGAAGGGCACGCACATGAGCCGCTTCCTGGAGGTGCTCAACGAGCACAACTCGGCGCCGATCAAGCCCGAGAACATCCCCCAGATCGCGCGCAGCGTGAAGGAGCGGCTCGAGGCCGAGCAGGCGCACATCGAGCTCGCGTTCACCTACTTCATCAAGAAGTTCGCGCCCGTCACGAAGATGCCGGGGCTTATGGACTACAAGGTCACCTTCGAGTGCACCTCGAACAGCCACGATGACTTCATCATCGGCGTCAAGGCGCCCGCGACGAGTCTGTGCCCGTGCTCGAAGGAGATCAGTCGCTACGGCGCGCACAACCAGCGATGCGAGATCGAGGCCAAGGTCCGCTTCCGGGGCTCGCTGTGGATCGAGGACGTGGCGACGATGATCGAAGAGTCGGCGAGCGAGCAGGTCTATGCCGTGCTGAAGCGCCCCGACGAGAAGTATGTCACCGAGAAGGCGTACGAGAATCCGAAGTTCGTCGAGGACATCGTGCGCGATCTGGCGATCCGGCTGGACGACGAGGACCGCATCGTGTGGTACTCGATCACCAGCGAGAACTTCGAGTCGATCCACAGCCACAACGCCTACGCGATGATCACGCGCGACAAGCGAGAGGGCATCGCCCGGCGCTGAGCGCCGGGTTCGGGACGCTCCGACAACCAGCCGGCCCTTCGCCCTGCGCGGGCCCTCCGTCGTGCCGCCTGACCTCCCCGGGCTCCGGGGCGGCTATGCTGCGGCCCTATGGCCATCCTCGTCTTTCAGCACGACGCGACCAACACCGCCGGCCGGCTCGGCGTCACCCTGCGCGACCACGGGCTCCGGATCGATGTCCGCCAGCTTTTCCGCGGCGATGCGGTCCCCCCGGACCTCGACGGCGTCGAGGGCATCGTGTCGCTGGGCGGCAGGCCGAACGTCGATGACCCGCGAGAGGATCACCCGTGGATGGACGAGGAGCTCTCGCTCCTGCGCGAGGGCCACGAGCGCGGCATCCCGGTCGTGGGGGTGTGCCTGGGGCACCAGATGATCGCCGCGGCGCTCGGGGGCACTGTCGAGAGATCCGCCAAGCAGGCGTTCGGGTTCCTGCCCCTGTCGATCGGGCCCGCCGGGCACACCGACGAGGTCCTCAGCGGCGTGGCGTGGGACTCCCCCCAGTTCTACTGCAACACGCGCGAGGTCACGGCGCTGCCCCCGGGCGCCGTCACGCTGGCGTCCACGCCCCGGTGCAAAAACTCGATCGTGCGTTTCGGCGCCCGGACCTACGGCTTCCAGCACCACTTCGAGCTCGACCGCGAGGGCGTCGCGCGGTTCGTTCGCGAGGGCAAGCAGTCGTTCTACGACAACGGGCTGACCTTCGACGACGTGAACCGGCAGGCGGAGCGTGACTACCCGATGTTCGCGCGCCTCAGCGATCGCGTCTGCGTGAACCTCGTGACATACCTTTTCGTGCCCGATTTCGTGCGCAGAGTGTGATTCGTCGTGGGCACGCGCCTGTCCATCACGCCCCCGGGCGACTTCGTGCTGGCGCGCGACGCCTGCTCCTACGGCTACTTCCTGCTCGCGCCCAACCGGTGGAACCCCTTCGATCGGACGCTGACGCGCCCCCTCGCCCTCGAGGGCGGCGTCGCCACGCTGGCGATCGCGCAGGACGAGCGCGAGGCCGATCCCGGGCCCGACAGGGCCGGTCGCCTGCGCTGGGCGAGCGAGGGAAAGCCCCTGCGCGTGCGCGCCGATCGCGCGCTGTCCCGGCGCGAGCAGACGCAGGCGAAAGCGATGCTCACCCGGATGCTGCGCCTCGATGACGACGGGGTGGGGGAGTTCCACGGCGTCGACCCTCGCTGGCGCGCGAGCGGGCGAGGGCGCCTGTTTCGCAGCCCGACCTTCTTTGAAGATCTCATCAAGACGGTGACCAGCTGCAATGTCGCCTGGCCCAGCACGATCAAGATGAACCAGCGCCTGTGCGAGGTCGTCGCGCCGGCATTCCCGACACCGGCGCAGCTCGCGAGGAAGAAGGCGTCGACGCTGCGCGCGCGATGCTCGGTGGGGTATCGCGACGCGCGGATCGTGCTGCTCGCGAAGATGGCCGCGGCCGGGGAGATCGACGAGGCGCGCCTGAGCGATCCCGGCGTCGGCGACGACGAGCTGTTCGCGTTCCTGAAAGGGTTGCCAGGGCTGGGGCCCTATTCGGCGGCCAACGTGATGCAGCTGCTGGGGCGGTACGAGCGGCTGCCGATCGACACCGAGACGATGCGCCACGCGAGGACGGTGCTGGGCTTCGAGGGGACGGACGCCGAGCTGTGGAAGCGGGTGGAGGCGCACTACGCCCCGTTCGGGGCGAGGAAGTTCCAGAGTTACTGGTTCGAGCTGTGGGACTTCTACGAGTCGAAGCGCGGGCCGGCGTGGACCTGGGACCCGTCGACGACGGGGAAGACCTTCACCGCAGCCGCGTTCAAGGAGGTCGAAGGGGACGACGACCGGCTGCCCGGGGAGCGCGCCGGGGCTCGTCGGAGCCGGCGTGCGAAGGGGTCCCCCCGGGTTTGACCCGCGTATAGTTCCCTTCGTCCCGGATTGCTCCGCACGGCCCCCCCGAGGCCCCCGCGCTCCCGCGATATGCCCAAGAGAGAACACCCTCGATGACGACGATTCCCGCGCCGCTCGGCGCCAAGGCCGAGCAGCCCCAGTCTCTGTCCGAATGGACGGCCGATGACGCTGCGAATCTGTACGGCCTGCCCGGGTGGGGCCTTGGGTACTTCGGGGTCAGCAAGCGCGGGACGGTGGTGGTGAACCCGAGGCGCGACCGCGGCGCGTCGGTGGACTTGTTCGGGCTGATCGAGGGCTTGGCGCAGCGCGGCGTGCACACGCCTGTGCTTGTGCGTTTCGACGACATCGTGAAGGACCGCGCGCAGCGCCTGCACTCGTCGTTCAAACGCGCGATGGCCGATCAGGAGTACAAGGGCGGGTATTCCTGCGTGTACCCCATCAAGGTCAACCAGCAGAAGCACGTCGTCGAGCTCGTGCGCGACGTGGGCGAGCCCCTGGGCTTCGGCCTCGAGGCCGGCTCCAAGCCCGAGCTGCTCGCGGTCCTCGCGCTCACCGAGAACCGGCCCCACATGCCCGTGGTCTGCAACGGCTTCAAGGACGACGAGTACATCGAGATGGTCGTGCTCGCCGCCAAGCTCGGGCGCAACATCATCCCCGTCGTCGAGAAGTACAGCGAGCTCGAGATGCTCGTGAAGCACGCGAAGCGCTACGGCGTCAAGCCCAAGCTGGGCGTGCGCGTCAAGATCGACTCGCGCGGCGTCGGGCGCTGGGGCGAGTCCGCCGGCTCGCGATCCAAGTTCGGGCTCTTCATCAGCGAGATCCTGCGCGGGATGGACTACCTGCGCGAGAACGACATGCTCGGCTGCCTGCGCATGATCCACTTCCACATGGGGAGCCAGATCTGCGACATCCGCAACCTCAAGAACGCGCTCAACGAGCTCGCGCACATATACACCGAGATGCGCCGCCTCGGCGCGTCCTCGCTCGACATCATCGACATCGGCGGCGGGCTGGGCGTCGACTACGACGGCTCGCAGAGCTCGTCGGACTCGTCGATGAACTACACCATCGAGGAATACGCGTCCGACGTGATCTATCGCATCAAGAGCGTCTGTGACGACGCCAAGGCGCCCCACCCGATGATCATCAGCGAGTCGGGTCGCGCCCTCGTGGCGCACTCGAGCGTGCTGGTGTTCGACGTGCGCGGGTCGTCGCGCTTCGACAAGGACCCGGCGCCCGACGAGCTCGACGCCGCGATGGCGGCGGAGGAAGAGGTCCCCCAGCCGATCATCGATCTCATCCAGGCGTCGCAGGACCTGTCCGACAAGAACATCCTCGAGACCTACCACGACGCGCTGCAGGCGCGCGACGAGGCGATGAGTCTGTTCGGGCTCGGCTACATCTCGCTCCCGATGCGCGCCATCGCCGAGCGTCTGTTCTGGTCGGTCGGGCGCAAGATCCTCGAGCGCGTCGCGACGAGGCAGGAGCTGCCCGACGAGCTCCAGGACCTGCCCGACATCATGAGCGACATCTATTTCTGCAACATGTCGATCTTCCAGTCCATGCCCGACTCGTGGGCCATCGACCAGCTGTTCCCGATCCTGCCCATCCACCGCCTGACCGAGCGCCCGATGCGGCGCGGCATCCTGGCCGACATCACCTGCGACTCGGACGGCAAGATCGACAACTTCGTCGACAAGCGCGACGTCAAGAAAACCCTCGAGCTGCACGACCTGAAGCCGGGCGAGCCGTACTACCTCGCCGCGTTCCTGGTCGGGGCGTATCAGGAGATCCTGGGCGACCTGCACAACCTCCTCGCCGACACGCACACCGTGCATGTCTCCATCGACGACGACGGGGACATGTCGATCGACGAGGTCGTGCGAGGCGACACGGTGTCCACGGCGCTGTCGTACGTGCAGTTCGACCAGAACGAGCTGAAGCGCTCGGTCCGGCGCGATGTCGAGCGCGCCGTCAAGCGGGGCGACATGAGCATCACCGAGTCCACCGCCCTCCTGCGCTTCTACGAGGACGGGCTGGCGGGGTACACCTACCTCGAGGACTGATCGGTCGCGGGCCGGATATGGTTTGGCGAGCAGACGCCCCCTTCGGGGCGGAGAGAGAGTCGGCGCCCTGCCCCGCGCGGCGTGGCGGCGCACTGTGTGACCGGCGAAGGCGCCGGCTGGCATTTCACGCGTGAGGGCGATCCCATGACGAAGATCACGAAAGAGCAGCTCCTGTCCCGTCCCGTCGAGCACATCGACGTCGCGTCCTTCGACGCGCGCCCGATCGTCGACGGCTTCCGCCAGACCGCCTTCCAGGCGCGCAACCTGGCCCGCGCCACCGACATCTACAACATGATGCTCGCCGACAAGGACTGCGCGGTCATCCTCACCCTCGCCGGGTCGATGGTCTCCGCCGGGCTCAAGAAGGCCATCGTCGCCATGATCGAGAACAACATGGTCGACGCCATCGTGTCGACCGGCGCGAACATCGTCGACCAGGACTTCTTCGAGGGCCTGGGCTTCCGCCACTACATCGCGCAGTGGTCCCCCGAGAACCCGCTCGTCACCGACGAGCAGCTCCGCGATTTCCACATCGATCGCATCTACGACACACTGATCGACGAGGACGACCTGCGCGCGTGCGACGATGTCACCCGCGACATCTTCGACTCGCTGCCCCCGGGCGGGTACTCCTCGCGCGAGCTGATCGACGCGATGGGCGCCTACCTCGCGGACAAGCACCCAGAGATCCCCGGCGTCGTGCTCGCGGCCCATCGCAAGCGCGTGCCGATCTTCGTCCCGGCGTTCAGCGACTGCTCCGCCGGGTTCGGCATCGTCATGCACCAGATGGCGCGCCTCGACCAGCCCCACCTGATGTTCGATTCGGGCAAGGACTTCCGCGAGCTCACGCAGATCAAGCTGCTCAACCCCAGCACCGGCCTGCTCATGCTGGGCGGGGGCGTGCCCAAGAACTTCGCGCAGGACATCGTCGTCGCGGCCGAACTCCTCGGCAACGACGCGCCGATGCACAAGTACGCGGTCCAGCTCACCGTCGCCGACTCGCGCGACGGCGCGCTCTCGGGGTCGACGCTGCGCGAGGCGTGCTCGTGGGGCAAGGTCGACACCGTGCACGAGCAGATGGTCTTCGGCGAGGCCACCACCACCTTCCCGATTTTGGCCAGCGACGCGCTGCACCGGCGCAAGTGGGCCGGTCGCCCCGAGCGCCGCTTCAACGAGCGACTGGGCGCCGCCCTGGCCGGCAAGGCCTGATCCGTTCCGAGACACCCGCGCCGGGGTCCGCGAGAGCTGGCCCCGGCGATTCCCCTGTGGAGAAGCCCCGGATGCAGACCGTGCACGCGATGATGCGAGGCCTGATCGACTACGCGGGGCTCTTCCCGCCGGCGAAGCTCGAGATGGCCCCGACGGTGCGCAACTTCGCGTCGTACCGGGCGGACGCGCGCGACGAGTTCGTCTCGCGCCTGGTGATCCCCGTGTCGCGTCTCGACGAGTTCGAGGAGCACGCCGCCGACCTGCTGCCGCGCGATATCGGGGCCGGGGGTGGCGACGACGACGAGGACGGCGAGATCCTCGTCGACCCGTGGCGCATCACGGCGCTGACGCGCGGGGCCGACGACGCCGGGCTCGTCGCCGACCTCGATCGCATCGAGCGGTTCAACGAGAAGTACTCCGACCCCGACAACGGGCTCGCGGCGATCGACGCGATCGAGCTGAAGGCGACGACGGCGGAGGAGATCGACCGCGCCGTCGGCTCGATCCCGTCCTATCTGACGGCGGCGTTCGAGCTGCCCTGGACGATGCCCGACCTGCGCGGCGTGATCACCGCTGTCTCGGGCGAGGGGCTGTGCGCCAAGATCCGCACCGGGGGGATGACGCCCGACCTGTTCCCGCCCCCGGACGCGCTGGCGCGGTTCATCCGCACCTGCGCGATGGCGCAGACGCCCTTCAAGGCGACCGCCGGGCTGCACCACCCGATACGGCATCTGAACCAGGGCCAGGGCGTGACGATGCACGGCTTCGTGAATGTCGCGATGGCCGCGGCGATGGGGCTCGCGCTGCGCGCCGACGAGAAGACGCTGATCGAGGTGCTCGACGAGCGCGAGACGCGCGCGTTCGGGTTCAGCGACGAGGCGATCGTCTGGCGGGGGCATCGGGTGACGCTCGAGCAGATCGAGCGGACGCGCGAGAGCTTCTTCCTGTCGATCGGCTCGTGCTCGGTCGATGAGCCCCTGGACGACCTGAAGTCGCTGGGCCTGCTCGATGTGACGGTCTGAGGCCGTTCGCATACCCTGCGGGTATGACCAGCCCCGTTCATCGCAACACCGACCCGACGACCGACCCCGCCCTCCGTTCGTGGGTCGAGAGCGCCAACGACCAGCGCGCCGATTTCCCCATCCAGAACCTGCCCTTCGGGGTGTTCCGTCGGAAGGGGACCGCTGAGCCGGCGCGCGTGGGCGTGGCGATCGGCGACCGCGTGCTCGACCTGCGCGTGCTGCACGAGGCGGGGCTGTTCGATGGGGTGGTCGGGCTGGCGGGCAAGTCTGATTGTTTCGCGAGCGGGACGCTCAACGCGTTCATGGCGCTGGGGCGCCCGGCGTGGCGCGCGGCGCGCGAGCACCTCAGCCACCTGCTGCGCGAGGACAGCGACGCGCTGCGCGACGATGTCACGCTGCGCGCCAGGGCGCTCGTCGCGATGAAGGACGCCGAGATGCTCTTCCCGGCGCAGGTGGGCGACTACACCGACTTCTACGCCAGCGTGCACCACGCGACGAATGTCGGCTCGATGTTCCGCCCCGACAACCCGCTGCTGCCCAACTACAAGCACATCCCCATCGGCTACCACGGGCGCGCGAGTTCGCTCGTCGTCAGCGGCGCCCCTGTCAAACGCCCCAGCGGGCAGACCAAGGCCGACGACGCGAAGGACCCTGTCTTCGGCCCCTCGAAACTGCTCGACTACGAGCTCGAGATGGGCTTCTTCGTGGGGACCGGCAACGCGATGGGAACGACGATCCCCATCGACGCGGCGCCCGACCATATCTTCGGGCTGTCGCTGGTGAACGACTGGTCGGCGCGCGACCTGCAGAAGTGGGAGTACCAGCCCCTCGGGCCGTTCCTCGCGAAGAGTTTCGCGACGACGGTGTCGCCCTGGGTGACGACGCTCGACGCGCTGGCGCCCTTCCGCGTCGCGGGCCCGCTGCGTTTCGAGGGCGACCCCCAGCCCCTGCCCTACCTGACGGCGCAGAAGCCGATGGACGCGTGGGGTCTGGACATCACGGTCGAGGTGTGGCTGCGCAGCGAGAAGATGCGCAGCGAGGGCGTGGCGGAGACGCTCATCAGCCGCGGCTCGTTCAAGCACATGTTCTGGACGATCACGCAGATGCTCACGCACCACGCGAGCAACGGGTGCAACATGCGCCCGGGCGACCTGCTCGCCTCCGGCACCATCAGCGGCCCCGAGCCCGACTCGCGCGGGTGCCTGCTCGAGCGCACCTGGCGGGGCACCGAGCCCCTGAAACTCCCCACGGGCGAAGAGCGCAAGTTCCTCGCCGACGGCGACGAGGTCATCCTCCGCGGCTACTGCCTGCGCGAGGGGGCGCGGAGGATCGGGATGGGGGAGTGTCGGGGGGTTATCGCGCCCGCGGCCAAGTGAGCGGATCGCTCACGCTTCCTTCCTCGTCATCCCAACCTCCAAAACCGCCGTCATCGCCTGCAGGCACTCCCGGTCGTTGCACGCCTGGAAGCGCACGGCGACTTTCGGCTCGCCTTCCCACGCGTCGGTGGTGCGCAGGGCGGTGATGTCGAGGCGCACCGTGCCCGAGTGGACGAGGATGGGCGCGAGCGTGCCCTTGGCGATCGCTGGCTCGAAGGGGGTTCCGGCGGGGTAGTCGCACGAGAGGATGACGCCGCGGCCCCCGGTGACGCCGACCTGGAGGCCTTCGAGGCCGTCGACGCGTTTGCCGGTGGTGCTCTCGTCGTAGGGCTGGTTGGCGGTGATGTGGAAGCCCTCGCGGATGCGCAGTTCGATGGTGAACTCCTGCATGTCGCCCTCTGCGAGGTGGAAGCCGTCGACATCGGCGAAGACCTCGACGGGCGGGGCGATGGGCTCGCTGGGGTCGAGGTCGGGGCCGAAGCGCTCGGGCGATTCGGTCATGCCGAAGCGGTCGAGGAGCGCCGGGTCGAGCGCGAGGACGCGCCGGAGCGCGCGCGTCGAGTTGATCGCGCCCAACGGCGTGTCGTGCACGGCGCGGCTCATCGCGGCGAGGAGCCGGCCGGCGCGTTCGAGGTGCTTGTCGTCGCGCGTGATCTCGTGCGCGTCGAGGAGGGCGTGCAGCATCACGGACTGCCCGCTCGGCATGGCGCCGTCGGCGCGCGAGATGGCGCGGACGACCAGGTCGTCGCGCCCGTCGCGGGTGTCGAAGAGCGCGCCGGTGTCGGGGCAGGCGAAAAGAGCGAACGCTTCGTCGAGGATGGAGAGCGCGCGTTCGAGTTGGGGCGCTGTGCCCCGGTTGAGCCGGGTGGACGCGCGGTGCATCGCGATGAGCCCCTGCGCGAGCATGGCGTAGTCCTCGAGCACGGCGGTGGTGCCCACGCGCCCATCGCGCCAGACGCGCACGAGTTCGCCCTTGTCGTTGCGCATCGCGGAGAGGATGAACGCGGCGGCGCGGTTGGCGGCGTCGAGGTAGCGCGATTCGCGCAGCAGCATCGCGCCGTGCGCGAGGGCGCTGAGCATCAACCCGTTCCACGAGACGATGACCTTGTCGTCGCGCAGGGGCTGGGTGCGTTTGGCGCGTGCGCCGAGCATCTTCCAGCGGATCTGGTCGAGCCGGGCGTAGAACTGCTCGGTGGTCAGGTTGAAGCGAGCGGCGATCTCTTCGGGTCGTTCGCCCAGCAAAAGCACATTCTTCGGGGGCAGGTGCTCGTGGTGGGGGTCCTTGAAGTTGGGGCCGCGATCGAGGCCGTAGACATGGGCGGCGAAGGACGCCTCGTCGCTCGTGAGCGTCTGCGCGAGGTCGTCGGGCGTCCAGAGGTAGTTGGCGCCCTCCATGCCGTCGACCTCTGCGTCCTGCGCGCTGGCGAAGGCGCCGCCGGGGAGTTGCATCTCGCGGAGGGCGTAGTCGAGGGTGAGGCGGACGGTGCGCGCGTAGAGCGCGTCGGGCTCGTCGGCGTCTTCGCCGAAGGCCTCGCTGGCGCGCGCGTAGGTGGAGGCGAGTTGCGCGTTGTCGTAGAGCATCTTCTCGAAGTGGGGGACGACCCACGCGGGGTCGACGCTGTAGCGATGGAAGCCGCCGGCGAGTTGGTCGTGGATGCCCCCGAGGGTCATGCGGTCGAGGGTGTGCATGAGGGCGGCCTTGATGGCGCCCTTCGTCGCGTCGTCGACCGGGTCGGCGAAGCGGTCGAGGAGGAACTCGAGGAAGACGGGCTGGGGGAATTTGGGCCCGGAGCCGGCCGTGCCGAAGCCGCCGTAGACGCGGTCGTACATGCGCACGAGCGCGTTGGTGGCGCTGTCGATCTCGTGCGCGCCGAGTCGCACCGGGAGGGTGCGCTGGCCGAGGAGTTCGCGCAACATGTCGGCGATGCGTTCGGACTGCCCGAGGACCTGCTCGCGCTGGGTGTTCCAGGCGTTGGCTATGCCCCCGAGGACCTGTTGGAAGGAGGGCAGGCCGTGGCGCGGCTCGGGGGGGAAATAGGTCCCGGCCCAGAAGGGCTCGAGCCCGGGGTCGGTCTCGGCGCGTGCGCCGGGGGGTGTGAGGAAGACGGAGGTGGGCCACCCGCCGCGCCCGGTGAGGGCCTGGCAGGCGTGCATGGCGATGTCGTCGACCTCGGGTCGTTCCTCGCGATCGACCTTGATGCAGACGAAGTCGCGCGACATCTGGGCGCCGATGGAGGGGTTCTCGAAGGACTCGCGCTCCATGACATGGCACCAGTAGCAGGTGCTGTATCCGACGGAGAGGAAGATGGGGACGCGGCGGCGGCGGGCCTCTTCGAAGGCCTCGGGGCCCCAGGGGAACCACTCGACGGGGTTGTGGGCGTGCTGGAGGAGGTAGGGGCTCGACTCGCCGGCGAGGCGGTTGGGGCGTCGGTCGGCAGTCGGGGAGGGCGGGTGGACCGAGGACATCGGCGGCTCCGGGCGGGTCGGGAGAGGGGAAGAATCGCGTGGAAGGGGAGGGTAGCGCGGCGTCCGGCGGTGCTCAGCCCCTGAGGATCAGGGGGCCCGGCGTTTGGGCTTGCCTTTGGGGGGTGTGGGCCTACCCTTCCGCTCACCTGTTTGACCCACCCCGCCTCAGGAGGCGTTTCTATGCCGCGCGTGTGCCATTTCACCGGGAAGAAGACTACTTTCGGCAAGCGTCGCGTCTATCGCGGCCAGAAGATCACGAAGGGCGGCTTCGGTCTGAAGCCCACGGGCATCACGCGCCGCACCTTCAAGCCGAATATCCAGACGGCGGTGGCGCTGGTCGACGGTCGCGCGCAGCGGATCAAGGTCTCGGCCGCGGCGATCCGCGCCGGGCTGGTCGTGAAGCCGGTGAAGCGTCGCTACGGGTACACCCGTCAGCAGAAGCAGAACGCGGCGTAATCGACGCGGATTCGAGCGATTCTCAACGGCTCCTTCGGGGGCCGTTTTCATTTTTCACCGCAGAGGTCGCAGAGGGCGCAGAGAGGGGGGTGGCGCGCGAGGGGCGCATCACTGAAGCGTGTAGCGACCGTCGGGGTCGAGCGTGATCTCGGCGCGCGCGGCGCACTGGCGCAGCGCTTCGAGGACGACGGCGCAGACGGCGGTGGCGACATTGAGGGAGCGTTCGCCTTGGAGCATGGGGAGGCAGAGCGCGCGATCGGCGCGCACGAAGTCGTCGACGAGAGAGTCGGGCAGGCCTCGTGTTTCCTTGCCGAAGACGAGCGCGTCTCCCGGGCGGAGGTCGGCGTCCCACACCGGGCGCGCGGATTTGGTGGTGAAGGCCCACTGGGTGGGTGCGCGCGGCGTGCCGTCGCTGCGAGTGGGGAGCGCGTCCCAATACCGGACCCACTCGCTCCAGTCGTCGTGCTCGCGCGGCGCGAGGCGTTTCCAGTAGTCGAGCCCGGCGCGCCGGAGCGCGTGCTCGCTGGTGTCGAAGCCGAGGGGGCGCACGAGGTGGAGCGCGCAACCCGTCGCGACGCAGGTTCTTCCGATGTTCCCGGTGTTGTTGGGGATCTCGGGCTCGTGGAGGACGACGTGGAAGAGCGGGTTGTTGGTGGTGCGGGGCATCGGTGTGAAGTGTTCGCACGAAAGCATCGGTGATCCCGATGACGGGCGGGGGAGAGCAACCATTCCCCGAACGGACGCGTATAGGCGGGTGAACAAAAGTTAGGAAGGGCTACCTTTCGGCCCGATACTTCCTGACGAGTTCAAGGAGCGGTCGTGAGTGAATCGCTGGTCCAGGCGAAGGCAGCGCTCCGCGACGAGATGCGTCGGCAGCTGTCGGCTGTCTCGGCGGAGCAGGCGTCGGCGATGTCGCTGAGCGTGTGTCGGCGCGTGATCGCGCACGACGCGTTCCTGAACTCCGACACGATCATGATGTACCTGCCGCTGCCGAACGAGGTTGATGTCTCGGCGGTGGCGCTGCGTTGCTTCCAGACGGGCCGGACGGTGTGCGTGCCGCGGGTCGACTGGGAGCGCAAGCGGATGACGGCGATCGAGGTGCGCGACTTCGAGACGGGCCTGCAGGAGACGCGCAACGGGGTTCGCGAGCCGGTGTCGGGCCGTCCGATCCCGCTCGAACAGATCGGGCTGGTGCTGGCGCCCGGGCTGGCGTTCGACGCGCTCGGGTCGCGCCTGGGTCGGGGCGGGGGGTTCTACGACCGGTTCCTGTCAGGTGATCCGTCGAACGAGCGGCTTCGCAGCCATCGCTGGTTCACGGCGGGCGTCTGCTTCGATTTCCAAGTGGTGGATCGCGTCCCGACCGATGAACTGGACATCAGACTCGACGCGGTGGTGACCGATCGCCGGCTCATCGAGCCCACGCCGCGCCGGAGTTTGAGGGCGAACTGACGCTTTCCCCGGCGTGGATCGTCACATACCGTCGGCAGATCGCCCGCTTTGTCCGCGACACACGGAGGTTCGCGTTCTTATGGCTCTTGCGTCGCAAACCGCCCGGATGACCAGCAACCGGTCCTACATGATGTCGAACGCGTCGCGTCGGCGTCGTCGTGCGCAGCGTCGGAACCTCGCGATCGCGGTCGTGGGGATCGGCGGCGCGGTGCTCCTGCTGGGTTGGCTCGTCGTGCCGACCGGGGAGAAGGCGCCCCCGACCGACGCGATCGGCCCGGCGTCGACGCCCTCGCCGGTGGTTGCGAGCCCGTCGCCGTTCGGCCCGTCGAACGCGAACGCCGCCGATCGTGCCCCGGTGTCGCAGTCCTCGGCGCTTGCGCCCACGCAGAGCGAGAGCCGCCCGAGCGCGATGCTTCCCGATCCTCAGCCCATCGTGCGGGCCGAGCCCCCGACGCCGGCCAACGCGACGGTCATCGAGATGGGCGCGCCGACTCAGCGGAACGCCGAGCCCGACCTGGCGCAGGCGAGCGTCCCGGCGCCGACCGAGTCGGCCCAGACCCCTGCGCCGGCCCCGCGGCGCCCCCAGTCGTCGCCCTCGGGCGTGCTTCCCGCGTCGGCGGCGACGGGCGATCTGCTCGCGCGGGCCGACGCGCTGGTCGCGCAGGGCAAGCCGGTGGACGCGCGCGACATCCTGAACCGCGCACTGTTCGACGGCGCGACGCGCGAAGCGGACCGCGAGGCGATCCGCGCGCGCATCGCCGGCATCAACGAGACGGTCGTCTTCGGGCGCGCCGTCGTCGCTGGCGACAAGGTGACGGGCTCGTACACGATCGCGCCGGGCGATTCGCTCGCGCGGATCGTCAGCCGCGAGGGCCTGGACATCGACTGGCGACTGCTGGCGCAGGTGAACTCCATCAGCGATCCGCGTCGCATCCGCGTTGGTCAGTCGATCAAGACGCTGAAGGGCCCCTTCCACGCGGTGGTGTACAAGAGCAAGTTCCGGCTCGACCTCTACGCGAACGCGACCGACAGCGCCGGGAACCGGCTGTTCATCCGCTCGTTCCGCGTCGGCCTGGGCGAGGCAGGCAGCACCCCGGTCGGGGCCTTCGTCGTGCGACCCAACAGCAAGCTCATCAACCCGGTGTGGACGAACCCGCGCACGGGCGAGTACTTCGCGGCCGACAACCCGATGAACCCCATCGGCGAGCACTGGATCGGCCTCGATCCCGCGAACGAGGCGTCGGCTGCGTACACGCAGTACGGCCTGCACGGCACCATCGAGCCGGGCTCGATCGGTCGCGAGATGTCGATGGGCTGTGTGCGACTCGACGCGCCCGACATCGAGCTGCTCTACGGCTTCCTGGTCGAGACGAAATCAACGGTCGACATCCTGCCCTGACGGGCGCGATCGTCGCGCGATGGGGGGGCGAGACTCAGGCGCACCGCGCGGCGAGGACGAGGCCGACGTACATCGCGCTCTCGACCTCGAGGTCGAAGTGGCGGAAGAGTTCGCAATCGATCGACAGCGCCGAGCGGCGCAGGCAGGGTGAGCGCGACACCAGCCGATCGGTCTCGATGGTGTCGAATGGGTCGCCGAAGCGCTCGGCCAGCCCGTTGCTGAAGCGGCGCTCGAGGGCGCTCTGGTCGGGGCTGAGCATGTTGAGCGCGAAAGCGCGGCTGTCGCGGATCAGGGGCTCGATCGGGTGCCCCTTGCGCAGCGCGACGCTGAGCAGGGGGGGCTCGACCCCGGCGCGCTGGACCCATCGCACGACGACCCCGGCCCGTGCGTCCTCGAAGGACGAGGTCATGAGCCACAGCCCGCTGCCGATGCGCGACAGCGCCTCGTCGCGCTGGGGGGACGGGGCGGCGGGCTTGCGCAGACTGTCCGTGGCCTGACGCTCCAACGAAGCACGCTCCTGCGACCACGGTCGCGCCGCCCCTCCTCGGGCGTTGCGGCCAGGCCATCTCCATGACAGAAAGAGGCCGGGAAGCATCGTCCGGATCGGGGAGCCCCTTGATACACCGGGGAAAACCCCCCGACATCACCCAAATCGCCGATTTTTCGGACGGAAGTGGGAAAAAGGTGTTGCAGAGTGGGGGAAAGTGGGGTAGAGTGCTCTGGCTTAAACGAAGGGACCAGCCGCGTGCTCTTTACAGGGACCTACGAGCACACCGTCGACGAGAAGCAGCGGCTGGCGATCCCGTCGGAGATCCGCTCGCAGTGGAGCGACAGCGAAGACGGCGGCGCCTTCTTCGCGGTTCCCTGGCCTGGCGGCCTGCTCCGGCTCTACACCGAGACCCACTTCCGCAAGCTCGCGTCCAGTCGCTCCCTGACTCTGACGCCCGATGAGGACGAGGCGGAACTCCAGGCCACTTTGTTCGGCATGGCCCGGCGCCTCGAGATGGATAAGGCCGGAAGAGTCCGGCTCACCGACGACCACCTGACCCTCGCGGGTCTGACCAAGGAAGTGGTGCTCGTCGGCGCAGGAGACCGCCTCGAGATCCGCGATCGGGCCGAATGGAAGGCCAGCGTCGCGGACCGACTGAACCAGCTGCCGGAGCTCATCCGGCGCATCAACGCCAGGAAACAGCCCGACCATCGAGGCTGACACCCCGACCTCCACACGCCCGTCGTCGCGGAACACGCGACACGAGGCCTTCAAGGACGACCCGGCCCGGCGCAAGGACGCGCAGGGCAGACTCGCAAGGACGCGAGTCGAGACCGATGCCCGACGGGTGTGCGTGGGCCACCCTTCGGGCGACTGACTGATCGACTCCGGCGCGCACGGACGCGCGACCTCGGACGACCTCGCGAGATTCACGACGCACGGACGCGTCAGACGGATCGAACGAGGACAACCCAACGACGCGGCCCGGCGGGGCGCTCCCGTCTGCCCCGCCGCGCCGCGTCAAGGGTCACCCGGTCCGGGACACCCGGAGCATGTTTCAGACCACGCCGCGACGGAATCCCCTTCCGTCGCGGCGTTGTATTTTTCAGAGGGAATGGGGAGCAGGGGGGAGGGGGGTCAGGCGAGGATCTCGACGACCTCGAAGCGCTTGACGCCTCGCGGCGCGTCGACGCGCACCGTGTCGCCCACGCGCGACTTCATCAGGGCCTCGCCCATGGGGCTGTTGACCGAGACCTCGACGTACTCGAGGGTGACCTTGCCGGAGGGCTCGCCCACGAGCTTGTAGAGGTCGTCGTCGCCGCGGTCGAGGTCCTTGAGGCGCACGGTGGAGCCGATGAAGACGATGGTCTCCATGCCTTCCTGCTTCTCGACGACCTTGGCGCCGGCGAGGCGTTCCTCGAGCCGGCGGACCTCGGCCTCGTTCATGGCCTGGTCCTCGCGGGCGGCGTGGTAGTCGCCGTTCTCTTTGAGGTCTCCGAGAGCGCGCGCCTCCTCGATGCGCTTGGCGATCTCGGGCCGGACCTTCTTCAGTTCGGCGAGTTTCGCGGAGAGGGAGGCGTGCTCTTCGGGCGTGAGGAATTCCATGGGGTCGGGTCCGGATGCGAGAAACGAAGCGGCGAAAGAACAACCGGGCCGCGTGGGGTCACGCGCCCGGTGAATGGGCTGACGATGGCTCAACTGTAGCCGGAAACCGCCCGGTCGGGGCGGGGGCGCCGGGGGCTGCTGGGGCGACGGGGCCCTCGTCCGCTGGCGGCGCGCAGGGCGTCGGCGATTCCGGCGAGCAACCACAGCGCCAGCGCCGGCGCCAGCGGCAGCAGAACGAGTCTCCACGCGAGGTCGTCGGGGTACGGGCCGGCCGGGCTGGGATGCGAGGAGATCGCGAACGGCGCGCCGAAGGGCGAGAGCAGCAGCGCGACGCGCCAGCCCTCAGCGTCGAGCGGCGCGCCGGCATGCGCTGCGCCCCAGGCGTTCGCGAGCCCACCAGCCAGCGAGGCGGCACAGACGCCCAGGATCGCGAGCATCGAGAGCCCGCGGGCCGCGCCGCCCTCCCATCGCGTCGCGAGCGCGATCGCGCCGCCCACGAGGAGCGTCCACGACGCGACCGCAACGAGCATCGCGCCCGAAGCGTGCCAGTGCCAGCGCGTGAGGATCGAGGTCGAGCCGACGATCGCCAGACAAGGCGTGAGCACGATGAGCACGTCGACGAGCGCCGCCTTCGTGGGATTGCGCGGGGGCGCCTGGCTCAGCCGGAACATCGGCCAGACGACCGCAACGCCCAGGCACAGCATGGCGACGAGCATGCGCGACGAGGTGCGGATGTGCATCAGGTCGAACGAGAGCGAGAACGCCGGGCGAAAGAGCGTGACGGCGCACGCGCCCAGCAGGTAGCAAGACCACAGCAGCGCGAACCCTCGCGGCTCGCCGCGCCGGTGCGCCCAGCGGTCGGGGCGGTCCTTGGGCGCACCGATGAGCCACTCCTCGGGCGGCGGGTAGTCATCCTGATCCGGGGGACGGTCGCTCACGCGTGATTGTTCGCACGCTCAGCGGGTCTGGGTCTGGTCGATGTAGACGTGGGCGCCGAAGATCTCGATCCGCTGGGCCCCGTTGTCGATGCGCCCCTGCCCGGCGCCCGCCATCTGGACGAGCCGGGCGACCTTCTCCGCGGCGCGGACCTCGCCGGGCTTCTCGTCGCCCGGGGCGCTGCCCCAGACGATGCGCGAGCCGGTGTCGGTGACGATCAGCAGGCGCTGGCGCTGGCGGTACTCGGAGGCGTCGATCCCGGCGATCTGGCGCATGAGGTGGGGCGTCGGGCCGAACGCGCGCCGCAGCTCGGCGAGCAGCGCGAGCGAGGCCGGCACGTCGCCGCCGCGCCAGCGACGCCCGTACGCGAACCCGCGCGCCTCGTTCTCGGGCGGGCCGAACTGCGGGTTGAGGATGACGGGGATGCCCGGCCCTGCGCCGCCCGTCGGGTACGACAGGGGCAGCAGCTCGCCCGACGCGCCGACGAGGTGATCGCGATCGTTGACGCGCACCGCGGCGACCGGGGTGCGCCACTCGCCGCGCACGCGCACCGTGTTCTCGGGCAGGCGCCGGACTTCCGTGACGCGGCTGAACCACCCGGACGCGTCGAGCGTCGCACGCAGCGCCTCGAGCGAGTCGCGATCGAACACATCGGTCGACACCGTCTGGACGACCAGGTGCTCGAGCCGGCGCTGCTCGCTGGGGGGCAGCCATGTCGCGTTCGCGTCGCCCGGGATCGCCGGGTACTCGATCTTCGGTGTGACCGGCGCGGCGCGCAGCGTCGTGACGCGTTCCTTCAGCGGGCCGGCGCCCACGCCCGCCGTCAGCGCCAGGCCGACCCAGACGACGGCGAGCGTCGCGTTCGCGAGACGGCGCGGCTGCGAGAACCACGCCCCCCCCGAACGCAGCCGGGACGCGAGCGAGGGCCCTGCGGCTCTCTTTTTCGGCTTCTTCGGGGCGGCTTTCCTGGCCATGGCTGGTGCGCCTCCTTGCGCAGGGTCGTCGCGGGCGCGCGGGCCCGGTGGTGTCAGTGGTGGACCGCGTGGCTGTCGCGCATCGCGCATCGCGCGAGCTGCGCGCACAGGTCGGGCATCTCGAGCCCGATGTGCTTCGAGGCCATCGGGACGAGCGAGTGGTCGGTGAACCCCGGCATGGTGTTGATTTCGAGCAGCACTGGCTCGATCGTGTTTCCCCGGACGGGCTCGTCCGGCAGGATGAAATCGGCCCGCGCGAGGTGGCGCACGCCCAGCTCGCGCGCGAGCGTGAGCGACGCGCGCTGGATCTCGTGCACGAGCCACGGGTCGAGGTCGGGCTCGACGACGTACCGCGTGTCGTTGCGGTTGTACTTCGCTTCGTAGTCGTAGAAGCCGTCCTTGGGCGTGATCTCGATCAGAGGCAGCGCCGTCAGCCCCTCGCCGCTGTCGATGAGCCCGGCGGTGAGCTCTCGCCCCTTGATGAACGGCTCGATCAGCGCGGCGCGCCCCGACGCACGGGTCGCGTCTCGCGCGAGAACCCATTCCTCGCGAGTCCTGCAGATGTGCAGGCCGATCGTCGAGCCCTCGAAGTTCGGCTTCAGCACCAGCGGCAGCCGGATGGGGGGCTCGTCGTCGTCGGGGTTGAACACGCCGCCCCCCGGGACGAAGAGCTCCGCGCGGGCGGCGGCGAGTTTCGTCGCGAGCTTGTCCATCGCGAGGCGCGCCGCCGACGGGCCGCAGCCCACGTACGGGCGCCCGTCCGCCTCAAGGATGTCCTGCATCGGCCCGCCCTCGCCCCAGGGGCCGTGGAGCAGGGGCCAGACGACATCGGCCGGTCGCGCGCGCAGATCGCGGGCGCTTATCCGATCGATGACGACCTTCTCAGCGGTGAAGTCAGACGAGGCGTTGAGCGCGTCGGCGACGGCGGCGCCGCCGCGCAGCGAGACCTCTCGCTCGGCGTCCGGCCCGCCGCAGAGCACGAGGACGTGTGCTTGGCTCGTCACGCGAGGGTCCCGCGCGAATCGCCCCGCTTCCAGACCACGACCTCCGGCTCGAGCGCGACGCCGTGGACCTGCGCGACGCGTTGCTGGATGGCGCTCATGAGGTTGAGCACATCGGTCGCGGTGGCGCCCTTGTCGACGACGAGGAAGTTGGCGTGGACCTGGCTGACGGACGCGCCGCCGGCCCGGAAGCCCTTGAGCCCGGCCTTGTCGATGAGACGCCCGGCGCTGACGCGCTCCATCTCGCCGGTGGTCGGGTCACGCATCGTGGGGTTCTTGAAGGCGCATCCGGCGGAGCTGTCGCCCATGGGCTGCGAGCCCTTCTTGTAGGCCATGATCTCCTTGAGGCGCTCGCGCAGCGAGAACTGATCGGCCGCGAAGGTCAGCTCGAGCTCGACGCCCGTGACGATCGCGCCGCGCAGGCCTTTGCGATACTCGAACCCGATCTCGTCGTGGGTGTAGGAGCGCGTCTCGCCCTCGAGGGTGACGGCCTCGACGGCGCGCACGATGTCGGCGATCTGCCCGAACGCGCCGCCGGCGTTCATCGCGATCGCGCCGCCCAGCGTCGCCGGGATGCCGGCGAGCGCCTCGAGCCCCATCAGGCCGCGCCGCACCGATTCGGTGACCATCTCCATCAGGCGCGCGCCGCCCTGCGCACGCACGACGAACTTCTGTCGCGGCTGCGCGCCGTTCGTGTCGGGCCACTCGACGCGCTCGAGCTTCGACAGCGACACAACCAGCCCGTCCACGCCCTCGTCGGCAACGAGCAGGTTCGCGCCGTCGCCCAGCACACGCACCGGCGCGACGCCCTTCTCGTGCGCCCAGCGCAGCAGCGCCGCCAGCTCGTCGAGCGAGTCGGGGGTCGCGAAAAGATCGGCGGACCCGCCCACGCCGAACCAGGTCGGGATCGGCGCGTTCGGTTCGATCAGGCAGGGGGCGTCGTCGAGTCGGTGCTGCATAGGGGAACCCACGGGGGACATGCGTCGCTCACTCCTTCGAGCCGGTGTCGATCTTGAGGTACCCGTGGGCGATCTGCCACACCGGGCCGGCGCCCATGACGACCAGCAGGTCGCCCGGGCGGCACATGACTTCGAGCTGTTCGATGATCGCCTCGAACGGGTAGAGGTGCATCGCCTGGATCTTCCGCTTGCGCAGGCGGTCCACAAGGTCCGCGGCGCTCACGCGCGTCTTCTCGATCTCGCTGTCGCGCACGAAATAGATATGCGGCACGATCACCACGTCCGCCTGGCTGAACGCCTGGGCGAATTCTTCGAGCAGGAAACGCGTGCGGCTGTGCTGGTGGGGCTGGAAGACGCAGATCAGCCGCCCGTCGCGCTCTTCGGGGCGCTCGTGGTCGCGCAGCGCGCGCAGCGTGGTCTCGACTTCGGTGGGGTGGTGCCCGTAATCGTCGTACACGCGCACCCCCGAGCGGTCGCCCAGGTACTGCAGGCGCCGATCGACGCCGCGAAACCCCGACAGCGCCTCCGCCGCTTTCTTCGGGTCGGCCCCGAGGTAGGTCGCCAGCACGCACGCGATGGCTGAGTTGATCGCGTTGTGCTCGCCCGGCATCTGGAGCAGCCAGCCGGCGACCGCTTCGCGATCGTGGTGGAGCACGACGCGACGGGTCTGGGCGTCGTACTCGATCACCCAGTCGGCGCCCGGCGCGAAGCCGATGGTCTCGATGCGCGCGCGCACGCCGGCGGTCACCTCGCGACGGTGCGCTCCCTCGTGGGCGATGAGCAGGCGCCCGCCCTCGTCGGCAGCGGGCAGCAGCAGCGCGAACTCCCGGAACGACTGCACGACGGCGTCGAGCGACCCGTAGATGTCGAGGTGGTCCGCCTCGACGCTCGAAATCGACGCGATCGTGGGGTGCAGGTTGTGGAACGAGCGGTTGAACTCGCACGCCTCGGCCAGCAGCGCGCCGGGCCGGCCCGCGAGGTCGCCGGTGGGGATCGTCGCGCCGCCCAGCCGGAAGCCGGTGGGGGTCTTCCCATCGGCCGACAGCTGCGCGCAGGTCGCGCCGACGATGACGGTCGGGTCGATGCCGGCGTGCGTGAGCGCGACGCCAAGCATCGCGGTCGTCGTCGACTTGCCGTGCGTGCCGGCGATCGCGACGCCGGTCGTGCCCAGCATGCACTGGCCCAGCGCCTCGGCGTAGGACAGGACGGTCAGCCCGCGCCGGGTGGCTTCCATGTGCTGGGGGTTGTCGGGCTTGATCGCGGCCGACGCGACGACGACATCCACCTCGTCGGGGATGCCGCCGGCTGTCTGATCGAACCCCACGCGCACGCCGCGCCGGTTGAGGTGGTCCGTGACGGGGGAGGGGGTCGTGTCGGACCCGGCGACGATCCCGCCGCGCGCCTGCAGCATCTGCGCGAGCGCCGACATCCCGGCCCCTCCGACGCCCATCAGGAAGCAGCGCTTCCCGGCGACGTCGAACGCGCGGCCGGCGCGCGCGCCGCCCGAAGGGGATGAAGCCGGGTTGGAAGGATTGGACGCTGGCACGATCGGGGTGGCGGGAGTCGGGGCGTTCACCAAGTGTAAATCGGTCGGACGCGCAGCGACGGGCGAACGAATCGACATTTCCGCGAGGGCGGCGGGCTATTCTCCGCCGATGCCCGACCAATCCACCCCGACCACGCCGCTTCCCTACAAGATCGCTGTCCTCACCGACCTGCGCGATGCGCAGGGGCGGATCCTCCTCATCCGGCGCAAGAAGCACCCCAACTTCGGGATGTGCTCGCCCATCGGGGGCAAACTCGACATGCACACCGGCGAGAGCCCGGCCCAGTGCGCACGGCGCGAGATTCTCGAGGAAGCCGGCATCGAGGTCCCGATCGAGCGACTCCGGCTCGCCGGCATGATCAGCGAGACCGCGTTCGAGGGCAACGGGCACTGGCTCATCTTCTGGTATCGCGTCCTGGGCGCCGTCGAGGTCCAGACCCAGGAGATCCGCGAGGGCTGGCTCGAGTGGCACGATCCTTCCACGATCGAGTCCCTCCCCCTCCCCGAAACCGACCGACGCATCATCTGGCCCCTCGTGAACAAGCACGAGGGCGGCTTCTTCGCCGTCCATATCGACTGCGGCAAGGACCCGACCGACCTCCGCTGGGTCGTCGAGCAGGCGGACTGACCCCCCGGCCGCCACTCGGTCCGGATCTTCACGCAACCGGGGAGGGCGCATCCCCGATCTATACTTCAACGAACGATGCGAGCCACTCACCGACGAGCAACATCCCATCCGACGCTCGCGGCAGCACTCGCCGCGATCCGGGCTGTCCCCGCCTCGACGCTGCGCACCCTCGCGTGGGCGACCCTGGCGCTCGTCGCGATGGTCGCACCGGTGGGGGCCTTCGAGACCGCCCAGCCCGGCGCGCCGTCCGCCGCCCCCGCGTCGCGCCAGGCCGACAAGATTGCCGTCATCACCATCCACGAGCCGATCACCTCGGTCACCGAGTACAGCGTGCGGCGCCGCCTCGCCGAGGCCGAGGCGCGCGGCGCCCAGGCGGTCGTCTTCGACATCAACACGCCCGGCGGCGACCTCTTCGCCACCCTCGCGATCTGCAACGCGATCAAGGGCGGCCCGATCCCCACCACGGTCGCCTGGATCAACCCCGACGCCTACTCGGCCGGCGTGTTCATCGCCCTTGCCTGCCGTGAGATCGTCACCGCGCCCTACGCGACGCTGGGCGACGCCGCCCCCATCGCGATCATGCCCGGCATCGGGCTCCAGAGTCTCCCCGAGACCGAGCGCCAGAAGATCCTCGCGCCCGTCCTCGCGGAACTCGTGAACTCCGCGCGCCGCAACGCCTACGACGAGAAGTTCGTGCAGGGCTTCCTCTCGCTGGGCGCCGAGCTGTGGCTCGTCGAGGACACCCGCACCGGCGAGCGCTATTTCATCGACGAGCCCGAGTGGCGAACGGTGTTCGACAGCGACCCGCCGCGCATCTCGCCGCGATTCTCCGCCGGAGCGACCCGCGGCGCCGGCGCGTCCACGCCCGACACCCAGCCCCTCGTCGATCTGCCGCGACCTCGGGCCCGACCCGCCCCCGGCGAGCCACGAGGCGACGACAGCGAGTTCCGGCCCGCGATCCCCGGGCTCTCCGGCGAGACGCTCTCCGCCGTCTCCCAGAACCTCGACCAGCCCTCGCTTCGTCCTCAGTTCACCAGCGCCGACCGGGGGCGCTTCCGGCTCATCGAATACACCAGCGACGGCACCACGCTCCTCACGCTCAAGCAGGACGATCTGCTCCGCTACGGCTTCTCCTCGGGCGTGATCCGAAACGACGAGGAACTCAAGGCGTTCTTCGGCGCCAAGGAGCTCGTCCGCCTCGACAAAAGCGTCGTCGAGCACATCGTCTCGTTCCTGCGCAACAACTGGGTCCGCGGCGGGCTGATCGCGATCTTCCTCCTGTGCATGTTCCTCGAGCTGGTCGCGCCGGGCGTGACCGCGCCGGGGCTCATCGCGGGCGTCTGCCTGCTCGCGCTGCTCGCGCCGCCGCTGCTGCTCGGCGCCGCCGGCTGGTGGACCATCGCCGCCGTGGGCGCAGGCGTCGTGCTGCTGCTGGTCGAGCTCTTCGTGCTGCCCGGGATGATCATCTTCGGCGCAGTCGGGGTGCTCCTGCTGCTCGCGGGGCTGGTGGGCTCGTTCGTGAACACCAACGACCCGCGCATGGGCGACCAGATCGTGCACGGGCTGGCGATCACGCTGCTGGCGACCTTCGTCGCCGCGATCGGCATGTATTTCGTCGGGCGCGTCTACGGCTCCGTGCCCGTCCTCAACCGACTCGTCCTCACCGGCACGCAGGAACGACCCGAAGAAGGCGATCTCCTCGCGAGCGACCACGCTCCCGAGCAGGGCCTCGTCTCGGTCGGCGACGAGGGCGTCGCCACCACGCCGCTGCGCCCGGCAGGGTCCGCGCAGTTCGGCGACACGATCGTCGATGTCGTCAGCGAAACCGGCTTCGCCGACAGCGGCACGCGCGTGCGCGTGCTCAGCGTCACCAGATACCGCGTCGGGGTCGAAGCGCTCGAGACAGGCGGTCAACCCGCGCCAGGCGAGCGCGATAAGCCCGTCGACGCCAACGAGCCACCCGATCATCACATTGAGCCCGTCGACGGCCCGGAGACACACGCGTGAACGAGGCGCTCCTCTGGTGGGGTTTCGGCCTTCTGATCGCCAGCGCCGTCGTTCTGGCGCTCGAGCTCTTTGTCCCCAGCGGCGGGGTGCTCGGGCTGCTCTCCGCGGCCCTCGCGATCGTCGCGGTCGTCTGCTTCTGGCGGGTCTCCCCGGCCTGGGGCATGAGCTCGCTGCTGGCGGTGCTGATCCTCGGCCCGCTCGCGCTGGGGTTCTTCGTCAAGATATGGCCCGACACGCCCATCGGGCGCATGATGATCCTCGGGTCCAACGCGCCCGAAGAGCGAGAGCGCGCCGGGCGCGAGATCGCCGACGCCGCCAAGCAGGGCGAGATGGACGCCCTGGTGGGCGCCACCGGTCGCGCCATCACCGACCTGCGCCCCGTGGGCGTCGTCCTGCTCGATGGGCGCCGCCGCGAGGCGCTCGCCGAGGGCGCCTGGATCGAGAGCGGGAGCGAGGTTCGCGTCGTCCGGGTCGAGGGCACGCAGATCCGCGTCCGCGAAGCCGCGAAGGCCTGATTCCCCATTCCGGGGCGACGACGCGTCGCCTGCTTCTCTATACTCCGCCCCCATCCGGAGTCTGAGTTCCGGCCCGACCCGTAAGGAACCGCCATGCACCCGATCCTGCTCGCCGCCATCGTCATCGTCGGCATCCTGCTCCTGATCCTCTTCTTCGTTCTCCTCCAGTTCATCAACCTCTGGATCCAGGCGCTGTTCTCCGGCGCGAAGGTCTCGCTGTTCGACCTGATCGGCATGCGATTCCGGAAGATCGACCCGCGCATCATCGTGCTCAGCCGCATCCGCGCCGTGAAGGCCAACCTCAACATCGGCACCGCGCAGCTCGAGACGCACTACCTCGCCGGCGGGCGCGTCCCCAGCGTCATCACGGCGCTCATCGCCGCCGACCGAGCGAAGATCGACCTGCCCTGGGACACCGCCTGCGCCATCGACCTCGCCGGTCGCGACATCCTCGACGCCGTGCAGACCTCCGTGAACCCCAAGGTCATCGACTGCCCCGGCGTCGCCTCGGGTCGCGCCACCATCGACGCCGTCGCGCAGGACGGCATCCAGCTCAAGGTCCGCGCTCGCGTCACCGTTCGCGCCAACATCGCGCGACTCATCGGCGGCGCCACCGAGGAAACCATCATCGCGCGCGTCGGCGAGGGCATCGTCACCACGATCGGCTCCGCCAAGACCCACAAGGAAGTCCTCGAAAACCCCGATCGCATCTCCAAGACCGTGCTCTCCAAGGGCCTCGACGCCGGCACCGCCTTCGAGATCCTCTCCATCGACATCGCCGACATCGACGTCGGCCAGAACATCGGCGCCATCATCCAGGCCGACCAGGCCGAGGCCGACAAGAAGCGCTTCCAGGCAGAAGCCGAGAAGCGCCGAGCCCTCGCGACCGCCGTCGAGCAGGAAAACCGCGCCAAGGTCCAGGAGAACCGCGCGAAGGTCGTCGCCGCCGAGGCCGAAATCCCCCTCGCCATGGCCGAGGCCTTCCGCAAGGGCCAGCTCGGCATCATGGACTACCACCGCCTCAAGAACATCCAGGCCGACACCGACATGCGCACCGCGATCAGCGGCGGCACCGAAACCACCGCCCAGCAGCAGCAGTCGCGCAGCGGCTCCGGCTCCTGACCAAATCCCTCAGCGTTTCTGAGAAGCGTCGCGCAGCAGCACGCCCATCCGCGAGGCGCGGTACGCCTCGTCCGTGAGCATCGTCGGCGCGCTCGCCTCCGCCTCGGGCGTGCGCGCAGGCGCGGCTGTCACGCTGCCGGACCGATACCCGATCCCCCCGAACGCCGGTGGGGACGCGGGGGGCCCGGAGGACGCTGTGGATGCGTCGCTCACGCTGTTGCGCAGCGGGCCGCCTCGCCGCCCGTCCACGCGCGGGAACACCCGCGTCGGACCCTCGCCGAGCGCCTCGGGAGGCAGGCCCCCGGTGTAATAGATCGTCCCCGGAGGCACTTCCGGATACACGCCCCCGGGCCCGGCGACATACGACGACCGCTCGAACGCCGCGACGAGCGAACCGCTGATCCGGTAGAACCGCCCGTCCGCCCCGACATAGACGCGATCGAACCCCGTGGGCGTGCGCAGGTCCGCCTCGCCCCCGAGGTGGTACATGCTCGCGCGCGAGGGATCGAAGTCCGCGAAGCCCGGATCGACTTCGCGAAGCCCGCCCGCGCCAGGCGCGCCGACGAACCCGCCCACGCCGGCGTGGTTGGGGAAGAAAATCGACGGGTTGCTCCACTGCTGCCCGGGCCAGCCCAGCCCGCCGCCCAGCCCGACGCCGCCGTACGCGCCCACGCCGGAAGACTGCGCAAGGGCCCCGCACGCCAGCAGCCACGCGCCGGATGACGCGAGGGCGACAAGTCGTGCTGTGCGCGTCAGTGCGTGCATCCGTGGGTTCCTCCGGCCGACGCCAGATAGTACGCTGTCAACCCAATGTCCATCGGCGAAAGACCATCCTGGCTTTCCAGCCCGTCCCTCGCGTCGCAGTGGCCCGTCCCCGTCCGCTGGCTTCGGATGTGGGGAAAGGTCTGGGTCATCCTCGCCGCGATCTCGTTCGTCCTTTTGACGGCGATCTCGGTCTTCTGGCTCGCTGTCGCCGGCTGGAAGCCCGAGGAATCCGGGATCGGCGTCGGCCCGTGGCACTCCGCGTTTGGGTTCGATGACTGGCGTTTCTGGATCGCGGCGCCGGTGATGCTCGGGGGCGTGCTCGCGACCATTGCCTCTTTGGTGCGCCCTCGCGCCGTGATCGCGCTGATGGTCTGCGCAGTCATCGCAGTCCTCGCCGATCGGCTGCTCTCCCCGACGCAGGCGCAGATCGCGCAGCAACGCTACCCGGCGCTCAAGAGCCTCTTCGTCCCCGGGAATCCGCGCAGCGTCGCGTCGGTCGTGTTCGAGGTCGCGATGTTCGCGTCGGTCTTCCTGGCGTGGTTGCACCTCGCGTTCGTGCGCGACCCGTGCCCCAAGCCGTGGGAGTGCCCGCACTGCGCCTACGACGCGCGAGGGCTGCCGACCCACGCGGAGCAATGCCCCGAGTGCGGTCTGTCGCTGTGCCCTCCGGTGAAGGTGAAGTCGCGCCGTTTACGCCGCTGACTTCTTCGGCAGCACCAGGCGCCTCGTCCACACCGCCGCCAGCGTCGCCAGCGCGAGCAGCGCCGCGCCGTTCGCCTGGTGCGCCGTGGTCACGAGCACCTCGGGCCAGGGGTCGCTGTCCTTCCACAGCAGCACCGCGGCGAGCGCGCCCACTCCCAGCACCATCTGCAGAATCGTCGTGTGCATCACGCCCGTGCCGACGATGCGCGTCAGCGCGTCGGGGCTGCGAACGCTCATCGCCGGCGCGAGGCACTGACGCGTGCGCAGACCGGCGCCGATCGCGATCGCCGCAACCAGCACGCTGTTGGTGATGTGCGTCAGCAGCACGTGCGAATACCCCGCCGAACCCTCGAAATGGCGCGTCATCACGCCCAGCAGCAATTGGATCGTCAGGAACACGAGCAACAGCGTCGTGATGAAGCGCCCGCACCCCGGCAGCGCGCCGGGCTTCTTCGGCTCGTTGCGCTTCCAGCGCACGCTCGCGAACGCCGCCACCGCGACGAAGAACGCGAAGATCAGCTGCCCGGTCGTCCCGTGCAGCGCCGCGAGCGCGCGGTTGTCGAGGAACACGCGCGCGCCGCCGATGTAGCCCTGCGCCGCGACGAACAGACCGCCCGCGAACACCAGCGCCCACATCCACTTCCGTCGGTCGCACGCGATCGTCACGAACCAGCCCACGAGCACCGTCACGCCCACGAGCGACCCGATCAGCCGGTGCGCGTGCTCGTAGTAGATCCCGCCCGTCATCTTGCTCAGCGGGAACAGGAACATGTTCCGACCGAACGAGCCGGGCCAGTCCGGCACCGCCATGCCCGCTTCCTTGCTCGTCACCACGCCGCCCACCACGATCAGCGGCACGAACGACAGCGCCGCGATCTTCATGTACAGCGCGTGCCAGTCGCGAGGCGAGCCGTCCGCCCTCGTGTCGCCACGGTGCAGGCCCGTCCTCGAGCCCAGCACGCCGCCCAGCGCGCCCACGATCGCCGACAACGCCAGCCACCCAAGGGCGATCTGCGCCGCGTTCTCGCGGAACACCGTCGCGTCGCTGGGCTCGGTCGTCTCCACGGCGTTGGCCGCGACATTCTCCGCGAGCTGCTCGGTCTCGCTCCCCAGCACCGAGCCCACCATCAGCAGGAACAGCAACCCCGCGAGCACCCCTGCGCCGATCCCCACCGGGATCGCGCGCGACTTCCCGACCCGGGAGGTCCCCAGCGCGATCACCGCCAGGAAGGTCGCGACCAGCAGGAAGAACACGACAGGGGAGGGCGCGCGCAGGTCGGGCAGGTGCGTGAAAAACCCGACCCCGGCCATCGCGACGGCGGCGCCGAAGCCGATCGTGACCGCCGCGACAGCAGGGGAGTGCGCGAGGGGCTTGACGGGAGAGAGCATGTCGGAATCCCTTGATATGGGTGTCATCGGGGGCGTGCGCTCGGGCGGGACTGTCTGCGACTCAGTCTCATTTAGTGCAGAAGGCCCGACCCGACTTGCATTTTCCGGCGGACTAGCACTCAATACGGCCTCGCAAGAATAGGCCCCGGTCTCTCGACGGCGACGAAGGTCTTTCCGGACCTCACCCGACCCGCCGCAGATCGCAGGAATCGCTATTCTTGCCCGCCTCGACCCACACGGACCCCTCACCCGCCGGTCCGGACCCCTGCAGACCCCGACCGGCGCGATCACCCCAGTCCTTCGGAAGGAAGCCCCAGCGGTGACCACCATCTTCCCGAAGTGGACCAACCGGATCCGCGAGATCACGGCCCTGTCGGCCTTCGGCGGCCTGTGCTTCGCGATCGCCGTCGTTTGGTACTACTTCACGCCCAAGTTCTGGGAAGTCGGGTACATGCCCGATCAGCCCGTGAACTTCAGCCATCAGGTCCACGCCGGCCAGCTCGGCATGGACTGCCGGTACTGCCACACGCACGTCGAGCAGAGCTACCACTCCAACGTGCCGCAGACCAGCACCTGCATGAGCTGCCACACCGTCGTCGACGCGCTCAGCGGGTACCTCGCCAAGGCAACCAGCGCCGACGGCCAGCGCCCCAGCGCGCACTGGCTCAGCGCCGACCTCGCCCGCCTCCGCGGCGCGTACGAGTCGGGCAAGCCCATCGAGTGGGCGCGCATCCACAAGGTGCCCGACTACGCCCACTTCCCCCACGCCGTGCACGTCAACGCAGGTGTCTCCTGCTACTCGTGCCACGGGCGCATCGACACCATGCCCGTCGTCTTCCAGAGCGAGCCGCTCTCCATGGGCTGGTGCCTCGAGTGCCATCGCAACCCCGAGAAGTACATGGTCGACACCACCAAGGTGAAGGTGACCGACCTGCGCACCGTCGAGTCGCTGCTCTCACAGCCCAACTACGCCATGACCTCCGGCGTCGAGCTGGTCAAGCAGCGACTGCGCAACCTCCCGCCGCAGCAGTGCGCGGCGTGTCACTACTGAGTTTCCCCCCGTCCGCATTCCCCTCTCGTGATCCACTCGCGTCGAGCGACCCTCGCACGGCGTGATCACCGAGTCTCAGCAGGCGAGCATCACGCCCATGAGCGCACACGATCAATGCCCCTCGTCGAAGAAGGAGGGCAAGCCCGCCCTCAAGCCGCGCGTCGCGCCGGATACCTCCGCCGCGACCGGCGCACGCTTCTACCGGTCTGTCGACGACATCGCCGACACCCCGGAGTTTCGCGAGCACGCCGAGCGTGAGTTCCTCGCCGGCGCCTCCGAGATCAACGAGGAAACCCGGCGCGAGTTCCTGAAGATCATGGGCGCCTCGCTCGCGCTGGCCGGCGTCGCCGGTCTCGCCGCCTGCCGACGCCCGGACCACAAGATCCTCGCGTACAACAAAGAGCCCGAGGACCTCGTCCCCGGAAACCCGCTCTTCTACGCGACCGCCATGCCCGGCGCCGCGGGCGCGCAGGGCCTGCTCGTCCGCACCATCGACGGGCGCCCCATCAAGCTCGAGGGCAACCCTCTCCACCCGATCAACCAGGGCAAGAGCGACCTCTTCGCGCAGGCCGCGATCCTCGACCTGTACGACGTCGATCGTCTCCGCTCGCCTCGCCAAGGCGCGCAGGCCAGGACCTGGGCCGAGTTCGAGTCCTTCGCCTCGTCGCACTTCGGCGCGTTCAACGCCACCGGCGGCGAGGGCCTCGCGTTCCTCGTCGACGCCCAGTCCGGCCCCACTCGCGCCGCGATGCGAGCACGGGTCCTCGACCGCTGGCCGCGCGCCCGCTGGGTCGAGCACGACGCGCTCGACACCGGCTCGGCCCACGACGGCGCAGTCCTCGCCTTCGGCGGCGCGAACCGAGAGGTCTTCAACCTCTCTCGCGCCAAGGTCATCCTCTCCGTCGGTCGCGATTTCATGACCGAGCCCGGCGCCCTCGCCGAGGCGCGCGGCTACGCGCAGGGACGCCGCCTCACCGGCCCCGACGCGACCCGCGACGAGATGAACCGTCTCTACGCCGTCGAGTCCGCGCTCACCATCACCGGCGGCAACGCCGACCACCGCCTCGCGCTCAAGCCCTCCGAGCTGCCCACCTTCCTCGCCACGCTCGCGAACAAGGTCTTCGCGCGCACCGGCACGGGCGGAGCGCTCTCCGCGTCCGTCGCAGGCGCCACGCTCCCGGCGCACGACGCCTGGATCACCGCGCTCGCCGAGGATCTCTGCTCGGCGCAGAACCGCGGCGCCGGCGCAGTCCTCGTCGGCGCGCAGCTCCCGGCCTGGTGCCACGCGCTCGCGCACGCCATCCACTCCGCGATCGCCGCCGTCGGCGCGACCGTGTCGTACGTCGCCCGCCCGGACGCCGATCGCGCCTCGGGGCCCCAGCGGTTCAAGTCGCTCGTCGCCGACATGAACGCCGGGCGCGTCAGCACCCTCGTGCTCATGGGCGTCAACCCGGCCTTCACCGCGCCGAGCGATCTCGACTACGCCGCCGCCCACGCCAAGGTCGGCACGACGATCGCGCTGTCCGCCAACCTCGACGAAACCGCCGCCGCGTCGACATGGGCCCTGCCCGCGGCGCACTTCCTTGAGGCGTGGGGCGACGCGCACGCCGCCGACGGGACCATCAGCCCCGTCCAGCCGATGATCGCGCCGCTCTTCGGCGCACGCTCGCAGGCCGAAGTCCTCGCCGCGATCCTGGGCGACTCCACCCTCGACGGCTTCGACATCGTCCGCACCGTGTGGAAGGGCGTCCTCCGGCAGGACGGCGAGCAGTTCGAGCGCACCTGGCGCCGCGCCCTGCACGACGGCGTCGTGCCCAACACCGCCGCCCGCCGCGTCAGCCCTCCCGTCAACGCGTCCGCCATCGCGACGGCTATCCGAGAGGGCGTCAACGACGCGCCGGCGTCCAGCGACCTCGAGGTCGCGATCCTGCCGCACCCGTACCTTCGCGACGGCGCGTCGGGCAACAACCCGTGGCTCTACGAGACGCCGCACCCCGTCACCAAGGTCTGCTGGGATAACCCCGTTCAGATCCACCCCGAGACCGCCAAGTCGCTGCGCCTGTCGCAGGGCGATCGCATCCGGCTCAACGCGAACGGGCGCTCCATCGAGGCGGCGGTCTTCGTGCAGCCCGGCGTCGCGCTGGGCACGCTCGTCGTCGAGCTGGGCATGGGGCGTCGCTCCGGCGGGCGCATCGCCGAGGGTCGCGGGTTCGACACCTTCCCGCTGCGCACGACCGGCGCGATGGGCGCCGCCACCGGCGCCACCGTCGAGAAGATCGGCTCGGGCTACACCCTCGCCAGCACGCAGAACCACCAGTCCATCGAGGGTCGCGACATCATCCGCGAAGTCGACCTCGGCGCCTGGCAGAAGTTCGGCAACCAGATGGTGAAGGAGAAGGACACCTACGGGCGATACCGCGAACTGAACTTCGCCGGACGCCTGGGGACCGAGGCCCACACCCCGCTCAACCGCAACGTCTACCTCGAGTCGCAGACCCACGTCTACCACACGGTCGATTCCGAGGGCCAGCCCCGAGAGATCGGCCGGCGCGACCCGCACACCGGCGTCATCGACCCCCAGTCCGTGTACCAGCAGTGGGGGATGTCGATCGACCTGACCACCTGCACCGGCTGCGGCACCTGCATCACCGCCTGCCAGGCCGAGAACAACATCCCCGTCGTCGGCAAGGCCGAGATCGATCGCGGGCGCCAGATGCACTGGATCCGCGTCGACCGCTACTTCGCCGACGTCCACACCGGCGCCGGCGACGAGACCGCGATGCTCCTCCAGCCCATCGCGTGCGTCCACTGCGAGAACGCGCCCTGCGAGACCGTCTGCCCGGTCAACGCGACCGTCCACGACTACGAGGGCACCAACAACATGGCGTACAACCGCTGCATCGGCACGCGGTACTGCGCCAACAACTGCCCCTACAAGGTCCGACGCTTCAACTGGTTCGACTACGCGACCAAGGAATACCCCGCGGAGTACGGCCAGATCGCCGAGGGCGCCAAGGGCTCCATCCAGCCCCCCAACGGGCACTGGATCCCGGCGCGCATGCGCGAAGAAGTCAACGAGATCCGTCGACTGCAGTACAACCCCAACGTCACCGTCCGCTCGCGCGGCGTGATGGAGAAGTGCTCGTACTGCATCCAGCGCGTCAACAAGGCACGCATGGAGAGCAAGCTCGACCCCAAGGTCAACGCGCTCGGGCGCATCCCCGACGGCTACTTCCAGACCGCCTGCGAGCAGGCCTGCCCGACCGACTCCATCGTCTTCGGCGACATCACCAACCCCGACGCACGCGTCGCGAAGATGCGCGAGCACGGGCGATCCTACATGGTCCTCGCCTACCTCAACACCCGCCCGCGCACCACCCACATGGTCCGCGTGCGAAACCCCAACCCCGCCATCCGAACCCCCAACGACAACCCGTTCCACCACGGCGATCACTCCTCCGGCGCGCACTCCTTCGCTGATCCCGCGCGCCTCGAGAGCGATCCCGGTCACAAGTTGAGTCTCCAGGTGCTGCCGACCGATCACGGTCGTCGCGGCGCGATCAAGTCCGTCATCGCGGGAGTCCTGGCATGAGCACCTTTGACCCCGACCAGGCGACCGCCGCCAGGCTCGCGGGCCTCGCCCCCGACGCGAACTACGCCCACGGCGATGTCGGCGACGGCACGCTCGTCGACGATCCCGCGCACGAGGCGCCCCTCACACTGGGCAACCAGACCTTCTCGTCGATCACCGACACCATCTGCGGCTGGGCCGAGAACCCCCAGCCGCGCATCTGGCTCCCGGTGTTCGGCATCGCCTCCATGCTCGCCACCGTCATGGGCGTGGCGATCCTCTACCTGTTCATCACGGGCGTGGGTGTCTGGGGCCTCAACACCCCGGTCGGCTGGGGCTTCGACATCACCAACTTCGTGTTCTGGGTCGGCATCGGCCACGCAGGCACGCTCATCTCCGCCATCCTCTGCATCTTCAAGCAGAGGTGGCGCACCTCCATCAACCGCGCCGCAGAGGCGATGACCATCTTCGCCGTCATCTGCGCAGGAACATTCCCCGGCATCCACGTCGGGCGAGTCTGGTTCGCGTGGTTCCTCTTCCCCATCCCCAACAGCAACGTCATCTGGCCGAACTTCAGGTCCCCGCTCCTGTGGGACGTGTTCGCCGTCAGCACCTACTTCACCGTCTCGCTGCTGTTCTGGTACATGGGCCTCATCCCCGACCTCGCCACCATGCGCGACCGGGCCATCAAGAACATCACGCGCACCGCCAAGCTCGGGCCCCTCACCGTGCCCGCGGGGCGCATCGCCGCCTACGCCTACGGCTTCTTCTCGATGGGCTGGAAGTTCTCCTACCGCGGGTGGTGGAACTACGAGAAGGCCTACATCCTCCTCGCCGGCATCGCCACGCCCCTCGTGCTCTCCGTGCACTCCATCGTGTCCTTCGACTTCGCGGTGTCCGTCATCCCCGGCTGGCACACGACGATCTTCCCGCCCTACTTCGTCGCGGGCGCCATCTTCTCCGGCTTCGCCATGGTGCTCACGCTCATGATCCCCATGCGCGTGCTCTACCCCGGCATGAAGAACCTGCTCACGCTCCGGCACATCGAGAACATGTGCAAGATCATCACGCTGACCGGCCTCCTGGTCGGCTTCGCCTACGCGATGGAGTTCTTCATCGCCTGGTACGGCGGGAACCAGTACGAACTCGCGGTCTTCATCAACCGCGCCACCGGCCCCTACTGGTGGGCCTACTGGACCATGGTCACCTGCAACGTGATCAGCCCCCAGCTCTTCTGGTTCAAGTGGTGCCGAACCACCCCCTGGTTCATCTTCATCGTCACCATCTTCGTCAACATCGGCATGTGGTTCGAGCGCTACGTGATCATCGTCACCTCGCTCCACCGCGACTTCCTGCCCTCGAGCTGGAGCATGTACTACCCGACGATCGTCGAGTGGGCCACCATGATCGGCGCGTTCGGCCTCTTCTTCTCGCTCTTCGCGCTGTTCGCCCGCTTCCTCCCGATGATGGCGATCAGCGAGATCAAGAACGTCATCCCCGCCGCGGACCCGCATCACCCTATGTACGCGACCCACGGCCAGGGCCACGACGCGCACCACGATGGGAAGGGACACTAACCCATGGCCAGCGCCGCTCTCCACACCAAATCGGGCCAGGTCGTCTGGGGCCTGCTCGCGCAGTACGACAACCCCGCCACCCTCACCCACGGCTGCGAAGCCATCCGCGACGCCGGCTACAAGCGCTGGGACGCCTACTGCCCCTTCCCGGTGCACGGGCTCAACGAGGCCATGGGCCTCAAGCCCTCGCGCGTCAGCTTCATCGTCGGCATCATGGCGATCCTCGGGTTCACCGCGTCGTTCGGGCTCCAGTACTGGACAACCGCCGTCGACTACCCCCTCGTCGTTCAGGGCAAGCCCTACGGCGCGTGGGAGCCGTTCGTCCCCGTCCTCTTCGAGCTGAGCGTCCTCTTCGCCAGCTTCGGCGCCATCTTCGGCATGCTCGTCCTCAACGACCTGCCCAAGTGGAACCACCCGCTCTTCACCAGCCAGCGGTTCCTGGGCGTCTCCGACGACAAGTTCTTCATCGCCATCGAATCGACCGACCCGCAGTTCAATCTCGAAGAGACCCGCGCGGCGCTCACGCGCAGCGGCGCGACGGTCGTCGAAGTCGTGGAGGAGGAGTGATCCCCATGCCCCCCAAGCACTCTGCCATCCGCGCAGTCGTGATCGGCGCCGCTACCGCCGGGGCGCTCCTCGCGGGCCTCTCCGGGTGCCGCGATGACCGCACCGCGCAGCGCCCGCGACAGTTCTTCCCCGACATGGACGACCAGCCCAAGTTCAAAACCCAGGGCGAGAACCCGCTCTTCGCCGACGGACGCTCCATGCGCGAGCCCGTCGCCGGCACCGTCGCCTTCGGGCGACAGGCCGAGCTCGAGTGGGCCGAGCCCTCCATGCAGGCCTACGCCAACGAGCGCATCTCGCGCCAGCGCGCCGACCTGCTCCGCGCCGAGCCCGAGATCTACCTCGGCATCGCCGCCGACGGGAAGTACATCGACACCATCCCCATCCCCGTCACGCCCGAGCTCCTCCAGCGCGGCATGGACCGCTACAACATCTACTGCATCGTCTGCCACGGCGCGACCGGCGCAGGCAAGGGCGCCGTCGGCATCCAGTGGTCATACCCGCTGCCCAACTTCCACGACGCGCAGTACCAGCGCGGCGGCGAGAAGGGCCAGGACGGCTACCTCTTCCACGTGATCCGCAACGGCGTCGCCAACGCGCCCGGCCAGCAGCCCGCGCTCAAGATGCCCGCCTATTCCCAGCAGCTCAGCGAACGCGACGCGTGGGCCGTCGTCGCGTACTTCCGCGCGCTCCAGACCGCACGCAGGGGCTCGATCGACCGCGTGCCCACGGCCCAGCGTCAGGAACTCGATCGCACGCGCGGCGCACAGCCGACCGGTCAGGAGAACGCGCAGTGAGCCATTCGCACGCGATCGACACCTCCACGCTCCTCGCGAGGGACAACGTCCAGCTCCCGGCCGATTCCGGCAAGCTGCTCTCCGCCGCCCTCGTCGGACTCGGCGCGCTCGCCATCGGCGTCACCTTCGCCGCGGGCCTCCTCGGCGACGCCGTCGCGAAAAAGGCCGCCATCTTCGGGTACCACGTCGGCTTCGTGCTCGCCTGCGGCCTCGCCCTCGGCGCGCTCGGATTCGTCATGACCCTCTACCTGACCAACGGCGGCTGGGGCGTCGCCGTCCGCAGGCAGTTCGAGAACCTCTGCCACCCCGTCAACTTCCTCCTCCTCGCCATCCTCTCGATCCCCATGATCGTCTTAGGCGAGTCGCTCTTTAAGTGGCAGGACCCCAACTACACCCTCGGAGACCCCATCTTCGAGGTCAAGCAGGCGTTCCTCAACGACGGATTCTTCCTCGGGCGCCTCATCGCCTACTTCGCCACCTGGATCGGCCTCGCCTACGCGATGAACAAACTCTCGCGCGATGTCGACACCGACGGCGACAAGTGGAAGTTCGCCAAGGCCAAGCGCATCAGCCACTGGGGCATGATCCTCTACGCCCTCACCGTCGCCTTCGCCGGTTTCGACTGGCTCATGTCCCTCGACTACCACTTCTTCAGCACCATGTGGGGCGTCTACTTCTTCGCCGGCAACCTCCTCTCGGCCCTCGCCTTCACCACCATCGTGCTCATCGCCCTCACCTCCTTCGGGCGTCTGCGCGGCGTCGTCACCGAAGAGCACTTCCACGACATGGGCAAGCTCGTCTTCGGCTTCACCGTGTTCTGGGCCTACATCGCCTTCTCCCAGTACTTCCTCATCTGGTACGCCAACATCCCCGAGGAAACCTCCTGGCTCATGGCCCGGCGCGAGTCCGGCTGGATGACCGTCTCGGTCTTCCTCGTCGTCGGCAAGTTCATCCTGCCCTTCCTCTTCCTCATCCCCAGGCCCGTCCGCCGCACCCCGGCGCTCCTCCTCCTCGTCTGCGCCTGGCTGCTCTTCATGCACATGGTCGAGATCTTCTGGATCGTCCGTCCCCAGATGACGCCCCCGGTCGCCGAGGGTGCCGAGCGGGTCATCTTCTACGGCGGGCCCCTCAAGCTCTCTTGGCTCGACTTCGTCGGACCTGTCGGTCCGGTTCTGCTGCTCGTGGGCCTCGTCCTGCGACGCATCGCCACCGGCCCCCTGATCCCGATCAAGGACCCTCGCCTCACCTGGTCACTGTCACACAAGAATTACATCTGATTCGCCGAAATTCCTCTGCCTACTATCGAGGGCCCCGGACGCCGGGACCTCGAGCGGCTTTGGGGTCACAACCATGTCCCACGCGTACGAAGTCAACCCGAACAGTGCCGACCCCGCTCACCAGACCGACGAGTGGCACTCCCACAATTCGCCCGACGAGCCCCACGCGCAGGCGGCCCACGGCGAGATCTCCGGCCCGGCACTCCTCGCCTGGCTCCTCGCCCTCTTCGTGGGCGTGTTCGGCGCGATCATCGTTCTGGTCTTCTATTTCGAGCGCAGCCAGCAGCGCCAGGTCGCGGTCCGGACCGAGATCGACATGGGCCAGAGCGTTCTCCAGCAGCGCGCCGCCGAAGAGGGCGAACTGAACAGCTTCGGCTGGATCGATCAGGCCGCCGGCGTCGTGCGCATCCCCATCGACCAGGCGATGACCGAGACCGTCCGCTTCTATCGCGAACAGCAGTGACGCGCCACCAGCGCTGAGGACCCACGCTTGCGAGCACGCGCCCGCGACATCCAGGCATTCGGAACGCCGAACGCCGGTGCGCGCCGTCGATCGCTCGCAGCCGCAGCGATCGCGATGGGCCTGCTCGCTTCAGCGTCACTCGCGCAGACCGGCACCTACCGCGGCGTCACGCCGGGCGAGTACAACCGCGGCGTCAACCGAATGCCCGAGGCCATGGAAGGCATCGATGTCTTCGAGAACCGGGGGGGCTACGTCCCCCTCGACGCGCTCGTCATCGACTCCGACGGCCGACGCGCCACCCTGGGCGAGTACTTCGACGGCAAGCGCCCCGTCGTGCTCAACCTCGTCTACTTCGAGTGCCCCATGCTCTGCGGGCTCACCCTCGCCGACGCCACCCGCGCCGTGCGCGAGTCCCGCTGGGAGATCGGCAAGGACTACCGCGTCCTGACCATCAGCTTCGACCACACCAACACGATCGCCCAGGCCGCCGGCAAGAAGGCCGAGTACGCCGGCGCGGTCCGGCGCGAAGGCGTCAACGACGGCTGGTCCTTCTTCGTGACCACCGAGAAGGACGCACGCGCCATCGCCGACAGCGTCGGCTTCACCTACAAGCGACTCCCCAACGGAGAGTTCTCGCACCCCTCCGTTCAGATCGTCCTCACGCCCGAGGGACAGATCTCGACCTACCTCTACGGCCTCTACAACAAAGAAGGCGCGAGCTTCAATCGGACCCAGCTCGAGCTCTCGCTCCAGACCGCGTCCGGCGGACAACTCGGCGGCATCTTCGCCAAACTCGCGATGTTCTGCTACGTCCACACCGAGGACGGCTACGCGCTCAGCGCCTACCGCGTGATGCAGGTCGCCGGCGCCGGCACCGTCGTCCTGCTCTCCGGCTTCGTCGGCGTGATGTTCCTCTGGGAGCGACGCAAGCGCGACGCGCGAGCACGCTCCGAAGCCATCGTCACCACAGCCCACGCGTGACCATCCTCACGAGTTCCTGACCCGATCGTCCGAACAACCAACGGCCAGCCACCCGCGAATCCCTCTCAGCAGGCCGCACCGACCCCGTTCAACGGCACGACCACGATGATCCACCCCCGCATGCTCAACGCACCCAGACTCGCGTCCCTCGGCGCGCTGCTCGCCTCGATCGCCGCTCCCGCATTCGGCGCGACGCGCGACCAGGCCTACGGCGAGGTGAGTTGGATCACCCGCATGTTCTTCCCCTCGAGAGGCACCGCCATCTCGCGCGACGTCGACGCGGTGATGTTCTTCATCTTCTGGGTCAGCGTCTTCTTCTTCGTCCTGCTCATGGGCCTCACCGTCTACTTCGCGGTCCGGTACCGCCGACGCAACGGCGTCCCCCAGCAGCGCAGCGTCGGACACAACACCACGCTCGAGGTCACCTGGTCGGTCATCCCGACCCTCCTCATGGCGGTCATGTTCGTCTGGGGCTTCCGACTCTACCTCGACATGCACGCCGTCCCCGCCAACGCCGAGACCATCCACGTCAACGCCAAGAAGTGGGCATGGGACTTCGAGTACGACGACGGCGCCACCAGCCGCGAACTCACCGATCCCATCGTCGGCGTCCAGTACCCCATCATCGCCGTCCCGCTCAACACCCCCGTCCGCTTCCTCATGCACTCGCAGGACGTCATCCACTCCCTCTACATCCCCGCGTTCCGCAAGAAAATCGACGTCTTCCCCAACCGCTACACCGTGTTCTCCTTCACCGCCAAGGAGCCCGGCGACTACCAACTCTTCTGCACCGAGTATTGCGGCGACGGCCACTCCCAGATGATGGCGCTCATCCGCGTCATGCCCCCGGCCCAGTACATGTCGTGGCGCGCCGAGCAGGCCAGCACCGACGACATCCCCCTCAACGAACTCGGCAAGACCCTCCGGCTCACCAAGGGCTGCGCGCAGTGCCACAGCATCGACGGCGCCGCCAACGTCGGGCCGACCTGGCTCAACGCCTTCGGCGAGACCCGCCAGTTCACCGACGGCACCTCCGCCGTCATCGACGAAAACTACATCCGCGAGTCGATCCTCTACCCCGGCGTCAAGATCGCCGCCGGCTACGCCAACCAGATGCCCTCATACGCCGGCCAGCTGAAGGAGCGCGAGATCCGCGCGTTCATCGCCTACATGGCCGAGCTCTCCGCCAAGGGCCAGGACGCCCTCCGACAAATGATGGACGAGGACGAGGCCGGGCGCGAGCAGCCAGCCGATGGCGAGCCCCAGGCCATGGCAGCCCCCGTCGCGCCCGCATCCGCCGACTGATCACGCAGACACATCCGTTCACCGCTCGCACGATCGCGAGAGGATCCTCAGCATGACAAGCATCCCCAACAAGCCAATCGTCGGGCCCGCCGATCACAGCCACGGGCACGACCACCACGAGGGCTCGTACCTCGCCGGGAAGGGATCGTTCCTCAAGACCGTCTGGTCCTGGGTCTACACGATCGACCACAAGAAGATCGGCGTGATGTACCTCGCCGCGACCCTCTTCGCCTTCTTCCTGGGTGGCATCTTCGCGCTCATCTTCCGCGCCGACCTCCTCACCCCCGGCGCGGGCCCCGTCTTCGGCGATGTCGAGTTCACCAACCCGCTCACCGGCGAGGCGGTCCGGCTCACCGCCAACAACCTCTACAACCGTTCCTTCACCCTGCACGGCGCGCTGATGGTCTTCACCTTCATCGTGCCCGCCATCCCCGCGGCCTTGGGCAACTTCTTCCTGCCCCTCATGGTCGGCGCGAAGGATGTCGCCTTCCCCCGGCTCAACCTGCTCTCCTGGTACATCTACCTCTCCGGCAGCGTCCTCTTCCTCGGCACCCTCCTCTGGGGCGGCGTCGAGACCGGCTGGACCTTCTACACCCCGTACTCAACCACCACGCCCTACGGCGCCACGGCCCTCGCCACCACCTCCGTCTTCATCCTCGGCTTCTCCTCCATCCTCACCGGCCTCAACTTCATCGTGACGGTGCACAAGCTCCGCCAGCCCGGCATGGGCTGGTTCGACATGCCCCTCTTCATCTGGGCCATGTACGCCACCGCCATCATCATGGTCCTCGCGACCCCGGTCATCGGCGTCACCGTTCTCCTGCTCACCATCGAGAACCTCTTCAAGATCGGCATCTTCGACCCCGCGCTCGGCGGAGACCCCGTCCTCTTCCAGCACTTCTTCTGGTTCTACAGCCACCCCGTCGTCTACGTGATGATCCTCCCGGCCTTCGGCATCATCTCCGAGGTCATCGCGACGCACTCGCGCAAGCGCATCTTCGGCTACCGCGTCGTCGCCTTCTCCTCGCTCGCCATCGCGGGCATCTCCTTCCTCGTCTGGGGACACCACATGTTCACCGCGACGAGCGAACTCGCCGCCGCGGTCTTCTCGGGGCTCACCTTCCTCGTCGCCATCCCTACCGCGATCAAGGTCTTCGCCTGGGTCGCCACGCTCTACAAGGGCTCCATCGCGTTCAACACGCCGATGATGTACGCCCTCTCCTTCCTCTTCCTCTTCACCATCGGCGGGCTCACCGGCCCGCCACTCGCAACGCTCGCCTCCGACCTCCACCTGCACGACACCTACTTCGTCGTCGCGCACTTCCACTATGTCATGATGGGCGGCACCGTCATCGCCCTCATCTGCGGCCTCTTCCACTGGTGGCCCAAGATGTTCGGCAAGATGTACAACGAGACCGCCGGCATGATCGGCTGCGCCCTCGTGTTCATCGGGTTCAACCTCACCTTCTTCACCCAGTTCTGGCTCGGCACCAACGGCATGCCCCGGCGTTACGCCACCTACGTCGAGGAATTCCAGCCCCTGCACGTGCTCAGCACCATCGGCTCCTGGATCCTCGCCGCCGGCCTCTTCCTGCACCTCTTCACCTTCATCTGGTCCCTCGCCGCTGGCAAGAAGGCGTCCGCCAACCCGTGGGGCTCCCTCACCACCGAGTGGGACACCGATTCGCCCCCGATCGAGCACAACTTCCACCACGAGCCCGTCTGCACCCACGGGCCCTACGACTACGACGATGTCGTGCCCCCACGCACCAAGCCGGGCGAGTGGCCTCTCCCCGAGCCGCTCCCCGAGGGCGCACCGAAGCACTGACCGCCCGAACAACGCGGAGCGCGGGGCCGAAACACGCCCCGCCTCCGATTCTCTCATGAACCGTCAAGGAGTCGCGCGTCCGCCCGGTCGGCACGACGCGCGAGGCAACGAAGCAGAGGCGAAAGACCGCCGATGACCAGCATCCACGCACACGGCGCGCACGGCGCCATCGTCGACGAACATCCCGATCACCCCATCGACGGCAACACGCCGCGGGTGGCGTCCCATTTCCGGAATTACGAGGAGCAGTTCGACGCCGGCAAGCTCGGCATGTGGCTCTTCCTCACCACGGAAATCCTGCTCTTCTCGGGGTTCTTCGTCGCCTACGCCGTCTTCCGCATGCTCTACCCCGAAGCGTTCAAGGGCGCCTCGGAGTACTACCTCAACTGGAAGATCGGCTTCGTCAACACCTGCGTGCTCCTGCTGTCGTCCTACACGATCGCCGCGAGCATCCGCAACGCCCAGAAGAACCAGCAGGGCATGCTCAAGATCAACCTGCTGATCACCATCCTCTGCGCCGTCTTCTTCCTCGTCGTCAAGCTCGGCTGGGAGTACTGGCCCAAGTACCAGAAGGGCGAGTTCGGCGGCGGGCTCTTCACCTACTCCGGAGGAACCTGGGACCAGGAGCCGCTCTTCCTCTCCATCTACTGGGTCGCCACCGCCACCCACGGCATCCACGTCCTCGTCGGCATCTTCATCATCTCGTGGCTCCTCTGGGGCGCCTCCAAGCGACGCTACGGACCCTGGAACTACCTCGCCATCGAGAACACCGGTCTCTACTGGCACATCGTCGACCTCATCTGGATCTTCCTCTTCCCCCTCCTGTACCTCGCCTGATCCCGGCACTCTCTCACGCGCACCACGCATACGGCCAGACCCACATGAGCCACGACCATACCCACGATCATCATCACGACGATCACCACGCCCCCGACGGCCATCACATCTCCTCGCAGCGCACGCTCCTGTCCGTTCTGGGCGTGCTCCTCGCGCTGACCGTCATCACCGTCATCGTCGCCAAGTATGTCCCCGCCAGCGACGCCGCCCACATGGTCATGGCGCTCATCATCGCCTGCACCAAGGGATCGCTCGTCTGTCTCTACTTCATGCACCTCATCTATGACCGCATCTTCTACAGCGCGCTCTTCATCTCCTGCCTCTTCGTCATGTCCCTCTTCTTCATCTTCACCATGCTCGATTTCGCGGGCCGAGGCAGCATGGACCCCGTCCGCGCGCAGCTCATCGTCCCCATGCCCAACAACCGCGTCGAGCTCGCACGCTTCGACGAACGCGAGCGACTCGGACGCGAACTCTTCCTCGCCAACTGCTCCGTCTGCCACGGCCGCGACGGCCAGGGCGTCGCCGGGCTCGGCGAGGCCCTCGCCGGCGACGAGTACGTCCGCACCACCAGCATCCCCGACCTCGTCGAGTTCCTGAAGGTCGGCCGCCCCGCCAGCCACCCGCTCAACATCTCCGGCGTCACCATGCCGGCCCGCGGCGGCAACCCAAACCTCACCGACGAGAACCTCGAGCAGCTCGCCGCATACCTCAAGGTCATGCCGGCGCGCATCTCAGGCCACGGCCACGGCCACGGCCACGAAACCAAGGACAGCGGCGCGCACTGACGCGCCGACCGCCCGACACGGAGCACGCACGCGCATGAGCCGACCCACGCCGCGAGCACGGATCCTCGGCCTCGCGATCCTCGCCCTCGCCGCGATCACGCTCGGGGTCTCCCTCCCGGCTATGGCGCGACAGATCCGAGCGCAGAACGCCGACGCAGACCTCCCGTTCTTCGGCATGCGCTCCCCCGACCCCGCCGCCATCCCCTTCGTCAACGATGCCGCCACCTTCGTGTGGGGCGTCAACGCAGGAACCGCGCCCGTCACGCTCACCCTCGTCGACAGGGAGGGCGCCCCGTTCCTGCGCGCCGACTACCGCGGCGAGTCGCACCTCGTCGCCATCACCGGCACGGTCGACACGCGACTTCCCGGTCTCGCCCGCTTCCGCGAGAACCAGATCAAGCTCGAGGTCATCACCGAGCAGCGCCCCAGACTCGCCGCCACCGACCGCGACGCGCCGACGAAAACCGCGCCCGACCGCCTCGTCCTCGCCGCGAGGATCGAGCGCGAGGTCGACCTCGCCAAAGACGCCTCCCCGATGGCAGGCGTCGTCGATCGCAAATCGTGGCGCTACGAGCTCGTCGAGTTCGTCCCGCTTGGCGTTGAGTCCGACCGCGCCATGATCGTCCACGAGATCGCCTACGCCGACATGCCCGAGCACGAGCGGACATGGCAGTACGCCGCCGCCCTCGCCGTTACCCCGCCCACCAAGCTCCCGAAACTGAAAGAGCCGATGGGCTCCAACCGGGGCCTCGACGGCGTCACCTGGCCCTTCCCGCTCGCCGGGGCCGGAGGCCTGCTCCTGGTGATCGGCGTGATGGTGTTCGGCAGCTCCTTCGTGAAACGCCCGGCCGACAGCGACCCCCGGCCAGACGCCGGCGCGCGGGCCCGAGAAGAGAAAGCCCCTTCCCGCCCCGCCAACGCTTGATTCGAGCGTGTTCGAGGGTACCGTTCCCGCCCCGTCGCCCCTCCGAAGTCCGGCCCCGATCGGTCCGAAAGAGGTTCGACACCCGCCCCGGAAGCCCAGCCGAAGGGGCACGACAACCGACTTTCCCCGATAGCTCAATGGTAGAGCGAGCGGCTGTTAACCGCTAGGTTGTAGGTTCGAGTCCTACTCGGGGAGCTTTCAGACCCCAGGCCCGCCGCCTGGGGTTTTTTCGTTGGCGTCGGTCCCTCGATCCGGTACGCTGGGCCCCAGTCCCCGTCCTGCCCCGTCTGCGCGATCTCTGGGAGCGCCCGATGCCTCGATTCCGACTCGCCGACGCTGCGTGCCTGCTCGCCGCGATCTGCCCCATCGCCCAGGGATCCACACCCCAGGACCACCTTCTCTACGCCGCGCCCATTTTCTCTGCCGGCTGGAACGCGAACTCCGTTGTCGTCGCGGATTTCAACGCCGACGGCGTTCCCGATGTCGCGCTTTCGTTCCTGTTAGGCGTCGAAGTGCTCTTCGGGAACCCGGACGGGACGGTTCAGCCCGCCACCAGATATGCCGCGGGCGATCAGCCACGATCCGTTGCCGTCGGGGACTTCAACGCCGACGGTTTCCTCGACCTCGTCGTGGCGAACAGCGGCGAGCAGAACAACACCGTGAGGGTGCTGCTGGGCAACCCCGACGGGACCTTTCAACCCGCGACCAGCATCCCGGTGGGCGCCCGCGCCTGGGCGCTCGCCGTCGGCGATCTCAACTCCGACGGCGTGCTGGATCTCGCGGTCACCAACAACCTCAACCCAGGAAGGGTCACCGTTCTGCTCGGCAACGGCGACGGCTCGTTCCAGCCCGGCGTCCAGTACGCGACGGGCCGAAACCCGCAGTCCGTCGCGTTGGGTGACATGAACAACGACGGGCATCTCGATCTCGTCGTCGCCGACAACGCGAACCAGAGCGTCAGCATCCTTCTCGGGCACGGCGATGGGACATTCGACTTCAGGCAAGCGTTCTTGAGCGGGCCCGAGCCGCGCGCAGTCGCGCTCGGCGACTTGAACGGTGACGGGATTCTCGATGTCGCGCTCGCGCGGAACGGCGCGGTGAGCGTGCTGCTCGGCGTCGGCGATGGCACTCTGGAAACGAAGCAGGACTACACGACCGGGAACTTCCCGATCGCCGTCGCCATCACCGATGTGAGCGGCGACGGGATTCCCGACATCGTCGCCGCGAACTCGGGAAGCAACAGCGTCAGCGTGCTGGTCGGCAACGGGGACGGGACCCTTCAGCCCAGGCGTAACTTCGCCGCAGGCGCCAGCCCGCAGTCCATCGCGGTCCGCGACATGAACTCGAACGGTCGCAAGGATGTCGTCGTGGGCAACGCGGCGGGAATCAGCGTGCTCTTCGCGGATCAGAACAGGGATTTCCCGGCCAGATCAGACATCCTGACCGGAGCGCGTCCGAGCGCTCTCGCCGTCGGTGATCTGAATGGGGATGGCATACCTGATGTCGTGACCGCGAACTTCCATTCCGGGAATGTGAGCGTGCTCCTGAGTCAGGGAGATGGCGCCTACGCACCGCGGCAGGACTACACGGTCCCAAGCAATCCGACCGCCGTCGTCATCGGCGATTTCAACCTGGACGGCGAGCCCGACCTCGCCGCCTCCAGCCTGGGAAGTGGCGGAGTTGTCAGCATTCTGCTCGGGACCGGGACCGGGGTCTTCGTGCCCGCGATCGGGATCCTGACGGGTGTGCGGGCAGACACACTCGTGAGTGCCGACTTCAACAACGACGGGTCGCTCGATCTCGTGCTGATGAGGTTCGGTGCTCCCAGCCCTTTGATGCTCGCGCTGGGCAACGGCGACGGCACATTTCAACCGCTCTCCGTGATACCAGACAGCGACTACGGAACTCTCGCGGCGCGAGACCTGGACGGCGACGGCGCAATCGACCTCATCGTCACAAACTACCCAACGGGTACCCTCAGCGTGTGGATGGGGAACGGCGATGGCTCATTCCAGGACGCCGTCGTTTACACCGCAGGAGCAAGACCCATCGGGAGCGCGTCTGGCGATCTTGATGGTGACGGCAAACTCGACCTCGTGGTGACGAACTTCGACAGCAACACGCTGAGCATCTTCCGCGGCAACGGCGACGGGACATTCCTGCCAGCGGTTGAGATCGAATCCGGAATACAACCTTTCGGCGTCGCGATCCACGATGTGAACGGCGACGGGCGCCAGGACATCATCGTCACGCTGAAGTACCTCCCGGGCGCCGTTGCCGTGTTCCCGGGCAACGGCGACGGAACCTTCCGTGCCCCGATGACCTTTTCGACAGGCGCGTTCCCTTCCCACATCTTGATTTCGGATTTCAACGCCGACGGGCTCCCGGACATCGTGGTCGCGAACACCTCGGACAACTCCGTCAGCATCCTCTTTCGCCGCGACGCGGAAGCGCAGCCACCCGCGTGCCCCGGCGACGCCAACGGCGACGGCGTCGTGAACTTCGCCGATCTGAACATCGTGCTGGGCCAGTTCGGCGCGTCGGGCCAGGGCCTCCCCGGCGACATCAACAACGACGGCGTGATCAACTTCGCGGACCTCAACCTCGTCCTCGCCGACTTTGGGCAGTCCTGCGGCTGAAGCGCCGGAGACGGCTATCCGGAAACAGCGTCGCCGACCGGTGTTCTGGACCGTGGCGGGCGGAGAGGCCCGTCGGTAGAGTGGAAAGGATGCTCCACCCACGCATCCGTCGCGGTCTTCTTGCTCGCAAGATCACGAACCTCGCACTGCCGCTGGCGTGCTTCGTCACGCTCGGCGCGTGCGAGTCCGGGGGGCAGACGGGCGCGGTTGTCGGCGCGGGTTTCGGCGCGCTGATGGGTCAGGCCATCGGCGGCAACACTTCCGGCACGCTGGTCGGGGCGGCGGTCGGGACCGGCGCCGGCTACATGATCGGCAACGAGCGCGACCGACAGGGGGCTCGCGAGGAACAGGCCAGGCGCGACCGCGAACGCGAGCGTCGCGATCGCGAGCACGAGGCAGCGCTGCGCACGCTCGAGGCGCGCCAGGCGGAGATCGAATCCCAGTCGTCTCAGCCCACGACGGGAACCTTCATCCCGCCGAAGTGGCCCGCCTCGACGCCCGAGATGAGGCCGTTCGCCGACTCCGCGTGGCGTGTCGCCTCGATGACGCCACCGCCCCGCCGCGCGTTCGAGTCGATGACGCTGCATTTCCAGCCCAACGGCCACGTCGTGACTACGACGATCTTCCCCGGAGGCAGGATGAACGTCGCGTCCGAGACCTACCGCGTCGTCGGCAACACGATGATCATCAACGGGTCCGACTATCTCACGAACTCGGCGTGGACGCTCACGGAATCGACGCTGACGCTCATCAACCAGGGCTTCCGGACAACGCTCGAGCGCATCGGCGTCGGCGACTGATTCTTTCGCAGCCAGCCCGTCAACCAGCCGGGATCTGTAGACTGCTTTCTGGTCCGAACCCTCGTGCCGCAGAAAGGTGCGACAGCGCCAGTGGCCGACAGCGAACGCCCATCCTTCACCGGTTTCCACGCGAGGTTCGCGCTCGTTCCAACCCTCGCGGGGTATCGGCTCGGCTGGCTGAGGAACGACCTCGGCGCCGGGCTGGCCGTTGCTGCGGTTGCGCTGCCGATCGCGCTGGCGTATCCCGCCCTCGCGGGGCTGTCGCCCCAGACGGGCTTTTACGCGAGCATCGCCTCGCTGCTCGCGTACGCGGCGTTCGGTTCGTCACGCCGGCTGATGGTCGGTCCCGACGCCGCGACGCTCACCGTGCTCGCGGGCGTGTTCGCGTCGATACTTGTTCAGTTGCCGGGCCTCACCGCCGACCAGCGAGCCGCCGCCGCCGCGCTGATCGCGATCGGGGCGGGGGTGATCTGTCTCCTCGGGCGTGTGCTGGGCATCGGCGCGCTGGCGAACTTCCTGTCGCGTCCGATCCTCACCGGGTTCTTCGCCGGCATCTCGCTCACGATCATGACCGGGCAGATCGGACGGCTCACTGGCCTGCATATCGACGCCGATGGGATCGTCCGGCCCGTTGTCGAGATGCTGCGCGAGTCGTCCGGGATCCACTGGGTGTCGGTGTTCGTCGGCCTCACGATGTTCGCGATACTCGAGGTTGCGCGGGTCGCGCGATCGCCCGTGCCCGGTCCGGTCATCGTGGTCGTTGCGGCCATCGTCCTCTCGGCGTTGCTTGGTCTTGAGGCGCGCGGCGTGGCCGTCGTGGGTGATCTGCCGGCGGCGCTGCCCGCGCTCGGACTGCCGGGTGTCTCGGGTCTTCCCCTCGCATCGATCGCGCTCGGCTCCGCCGCGGTCGCGGTGATCAGTTTCGGCTCCGGCATCATCACCGCACGGAGTTTCGCCGCACGGACCGACGAAACCGTGGACTCGAACCGTGAACTCATCGGCTTCGGCGCCGCGAACATCGCCTGCGGGCTCGCTGGCGGCTTCCCGGTGACCGGCGCCGCCTCACGCACCGCCGTCAACATCTCGTCCGGCGGCAGGAGTCAGGTGTCGGGCCTCGTCGCGGCGGGCATGCTCGTGCTCGCGATCGTGTATCTCGGACCGGTTCTCCGCATCCTGCCGCTGCCGGCGCTGGGCGCGATCCTGTTCTCGGCCGCGGTGCACATGATCGACTTCCGAACGCTCGCTGAGATACGGCGGATCTCCCGGATCGAGTTCGCGTTCGCGATGATGGCGCTGGTCGGGCCCATCGCGTTCGGAGTACTGCAGGGGGTCGCCGTCGCGATCGTCGTCTCGCTCGTGCATGTGATCCATAAAGGCATGCATCCCCGGGTCGTTCAACTCGGGCGCATCCCCGGTCGGGCGGGGTTCTTTAAACTTCATCGCCACGCCGACGCTCGCCCTGCGCCAGGCGTCGTCATCGTGCTCATTGAGGGCGACCTGCTCTTCTTCGCGGTCGACAACGTGAAGAGCGCCCTCATGAAGCACTCAGGCGCGTTGGACGGCCATGTCCGCTGGGTGATCTTCGATGCGGGCGTGATGGCGCAGATCGACACCACCGGCGCGGCGATGCTTCACGAAGCGAACCGTTCGCTCGCGAAACGTGGAGTTCGGCTCGCGCTCTCCGGCCTGCACCACGAGGTTCGACAACTGCTCGATCGCGCCGGCGTCACCGACGCGATCGGGAAAGACATGGTCTTCGACAACCTCGACGAGGCGCTGCGCGCGTTCGAGGCGCAGCGTGACACGGTGCGCGAATGAGGCAGGCGCGAGCCCGGGGATACCTCTGGTTGCCACAGTGGCAAAGCGGTGGAATCTCCGCAGCGACGCGAGTTTCCACGCAACCGTCACACCGCGTGTCCCGCGCTGTTGTTCAGCGGGTAAGTGACTGCAGGGAATGGGCTTGCGATCCTCGACGCGAGACGATGGCCATCGCTGCAGCTGCGACTCGGTCTCGCGAAAGATTGTCGCGGAACATCTTGAAGCGAAAGGCCTTCGTGTACAATCGAAGTACCGCCTCGCTGTTTCATGACGAAGCAGCGCAGCGCGGATCGCTGATCAGCATTCGGAGATTGACACATGAAATCGTTCAAGACTCTCGCGTCCTGCGTCGTTCTCGGCGCCGTGATCGTCGGCGCCAGCGGCTGCGCGACGACCCCACGCGACGAGGCGGATCGCACCGCGCTGGTTGAGCGCGCCGACTCGACCAAGGACTGGTTCCAGTCGAACGTCAACGGCCTCGGCGGACAACTCCGCGACTCCGGCGGCTACGTCGTGTTCCCCGATGTCGGGCAGGCCGGCTTCATCGTCGGCGGCACTTCGGGTCGGGGCGTCGTCTTCGATTCCCGCGGCAGGCAGATCGGCTGGGCTCGACTCAGTTCCGGCTCCGTCGGCCTTCAGGCCGGCGTCCGCGGGTTCCGCATGCTCATGATCCTGCAGAACGAGCAGGCCATGAGCGAATTCCGCAACAACCGCTGGTCCGGCACCGCGAGCGCCGTCGCCGTCGCGGGCGGTGCGGGCGGATCCGGCCTGGCCGAGTTCCGCAACGGCGTGGCCGTCTATCAGGGCGCCAGCAGCGGTCTGATGGCCGGCGTCGATGTCGGTCTCGCCAACATCCGCTTCGAGCCCATGGAATAACCCGATCGACCGGGCGACTCGCCCCGATCACACGGACCGCGCCTCGGAAGCGGCGCGGCCCGATTCGTCTTCCTCGCAGCGCATCGAGGGCGCCAGCGTCTGGCTCCGCGTGCGAAAGGCGATCGCGCGTCGTGTGGTGAAAGGACCGGCTGGTGGCGAAGCCAGACAAGAAGGACGGCCCGGGGCGCATGAAGCGCAAGGAGTATGAGAAGGAACTCAAAAAACTCCAGGCACGTCTCTGCAAACTCCAGGACTGGGTGAAACACGAAGGCCTGCGCGTCATCATAGTCTTCGAAGGGCGCGACGCCGCGGGCAAGGGCGGCGTCATCAAGGCGATCACCGAACGCGTCAGCCCGCGCGTCTTCCGCGTCGTCGCGCTCCCGGCGCCGTCCGACCGCGAGAAGTCCCAGATGTACATCCAGCGGTTCATGCAGCACTTCCCCGCGGCGGGCGAGGTCGTGATCTTCGACCGGTCCTGGTACAACCGCGCGGGCGTCGAGCACGTGATGGGGTTCTGCACCAAGGAAGAGCACAAACGCTTCCTCGAGCTCTGCCCGATTGTCGAGAAGTACTTCATCGAAGGGGGCATCACGCTTCTCAAGATCTGGCTCGAAGTCAGCGACGAGGAGCAGAAGCGCCGCTTCGAGGCACGCATCGACGACCCACTCCGTCAGTGGAAGCTCAGCGCCATGGACCTGCCCTCGCGCAGCAAGTGGTACGAGTACTCCAGGGCCCGCGACATGATGCTCGACGCCACCGACACCGAACACGCCCCTTGGCACATCCTCCGAAGCGACGACAAGAAACGGGCGCGCCTCAACTGCATCAGGCACATTCTCGACTCCATCCCGCACAAGGAGTTGTCGCGCGAGAAGATCGATGTCCCCGAGCGGTCGAAGAAGCACGCCTACGACGACCAGGCAACGCTCGAGGGACGCCGCTTCGTGAACGAGGTCTATTGATCGCACCATGAGATGACCCGATGCGCGACCAAGCTCCGGTCGTGACCGAAAGGAACAGGGGCCATGTGCCGCTGGCTCGCGTACACCGGCTCGCCGATCCCGCTTGAAGATCTTCTCTTCAAGCCGAAACACTCGCTCATCGATCAGAGCATGTCGTCCCGTTCCGCCGAAACGCCCACCAACGCCGACGGCTTCGGCGTCGGCTGGTACGGATCCCGCCCAACGCCGGCGCTCTTCCGCAGCATCCGGCCCGCGTGGAACGACTTCAACCTGCGCGATCTCGCCGGCCAGATCGAATCCAGACTGTTCATCGCGCACGTCCGGGCAACCTCCCTCGCGACCGTGCAGGAGACCAACTGCCACCCGTTCCGCTACGGCAAATGGCTCTTTGCGCACAACGGCGAGGTGCACGGCATCGAACTGATGCGCAAGCGGCTGATCGCGGCCATAGACGACGACCTGTTCCCGCACATTCTCGGCACGACTGACTCCGAGGTGATGTTCTACCTCGCCCTCACCTTCGGGCTCGAGTCCGACCCGCTCGGCGCGCTCGCAAGGATGGCGGGATTCATCGAAGGGGTCGGATCAGAGAAGGGGATACATGAGTCCCTTTGGATGACCCTCGCGGTCACCGACGGAGAGCGCCTCTATGCTGTCCGCTACGCCAGCGACGGCGCAGCCCCGACGCTCTACCACAGCCGCGACGCGCGCGAGGTCTTCGAGATACTCCCAGAACTGCGAGACAAACTCACCGAAGACACCCGCGTCATAGCGTCCGAGCCCACCGGGAAGGCACGACAGATCTGGGTTGAAGTGCCGCAGGCGTCATCGCTCGTGGTCGAGCGGGGCGCCATGCGCGTTCAGCCGTTCATCCCCGTCGCGCCGGGACACGGACCGTACCGGGCGGGAGCCTCGCCCTTTGCGCAGCTGGCTAGGCCAACACCTGATGTGTGACACTTTGTGTGAGAGTGTGTCGCGAACGAACGCACAGATGCTTGCGTGCTCGTGACGTTTCGGTAGGATGACGATCTATGCAGAGCCGAAAGTCGGTTCAGAGCCGCCCGCACCGTGTCAAAAGTGCAGTCACTCCGGGTGGCGCCGTCGATCGGCGCCATGCGCCGCACGCGAATCGACGCGCTTCGACGCACAAACCACGAAGTGTCTTGCTTGCGCTCGGGTCGCTCTTGCTCGCCGGCTGCAAGGTCGGCCCGGAGTACCAGACGCCGCCGGCTTCGGTCAACGATCGCTGGGAATACGACGCGCGTGACGCCGCATCGTCCGATCCGATGTGGTGGGAGACCTTCAACGACCCGGCGCTCAGCGCCCTCGTCCGAGAGGCGACCGCGCAGAACCTCTCGCTCCGCGCAGCGGGTCTGCGAGTGCTTGAAGCCCGCGCAGCGCGCGGGGTCGCCGTCGGCGAGTTCTTCCCGCAACTGCAGGAGGCCTTCGGCTCCGTCGCCGCTAACCAGCTGAGCAACAGCGGCCCCGAAGCGCTGGGCGATCGATCCTTCAACACCGCAGAGGTCGGCCTCCAGGCGGCGTGGGAACTCGATTTCTGGGGCAAGTTTCGCCGCGGCATCGAGGCCGCCGACGCGGAAGTGCTGCTGACCGTCGCGGACTACGACGCCGTGCTCGTCGCGCTCGCCGCGGAGGTCGCCACTTCCTACGTGCTCATCAGATCCCTCGAAGAGCGCATCGGCTACGCAAAGGCGAACGCCGAACTCCAGGCGGAGACGCTGGCCCTCACGCAGACCCGGTTCCGAGCCGGGGCGGTCTCCGAACTCGACGTCTCGACCGCGCGTTCGACGCTCGCGAACACCCGCGCGCGCATCCCCGACCTCGAGAACGCGCTGCGCCAGACGAAACTGTCGCTCTGCGTTCTGCTCGGGCGCACGCCCTCCGAACTCGACCCGGAACTGACGCCTCACAACGGCCAGGCCCGACGCGTGCCCGACGCGCCGGCAACGATCGCCGCCGGAGTCCCCGCCGACCTGCTCCGCCGTCGCCCCGATGTGAGGGCCGCCGAGCGTCAGGCCGCGGCACAGAGCGCGCGGATCGGCCAGGCGGTCGCGAACCTGTTCCCCAGCATCTCGATCGCGGGCTCGACCGGTTTCGTCGGCAGCGACTACAGCGGCTCGGACCTCGGCGACATCTTCAACTCGGACTCCTTCGCAGGGTTCATCGGGCTTCGGATCAACTGGCCGATCCTGAACTACGGTCGCATCGAGGGCGGCATCCGCGTCCAGGACGCCCGCTACGAGCGCGCTGTCGCGCAGTACCAGGACTCCGTCCTCCGCGCCGCCGCAGACGTCGAGGCGGGCATCTCAGACTTCCTCCGTTCGCGCGAGCGAACCACTCACCTCTCCGACGCCGTGAACGCCTCGCAGCGCAGCGTCGAGATCTCGCTGATTCAGTACCGCGCCGGCGCCGTCGACTTCATCCGCGTCAACGACGCGCAGTCTTCGCTCGTGCAGGAACAGGACAACCTCGTGGTGTCCCGGGCCGCCATCGCGCTCGGCGCCGTCCGGACCTACCGGGCCCTCGGCGGGGGGTGGGAGGTCCGCGAAGGTCGCGAGTTCGTCGACCCTGAGACCGCTGAGCGGATGCGCAACCGCACGAACTGGGGCGATGTGCTCAGCGCGGACTGGTCGGAAGGCAGCGACCTGGGCTTTCGCAGGCCGCAGGAGCGCGATCCCGAGGGATCTCCGGGAGATAAGCGATGAAAGGACGGTTTCACACGATGCGCACTCGCAGTTCCGAGCGTGGAGGGATTGGGCTGACTGTCCCTCTCGCCGCCCTGTGCATGATGTCGATCCTGACGCTCGCTGGAGGCTGCAGAGACGACGCCAATGTCTACGCCCCGCCGCCTCCCCCGGAGGTCATCGTGGCGAATCCCGTCAAGCGGGATGTGACCGCGTACACCACCTACACGGGCGTGGTCGAGGCGTCGGAAACGGTCGAACTTCGGGCTCGTGTCCAGGGGTTTCTCGAGCGCATCGAGTTCGATCCGGGCCAGCGGGTCAGCAAGGGAGACCTGCTCTTCGTGATCGACAAACGTCAGTATCAGGCCGCGGTTGATCGCGCCGAAGCGCTTCTGAGATCGCGCGAGTCGGCGCTCGAGGGCGCCGCGAACGACGCCCGCCTCGCTCGGGAGCTCGCCGACCAGCGCGCAGGCCCCGAGATCGACGCGCTCATCAAGGCCGCGCGCCGCGACGCGATGGCCGCCGATGTCGCCGCCGCCGAGGCTGAACTGTTCGAGGCGACGCTGAACCTCGAGTTCTGCGAGGTGCGCGCCCCGATCGACGGCCGAATCACCGTGAACTACGTCGATATCGGAAACCTCGTCGGTCGCGGCGAGCCGACGCTGCTCGCGAAGATCATCCAGGGCACGCCGGCGTTCGTCTCCGTCGATGTCAGCGAGTCCGATGTGCTCGCGGTCCGGCGCGATCGCGCCAAGAGCGGCACGCCGGGCGACGTTGAGCCCGGTCAGGTCAGCCCGGGACAGTGGCGTCCGAGCCGGCTCGCACTCACCGGCGACGACGAGTTCGCGATCGAAGGCGTCGTCGATTATGTGCAGCCGGAGCTGGACCTCCAGACCGGCACGCTGCGCATCCGCACGCGCTACGAGAACACCAATGAGTCGCTCCTCCCCGGCTTCTTCGCGCGGGTTCGATTCGCGATGGAGTCGCGCGAATCCCTGCTCGTGCCCGAGGCCGCGCTGCTGAGCGATCAGCAGGGGCGGTTCGCCATGGTCGTCAACGATCAGGACGAGGTGGAAGTCCGGCGCGTGCGGATCGGCATCCTCGACGGCGCAATGCGCGTCGTCGAGGAGGGTCTCAGCGAGAAGGACCGCGTGATCGTCCTCGGCGTGCTGCGCGCACGCCCCGGCTCGAAGGTAACCCCGAAGACCCAGGAACCCGCGCCCGGCGCACCGTGAGAGACGCACATGTTCGCAGAGTTCCCGGTCCGCAGGCCGATAGTCTCCATCGTGATCGCGATCCTCATCGTGATCATGGGGCTCGTCGCCTACCCGACGATGCCCGTCGCCCAATACCCGGACATCACGCCCCCGGTCGTGCAGGTGACCACAACCTATCCCGGCGCCAGCGCGCAGGTCGTGGCTGACACCGTCGCCTCGCCGATCGAGCAGCAGGTCAACGGCGTGCCCGGCATGATCTACATGGAGAGCACGTCCTCCAGCGACGGCTCCTACACACTCAAAGTCACGTTCGAGCTGGGCACCGACATCGATATCGCGTCCGTGCTCGTCCAGAACCGCGTCAACATCGCGTTGCCAAAGCTCCCGGAAGAGGTCAAACGCAACGGCGTGACGACCGATCGCGTCTCGTCCAACGTCATTACCGTGTTCTCCCTGGCGCCCAAGGACGAAGACGCCGCGTCGAAGTTCGACGACCTGTTCATCGCGAACTACCTCACCATCAATGTTCTCGACGAGATCAAACGCATCCAGGGCGTCGGCGACGCCAAGATCTTCCCGGCCAAGGACTACGGCATCCGCGTCTGGCTCGACCCGGACAAGCTCAAGTCCCGCGGCCTGACCACGATGGACGTGATCAACGCGCTCAAGGAGCAGAACGTCCAGGTGGCCGCCGGCGCGATCGGCCAGCCGCCCGCCCCGGAAGGGCAGGCATTCCAATACAACGTCTCCACACTCGGTCGTCTCAGCGATGTCGAGCAGTTCGAGAATGTGATCGTCCGCGCCGAGGGCAACAGGATCGTCCGTGTTCGAGACGTCGCCCGCGTCGAGCTGGGCGGCAAGTCCTACGACCTCCTCGCCCGCTACAAGGGCACCCCGGCCGGCGCGATGGTCGTCTATCAGGCGCCCGGCGGCAACGCGGTGCAGGTCGCCAAAGACATCGAAACGCTCCTCCATGCCAAGTCCGACACGCTCCCCGAGGGCCTGTCCTTCGAGACGATCTACGACACTTCCGAGTTCGTGCTCGCGGCTATCGAGGAAGTCTTCCACACGTTCTTCGAGGCGCTCGCGCTCGTCCTCGCCGTGGTCATCATCTTCCTCGGCAGTCTGCGCCTCTCCGTGATCCCGATGCTGGCGATCCCCGTCTCGATCATCGGCGCATTCGCCTTCGCCAAGATCTTCGGCTTCTCGGTCAACATGCCCGTGCTCTTCGGCCTCATCGTCGCCATCGGCATCGTCGTCGACGACGCGATCGTCGTCGTCGAGAACATCGAACGCGTGATGACCGAGACGCACCTGCCGCCCAAAGAAGCGACCGTGCAGGCCATGAAAGAGGTCCTCGCGCCGGTGATCAGCATCACCGTCGTCCTCATGGCCGTCTTCATCCCCACCGCGTTCCTGCCGGGCATCAGCGGGCAGTTGTTCCGGCAGTTCGCCCTCACCATCGCCGCGAGTACATTCATCAGCGGCATCTGCGCCATCACGCTCACCCCGGCGCTCTCCGGGCTCATCCTCAAGCCGCACAAGGAGGGGAAGAAGAAGTTCATCCTCGTGCGCTGGTTCAACGCCGGCTTCGACAAGCTGGCGAACGGGTACGCGCGACTCGTCAAGTTCCTCGTGCACCCCGCCGTCATCCTGTTCACCCTGGCAAGCTTCGCCGGCTGCTTCGTGCTGATCGTCTGGTCCTTCACACGAGTCCCGACCGGCTTCGTCCCCCTCGAAGACCGAGGCATGGTGATGATCGACCTGTGGATGCCCGACGCCGCATCGCAGGAGCGAACACTCGCCGCGGTGGAGCAGATCGAGAAAATCCTGTCCGAGACCGAGGGTGTGCGGAACTACACATCCCTGCCCGGCTTCTCGATGATCAACAACAACGGCTCGAACTACGCCCTGTTCTTCATCGGCCTCGAGGACTGGTCGGAGCGTCTGCCCAGGGGCAGGGACCTCGCGACCATCATGGCCGAGCTGCGCGAGAAAACCGCGCGGGTCCCCGACGGCCTCGCGATCGTGTTCTCGCTCCCCGCTGTCGACGGCGTCGGCAGCGCATCGGGCTTCGACCTGCGCCTCCAGGACCGCGCCGGACTCGGTCGCGTCGCGATGGGGGAGGTCGTGCAGGGACTCGTCGCCGACGGCAACGCCCAGACGAAACTGCAGGGAGTCAACAGCGCCTTCCGGCCCGCCGTGCCCCAGCTCTTCGCCGATGTCGACCGCGAGCGCGTGAAGATCCTCGGCATCCCGTTGCAGGACGTGTTCTCGACGATGTCGGGGTATCTTTCGTCGGCGTACGTGAACGACTTCAACCTCTTCGGACGGACCTGGCAGGTCAATGTGTCGGCCGACAGCCGGTTCCGCTCGAAGCCCGAGGATATCGCCCGCCTCGACGTGCGCTCCCCGGACGGACGCATGATCCCCCTCGGCTCCCTCGTGACCGTCTCCGAGATCATGGGCGCCGATCGCGTCGTGCGGTACAACATCTTCCCGGCGGCGGTAGTGCAGGGACAGCCGGCGCCTGGCGTGTCCTCCGGTGAGGCGCTGCGCATCGTCGAAACCATGGCCGACGCGAAACTCCCGCCCGGCATGACCTACGAATGGACCGCGCTCTCCTACCAGGAGAAACTGGTCGGCAGTCAGGCGATCGTCGTCTTCGCGATGGCCCTGCTCGTCGTGTACCTGATCCTCGCGGCTCTGTACGAGAGCTGGTTCATCCCGCTCGCGGTCGTGCTCTCGATCCCGCTCGCGGTGCTCGGCGCGATGGCCGGGCTGATGTGGCGCGGCATGGACAACAACATCTACACGCAGGTCGGCCTCGTGCTCCTCGTCGGCCTCGGCGCGAAGAACGCGATCCTCATCGTCGAGTTCGCGAAGGCCTATCGGGAGCAGGGCAAGGGCATCGTCGAGTCCGCCGTCGAGGCGTCGCGCCTGCGACTGCGCCCGATCCTCATGACCGCGTTGGCGTTCATCCTGGGCGTGCTGCCGCTGATGATCGCCACCGGCGCCGGCGCCGCCAGCCGCCAGGCGATCGGCACCGCGGTGTTCTACGGCATGATCGGCAACACGCTGCTCGGCCTGATCTTCACGCCGGTGCTGTACGTGGTCATCCAGACACTGACCGAGCGGGTGTTCGGCGTGAAGGCAGCCCCCGCCGCGAAGGCGCCAGTCACGGAGGGAGCGCACGCGTGACCGGGTCCACACGAGTGGCGCTCCGTGTCCGTTTCCTGATCCTCGGATGAGGTCCGTTCCTCATCGCGAACGCAGAGAGAAGAGAAGGAGTGAGTCGTCATGGAGAACGCATCGCTTTCGAGCCGCATCAAGGCGGAGTTTGACTCACGGGCCGCACGCCAGAAGCAGGCCGCCGAGGACCGCACCCGACAGGAGAAGGAGCACGAAACTCGACTCGCCCAGTTCGGCAAGACCTGTGAGGACCTGAAGGCGGTCTGGGGCCCGCGTCTCGACGAGTTCGCGAAGCAGTTCGGGGACACGATCAGCGTCACCCCAAAGATCACGCCCTCGCTCCGCGAAGCGAAAGTCGTGTTCCTGACCGACCTCGCGAACATGACGCTCACGATGACGGTCTCGGCGAACCCGGACATCACGAAGCTCATCCTCGACTATGACCTCCTCATCATTCCCACTTTCATCGAGTACGACCGCCACGCACGCATCGAGATGCCGCTGGACAAGATCGACCGCGAAGCGCTCGGGAAGTGGATCGACGACCAGCTGATCGCATGCGTCAAGGCGTACCTCTCGATGCAGGACAACCAGCACTACCTCCGCTGGTCGATGGTCGAGGACCCGATCACCAAGACCCGGCTGCTGCGAAACGAGGCGGCGGGCACGGTCGAGCATAAAGGCAAGACGCTGTACTTCAGCTCGGTCGACTCGATGGACGAGTACAAGCAGCGTCATCAGATCACGACATGAATCTCCCCCAGGCGCGCCTGGCGCGTCTGATCGGAGCGAACTATGTCCGAGCACCGCATGCCCATTGGCTCCTCACGCGCCGTGACCATCACCGATGAAGAGGCGGTGAAGGAGATCATCTCCACGTCGGTGATGGGTCTCTGGGAGATCGTCAACAACTTGACGCGACTGCGTCCGACGCGGCGCGAGCGATACCGCGTCGCGATCTTCGGCTCGGCACGGGCTGCGCCGGGGTCGTTCGCGTACGAAGAGGTCAAGCGCGTCGCGGCCGCATTCACCGAGATGGGCTGCGACATCGTCACCGGCGGCGGGCCCGGCCTGATGCAGGCGGCCAACGAGGGCGCAGCCAGCGCCGGACAGCCGAACCGGTCCACCGGCATCCGCGTCGATCTGCCCTTCGAACAGGAGGTGAACCCGTTCGTCGAGCACGCGTTCGAGCACAAGACCTTCTTCAGTCGGTTGCACCACTTCGTGCTCACATCGGACGCATTCGTGGTGGCGCCCGGCGGGATCGGCACGGTGCTCGAAACCATGATGATCTGGCAGCTGTTGCAGGTCCGGCACGTCGATGACGTGCCGCTGATCCTCGTCGGCAAGATGTGGAAGGGTCTGGTCGAGTGGGCGAGGGAGAGCATGCTGAACCCGCAGATGCCCCTCGCGAGCCAGGAGGACATCGATATGCCGCTCTGCCTGCCGTCGGCCGACGAAGCGATCGCTGTCGTCAGAGACCTCCACGCCAAGTGGGCCGCGAAGCAGCCCGGCAAACCGAATCAGTGATCGTCCGAAGCACGCGCCGCGCAGGCGGCGCCGCGTATCCCAGAGAGGACCGACAGTATGGCGAAGCGAAAGACCCAGGCCGCCCGCACGCGCACCGAGCACGACCTGCTCGGCTCCAAGCGTGTCCCGGCGAGCGCGTACTACGGCGTGCAGACCGCGCGCGCGATGGAGAACTTTCACATCACCGGGGTGCCGATCAGCCACTACCCCGATCTGGTGCGCGCCTTCGCGATGGTCAAGATGGCCGCGGCACGCGCGAACCGTGACTGCGGGATCCTGCCAACGAAGATCTGCCGCGCGATCGAGGCCGCCTGCCGCGACATCCTCGACGGGCAGCTCCACGATCAGTTCACGGTCGACATCATCCAGGGTGGCGCCGGCACCTCGACGAACATGAACGCCAATGAGGTCATCGCGAACCGTGCGCTCGAACACCTCGGCAGACATCGCGGCGAGTACGAGTTCTGCGACCCGCACGACCATGTCAACCTGAGCCAGTCGACCAACGACGCCTATCCGACCTCGCTCCACATCGCGATGCTGTTGACCAACGACCGCCTGATCGCCGAGCTCGACCTGCTCATCGAATCGTTCCGGAAGAAGGGCAAGAAGTTCGCGAAGGTCCTGAAGATGGGGCGTACGCAACTCCAGGACGCGGTCCCCATGACCCTCGGACAGGAGTTCGAGTCGTGGGCCGCGAGCATCCAGGACGAAGCACGCGTGCTGCGCCGCGTCGAGGCGGCTCTCTGCGACGTCAACATGGGCGCGACGGCGATCGGCACCGGGCTCAACGCGCCGCGCGGCTACGGCCGCAAGTGCGTCGTGCACTTGGCGTCTATCACCGGCAAGCGGATCACCCTCGCCAAGGATCTGATCGAGGCGACGCAGGACACGCAGGCGTTCGTGCTGTACTCCTCGGTGCTCAAGAGTCTGGCGATCAAGCTCTCGAAGGTTTGCAACGACCTCCGGCTGCTCTCCTCAGGGCCGCGGGCCGGCCTCAACGAGATCAACCTGCCCCCGATGCAGCCGGGTTCGTCGATCATGCCGGGCAAGGTGAACCCCGTGATCCCCGAAGTCGTGAATCAGGTCTGCTTCGCGGCGATCGGCAACGACCTGACCGTGACGATGGCCGCCGAGGCGGGCCAGCTCCAGTTGAACGTGATGGAGCCGGTGATCGCCGCCAGAGTCTTCGAGTCGCAGACGATGTTCCTGCGCGCCGCTCGCACGCTGCGCGAGCACTGCGTGGACGGGATCACGGCCAACGAGGACATCTGCCGCGGATTCGTCGAGCGGAGCATCGGCATCGTCACGGCGCTCAACCCGCACATCGGCTACGACAAGGCCACGGAAATCGCGGCCGAGGCGCTGCGTTCGGGCAAGGGCGTCGTCGAGCTCGTCCGGGAGAAGAAGCTGCTGAGCGAGGCGCAGATCAGGAAGGTTCTCGACCCTGTCGCGCTGACGAACATTCGGATCGTGCGCCCACGAAAGAAGGTCGGCTCCCGTCAGACCAGGAGATAAGCCATGTTCTGGGTTGAGCTGCTCGTCGTGCTCGCCGCGATCTTCGTAGGCGCGCGTGTCGGTGGAGCCGGGCTCGGGACCGTCGCGGCGATCGGGCTCGCGGTTCTGGTCTTCGTGTTCGGGCTTCCACCGTCATCACCCCCTGTGACGGTGCTCGCGATCATCGTGGCGGTGGTGACCGCCGCGGCGACGATGCAGGCGGCCGGAGGCATGGACCTTCTCGTCCGCGTCGCCGAGCGCGCGCTGCGCGCCAAACCGCAGTGGATCACGATCATCGCGCCCCTCGTCGCGTACATCTTCACGTTCTGCTCGGGCACGGGCCACGTCGCGTACGCGATTCTTCCGGTGATCGCCGAGGTCTCGCGCAAGGCGGGCATCCGACCAGAGCGTCCCATGTCCATCAGCGTGATCGCATCGCAGCAGGCGATCACCGCGAGCCCGCTCGCCGCAGCGACCGTCGGGCTCCTCGGCATCCTGAGCGCGTCGGGCCTGCAGATCAACGGCAAGCCGGTCGAGCTCTGGCACATCCTCGCGATCTGCATCCCCTCGACGCTCGTAGGCGTCGCGCTCGGCGCCCTCGCGGTGATCCGCAAGGGCAAGGCCCTCGCTGAGGACCCCGTCTATATCGACAGGCTCAAGAAGGGGCTCGTTGAGAGCGGCGAGACGAAGACCGAAGCGATGTCGGCGCCCGCCAGACGCCGCGCCGCGTGGTCGGTTGGGATCTTCCTGACCGCGGCGCTGCTCATCGTGCTGTTTGGCATGATCCCGTCGCTGCGACCGACCTACACCGAAACGATCGGGCCGCGCGACACGGTCCCCGTCGAGAGGATCGAAAACGCGATTCTGTCGCTCCTGGACCCGCAGGAGGGGATGCGTTCGATCCCCACGGCCGAGCTGGCTGAGGCGCTGGATCGTGCGATCGACGAGATCGAGAGCGCGCCCACCACCAGACAGGCGACGCTCGGGATGCCCACGATCATTCAGATCCTTATGCTTGGCGCGTCGGGGTTGATGATGCTCTTCCTCGGGGCAAAGCCCGCCGATGCGGTCCGATCGTCGGTCGCGACGGCGGGCGTTATCGCGGTCATCTCCATCATCGGTCTCGGTTGGATGGGCAACTGCTTCTTCGAGGGCAACAAGGAGTTCGTCGTGAGTTCGCTGGGCGACGCGATCCAGGCGCGCCCCTGGATCTTCGCGATCGGGCTCTTTGCCCTCTCTATCCTGCTCTTCAGCCAGGCGTCCACGGTCGCGGCGCTCATGCCCCTTGGCGTCGCGCTCGGTCTGCCGGCGGCTTCACTCATCGCGATGTTCCCGGCGGTCAACGGGTATTTCTTCCTGCCGACGTACGGAACGATCGTGGCCGCGATCGCCTTCGATCGCACGGGCACCACGCGGATCGGCAGGTTCGTCTTCAACCACTCGTTCATGCTGCCCGGGCTGGTGGCGACCACCGGCGCCGTGCTCACCGGGCTTGCCCTCTCGAAGGTGATCTTCTGATGCGCCAGGTGTTGGCACTCACCAGCGTGCTCGTCGCGGCGCCCGCGCTCGCGTCGTCGTCTTTCGTGTCCCTCGACACCGAGGAGACCCGAGCGCTGATCGACGCGATGCTCGCCGACGCGGCGTCCAGAACGAGTCTGGCCTCGACCGCGCCCGAGGGGCCTCCGCCGCTTCGGATCTGGGGCTTCACGCAGTTCCGTTACACATACAACCATCGTGATGAGGTCGCGAGCCCCGGCGACTCTCGCGACACAGGCGGATTCTCGCTGAACCGCACGCGCCTGTTCTTTGATGCGAACCCGTTCGAAGGGATGTCGGCGCGAGTCCGGACCACCTTCAGTCGCTCGTCGGGCGACGCTTCACTCGATCAGGCGTATGCCACACTCACGCTCCCGGACTCTTTCAAACTCCGGCTCGGGCAGTTCAGTATCCCGCTCTTCCGCGACGAGAATATCGGCGCTGAGAAGCAGCTCGCGGTCAACGCGTCCGTGGTCGATGACTACTTCAATCAGGGCAACACGCAGGGCGTGATGGTGTCGCGTGAATGGGACAGCGTCCGCTTCTGGGCCGCGTTCAGCGACGGCATCCGCTCCGCGAACAACGACTTCGATTCGAGTCTCAAGGCGGACGCTGCGTTCACCACGAGGTGGGAATGGAAGATCGCCGGCGAATCGTGGTCCACTTTCGACGACTACACCTCGTTCCGCGGGAGCGGGCTCGCGGTGATGCTCGGAGGGGCGATCCACTACGAGACCGGAGGACGCGACACCGGGACCCGCGACGACCTGAAGCTGCTCTATCTGACGGCGGACATCGGCGTCGAGGGCGACGGCTGGAACCTCTTCGGCGCGGTTGTCGGCGTCCAGAGCGACGACGCCGCCAGCGACAAGTACTTCGACGCGGGGTTCATCCTCCAGGGCGGCGTGTTCGTCACCGACCATACCGAGCTGTTCAGCCGCTTCGATATGATCGTCTCGGATAACGACCGCTCTGAGCGGACCGGCGACTTCCGAACGCTGACCGCCGGCGCGAGTTACTACTTCTTTCCCGGATCGCACGCGCTGAAGCTGACCGGGAACGTGATCTGGTTCCTCGACGAGCAGTCCTCGACGCTCGCGCCGGCGAGCACGAATACGGCGCTGCTCGCGAGCCCCGACGACGGCCAATGGGCGGTGCAGGTTCAGGTGCAGGTTATTTTCTGACGGTCAGGATGGTGTGGCTCATGGGCGGCGTTGTGATGGATCTGGTGATCGCGGCCTCGCTCTTTGTCTTGCTCCTTGCGGCGCTTGAGTTGGGGTTTCGGTCCGGTCGACGGGCGAGGTCCGACGCCGAGCCGGGCGGCGCAGGACAGGTCGGCGCGATTCAGGGCGCCGTGCTCGGGGTTCTGGGCTTGCTGCTCGCCTTCAGTTTCGCCGCCGCGGGCTCGCGCTTTCTCGAGCGTCAGGACATGATCGTCGCCGAGGCAAACGCGATCGGCACGGCGCACCTCCGAGCGGATCTTCTCGCTGAGCCGCACAGGACCGCGATGCGGGAGACGCTCCGCGGGTACACCAAGCATCGTGTAGAGGTCACGCGCGTTGTGCGGCGCAGCATACCTCCCGAGCAGCTCCGCGAAGTCGATCGCTTCCACGACGCCCTGTGGCGGCACGCGCTGGCAGGGGTGACCGAGAACCCGGCGGCTACCATGGCGGTGCTCACGCCCGTCAACGAGGTTATCGACATGCACTCCAACCGCATCGCGGCCGGGAAGAAGCATCTCCCGCCGCTGGTGCTCGGCCTGCTGATCGCCTCTTCCGTGCTCGCGATCGGTGTGATCGGCTACGGGTGCGGCATGGCCGGGCGGCGGAGGATCGCGCTCGCGATTCCGCTCACGCTCATCATCAGCACCGCGCTCTGGATCACAATCGATCTGGATCATCCCCGCGGCGGGATTCTCCGGCTGAGCGACGCGCCGCTGAACGCGATCCGATTCGGTGAATCGCCGGAGTGATCTGAGCGTCAACGCGCGGGGCCCCCGGCCGGGTCTGCCAGTGTCGCGCACTGCCTCCCGGGGGTTCACGGTACACTGGGGGCAGCCCTCGAGCCCTCGGCTTGCCTGCCGGGGGCTCGGAGCGCGGATGAGGAACGACGCGTGCTGACGCGCACAACAACCCAGCTGCTGAACGACCTGCGCGACCCGGCGAATGGGGAGGCGTGGTCGGGGTTCGACGCGCGCTACCGACCCGTGCTCACGGGATTCGCGCGTTCGCTGGGATTCTCACCCGACGACGCGTCGGAGCTCGCGCAGCGAGCGATGGTCGAGTTTGCGCAGGCCTATCGCGCAGGGAGGTATGTCCGCGGCCAGGGGCGCCTGAGTTCCTGGTTGATCGGCATCGCGAGGAACACCGCCTACGCCATGCGCCGATCGGAGGGCGCCGGGAAGCGCGCCGGCCAGCAGGATGCCGCGGACATCGGCGCCTCCATCCCCGATGAAGCGCATCTCTCTCAGATCTGGGAGCGAGAACGCGACGCGGCGATCCTCGGTCAGGCGCTCGCGGAACTCGGCCGCTCGTCTCGGCTCGAGGAGCACACGCTGCGCGCCTTCGAGCTCTTCGTCGTTCGCGGCGTTCCGGCGTCAGAGGTGGCCGAGCAGTGCGGGATTGATGTCGATGCGGTGTATGTGATCAAGAACCGGTTGACGAAGCGGCTGCGCGAGATCGTGCGAGATCTGACCGCCGCGTACGACGAGGGCGTGTGACATGGAAGGGTGCCCGCGTCCCGCGGCGTTGGAATCGCTGGCGCACACCGACGACCCAGGCCCGGCGTTGCTGGCTCACATCGAATCCTGTGCGGCGTGTGCCGCGATGGTCCGCGATATCCGCGAGAACCGCGAGTTCCTCCGGCGCCATGCCGGCGCGATCGGCGATGCGCTGCCGGGTTCCTGGCTGAAAGACGAGTCGTGCAGGGACCCGGGTCTCGCACCGGGGTATGAGTTGCTCGAGGTGATCGGGCAGGGCGGGCAGGGGGTGGTGTACAGGGCGGTGCAGGTCGCGACGCGCCGGCCCGCCGCCGTGAAGCTGCTGCTGGGGGGCGTGCTGGCGTCGCCCCGGCAGCGCGTCCGGTTCGAGCGCGAGGTCGAGCTCGCCGCGAGTCTGCGTCACCCGAGCATCGTGAGCGTCTTCGACTCGGGGCTCACGGACCGCGGCGCGCGGTTCGTCGCGATGGAGTTCGTCGACGGCGTTCCGATCGATGAATACTGCGGGACGATCGAGCATCCCGTCAGGGGGTCGCGTGCATGGATCGACGCGGTGACCCGCCTCTTCGTCGCCGTCGCGTCGGGAGTCGGGCATGCGCATTCGAGGGGAGTGATCCATCGGGATCTCAAGCCATCGAACATCCTGGTCGATCGCCATGGCGTGCCGCGTGTGCTCGACTTCGGGCTTGCGCGTCACGCGATGGTGACCGATTCGGGCGCCCCTTCGCTCACGCGTGAGTTCGCGGGCACGCCGGCGTTCGCCGCGCCCGAGCAGCTCCTGGGGGTGGAGGACGAGCCGAGTGCGCGCAGCGATGTGTACGCGCTGGTGGTGACGCTGTACCGCGCCCTCACCGGCGCTCATCCGATCCCGTGCGAGGGTTCGTTCTCCGAAATCATTCGCCACGCCGCGGAGACCGAGCCGACGCCACCCTCGCACTACCTCCCGAAGATTCCGGCGGACCTCGAGACGATCATCCTGCGCGGCCTGTCGAAGGACCCGCACCGGCGATACTCCGACGCGAACGCTCTGTGCGCCGACCTCGAGCACTTTCTCGCGGGCGAGCCGATCGATGCGCGGCGCGACAGCGCGTGGTATGTGCTTTCACGTCTGGCGCTCAAGCACAGACCGATCGTCGGGGCTGGAGTCATCGTGGCCTGCACGCTGCTGGCCGGCGTCATCGGCCTCGCGTTCCTCGCGACGGACCTCGACAAGGCCCGGCGCAGCGCCGAGGCGTCGCTGGCGGAATCCGCGGTGCAGCGCGCCCGGCTGATGGGCAGTCTTGGTGACACAGATCGCGCCGAACAGATCTTGTGGGGTGAGGCCGTTCGCGTCGGTATGGCGGATGATGTGGGCATCGGCTTCACCGGCTCGCCCGAAGCGATCCGGTCGGCGTGGTCGTTGATGGAGCTCTACGCGCGCATGCCGCGAAGATTCCGTACCTCCACGAATGCGGTCACGCCGGCGCTCGGCTTTGATCGCAGCAACGGAGCAGTGTGGAGCGTCGATCGCGCGTTGGTCCGGACCTCATGGGATCTGTCGGGGCGCGGCCGCTCCTTGTCGGCGGCGCCGGGTCTCATATCAGAGGCACGACTGATACTCGCGCCGCGCTCCGAGGGTGGGTTCGTGGCTTTCGCGGCGACCCGGAGCGGGCTCTCGCGCCACGACCTGCGGACCGGCGCCGTTGTCGGGCCGGTCTCGATCGACGCCGACTCGCTTGAGCTCACGGCTTCCGATGACGGCCGTTACCTGGCGTGCGTTACGCGTGGCCCGTCGGGCGCTATCACCATCTACGACGCCGCGACGCTCCGGGTTGTGACGCGCATGCTGGGAGACGCTTTCTCGGTGAGCTTCGCGCGAATAGACGGCGGCCTGGCGCTGCTCGTTGGATCGTGGACGGGGCCGGACGCGCGTGTCTCGATCCTCGCCGAACCCGACTGGGCCGTCGTGCGCACCCTCGCGATGGCGGAGAGCAGCAGGAGCTGGAGAGGCCCGACCGGTGTGCGCGTGCCGCGTCTCTCTCCGAACGAGAGGTATCTCGCGGCGGGGTACAACTCCGATCTTCACCTCTTCGATATCGACAACGAGCACTCCCCGCTCATCGCGGTTGTGCAGGGCCGTTCGCCCATACAGACCATCGATTTCGGCGGCTCCGATTCGACGCTGGCTGTCGGGAGGCACGACGGGGAGGTCACCCTGTACTCGATCCCGACGCTGGAGCCACTCGCGACGTTCCCGGCGGGGAAAGAACCCTCCGGGCTGGCGTATGAGGCGGACGCGGGCGTGTTCGCGCTGGGTGAATCCACGCGTGTGTCCGTGTACGACGCGGCAGATCGGCCCTGGCTCACGCGCATTCCTTCCCAATCGCGGAGTGTTCCTGCGGTCGCGGTTTCGTCGACAGGCACGAGAGCATGGGCCGGAGAAGAGGGAACCCTCATGATCCAGCCGACGCGTGACGACCAGGCGCGCGTCATCCCGGCGCACACGGAGTATGTGAACGGCGTCGCGTTCTCACCCGATGGGTCGCTGCTGGTCACCGGGGCCGCTGACGGTGAGGTCAGACTGTGGAGCGAAGAGGGCGTGCTCGTTCGCGTCATTGGCGCTGAGCTCGGACGCGTATGGAGTGTGCGGTTCAGCCCGGACGGCCGCGCGATCGCGGCGGCCACGGACGGGGGATTCATTCACCTCTGGGGCGTCGACGCCGACCGGGCGTCGGCGAAACTGCGCGCTGACGCCGATCGTGTCCCGATGATCGCGTTCAGCCCCGACGGGAGTCTCATCGGAGCCGGCGCGGCAGGCATCCGCAGTTCGCCGACGGTGTGGGACGCCGCGACAGGGAAACGGCTCGTCGCGCTGGATGTCGGCGGCGTCGCCACGCGCGCCGTGGCGTTTTCCCCGGATGGTCGCGTCTTTGTGACCGCGAGCGATGATCGGGTGATCCGCCTGTGGGACGCGCGGACGGGCGCCCCCCTGCGCGCGATCGGAGGCCTGCCCTGGGGCCCGTACGACCTCGCGTTCCATCCGACGGGGCGCGTCCTGTTCACGGTCGGGCCGGGGGGCGATGTTGTCGTCCTCGATCCGGTCGCCGCCGCGGAGGTTGCGACGATCCATGTGCACGAGAAGTCCACGTTTTCCGTCGCTGTGTCTCGCGACGGTTCGCGGTTGTTCACCGCAGGGCAGGACCCGTTCATCGGGGTCGTCGACCTGTCGCGACTCGCCGGGTATGTGCGTGGAAACGCGCCGTACTGGAGGGAGAGCATCGGGACGACATCGCCGCTGTCGCGTTAGTCGCGTCCGGCGCGTCGCTTCGATCCGACGCCGCGGAGTTTCCACGCGATCACCACGAGCGCAACAGAATTGACGCCCATCGCCCCGATCAGCGCGGGGTTCGGCGACCCGTTGGAAACGCTGAGAACGATGCCGACGCCGATCGCGGTCATCGCGGCGATCGAGACGGCTTGCAGCAGAAGCATCAGAGCGATGCGCATCGTCAGCTCCTTTCACGGGAGACGGGAATCCGCCCCGACCGCGTATGACGGGCGGGGCGGGCACATGAGAGGACCACGCGGAGGGTGGGGCAGACTTATCGCCGGCGGCGGGCGCCGACCAGCCCGGCTCCGAGCAGGAGCGGGAGCGCTCCGGGCGCAGGGACGATCTCGAGGCCGCGGTAGTTGCCGGGCAGGACGAGCTGCGTGAAGCCCTGCATGGCGCCGCCGGTCTGGGCGTACTCGATGAGGTACCCCGAGGAGGTGATCGTGAAGAGCGAAGTCCCGATGGACGCGACCAGATCGTTCGAGTCGTTGACGGTGAAGCCGTACGCGCCGTGAGAGTGCTGGAACGTGCCCGGGGTGCTGTTCGACGCGTCGTTATAGAAGTAGTTGTTCTGGTTGTTGTTGTGGACGAACAGATCGATTCCCCACATGCGCCCGTTGCCGAAACCGGCGCCGTCGAGCTCGCTCAGCGGTTCGTTCGGATCGATCTCTCCGATGTAGGTCACCGCGCCGGTGAGCCCGACCACGCCCCATCGGTTGCTGATGTTCGTGCCGATCGCACCCCAGCCGGCGTACAGGAAGGTCCCGTCGCTGCCGAGCGCCTCGCCTGTGAAGGCGACGCCCTGGAAGCTCAGATTGCCGAGGAGCGTCGCCTGTCCAGCGGTCGGGCCCGTCGTGGCGATGCTGTAGAGGTTGCCGCTGTTTCCGAGGCCAGGAGCGCCGTTGTCGAGCCCGTACAGCACGCCCTGGTGCCAGGCGAGGTCCATGTTGGTGGTGGCGACGCCGAGACTGCCAACGGTCGTGACCGCGCCGTTCGCGTAGTTCACGATGCGCAACTCTCCGGAGTTCACCTCGGTCGTGTAGAATCGCTGCGCCGAAGCGACGGAGGTCAAGCACGCGATCGAGGCGACGCCCGCGAGACAGGCGAGCGTTCTGGACGCTCCGAAGACGGGGCGCGAGTCGGTCAGGACGGGGCGAGCGGCGGCGTTGTTGTGTGCTGCGAGCATTGCGAATCTCCATGGTGTCCGTTCCGGACACGGGGGGTGGTTGTTCCACAGAGACTTGTCGCGGCGCTCGCGGATCTAACAGGTCAGCATCGAGATTTCTTGCGGGAGCGGCCGCCCCGTCGCGGCAGCGCCTTCCGAACCCCTCGGGTGGGGCCGGGGCGACTTGGCCCTCGGGACGGTGTCGGTACGCGCTTCTTCGCGGATCGGTAGAATCGGGGTATGCGGATCAACAGTCATCGTGCGTTCCTCTCGTCCCGGCTTGCCCTAACACTCGCTGCGATCGGCGCCTCGTCCTCGCTGTCGGGCTGCGAGTCCGGAGGGCAGACCGGCGCCCTCGTCGGCGGCGGCTTCGGCGCGCTCATGGGGCAGTCGATCGGAGGCAACACCAGCGGGACGCTGATCGGCGCCGCGGTGGGCACGGGCGCCGGCTACATGATCGGGAACGAGCGCGACCGGCAGGGCGCGCGCGAGGAGCAGGCCCGTCGCGACAGGGAGCGTGAGCGCCGCGACCGCGAGCACGCGGCGGCGCTGCGCGACCTCGAAGCCCGGCAGGCGCAGCTGGAAGCGCAGGGCGCCGCGCCCACGACGGGGACCTTCATCCCGCCCGCGTGGCCCGGGTCGACGCCCGAGATGAAGCCGTTCGCCGACACAGCCTGGCGCGTGACATCGATGTCGCCCCCGCCCCGGCGCGCCTTCCAGTCGATGACGCTGCACTTCCAGCCCAACGGGCACGTCGTGACGACGACGCAGCTGCCCGACGGGACGATGCGCGTCGATTCCGAGACCTACCGCGTGGTCGGCAACACGCTGATCATCAACGGCTCCGACTACCTGACCAACTCGGCGTGGACCCTCAGCGGCAACACGCTCACGCTGGTCAACCAGACCTTCCGGACGACGCTCGAGCGCGTCGGCGATGGGGACTGACGCGGATGGACCTGTCCAGCGACGAACTCCGGAACTACGCGACGGTCGTCGCGGCGCTGGTGGCGCTGCTGGTTTTCATGGTGAATTCGTACCTGCTGGTGCGGAACCGGCGGATCGAGAACGTCGCCAGATTCATCGAAGCGCACGACCGGCTTTTCGACCGGGACGGCTACATCGTGAGGAACATCTCGGCGTTCGACGCGGGCGAACTGAAGCGCGACCACGCCAACCCGCAGATGGAAGGGCTGTTCCATGTGATGCTGATCGAGATCGAGCACCTCGCGATCCTCGCGAATAACAGCGCCGTCTCGCGCCACACGCAGGTCTATATGTTCGGCTGGTACGCGCAGCAGATCCTGTCCGTCATCACCGAGAAGGAGCGCCAAGCGATGGCCTGGGAGCTGGCGCTCGACTACCTCGATCGGCTCTCGACAGACACCGCGGCGTACCAGGCGCTCACGCCCCAGCAGCGCCGGCGTTTCTGGCGCTAGCGTCGGCGCTGTCCTCCAAGGGAACGGTCGAGAGCTCCACCAGCGGGTGGCGCTGCGCGAAGTGGCGCAGGTCCCACTCGTCGGAGAAGAGCAGCATCGGCCGTCCCTGCGCGTCCTCTGCGTACGCCGCGTCGGAAGGGAGGGCGGCGAAGTCGCTCTGCCCGCCCGGCGCGCGGCACCAGCGCGCGAGCGTCCAGCGGGCCGGTTCGAGGCGCGACTCGGCGCCGTACTCCGACTTGAGCCGGTGCTGCACGACCTCGAATTGGAGCGGGCCGACCGCCGCGAGCACCGGGGTCTTGATCATCCCGGCGCCCACCTGGATCTGCTGCACGACGCCTTCCTGCAGGAGCTGATCGACGCCTAGCCGGAACTTCTTGGCGTTGCCTGGCTGGGGGTTGTGCAGGTACGCGAAACACTCGGGCGCAAATGGTGGGATCTCGTGGAACACGACCGAGCGGTCCTCGGCCAGGGTGTCGCCGATGCGCAGGACATCGTGTCCGACGATGCCGACGACATCGCCGGCGTGCCCGTCGTCCACCACCTCGCGCTGCTGGCCGAAGAGGCGCTGCGCGTTGGTGAGTCGGATGCGCTTGCCGCTCTGAACATGCACAACCGACATCTCGCGTGTGAACGAGCCCGACACGATGCGCACGAACGCGATGCGATCGCGATGGCGCGGGTCCATGTTCGCCTGGATCTTGAAGACGAAGCCGCTGAACGACTTGTCCGTCGGCTGGATGACCTTGCCATCCGCCTTGCGCGGGCCCGGGCCCGCGGAATGCTCCAGGAACCCGTCGAGAAACATCTGCACGCCGAAGTTGTTCATCGCGCTGCCGAAGTACACGGGCGTGATCTCGCCCGCGAGCACGCGCTTCTCGTCGAACGACTCCCCGGCGCCCTGCAGGATTTCGACCTCGTCGCGGGTCTGCTCGTAGATATGAGCGTCGAGACGACCGCGGATGGCCGGGTCTTCGAGACCCATGACGTTGACGGGCGCGACATACGCCCCGTGGGGCGTGCGCTCGAACAGGTGGACCTGCTTCGAGAGCCGGTCGTACACGCCCCGGAAGTCCGTGCCCGAGCCGATCGGCCAGTTCACGGGGAACGCGCCGATGCCCAGGATCTTCTCGAGTTCATCGAGCAGTTCGAGCGGGTCTCGCGTGGGGCGGTCGCACTTGTTCATGAAGGTGAAGATCGGCACGCCGCGCCGGCGGCAGACCTCGAACAGCTTGCGCGTCTGGGGCTCGATGCCCTTGCCGGCGTCGATGACCATGACCGCGGCGTCGACGGCGGTGAGCACGCGGTAGGTGTCTTCGGAGAAGTCCTTGTGGCCCGGCGTGTCGAGCAGGTTGACCCTATAGCCGGCGTAATCGAACTGCAGCACGGTCGAGCTGATCGAGATGCCACGCTGGCGTTCGAGCTCCATCCAGTCGCTGGCGGTCGCACGCTGGTTCTTGCGCGCCGTGACGGACCCGGCGAGCCCCAGCGCGCCGCCGTAGAGAAGAAACTTCTCGGTGAGCGTCGTTTTGCCGGCGTCGGGGTGCGAGATGATCGCGAAGGTTCGACGCGGGAGTGAGGATGAGTTCTCGGTCATGACGGTGACAGTCCGGGCGTGGGATCACGGGGATCCTGGCGCGGCGGCGCGCCGGGTGCGGAGCGAGGCGGTGGGGGGACGACAACGACACCGGCCCGCGCGAGGCGGGCGAGCCGTCTGCTAGGGCGGCGTGCAGCCGGTCCGGGGGCAGGGGGTCGTCATGGGTGACGATAGGCGGTCGTGCGGCGGGTGGGGTTGGTCAGCGCGTGACCGCGGACCGGCGCCGACGCGCGAGCGCGAACGCCCCGAGCGAGAGCGCCGCGAGAGAACCGGGCGCAGGCACCACGACCAGTGCGACAACCTCGGTGGGCGTGTAGCGGAGCGTCACGCTCGCCTCATCGGGCAGGCCAACCAGCGTGACGGAGCCGAACTCACCCGAGATGCCCGAGGCCGAGAGGACGAGCATCTCGACCTCTCCGCGCGCTCGCGCGGCCCTGAAGTCGAGCTCGAGCCCCCCCGACAGCGAAGCGTCGCCTTGCACGAACAGCGCGGCGCCCGCGTCGAGGGTGGCCGCGGCCAGGGAGAGCAGCCCGCTTTCTGTCTGCACGAACGAGGCGACTGTCTGCCCAAACAGGTCGAGCAACTGGAAAGCGCCTCGGTTCTCGACGGACGCGACCTGCTGTTCCCCATCGAAGGACAGGGAAGCGTTCTCGGTGATGGTCAGCGCGTCGGCGCTCGCCAGGGTGAACGGCGACGCGAAGCGGGAGTGGCCGCTCTGGATGACGATGGTTCCTTCGGAGGCGAGCGTGCTGCCGGACTCGAACAGCCAGGCGCCGCCGAGGACGAGCTCGGCGCCAGCGTCGACGACGATGTCGGCGTGATTCTGTCCGCCGCCGAGGAGACGGAGGCGCCCGTTCACCTCGATGTCGGCGTGGTTGACGACGCGTCCGTTCACGGTCGTCGTGCCGGGGCCGGACGCGCGGATCGATCCGCTGTTCGTGATGCGCCGGTTGACGAGAAGTTCGGCGCCCGGCGCGAGGTCGGCGACGGCGCCGGCATCGACGAGAAGTTCACCGCCGGTGATCACGCCGCCGGTGGCGTTCAGGGAGTGCGCGACGCGCACCGCGCCGGCGCCGCCGATGGAGCCGGACGAGATGGACGCGGCGCCGAAGAGGTGCAGGGACTCGTCGACGAGGATCGAACCCCCGGCAACCTCGAACGCGCCGTGCGCGTCGACATGCTTGCGGAAGGTCCCTGTGCCGGCGGTGCTTCGCAGGGCGCCGCGGAGCGTGGTGTCGTCTTCAAAGAAGGACGGCCCGTTCTGGAGAAGGATCGTCGAGTCGGTGTCGAGGCCGGCAAGGAATCGCGTGTTTCCCAGCAGACGGAGCTCACCGGAGAACCCGGAGAGCGGGTCGGCGATGAGGTGTTGCGTGCCGAGGGCTGTGCGGAGTTCGATGGTCCCCGATCCGGTCAACGCGGAACCATCGAGGAGGCGGAGTGAGTTCTCGATACGCAGCACGCCGCCATCGAGAGACACGGCGCCGGCGTTCTCGAGAATATCGATCGTGGTCGTGCCGGGCCCGAGCAGGAGGTCGGCGTTGTTCAAGAGATGGAGGCCGGTATTGCTGCTGCTGATGAGACGCGCTGTCGCGGCGGTGCGGAGATCCATAGTCCCGTTGTTGACGATTTCGAAACGGCGCGTGCCGGTCCCCGGAGCGCTCACGATTACGCTCGAAGCGTCGGCGCGGATCTCCGCCCCCTCGGCGTTGGTCAGCGTGTTCGTGCTTGCGCCGACGGCCGCGAGCGCGGAGAGCAGCATCAGTCCCTCGTTGCGGATGTTGGCTTTGAGGTAGGCCGACTGACTCGCGCTGCCGACGCGTGCGACGGCGGTCGATTCGATGATCCTCGCGCCGAGCCCCTCGATGATGCCGCGGTCGATCCAGTCGAGCGATTCGGCGAATCGAACCGTGGTCGAGCCGGTGAGTCCGCCCCCGGCGCCGATCACGATCCTGTCGAAGGTGAAGTCGGTGTTGGCGACGAAGAGCCTCTGGGCGGTGGGGTCTGTGCTGCTGACCAGACTGCCGCCGACGAGGCGCACTGCTCCACCGATCGACAGATCGCCCCCGTTATGGCGGAACTGCCCGCTCGCGGTCGTGATCAGATCGCCCCCGATCTGAAGCGTGCCTGCGCTGATGACGAGATCGGAGATGCCCATGTCCCCCGCGAGCGTGGTCGTCGATCCCGCGTGCAATGTCGCGGCAAAGAAGTCCATCCGTTGCGTGGCTGGCCCGCCCATGAACGCGTGCTGATTGAGGTTCGCGAACATGCGCGAGCCGTTCACGAGTTCGATCGTGCCGAAATTCGTCAGCGAGTTTGCGCCAGGCATGCTCGGCGCACCGATCTGGTTCTGGAAGGCGATATGACCGAAGTTGAGGAACGAGAGCTGGTTCGGTTGTGAGTTCAGTGCTCGATCGAGTGCCGACACCGTGACCGTTCCACCGGCGTTGTTGACGAAGAGCGAGTTAGTCGCGATCGTCCTGGCTGAGAGGTTGCCCTCGTTCGTTGCGACACGCCAAAGGAAATCAAGACTCGCGTTCGGGCTCGTCAGCGAGAAGGACGAATCGAAGCGAACGGTCGGCTGCTGGAGCGGATCGGTGATCGAGGGGGAGCCGAGGAAACGCGCGGCTCCGGCGTTCAGATCCGAGTCGCGGAAGGTGAAGTTCGCGGGCCCCAGGAAATCGCCGTTGATCTCGACGACATTGCCGAAGTCCTGATCGACGAGGAAGGTATTGGCGTTCCGGAAGCGGTAGGTGGGCGCGCCGCCGATGGTGAAGTTCATCTCGTTGCGGCCGTTGAAGATCACGGTCCCGTCGCTGGTGATCGAGCCCTGGGCGAAGCGGTTCGTGATAGGCGGATTGCCGCTACCCCCCAGCGAAAGCGTCGAGCCCGCATGGGCGACGATATCGAGTCGCGAGTCGATGCCCTGGGTCAGCTGCATCGTGACGCCCGATTCGACGGTCACGGAACCGATGAGGAGCGAGGTGGGCCCCAGCTCGCGCCCTCGGATCGTGTTGAACCCGGACTCGGCGATGACGTTCAGGTTCGTGCCGAAGGTGTCGATCCGCGCGTTTCGCATCCGCAGTAGCGCGCCGGGATTGAACGCCAGGCCGGTGTTGAACCGAGCCCCGCCCTCAAGGGCGACATCGCCATTGAGTGTGGTCAGAACGCTGAACTGCGTATAGCCGCCACCGCTCGCCCCCAGGAGCCGCGCTCCGTCCCCGAAGCGGAGCGTGCCCGTGCCGGTGATCGTGCTCGAGGTCGCGTGGAAGTCCGTGAAGATCTGCGCGAGCCCGTTGAAGCGGACTGTTCCCACCGAGGTATCGATGAGGCCGCCCGTCTGGATGAGGTCGTTGAAGATCAACTCGCCGGACGCGTTCCCGTTGCGGATCGTGCCTGCCTCGATGCGTGTCTCGCCGCGGACCTCGAACCCGGGTTGGAAATTGCGCAGCGTCGCCGAGTCGGACAGCAGGCGGAGCCCGGCGAGGCTGATGCCCGCCACATCGGCGGAGATCGTGTACGCCGGCCCGACGGCGTCGATGACGGCGATCTGGTTGGTGCGAGGGGCGATGCCAGGCGTGCCGGGCGCCGTCCACCGGGAGGCGGTGTTCCACTGCCCGTTGGCCGCGTTGATCCAGAACGACTCGACCGTGCCGGCCGACGCCGCGGACCCGGCGACAGCGAGCAGCGCCGCGGTGTGGACGTTACTGAATGCCATCGGTGACGCTCCCGCTCCGCCCTCCGGTGGAAACCGGGGCGCATGCCTGTACAGACGAACTGCGGCCCGTCGCCGCCGGATTCTGATCCCGGGGGCAAGTGTACTGGCGCCAACCGGCTGTCACAAGCAAAACTTCGTGGGGGCGACTCCCTGTGGTGCAGGAAATGCAACAAGGCGGTCTGAGACTGTGAAACAGGGAAAGATGTTCCGGGCTCGCTGCGGCTACTGGTGGAGCTGAGGTTAGGAGACGGTGCGTCGGCCTCGTCGCTCACGAATGCGGCTTCCACAGGACGCCTCTGTCTGTGCGGGATGAACCCGATCGCGAAGCCCCGCGAATCCTGAGACGATGCGCGCGTCGTCCGGCGCCGATACCATGCCGGGCATGGACTCGCCGCTCGCACGCGATATCGCCTGGCTCCACGAGCGACTCGACGAGGTTGAGACCCCCGGGGTGCGCGAGTGTCTGGCGCGGACGCGGGAGGCGTCGGCGCGGATGCTGGCGTCGGGCGATCTCGACCCGTCGCTGGCGGGCATGGGGCTCGATGAGATCCACGCGGTTCTCAAGCACCTCACCATCCGTTTCCACCTGCGCAACAAGGCCGAGCAGCTCCAGATCGCGCGCATCAACCGGCGCCGGGCGAGCGAGGAAGCCGGCGGGAACCCGCGCCCCGAATCGCTCAGGGAAGCCGTCGACGCGATCGCGCGAGAGGGGGTCGCGCTGGACCGGCTGCTCGGCGCCATCGGGCGGCTCGACATCCGTCCCACGCTGACGGCCCATCCGACCGAGTCGCGCCGGCGCAGCGTCATGCAGAAGCAGTCGCGCATCGCTGATCTGCTGCGCATCAACGACGCTGCCGACGCGACCCCGGCGGAGCGTGCGAGGGCCGAGGGACGGGCGCGACAGACACTCTCGGTGCTTCTCGCGACCGACGAGGTGCGCGCGCAGCGTCTTGAGGTGATCGACGAGGTGCGCAACGGGCTGCACTACCTCTCCGGCACGATCTGGGACGCGGTCCCGGCGCTGTATCGGGATCTGGCGTCTTCGTTACGCGAACGATTCCCGCGTGAGACGGGCTCGCTGAGCGTCTGCGACCTTCCGTGCTTTCTCAGGTACAGGTCGTGGATCGGCGGCGATCGTGACGGGAACCCGAAGGTGACGGGTGAACTCACCCGTGCGGCGCTGACCGAGATGCGCGCGGCCGCGGTCGCGAAACACCTCGAGGGCCTCGAGGCGATCTATCAGGAGCTGAGCGTTTCGGATCGGCTCGCACCGATCGACCCGGCGCTCCTGGAATCGATCGAGCGCGACGCGCGAGAGCGGGCGCTCGATCCCGGTCTGGTGCGACACCTGCGCCACGAGCCGTTCCGCGTGAAGGTGCGCTCCATGCAGGCGAAGCTCTCCGACCCGGCCTACGCGGCGTCGAGTTTCGTCGAGGAGCTTCTCATACTGCGCCGCGCCGCGGCGCACGCGGGGCTGGCGGAGTTCGCGCAGGACGGGCCAATCGCCGACGCGATCGTCCGGGCGCGGGTCTTTGGCTTCCACCTCGCGGCCCTGGACATCCGTCAGCACAGCCGCGTGCACGAGGGCGTCGTGGGGGAGATGCTGCGGATCGCGGGCGTGGCGCGGGATTACGCGTCGATGCACGAGCGCGACCGTGTCGCGACGCTCCGCGCGGAACTCACAACATCTCGCCCGCTGTTATCGAAGCGTGCTGCGCTCTCGTCCGAGACCCGGGAGCTGCTCGACACGCTCGGTGTTGTCGCGGCGGCGGTGGAGCGCGAGCCCGAATCCGTTGGCTCGTACATCGTCAGCATGGCCCACGAAGTCAGCGATATTCTCGAGGTGCTCGTGCTGCTCCGTGAGGTCGGGCTGTGGTCGATCGATGGGGGCGTGACCCGTTGCCCGATCGATGTCGCCCCGCTGTTCGAGACGGTCGACGACCTCGAGCGTGCCGGAGCGGTTCTTCGCGAGTTGTTCTCGGAGCCGGCGTATCGAGCGCATCTCGCGTCGAGAGACGGGTTCCAGGAGGTCATGCTCGGGTATTCGGACAGCAACAAGGACGGCGGGTACTGGGCGGCGAACTGGCGCCTGTATCGCGCGCAGGACGACCTCGCGCGCGTGTGCCGCGACGCCGGGGTGTCGTTCCGGTTCTTCCACGGCAGGGGTGGCACGGTCGCACGAGGGGGCGGGCGCGCCCACCGGGCGATCCTGTCGAGCCCGCGTGCCAGCCGCAACGGGAGGATCAGGTTTACGGAGCAGGGCGAGGTCATCTCGTTCCGGTACGCGATGCCCGAGCTGGCGCACCGTCACCTTGAGCAGATCGTCAACGCGATGCTGCGCAGCGTCGACGCCGGCGCGCCGGAATCATCCGGGCCGGACGGGTTTCACGACGTGATGGATTCGGTGGCGCAGCGGTCCCGGTCGGTGTACCGCGGGCTGATCGACGATCCGGGGTTCTGGGGCTGGTTCGTGGGGCGTTCGCCGGTGCTGCACATCGGTGATCTCCCGATCGCCTCTCGCCCCGTGCTGCGATCGGGGCGCGAGGTGCGGTTCGAGAACCTGCGCGCGATCCCCTGGGTGTTCGCGTGGACGCAGATGCGGTACAACGCGCCGGGCTGGTACGGCGTGGGCGAAGCGTTCGAGCGAGAGGTGATGGCGGACGGCTCGCGCGTCGAGGCGTGCCGGGCGGCCTATCGGGAGGGCGGGTTCTTCAGGGCGTTCATCGATAATGCGCAGCAGGAGATGGCGCGGGCGCGTCTGCCGGTGGCGCGCTGGTACGCCTGGGAAGAGGGGCGGGCGTTCCACGATCGGCTCGCGCGCGAGTACGCGCTGGCGGAGCGGGCGATCCTGGCGATCACGGGGCAGCGGGCGCTGCTCGACAACAACCCGGTCATCCAGCGGTCGATCCACGAGCGGAACCCAGACACCGACGCGATCAACGCGCTGCAGGTCGAGTTGCTTCGTCGCTGGAGGGAGTCGCCGGGCGCCATGGGCGCCACGCGGGACGCGGGGGACGACGGGGCCAGGCTGCGGCGGCTGATCCTGCTGAGCGTGAACGCGCTGGCCGCGGCGATGCAGAGCACGGGCTGAGCGTCCAGCCGAGGGCCGGGGGCGTTCCGGGGTCGGCGCAAGGCCTTGGGGGGCATCCGGTTCTCGATGCTCCCGGGGGGATCGGACCGATACACGGGGAGGTCACCCAAGGTCTGCGCTCAGCGTGGACCGGAGTTCACACTCACGGAACGGATCCCGACGCATGCGCACGCGCTCTCTTTCGGTTTCGCATCTCGCGCTCGCGGTCGCCGCGGGTTCGGCGCTCTCGCTTTCGGCGTGTGTCTCGGTCTCGAAGCGGACGGCGCGGTCGACCTCCCTGGAAGAGGCGCGGGTGAGCTCCGGGGTGGTGGTTGACGAGAAGGACTCGGAACAGCTGTCGATCGCGATCGCGCAGATCGAGCGCCAGCGCCAGCACGAGGCGCAGGTCCGCGCGTCGCTGGCGCGGCGCACGCCGACCGTCGTGGTGGAGACGGCCTCTCCGGGGGTGTTCGGGCAGCCCTCGGAAGCGGAGATGCTCGAGCGTCACCCCTCGCTGCCGGAAGGGTCGGGCAAGGCGGTGTCGGTCGGGCGTCTGAGCGACACGGAGGTCATCGAGCTGCTCGAGACGGTCGCGATGAAATATCAGGTGGAGCTGGGGTACTCGCCCGCGGCCTCGACGCTGGCGGACTTCCTGCCCCCGGGCGACAGGTCGGACCTGACGATCGTGCTGGCGCGGAACTCCGAGCAGGGGCTGCGACTGGTGCGCCTGAGTCACCGGAGGTATCTCTCGCAGGCCGGGCAGCTCGTGGCGCACGCGATCGTGATCGGGCCGCACGGCGTCGCGGCCAACGCGGACGTGGAGCGTGCGGAGCCGTGGACGAGCGAAGCGGTCGCGACAGCGCTGGAGATGCGATCGCGACTGACGCTGCCGGACCTCGAGGCGCAGATCGTGCAACTGAGCTATGTCGACGCTGCGTCGGCGATGAAGGCGCTGCGGAACCTGGGCGTTCAGGTGGTGGGCGAGAACGACATCATCAGGAACGAGGTGGACTTCGCGCGACTGCCGATCGTGACGATGATGCCGGCGCCGCAGGGCGAGGCGATGACGCTGATCGGCGCGAACGAGGCGCGGGTCGCCAACGCGAGCGGGATGTTCACCTTCCCGACCACGACGAACCGGATGGAGACAGAGACGGTTTCGGGGCGCTCGTCGCAGCTCCTGGTGATGTTCCACCCGGCGCACCCGGAGCAGCACAGCCGGGTGCTGCGTCTGCTGTCGGATCTGATCGACGTTCCGGCGCGCCAGGTGTTCATCGAGGGCATGGTGATCGAGATCGGCGACGAGGGTCTGAAGGAGCTCGGAGTCGAGTGGCAGTTCCAGGACGGTTCGCTGCAGCTGCTGCTCGGATCGCTGGATCCTTCTCGCGCGGTCTCGACGCTTGTGGGGAGCGTTGACAGCGAGTTGAGTCTGCCGACCGAGTGGCTGGTCCGTCTTCGCGCGCTCGTGACGCAGCGGAAGGCGGAGATCCTGTCGCGCCCCAGCGTGGTCACGCTGGACAACAGGCAGGCGACGATCCGCGTGGGGACTGACATCCCGGTCGCGACGAGCCAGGAGGGCTTGAGCGGGAACGCGTCGAAGATCTCGTTCGACTTCCGGTACATCCCAACCGGGATTCTGCTGAACGTCCGGCCGCGCATCGACGCGGAGAGCAACGAGATCAGTCTGCAGATCGATACGACGGTGTCGGCGCCGATCCCCGGGCAGGATCTCGAGCTTCGCGGCGAGGATGGGCGCGTGCTCGCGTCGGCCCCGACCATCGCGAGCCGGCGGGTGCAGACCTACGCGAGGATCCCGAACAACACGCCTCTGATCATCGGCGGGCTGGTGAGCCGCCAGGACAGCTACATCTCGCAGAAGGTGCCCCTGCTGGGGGACCTTCCGCTGCTGGGGCCGCTGTTTCAGTCGCAGCGATGGGAGGAGTCGAAGCGCGAGGTGATCATCGTGCTGACGCCCTACGTGCTGCCCGAGACGACACGCCTCGGGCGCATGAACCCCCGGTCGGAGGGCACCTTCGATATCTCCGGCTTTACCCTGCATCGCGACGTGCACCGCCTTCGCGAGGCGGAGGTGTTCGACCTGAGTTTCCTGACGACCAACGCGCGTCTGCTCGCGGCGAGGAGGCAGGTGAACGACCTCGTGCGGTCGAACTTCCGCTTCGCGGCGGTGCACCCGTTCAGCGACTTCACCGGGGAGCGGATGCCGGGCGAGCACATCCTGGTCGAGCGGATGATGTACGAGGTCATCAAGAATCTGGAGCTGACCGAACCCGTCGACGCGGAGCGGATCATCCTGTTCGGCGAGGACTCGAACGCCGGGTACAGGGTGCGGTTCCTGCGCAGCGTGCTGGCGGAGCATGGCGGGGGCGCCGACATGAACGAGTTCTTCACGAACAACCCGGGCAAGGCGCTGGCGATCCGGTATTTCTTTGATCGTGAAGTGACTCGTCCCGGGAAGCTGGGGACGGAGCGGATCCCGGAGATCCAGGTGGTGGACTGCGCCGATCGCGCGGAGTGGGGGCGCCTGCTCTGGGACATGAACCAGCCCGACGAGCAGGGCCGGGAGACGGCGACCGTGCTGCTGCACGGGCCGCAGGACCTGCTCCGGCTTCGCCGGGCGATCGTGCTCAAGCAGATGGCGATCCTGAACGGGGGGATCGGCTCCCAGCGTCTGAAGCACTTCCACGTCGGGACGATGCTGCAGCTGCCCGACATCAAGAGCGGGGAGGTGCAGGTGATCGATTCGGACGTCGCGAAGCACTTCTTCCAGACCGAGCACTACTACTCGGCGACGATCGAGCGGATCGAGTCTGCGCTGGGCGAGCTCGCCGAGGCGTTCCGGAACATCCGCCAGTCCCCCTGAGGCCGCGCCGCGCGGCGTCACGCGGTTTTTTGCTCGGCTCCCCGGCCCCGATCTGGTACGCTGATCGCAGTGCGCCCCGTGCTCTCATCCAGCCCTCCCGGGCGGGCCGTCGATGCGGCTGAGAACCAGCCCCGGATCGACAGGGTGTCGCTGCGCCGATACACCGGGAAGATCTCGGCGGTGGTGCTGCTGCTGGCGTGTCTGACGGCGGTCAACATGGCCGTGCCGTACGCGCTCAAGCTGATCGTGGACAGGGTGCTGCCCGGGCAGGACCGCGAGCCGGAGTGGTCGCTGATCTGGTGGATTCTGGGCGGGCTTGCGGTCGCCTATCTGCTGCGCAACGCGCTGTTCTTCTGGAGCCGGATGCTCAGCGTGAAGATCGCCGAGAACCTCGCGTTCGGGCTGCGCAGCGAGTTGTTCGTGCACTTGCAGGGTCTCAAGATCGACTGCGGCGGCGCGGAGCACGCCGGCAAGCTCTCGTCGCGCGTGATGGACGACACGAGCCGGCTGCAGCAGTTCATCCAGGAGCATCTGCCGAAGATGCTCTTCAACGGGATCAGCTTCGTGGTGCTGCTCTCGGTGATTTTCATGGTGAACTGGCGGCTCGCGGTGGCGACGGTGTTGCTGCTTCCGCTGCACTTCCTGACGTTCCGGACGTTCAACTCGCCTCTGCGCCACACCTACGCGATCGCGCAGGACCACTTCGCCGAAGCGCAGGGCGCGCTGGTCGAGCGGCTGATGGGCATGGAGGTCGTGAAGGGCTTCACGGCGGAGCATCGCGAGAAGCGGATGTTCGACTCGTCGATCTCGGCGATCAGGCGCGCGTTCATCCGTTCGCAATATCTCCACGTGGGGCAGAAGGTCGTCGCGGACCTGCTCATCGGCGCAGGGACGATCGTGCTGCTCGGTTTCGGCGCGTGGCAGGTGGTCTCGGGCGTGATGACCACGGGCGAGTTCTTCATGTTCCTCGGGTACGCGATGATGCTCTACCCAACGGTGCTCGACGGGCTCAGCAGCGCGAGCCACATGGCGCGCGCCCGCGCGAGCGCGGACAGGATCAACGAGGTGCTCGCGGCGAGGACCGACGAGGAGGAGCTCCTCGCGGCGGAGGACGGACGCCCGCCCATCGTCGGCAGGATCGTCTTCGACCGCGTCGGGTTCGCGTACCCGGATCAGGAGCAGACCGTCAAGGACATCTCCTTCACGATCGAGCCGGGGGAGCGCGTCGCGATCGTTGGGCCCAGCGGCGTGGGGAAGACCACGCTGGCGAACCTCATCCCGAGGTTCCACGACCCGACAGCCGGAACCGTGTTCATCGACGGCAGGCCGACGACCGACTGGCCGCTCGGGCAGCTGCGCGCCGGGATCGGCGTCGCGTTCCAGGAGGTCTTCCTGTTCAACTGCTCGATCTGGGAGAATGTTCTGTACGGGCGCACCGACTCGACGGTCTACGAGGTGATCGACGCGTGCAAGGTGACGGGCGCGCACGACTTCATCGAGAAGCTCCCGGTGGGGTACGCGTCGACCCCCGGCGCGATGGGCGGGCGGTTCTCGCGGGGCGAGCGCCAGCGGATCTCGCTGGCGCGCGCGATTCTGAAGTCGCCGCGCATCCTCATCATGGACGAGGCGACCTCGTCGCTGGACCCGGCGGCGGGGGTCCAGGTGATCAGGTCGGTGTTCGAGGCGTTGCCCGACTCGACGATCGTGGTCATCACGCACGACCCGGCGATCTGGCGGCTGGCCGATCGCGTCATCGAGATCACCCCGACGGGGGTCGAGTTCCGGGCGAACCCGGCGCGGGTCGGCGCCGGCGCGCTCGAGGACGCCTGACGCGCAGCCGTTCCCGGGAAATCACTGGTTCCGGGGCTCTGGGGAGTAGGTTGGCGCCTTGTTTGGGTTGTCGATCCGGGCAATGTTTGTATCTTGGACGCGGGGCCGGGCTTGGGAGCGTCCCCAGCCCGGTTGTTTCTGAACGAAAACGGTAAGGGAGGAAAGAACATGTCTCGACTTCTCGCAGCGGCGGTCACGCTCGCGTTCTGCGCCCATGGCGCCGCGAACGCGCAGTACGTCATGATGGCCGACTCGACGAACAACCGCATGGTGTTGTTCAACCCGTTCGACGGCTCGCTGGTCAACTCCAACTACTTCGGGCTCGCGGGCGGCACGCCGGTCCACGCGCTCCAGGTCAACAACGAGATCTGGGTCTCTGAGCAGGTCGGCGATCGGATCGCTCGCTTCGACCTGTTCGGCAACTCGCTCGGCGCGATCACGGGCGGGCTCGACAACATCCGCGGCATGGGGTTGGTGAACAACACGGTCTATGTGACCAACGCCGGGACGGCCAACGGCGCCCCGGGCGCCGCGGTCGTGATGTTCGATACGGCAGGGAACAACATGGGCTCGTTCTCGACGGTCGGCACGGCGCCCAGCCCGTTCGGCGTCCTCGCGTACCGCGGCGACATCCTCGTGTCGTCGAGCAGCGCGAACGACGACATCCATCAGTATTCTCTGACGGGCGTGTCGCTCGGGACCTTCCACAACACCGCGAACCTCAACTTCGCCGAGCAGATGGCCTACGCCACCAACGGGGACATCCTCGTCGCCGGGTTCTCGTCGAACAACATCGTGCGCCTCGACGCCAACGACGGCAGTCTCCTCGGCTCGTTCACGGCGTCCGGCGCGCGCGGCGTCTACCAGCTCGGCAACGGCAACATCATGTGGACCAGCGGAACCGGGGCGTTCGTGTTCGATGTGAACACCGGCGGAAACACGCTTATCTACTCTGGCGGCGGTCGCTATCTCGACTTCCTGGCCATCCCGACGCCCGGCGCCGCCGCGGTGATGGGCCTCGCCGGCGTCGCGTTCGGCGCTCGTCGTCGTCGCGACTGATCGATCTCTGAGAATCACCAAACGACAACGCCGGGCTCGCGGGCCCGGCGTTGTTCTTTTCGGATGTGCTTCGGCGCGAGTGGTCGGGCGTGCGCGCTGCGTGTCAGTTCCCGGCGCCCATCTCGTCGACTCGAGCGAGGAGCTCGCCGATCTGGGCGCGGATCTGTGGCTCGTCGCCCCTCGTCTGGCCGCGGGTCTCGAGCTGCTCGAGCACGGTGAGCCCTCGTTCGGAGAAGCCCCGCGCCCGCGTCAGGAGGGGCGCGCGCTGGGCAGGGTTGGTCGACGACTCGGCCTGCGCGATGGCGGCGCGGGAGAGCAGGGTGAGCGTGTAGCAGAGGTCGCGCTGATAGACCGCGTTCGCGGGGTCGCGACGGGCGAGGTCGGCGGCGACCGTTTCGGCGAGCTCGAACTGCGCGAGCGCGTCGGCGTAGCGGCCCGAGTCGAGGAGCAGGGTCCCGAGCCGGTTGCGCTGCACGCCGACGCTTCTGGCGAGCGAGAGGTTCTCCGGGGAGGACGCGGCGAGGGCCTCGCTGTCGGCGATGACGGCGCGCTGGATCTCGATGGCGCGCGCGGTCTGGGCGTTGGCGTGCAGGGCCTCGGCGAGCCTGCCCCGATAGATCGAGGCGTCGCGCCGGAGGCGCGCGTCCCCGGGGTCCTCGACCAGCAGCCCGGCCACGAGCGTGACCGCCTCGTCGAGGGAATCGATCGCGGCGGGCGCGTCGCCCATCGCCAGGCGGACGCTGGCGATGGAGTAGAGCGCGACGGCGAGGTCGCGCTTCTGGCGCGCGCCGTCGGGGTGGTCAGCGGCGAGGGCCCGGCGGTCCTGGACGGCGGCGCCGTAGCGACGGCGCGCGTCTTCGAGGTCCCCGGCGCGGTTGGACAGATCGCCGAGCGCGATAAGGGCGACCGAGCGGTCGCGCCGTGCGCTCTCGTTGAGGGAATCGCCCGCCAGGGTCCGCTCGGCCGCGACGAGGGCGCCCTCGTACGCGAGGCGGGCCTCGCCCTGCTTGCCGAGCCGTTCGAGCGTCTGCCCGGCGCTCAGGTTGGCCGCCAGGAGGCGCCGGTGCGTGTCGGCGGTGCGCGACTCAACGGGGATCGCGTCGAGAAGCGCGATGGCGCGGGTGTATCGCTCGAGCGCGGGCTCTGTCTTGCCGGTTTCGCGCAACATATCGCCGGTCTTGATGAGGGCCGAGGCGACCTCGCCGGCGAGGGAAGCGCTGTCGGGCGTGCGCGCGAGCAGGCGCTCTCTGGTCGCGAGTGCGGCCTCGTACTGCGCGAGGGCCGCGTCGCGTTCGCCGGCGTTGCCGGAGCGGATGCCGCCGAGGGCGTCGCCCAGGCGTTCACGCACGAACGCGAGGTCGCGCTGGAGCGCGCCGTCGTCGGGGTGCCCCTGCTCGAGGCGCTCGAGGCGCTCGCGTGAGCCCTCGAAGAGGAGCCGGCGCGCCTCGACCGAGCCGCGGGTCTGCATGGCGCTGTCGACATCGCCCGCGAGCGTGGTGAGCGCGTCGCGCAGGTCGACGGCGAGGCGTTCGGCCGACGCTCGCTGCACGGCTTCCGCGTCGCGGGCCCGGGCGGCCTGGTTGGCGGAGTACGCTGTCCCCACGAGCCCGATCGCGAGGGACGCGGCGACGAGGCCGCCGGCGACGACGCCCACGCGGTTGCGCTCGACGAACTTGCGCGAGCGGTAGACCAGCGTGTCGGGGCGCGCCACGACCGGGTAGTTCTTGAGGTGTCGGTCGAGGTCTTCGGAGAGCTGCTGCGCCGAGCGGTAGCGGCGCGAGGGCTCTTTGCGGAGCGCCATGAGGACGATGTTGTCGAGGTCGCCGCTGAGGCGCTTGGCGAGGCGCTCGGTGTCGCGCTTGGCGGTCGACGGATCGCCGGAGGTGAGGGGCCCGCTGCGCGGCTTGGAGGTGGCGGGCTGCCCGGTCTTGCTCGGGAGGTCGGCGCGCGTGATGGCGGTGCTGGGGCGTTCCGGCGCCTCTTCGCAGATGACGCGTTTGACCTCTTCGAGGACACGGCTCTGCAGGCGATAGGGGCGTCGCCCGGTGAGCAGCTCGAAGAGCACGACGCCAAGCGAGTAGATGTCTGACGAGGTCGAGACATTCTCGCCGGTGACCTGCTCGGGGCTGGCGTACTCGGGCGTCATGAGGCGCACGTACGCGGCGGTGGGCTCGTAGTCGGCGCTGACGAGCCCGGGGTTGAGGAGCTTCGCGATGCCGAAGTCGACGAGCTTGGGCTCGCCGGTGTCGGTCACGAGGATGTTGCCGGGCTTGAGGTCGCGGTGCACGACGAGGTTCTGGTGCGCGAAGTGGACCGCTTCGCAGACCTTGCGGAACAGCTCGATGCGATCGGCGATGCTGAGCCGGTGATCGTCGCAGTAGCGGTCGATCGGCTTGCCGCGGATGTGCTCCATGACGAAGTAGGGGCGCCCGTCCTCGGTCGCGCCGGCGTCGAGCAGTCGCGCGATGTAGGGGTGCTCAAGGGCGGCGAGGAGCTTGCGCTCCAGCTCGAAGCGCCGGAGGAGGTCTTCGGTGTCCATGCCTCGCCGGAGCACCTTGACGGCAACGCGCGTGCGCACGCCCCCGGCGTCGCGGATGCCGAGGTAGACCACGCCCACGCCGCCCTTGCCCAGCACGTCGGTGATCGTGTAGGGCCCGATGTGGTCTGGCGTGGGTTCCTCGCCGGTGGAGGTGGCGGGCCGGTTGGTCCCAGACGCCGGTGCCGAGTGGGGCGTGGGCGTCAGTGGCTGTGTTTCAAAGTCCTCGGGAAGACCACCAGCGTTGGAGGGATCGTGGTTGTCGGCCATGTTCGCTTTCTCAGCGCGGCGCGCGGCGTCAATCGCAGATCGCGCCGAAGTTCGTGAGGACCTGATTCAGATCGGTGAAGTCTACAACGCCGTCCGAGTTCAGGTCTGCAGGGATGTTCGCGCCCTTATCGCCGAAGTCGTCCAGGACGCGCATCAGGTCCTGGAAATCGACCATGCCGTCGCCGTTCACGTCGCCCGGGCAGGGCGGGGTCTGCGGGAGCACGCCCAGGAGCGTCCAGAGCATGCCGGGCATGCTGGGGGGCGCGCCGACGCAGGCGAGGTCGGGGAGCCCATCCCCGTTGAAGTCTGCGGTCGTGAGGTCGATCGGGCCTGTCGTCATGGGGGCGGCGACGGGGTCGTCGAAGAGCCCGTTACCGATATTGCGCAGGAAGTCGACCGTGTCGGACGCGGCGTCCGCGGTGACGAGGTCGGGGAGCGTTCCCCCGAAGAACCGGGCGGCGCCGATCGCGACCGGCTGGGCGCCCACCTGGATGATGTCAGAGAGGAAGAACCCGCCCCAGCCCCGGGGAATCCCCTGGTTGATCAGCACCGTGACGGTGCTGGTCTGGCGCTCGACGGTGGCGACATCGAGCCGCCCATCGCCGTCGAGGTCTTCCAGCACGAAGGCGACGGGCTCCGAGACGGGCTCGGGGCCGACCGGGAAGTCGAGGCGGTCATTGAGGTCGAAGCGCTCGGGGATGTCGGAGCGCTGCAGCAGGACGGAGACGGCGCCGAACGAGGGGTCGACCCAGATGAGATCGCCAAGCCCGTCGCCGTCGAGATCGGCGAGCGCGACCTGGGTGGGGGTTCCGCCCACGACGAGGGCGACGGGCGGCAGGTAGGCCCCGACGGCGCCCTCGAGGAAACCGACGATGCCTTGGGAGGCGGACGCGAAGACGAGGTCTCGGAACTTCCCGACGCCTCGTCCGAGGTCCTTGGTGTTGTCGAGGTCGCCGGGCTGGACGTCGTCCTGGCCGAAGCCGAGGGGGATGGTCGCGGGCGGTGAGAACGAGCCGCCGCCGGCGCCGCGCAGAAAGACGAGGTCCCCGCCGCCGCGCTGGGCGACGAGCAGGTCGGTGATCCCGTCGTCGTCGATGTCCTCGGCCTTCACATCGGACGGGTCGTCGCCGGCGGGGAGCGAATCGGGGGTGGAGAAGCCGAGCCAGTCATCGCCCGCGAGCCCGCGCGGGACCGAGTTCAGCCCGAGGTTCCGGTAGACGAGCACGCTGTTAGTCCCGGCGTCGGTGATCGCGATGTCGGGGAACCCATCCGAGTTGAAGAACCCGCTCGCGATGGAGGTCGGTCGTTCGCCGGCGGGATCGATGCGCGGCGGCAGGACGATGTCGGGGTTCTGGATGTCCTCGCGCAGGACCTCGACCTGAAAGACGAGGGTGTTGAACTCCATCGGGCTGAACGGCGAGGTGCGCGCGATGTCCTCGAAGGCGAACAGCGTGGCGCCGTTGGCCGCGAAGGCGAGCATCTGGTCGAAGCCGCCGGGGTTCGCGCTGGCGCGGCTGAAGAGAGGCGAGCGTGTTCTGCCGAGCTCGTCGTTGCTGCCCTGACCGTCCGGGTCCTCGTAGAACGAGCCGGGGTCGGCGCGGAAGGCGTCGAGTTGGTTGTTGGGGATCGAGAAGAACCCGAGGCGCGTGCCGGCAGGGAAGATGTACTCCTGCGAGACCGACGGCGGGTCGACCTCCCGATCGTCGAAGACGAGTGTCGCGTTCTGCGCCGAGAGCGCTTCGATCGCGTGCGCAAGACGGTCGGCAGACGGGTTCGCGCTGACGCTGTCGAGCAGGTAGAATCCGAAGCTGAAGAACAGCTCGCCCACGATGGGGTTCGGCCTGTCCCAGATGAACCGGAAACGCACGGCGACCATCTCGCCCGGCGCGCCGGGGACGACATACCACTCTGCGACGCTCTCGGACGCGAAGTTGGTCGCGCCGATGCCGACGGAGTCGAGCAACATCGGGATGTCGGTCTGGCCGACATTGTCGCCGAAGAACGTCACCGTGTCGGCGACGGCGCTGACGGAAAGCAGCGCGGCGACACCGCACAGACACCCACTCACTCTGGAAATCATCGCGTTCCTTTCCTCACTCGCGCGCGTTCGCCCCGCCGGTGCATGGTACCACACTCCCGGGTAAGGGAGAAGCGGTTTCTTTCCGGGTTTGTACGGGGTTTTTGGGCAACCCCGCGGTAATCTGGGGGGGCGGGCGTGGCCGAACGGGCTGGGGGCTGCTTCAGCAGGAGTTGCCGAAGTTCGAGAGCACGATGTTGAGGTCGGCGAAGTTCACCACGCCGTCGCTGTTGAGGTCGCCCGCGAGGCCGATCCCGGTCATCCCGAACTCGCTCAGGACGGTGTTGAGGTCCGCGAAATTGACGAGGCGATCGCCGTTGGTGTCGCCCGCACAGAGCAGGATCTCGAAGAGCTGGGCGCCGGTGTCGACGCCGTCGGAGTTGCTGACCCGGATGTCGCGCAGGCCGGGCGTCGCGCCGGGGTCGATCGTGATTGTGGCGATCGCCTGGGTCCCAAGCGTGTCGATGGGCGTGAGCGATGTCGCGGTCCATCCGACGCCAGAGAGCGTCAACCCGGTCGGCAGCAGGAAGTTCGCGCCGTCGACGACGACCGTGACGGTCTCGCCCCGGTACGCGCTGGCGGGCGAGACAGCGAGGACGCGCGTCGCGGCGGTGTGCGTCTCGACGAGGATCGTGTCGGTCGCGATGGTCCCGAAGCTGTCGGTCACGCGCAGCGTGACGGGGAACACGCCGGTGGACGGGTACACGAAGGAGAACTCGCCTGCGCCGCTGGCGTCGAAGACCCCGTCACCGTCGATGTCCCATTCGTACGAGGTGATCGTTGCGCCCGGCGCGGTCGTGTAGGAGTTGATGTGTCCCATGAACCAGCACGGCGCGCCGGCGCGGCAGCGCTTGTCGATCCCGGCGATCGCGACCGGCGCGTGCGGCGCCGTGCCCACGCTGATGCTCAGCGTGTAGAGCTGCACGATCTGGTGCGCGTTGGGGCCTGTGTCCGTGACCCGTATCGCGTAGTCGCCCACGCCGAGCGCCGGGATGGCGATCGATTCGAGCACCCCAGGCCCGGAAGTGTTCGAGAGCCACGCCTGGCCCGAGTTGAGGTCCTGCAGCTCGAGCAGGATGTCGCCAGCGGCGTTCGCGTCGATGGTGGTGATCGCGCCGTTGCAGCCGGTGGTCTGCTGCGCGTTGTCGTACACGCCCCCGGTGGGGATGGCGAGGATGGAGACGCTCTGCGAGCCGGGCGCCGAGAGTCGCAAACGGAACCAGTCGGTGTGCGTGCCGTTGGGGCCGGCGGCGCCGTTGAGCGACAGGTCGCGCTCGATGATCGAGCGGGTTGACGGCGAGGAAAGATCGCCGAAGTCGTGCGCGTCGGCCGGGGTGTGATTGCCCGCGTAGCGGTCGCCGTAGCTGCGCCCGGCGCCGCGGATGTCGTCGACGCTGACTCCATCGAAGTTGGTGGGGACCTGCGGCTCCATGACCTTGGTCTGGTTGCAGGGGACGACGTGGATCATGCCGAGGCCGTGCCCGTGCTCGTGGACAACGGTGTTGCGGAACGCACGGAAGTTGTTGGCCGGGTTGTTGAACTGGAGGATGTTGAAGTTGTTAGTCGCGATGAACATGTCGCCGCCGCCGACGGTCGCGGTCCCCGTCGCGCTGGGGAAGGCGTTGTAGCCGAGGAACCCTGCGCCGGCGGCGGGCGCGCCGCCGATGCGGATGTCGCCGCGGGCCGGGTCGGGGATCTCGCTCGCGTCCATTGGTGAGTTGTCGTCGCGAACCTCGCGGTAGTCGAGTCCGGCGGAGCGTGCCCACGACGCGAGCGACTGGCGTACGAACTCGCGCCCGCGGTCGATGTCGCCGAAGGTGTTGATGAATCGCTGGTTGAGGTCGTTGGGGCCGACGGAAGGGGCGTGGATCGCCGCGAGGCCCCACTGCACGCCGTCGTCGGGGAAGCTGTAGGTCAGACTCGCGCGAGAGGCCTGTCCGTTCTGGCCAAGGCCTGCCGCGCCCTGCCAGACAACGGTGTCGGTCACGAAGCGGTCGTGCGGATCGAACGCGAGCTGTGTGGGCGCTCGCAGGTCGAACTGCGCGATCGCGCGCCGGAGGTCCTCACGCGAGAGATCGGCCGGGAAGCAGGTCGGCAGGAATCGCGCCGACACGAGGAGCGGGTCGTCGCACCCGGCGGCGCACCGTGGGTTCGTGGTGTCGTACGGCGCGGCTGCGACCGCGAGCGAGCCCGCGGCGGCGGTGTAGGACGACGCGGCGATGATCGCGCGCCAGGCAGTCCGAGGAAGTCCGGTTGGCATCGCTGAGCTCCGTCTCCCCGGTGCGTGTCCGAGTACGGGCGCAGGTCGATCGTGCGGCCCGATTCGCGTCGCGGCGACGGGCGCACGGCTGCGTCTCGCCACGAGTATGACACAAAACGGATGCGGAGGGAAGGGAATTCGGCGCTTCCTCGAGGCGGAAGCCGGCCCTCAGCGTTCGAGCCGGCTCGCCAGGGCTCGCCCGAGCTTGCCGGCGGCGTCGCTGGCGGCGGCGTAGAACGTCTCGGCGATGGCCTCGATCGCGATGGGGTCCCGTCCGCTGGGGCGTGCCTCGAGGAGGCACCGCTTGTCGGGCGGGCCGGACTTGCTTACGCCGTTGACATCGGAGAAGTGCACCTCGACGCGGGTCACACGGTCGGCGAACCGCCCGATCTCGGAGTCGAGCGTGTTCTCGACGTGGGCCTCGAGCGGGACGGACGAGTCGACGTTGGCGTAGTTGAACTGGATCTGCATGTGGGGACTCCTTAGGCCGGTGGGGTCTCGTGCGGCCCCTGCGCGGTGTACGGGAGCGGGGGGATGGGGGTTCGGCGTTTGGAGCGTTGCGAGGCACGAAAAAGGCCCGAGACTGGGTCTCGGGCCTGAAGGGTCTGGGATGTGTCCGGGCGGATCAGTTACACGCCGTGCCGAAGTTGGTCAGCATGATGTTGAGGTCTCCGAAGTCCACGACGCCGTCGGCGTTGAGGTCGGCGGGCATGTTCTCGCCCTTGTTGCCGAAGCAGCTGAGGAGCAGGTTGAGGTCCGCGAAGTCGACGAGGCCGTCGCCGGTGGCGTCTCCGACGCAGCCGGTGGGGTCGAAGGTCTGGAAGGCGATGGAGGCGACGGGCTCGCGTGTGCCGTCGCTGTCGAGATCGGCGAAGATCACGACATCGAAGAGCTGGCCGGGGCGGTACTCATCGAAGGCGACATCGAACCGGCGCGTGGCGGTGTTGCCGGGCGCGACGGTCGCGTAGTTGAGGAAGCCGTTGCCGGGGTCGTTGCCGTTGATGCGCAGGACGCCGCCGCCCTGGACCTCGTAGAAGAGCGCGCCGTCGGCCTCGCCGACATTGGCGACGGTGAAGCCGACGTTGAAGGTTTCGCCGAAGGGGATGCGGATCGGCCCCGTGGGGTCAGCGACTTGCAGGCACCACTGGGGCAGGGGCGAGCCGGGGTTGATGATGGTTGACCTGATCTGCCCGCTCGCGGTGTAGGCCTGGTTCGTGCCCAGGTCGGTGACGATCGCTTCGAGGCAGGTCGTCGAGCCCTGCCCGAGGGTGCCCTCGCAGTCGACGACGATGGGGATGTTCACGCACCCGCCTGGTGGGACGGTGACGGAGCCCATGTTGGGCGTGATGAACATCGGCAGCACGGCGTTGGGGCATCCGGGTCCGGTGACGCTGCCGATGGTCCATCCGTAGTTCTTGGGCACGGTGGAGTTGTTGCAGATGGTCAGCGTCATGGTGACGGACTGATCGATCGGCCAGCAGCAGGTCTCGAACTTGGTGAGATGGACCTCGGTGTCGCGTGGGTCATCGATGCAGGGGTTCGGATTGCAGGAGGTGTTGTCGCCGAGGTAGGTCCCGTTGAAGATTTCCGTGCAGTCCGCCTGCGTGGTGACGGTGCAGAGCGGTTGCGGCACGCCGGGTCGTTCGTAGCAGCACGCCCCGCGCGGGTCGGGCTTGTGGTCGCAGATGGGGATGTCGATGCAGATCTCTCGCGTGCAGCACTGATTGAGGTTGATGTCATGGATGCTCATCTCGAAGCAGAGCTCTTCGCCCGGCGTCGCGCCGGTGATCATGACCATGATGGGCTGCGAGGTCTGGTTCGGCCCGACTGGCGGGACGAGCGCGATGTAGTTGGGCGTGATGGTCACGCCGGCGGGTGGGTAGAAGAAGATGTGGTGCAGGGTGTCGGGGGTGAGGTTGTCGAACTGGAAGGTGTAGAGGTAGGAGCCGGGCACGCCGTCGGGGGAGCAGACGATGTACTCGTTGTCCGCGCGGATCTGGAAGCAGTCGCAGTCGGGCGTGATGCAGACCTCGACGGAGCAGCAGTTGTTGCCGGTGGCGTCGAGGAGCGTGACGATGAAGCAGAACTCTTCGCCCGAAGTGAGCCCGCTGAAGTTGACCTTGACAGTGGCGGAGCTGCCGTCGGCGATGAACTGCTGGATGATGTTGGGCGACACGCCGATGGGGTTGCCGGGGGGCATGGGGGTGATGAGGATGGTCTGCGCGTCGACGCCCGAGTTGTTGTTGATGACGAGCGTGGCGCTGACGCTGCCGCTGCCGTCGAGAGCGCATTCGATCTCGGCGACGTCGACGGTGCAGCTGGCCTTCTTGCAGATCGTGAGGTCGCAGAGAAGCGCCTCGCCGGTGGGGCGGCAGCAGTCGTCGCCCGCGCTGCTGGAGACGCCCTGCTTGAGCGTGACCTGCACCTGGAGGTACTGGCCTACCACGCCTGTGAAGGGGACATTGGCCTGCACCATCGTCCAGGGTCCGGAGGGGATGGGCGAATCGCTGGCGCGCACGCGCACCATGACCTGCGCGCCGCCGACGAGGATCGCGTTCCAGTCGACGGTCTCCCACTCGCAGGCGAGCATGCCGCCGTCGTGGATGAATGTCCAGCTGCCCTGCGGCGCGATGCTCAGGAGCTGCTCGCCGGTCATGTCGCTGTAGTTGTACGGGAAGCCGCCCGCGCCGAGGTCGACCGCGAGGTCGGCGGTTCCCTGCGGCCCGATGTTGGGGTCGATGCGCGTCGCGTTGTTCGAGGAGTTGTTGATCGCCCAGACCTTACCGTTGTGGTCGACGGCGACGCCGTGGGGCGTGGTGGCGTTGACGAAGGGAGGGCCCGGATAGCTGACATTGACCGTGCCGGACCCGACGGGCGTGCCGGCGGTCGTGAAACGGCTGAGCGTGTTCGTGCCGGAGTTGGCGATCCAGACCTCGCCGTTGGTGACGACGATGCCGCGGTTGAGCGAAGCGCTGTTGTGGGGGATGGTCGTGACCGGCGTGGCGCTAGTGGGGAAGCGGAACGCGTTGGACTGGAAGGGTGTGGATGTCCAGATGTTGCAGGTCGCGGGATCGAAGGCGACTCCGTAGTTGTGGATGAGCGGGAACGATTGCGTGTTGGTGTTGGTGTCGTAGCGGAGCATGATGGGGTTGAACTGCGGCCCCCATGTGGCCGACCAGAGGATGCCGCAGGAGTCGACAAGCCCGCCGTAGCCGCCCGCGAAACTGGTCGCGGTGAACGCGCTGAGGGGGACCTGCGTTGCGGTGGTGTTGTCGAGCTTCTCGAAGCGCCGGTTGCCCGTGCCGCCGACCCAGACGTCGTTGTTGCCATCGACGGAGACATGCCGGACGCCGGTGCCGTCGGTGCGGGTGTAGGCGGTGATGCACTCGTCGTCCGCGGAGGCGACGCCGCCGTTGTCGTCGATGGCGCCGGGCAGATTGGTCCAGGGCAGGATGGTGTTGACGTAGTCGGCGTTGAACGCGCCGGTGGTGTGGGGGTAGCCGCGTGAGGTGCGGATAAGCCCGTCACCGTCGCGATCCTCGCATGTGCAGTAGTTGAAGGGTCCCTGGAGGTAGTCGCCCAGGGGGTTAGCGACGAAGGAGAAGCCGCCGCCCGCGACCGGGATCTTGTCGCCGCGCACGCCGCCCATGACCAACCCGATGCGCGTGACGGAGCCCTTGACGTTGGTTTCTGCGCGGTTGCCGACCCAGATATTGCCGAACGCGTCGATCGTGGTGCGCGATGGTTCCTTGGCGCGTCCGTCGGGCGCGCTGCGATACTCACCCACGACGTCGCCCTCGTTGATGCCCAGGGAGGGGATGTTGTCGGTTGCGATGCGGATGACCGTGCCGCGCCCCGTCATGGCGACGCCGATAAACGGCCAGGGCTTGATGTCTTCGGTCTTGAGCCGGAGACACGCGTCGCCGGTGGCGGGGTCCTGCACAATCTCAAGGTTGAAGAGCTGGCCCTGGCGGAAGTCGAGCGCCGTCGTGTAGACAGTACATGGCCCGCTGTTGATGGGCTGCGCGAGCGAGGACGCGCCCATTGCGAGGGAGAGCAGGGCGCCGGACGCTCGCATCGCAAGGTCGCGGAGGCGCGATCGTGCGCTCCCCCTTGTCGAGGCGTGCGTGCTCGGGTGCCCGACGGGGCGTGAATCCTGCCGCGCCATGGTGACTTCCTCTTCTGCGCAACGGTGGCGCACGATCTGATGACTGTTGCTGCGATGTCTTTGTGAGTGGGCCTACGAGATGCTGAATCTCACGGGGCCAGCGGCGCGAGTCGCGTCGTCGCCTTGGAGCAGCGCTCCAGAGTACAGGCAAATCGCGGCGGGCACAATATTTATCTTTTTTGCTGCAACCGGCCGGGGGCCCGGGACTTCGGACGCCCGGTGCTTTCCCGGGGTGTCTGCTCCCCGCGGGCCGACACTGGACCGGCCGGGGACTTGCCGTCCGGGGCGGGTGGCCTATCGTTGGGGCCTGCCCGGGGCCCCGGGCCTGTTTGATCGCACGCCGACCAGTCGAGCCACGCCATGAAAGACGGCATCCACCCCAAGTACTACCCGAACTGCAAGGTCTACTACAACGGCGAGGTCGTCATGACGACCGGGGCGACCGTCCCGGAGCTCCACGTCGATGTCTGGTCGGGTTCGCACCCGTTCTTCACCGGCAAGCAGGCGTTCGTGGACGCCGCGGGCCGCGTCGAGAAGTTCCAGCGCAAGTTCGGCGGGAACTACTTCGCCGGCGGCAAGAAGAAGGCCTGAGCGAAGCCATCGCTCTCGAATCTGGACACCCCACGACGCCCGGTCATCCGGGCGTTGTTCTTTGAGGGGCTTCGCGCCCGATCTCGCGTCGGTGTGAGCCGCGGCGGCTTCATATGCTCAGGCCCGTGACCGACCAAGCCCACGACCATGAACACCTGACGCCCCGGGTCCGGGCCGCGCTCGACCGGATGCTGGACGAGGCCTCGCGGATCGAGGAGTCGCTCGCGGCCCCCGAGGTGTCCGGCGACTTTCGCAGGTCGCGCGAGCTTGGCATCCGGAAGGGGGCGCTCGCGCCGGCTGTTTGGGCCTACCGGGAGGTGCTCGAGGCCGAGCGTGAGGAGGAAGACCTTCGCGCTGCGATCGAGCAGGGGGGGGCGGGGGCGGACGCCGAGTCGCGTGAGTTCGCCGAGCTGGCCAGGGCCGAATTGCCTGGCGTGCAGCGCCGCATCCGCGACGCGTCGGCGCGCGCGATCGAGGCGCTGGTGTCCTCCGACGAGGCGAAGGTCGGCGCGGCGATGCTCGAGCTTCGCGCAGGCGTCGGCGGCGACGAGGCGGCCCTGTGGGCCGGAGACCTGCTGCGCATGTACGAGCAGTTCGCGCAGCGGCGCGGATGGCGCGTCGAGACCATTGACCTCTCAGAAGGTCCGACCGGCGGCGTGAAGTCCGCGGTGCTCGCGGTGCGCGGCGAGGGCGTGTGGGAGGCCCTCGCGCACGAAGCCGGTACCCATTGCGTCAAACGCGTCCCGGCGACCGAAACGCAGGGGCGCATCCACACCAGCACCGCGACGGTCGCGGCACTGCCCGAGCCCGAAGAGGTCGACCTGAAGATCGACCCGGCGGATGTGGTGGAGCATGTCACCACGGCGCAGGGCCCGGGCGGGCAGAATGTCAACAAGGTCGCGACCGCGGTCCATCTCGTGCATACCCCGACGGGCGTCGAGGTGCGCATGCAGGAGAGCAAGAGCCAGCGCCAGAACCGCGAGAAGGCGTGGCGCCTTCTGCGCGCGCGCCTCTACGAGATCGAGCTTGAGAAGGCGCGTGCCTCGCGCAACGCCGCACGCGCCTCGCAGATCGGCGGCGCTGAGCGGTCGGAGCGGATCCGCACCTACCGGTTCAAAGAGAGCATCGTGGTCGATCACCGGCTGGAGCGTCAGTTCAATTTGGGCGAGGTGCTGGACGGGGGGCTCGACGCGCTCGTGGAGGGGCTGCGCCGGCGCGAGATCGAGCGACGGATTGTCGAGATCTAAGTCCCTCTGATGCAATGCGTTGGAGCTTTGTGTCGCGATGGGCGCCTGTTTTGGGTTGCACTCGAGTGCCGCTTCCCTCATACTGGGGCCTCGGGCGACGCTGGGGAATGGATGCGTCGCTCGCGCATCGAACCCTGGAAGGGAAGGAGCACTGTCATGAGAAGCACGGCTTTGTGCGCCGCGACGATCGCGGCGGGAATGGGCTGCGCCGCGCACGCGCAGCTCGTCGTCGGCAACGACCAGTCGGCGGCCACGAACGCGATGTATTACATCGACCTCGGAACCGGAACCGCGACCTCGATCCTCTCGGGCGCGGCGGCGCAGGCGTGGGGTATGGCCTACGCCGGAAGCACGAACACGCTGTACTGGAACAACGGCGGCGTCCTTCGCGAAGCGTCGTTCAGCCAGTCCGGCCTCACGCCCTCGGCAGGCGTGCAGTTGACGTTCAACGGCGCGAGCATGAATGTCACCGGCATGGCGTGGTGGAACAACCGCCTCGTCGGGTATCGCAGCATCACGCTCCCGGGCATCTATGAGATCGATCCGCTCACCGGCGTCACGACGCTTCTCGCCGCGACGCCTGCGGCCACGGACTTCGGCGGGCTCGATTCCGACGGCGCGCGCCTCTACGGGCTCAACGACGGCACGGGCCTCCAGGGGCGCGGGCTGTACAGCATCGATACTGGCAGCAACTCCTACTCGCTGCTCGCGCCCTATCCCGCGGGCGACACCGATATCGACGGGCTCGCGATCGGCAACGGTCGCGCGTACTGGGTCAACGATGTCGGCTCGCAGGACATCCTCGTGTACAACCTCACGACGAACATGTTCGAAGCGTCGATCTCCAGCCCGTTCGGCACCGGAGGCATCTTCTCCGCCGGCGCGTTCATCCCGACCCCCGGTGCCGCGGCGATCCTCGGGCTGGGCGGTGTGGCGATGCTGCGCAGACGGCGCTGAACAGAGTCGATCAGCCATCTCCGTTGAGTACTACACCCAGCCGCGGCGAGCGATCGCCGCATTTTTCATCCCGAAGTGCTTCGGGAGAACGGGAATATGACAGAGCCCCACAAGTGGGTGAAAAAGTGTTGACAGCTCGGGAGCCGGACGATAGTTTCGATATTCAGGGCGCGTGCCCATCCACCCCGTTCTGCCACCGGGCGTTCCGGCGAGCGGTATTTCTTGGGGGGGTGGGGGTGCATGCACTTTCGCTGCCGTTGGCGGCGGGAAGGAGCAGCAATGCTCACACCAAGTCGAATCGTTTCCATAATCGCATCGTGTGCGCTCGCCACCGCGTTCGCGTGCGCTGGCGGCTCGCACTCGCTGCATCAGGAAGGCGCGCGCGTGCATGAGGCGCGGAGCGCCGATGTCCTGCTGCGCGAGGGATCGAGGTTGTCGCTGCGTGAGGCGTCGCAGCTCACCGCGCACATGGGCGGCGAGGAGTTCGTGCTTGTCCCTTCCGCGCACGGTGTCAAGGTCGCGGGTGTCGGGGTTGGCGTGGGCGCGAACACCGGGCGATCCCTCGAAGGCACGCTCTCCGACGGACTCTGGTGGTTCCCCGAGGGCGCCATCCTGCACGACGGCGAGGGTTACCCCACGGTGCTCCCGGCGCGATCGCTCGCGCTCGTCGGTTCGCAGGGCATGAACGACTTGCTCTTCGGGCAGGTCTCCACCAACGGGGGCGTCACCTGTAAAGACGGCTTCTACGCGTGCTGCGGCCAGAACCAGCACGGCCAGTGGCGCGCGAAGTGCATCCAGGACAACACGACCACGCTAGGCGGCGCGGACTACCCCACGAGTTGCACGAACGGCGGTCCCGGCTCGACCGCGTGCGACAACGGCACATCGCTGATCCCCTTCTCCGTCGTGCCCGAGACGGTGAACCAAGCCGGCGCTGCGCGCCTCACGCCGCACTGATCTGATCCGGCTTCATCACGCACACAGCCGGGGCCGGGTGATCCGCTCGGCCCCGGTTTTTTTGTCCTCGGGCTTTTTTCAGCGTTCCGATCGAGCGCGCGATTCGGTACAGTGTGCGGACCCGAACCGGAAGGAGGGACCCATGTTCCGCATCGCAACCGCCACTGCCTGCACGCTCTGTGTTCTGACGCCCGCCATTGCCGGCGCGCTCCCCGATGTCGCGATCGTCGCCGCCGCGTCCAACACGACGATGGCCGACACCAACACGCGTTACACGGATGTACGCGACAAGCTCCTCGCGACCGGGAAGTTCAACAGCGTGTCGATCTACAACGCGACGCGGTTCAATCCCGCGGGCGGAACGCCCTCGCTCGCGACGCTCCAGCAGTGGGACGCGGTGATCGTCTGGAGCAACGATTCGTTCGAGGACGCGGTCGCGATGGGCGATGTGCTCGCCGACTATGTCGACGCCGGCGGCGGCGTCGTGGTCGCTGTCTTCGCGAACACGAGCACGAACACGGCGCGGTTCCTGCAGGGGCGCTGGCAGCAGGGCGACTACATCGCGATCCCCCAGGGCGGGAACTTCGTCCAGGGGGCGGGACAACTCGGGCAGGTGCTCGACCCCGATCACCCGATCATGGAGGGCGTGACGACCTTCGTGACCCGCTGGGGCGTCAACGCGCAGGGCATGATCTTCGGCGGGTATCGCCCGACCAACCTCAATGTGACGCCCGGCTCGACGATCATCGCGAGATGGAACACCGGGCACACGCTCGTGGCGCTCTCGCCAAACCCGCGCGTCGTCGAGCTCGGCTTCCACCCGGTCTCGAGCGATGTCGTTCCCACCGCCTACTGGGACGCCGACACCGACGGCGACATCCTCATGGCCAACGCGCTGTGCTTCGTCGCGTCGAGCGGTCCCGCGCCGTGCCCGGGCGACGCGACGGGCGACGGCGTCGTCAACTTCGCCGATCTCAACGCCGTGCTCAGCGACTTCGGCGCGAGCGGCCCCGGCGTCCCCGGCGATGTGACCGGCGACGGGGTGGTGAACTTCGCCGATCTGAACCTGGTGCTGAGCGTCTTCGGGTCGTCGTGCCGCTGATCGTCCGGGTGGGTACGCTCTGCCCGTGACGCTGCTGTGCGTGCCCATCACGGTCGAGGAGTTCCATCGCGCCCACGACGCGGTCGAAGAGGCCCGGCGCGCCGGGGCGGATGCCGTCGAGTTCCGTTTCGACGGCGTGTTCGAGGCAGACATCGACGCCGACGGGATCGAGCACGCCGTGCGCCTCGTGCGTGAGTGCCCCCTCCCGTGCGTGGCGACCTGTCGCGTAGGCGCCGAGGGCGGCGGGTACACGGGGAGCGAGGACGCGCGCGCCGAACTCTTCGAGGCGCTGCTGGGCTGCGAGCGCCCGCCAAGATGGATCGATATCGAGGCCGCGTCGTGGGCGGCGGACGCGGGTCTGCGCGAGCGCGTGGGCGCGGCCCTCGGGCGGGCCAACACGGTCTCGGGCGAAACGCGATCCACGCTGATCCTCTCGACGCACGATTTCACCGGGCGTCCGGCGGACCTGCTCCGGCGCGTCGGCGCGATGCGCGACGAGCCGCTCGCAGGGGTGCACAAGATCGCGTTCCGGGCGCGCTCGCTGCGCGACAACCTCGAGCTGTTCGATCTTCTGACGGATCGCGAGCGCCCGACGATCGCGCTGGCGATGGGGGAGTTTGGGCTGATGTCGCGCGTGCTCGCGCCCAAGTTCGGCGGGTTTCTGACCTTCGCGGCGCTGCGCGGCGAGGAGATCACAGCGCCCGGTCAGCCCCTCGTGGACGAGACGCTGAGCCGGTACCGCTTCCGGTCGATCACGAAGCGCACGCGCGTGTATGGCGTCGTGGGCTGGCCGGTCGCGCAGTCGATGTCGCCGCTGGTCCACAACGCCGGGTTCGCCGGCCTCTCGCCGTCGTTCGACGGCGTGTACCTGCCTCTGCCGATCCCCCCGGAGTGGGAGCACTTCAAGGCGACGGTCTCGGCGCTGCACGATCACCCGTGGCTCGATCTCGGAGGGCTGAGCGTGACCGCGCCGCACAAGCAACACCTCGTCCGGCTCGCGCAGGAGCGTGGCTGGGCGATATGCGAGCGGGCCGCCCGGGTGGGCGCTGCGAACACGCTCGTTGTCGACAAGTCGGGCGAGGTGGGCGTCCACGACACCGACGGGCCTGCGGTCGCGGCGTGCCTTCGCGACGCGCTGGGCGACCTGACGGGCAGACGCGTGCTCCTGCTCGGCGCGGGTGGCGTGGCGAGGACGATCGGTGCGGCGCTCCTCGAAGAGGGTGCGTCCGTCGAGATCCACGCGCGCAGGCCCGCGCAAGCAGAGGAGCTGGCGGGCGCCCTGGGCGACGGGGCGGGCGTGGCGGCGTCGCCGGACCGGTCCCCCTGCGACGCGTTGGTGAACTGCACCCCGGTGGGGATGGAGAGCGGCGAGAACGCCGGGCGAAGCGCTCTCCCCGACGTGGCCCTCGACGCGCTCGCGGAGGCGAACGCGTCCCTGGTCGTGATGGACACCGTCTACCGCCCGATCGAGACGCCCCTGCTCGCGACGGCCCGTGCGAAGGGCCTGAGGGTGGTCGACGGCGTCTCGATGTTCGTCCGGCAGGCGGGGGCGCAATTCTCGCTCTGGACCGGGGCCGAGCCACCCACCGAGGGATTCGACCGGATCGTGCGCGAGCGACTTGCGCGACCGGGATAATCGGTCGTCCGAGAACCCAGACCCTAGCTGTGCGTCGAACGCGACGCGGCGTTTCGCCGATGGTGGTCTGTGAAACGCCCCCTTTGCCCCGCTGGAGCCGACGAGATGCGAACCCTGCGCGACGCCCGCCGACCCTTGATGATGCTCACGCTCGCGATCGCGACCGGCGGCGCCCTTTCGGGCTGCGTCACCTACTACCGCGTCACCGACCGCGAGAGCGGGAAGACCTACTACACGAACAACATGCTGAGCGACTTCCGCCCGGTGAGCAACAGCGTGCACCTGGTCGACCCGCGCGACTGGCAGGGCCGCCTGCTGATGTCGCCGGATGTCGAGAAGATCCCCGCGAAGGAATACCGCGCCGCGGTGACCAAGCAGGACATCAAGAACGACATGAACTGGTGGTGGTGAACACGGCGCGGGTCAGTCCCCGTCGTAGAACCCGCTGCCTCGCAGCAGCGCCTTGAAGCCCTCGCTGAACACGAAGTTGTGCTCGGGGAACTCGGCGCCCGCCATGTTCTGATCGAGATGCGAGAACAGCAGGTCGATGCGCCCGATCTCCTCGAACGCGCCGCCGTTTCGCTGCGGGTCTGAAAGTTCGACGACGCCCTTCGTCGATGCGCCGGCGGCGTCGTAGCGCTCGATCGCGGCGGTGTATCGGATCGTGGCGCCGGGGGAAGCGTCGCGCGTGATCTCGGCCTTGCCGATCTTCGCGAGGACGACTTTTTCTTTGTAGCCGCTCGCCTCGCACACGAGGATCCCGGCGGTCTGCGCCATGCCCTCGACGACGAAGCACGCAGGGAACACGGGCTGGGCGCGAAGGCCGCGCTCAGGGTCGGCCGGGAAGTGGTTCTGCAGTGGCTCTTCGCCAGCGGTGATGTTCTTGATGGCGACCAGACGCTCGCGCGAGCGGAGTTCGAGCACGCGATCGATCCAGATCCATCGCATCGGTGGCTCAGCCCTGGGCCGCGAGCTTGCGCTCGACGAACTTCACGAGCGCGTCGACCGTGAAGACCTCGCCAACCTTGGTGAGCTCGGGGTTGGCTTCGAACCGGGAGAAGTCGGCGTGGGGGAGCTTTTCCTTGAGAGCCGCGATGCCCTCGGGGGTGACCTTGCCGTCCTTCACGTAGCGCGGGTCCTGGGCGACGTTCTCGGGGAAGAGCTCGCCCTGCGCGATCTTGAAGCCGAAGGCCTGCTCGAGCTTGAAGACGATGTCCAGAAAGTCGATGGACTCGGCGCCCAGGTCGCCGTTGAGCGTCGCTTCGGGGGTGACCTCGTCGTCGTCGACGCCGAGCGCGTCGATGAGCACTTCCTGAACCTTGGAATAGACTTCTTCGCGGGTCATGGTCGGCATGGGTGGTCGCCCTTTGGGTGTATGAGGGGGAAGGGTAGGGGGGCCCTCGCGTGTGTTCCAGACAGCGGGCTCCCCCACAAGCGGGCTTCAGGGACTGACGGGGCGCATCGAGAAGCGCCCGGACACTTGGCCGCGCGCCGGTTCCTCGGGCGCGCCGCCGGGTCGGAGCACGGTGGCCGTCGCTCGGCAGTCGATCGAGCCGTCCTCCCCTGGCGTGAAATCCGCGATGACGACTTCCACGCGCAGTGTTTCCCCCGGGCGGACGAGCGCCCCGTATTTCACGTTCCGCGCCAGGCCCAGCACGTGGCGCGATAGCGCCGGGTCCTTGGCCGCCAGCAGGCGTCTAGCGGCTTGCACCATCGTCTCGAGCATGAGCACGCCGGGGAGCACGGGGAACCCCGGGAAGTGGTCGAGGAGGTATTCCTCGGCGTTGGAGACCGTCTTGTGGACGACGATGCGCCCCTCGGTCTGCTCGGCGACGTGATCGATCATGTCGAAGTGCATGGCGGCCACAATGTAGGCGGGCCGGGGCCTCCGTGCCCCCGTGCCCCCGTGCCCCCGTGCCCCCGTGCCCCCGTGCTCTCGCGCCGGCGTCCCGGCCGGCCAGCGGCGACTATCCTCACCACCTATGGCGAAGGGCGAGAAATCGGGCAAGTCGAAGAAGTCGGGCGGGGCCTCTGCGAAGCGCGACGACGCGCCGGTCGCCAAGGGCCTGACCTACGCGCAGGCGGGCGTGGACATCGAGGAGGGCGACCGCTTCGCCGAGATGATCCAGGGGGAGATGCGCCGCACGCACGGCCCGCGCGTGCTCCAGAACCCCGGCGGATTCGCCGGCCTGCTGCGACTCGATTACAACGAGAAGCTCTTCAAACGCAACTACAAGGACCCGGTGCTCGTCGCGTGCACCGACGGCGTGGGCACCAAGATCAAGCTCGCGACCGAGCTCAAGAAGTTCGACACGATCGGCATCGACCTGGTCGCGATGAACGTCAACGACCTGGTGGTGCAAGGCGCCGAGCCCCTGCTGTTCCTGGACTACATCGCGACCGGGAAGGTCGTGCCCGAGCAGCTGGCGGACATCGTGAAGGGCATCGCCGACGGGTGTCGCCAGTGCGGCGCGGCGCTGCTGGGGGGAGAGACCGCCGAGATGCCCGACGTCTACGCGCCGGGCGAGATCGATCTGGCCGGCTTCGCGGTGGGCGTGGTCGAGCTGAAGCGCGCCACCGACAGCGAGCGGGTCGAGCCGGGCGACATCGTGATCGGCCTCGCGTCCGACGGCGTGCACAGCAACGGGTACTCGCTCGTGCGCTCGGTCGTGAAGCACGCCGGGCTCGATCTCGCGAAGGTCTACCCCGACCTCGACGGCTCGCGCACGCTGGGCGAAGTGCTGCTGACGCCCACGCGCATCTACGCCGGCAACATCGTGCAGCTGCTGCGCCAGTACAAGGTGAAGAAGGTCGTCAGCGGCATGGCGCACATCACCGGCAGCGGGCTAGCGATGAACCTCGAGCGCGCGCTGCACGAGAAGGTCGACGCGGTGCTCGACGAGTCGGCGTGGGACGTGCCGCCCGTGTTCGAGTTCCTGCAGCGCCACGGGAAGATCGCGGACGAGGAGATGCGCCGCGTCTTCAACATGGGGATTGGATACTGCCTGATCGTGCGCCCCACCTTCGCCGAGGGCGTGGTCGAGAAGCTCACGAAACTGGGCGAGCGCGCGACGGTGATCGGGAAGGTCGTGAAGGGCAAGGGCGCGGTGCGCCTCACCCCTCGCGCGTGAGCGTCAGCCGAAGAGCACGTCGGCGATCTCGCCGCGGTTCCCGTCGTCGTTGAGCAACGACTGCTGGACACTGCCTGCGCCGCGGCCGGCGCGTGACTCCAGGCTGGCTCGCACCTCGCGGGCGATGGCCTTGGCCGCATCGAGGTTAATGAGCGCGAAGGTGTTGGCCGCCGCGTTGATGGACAGCAGGTCCTCGGGGGGCGGGAGCTTCCTCGCGTAGTCGGCGACGCGTCGGATCACGTCGGCGGACGAGGGGCCCGCCAGCGAGAGCGGGCCGTCGGACGAGCGCTGCTCGGTGCTGAGGCGCGCGTCGCGCTGCTGGTCGGCGGGCTGGATACGCCTCCGTCGCTGCTCCTGCAGCTCGGCGGCCTGACGGACCTGCGACGCGTTCTGCGACGCGGGTTCGATCCTCCCAGCGGGGTTCGGGATGTCAGGTCCGAGTGTCATCGCATACCTCGACGCGCTGTTGTCGCGTCAGAGGAAGTATGCAAAGCGCAGGGCGCCGGTGGTAGGTGAATGATGCGCGAAGTCGCGCTTGAGGCGTCACGACCGTCGCAGACCGCCCGGCTTGACGATCCGATGAGCCGCGACGAGATATTCCCGGGCGTGGCGATGGGGGATCGGCGCGGTTCTCGGGCCCGGACGCCGGGTTCAGTTCGGATCGAATCGCAGGCCGCCGCCGCCGCCGCCAGCGCCTGGGGCCTGGGGCTGCTGCCGGGGCTGCGGCGCGCCGGGTCGCTGCTGCTGCTGCTGTTGCTGCTGCTGGCGCATGCGCTCGGCGAACTCGGCGGCGACGCGGAGGCGCATTCGCATCGAGGCGGCGAGCGACTTCATCGACTCGGAGGAAGAGCCCTCCAGGGAGTCAAACAGCGGGTGCGCGGGGTCGCTCACGCGCATCAGCAGCGCCGTGGCTCGGACGAGCTCCGAAGGATCCTGGAACGCGATGGTGTCGATGGGGGTGACCAGTTCTCGAGGGAAGATGCTCCCGATGAGGATCACGGCGTTGGCGCGCTCGACGGCGTTCATGCGGGGCATGCGCAGGGCGGTCGCTGCCAGGATCTCGGCGGCGAACTGGTTTGCGGCCTGGCGGTCGGACGCCATCGCGCTGCGCGCGATGAGGTCGCGCCCCACCAGGAGCGTGTCGATGACGGCGTCGCCCTGCGCGCCCTCGAGCGCGCGCCGGTAACCCTCGGACGACTCGTCGGGGATCGAGATCCGCCTGCGTGTGAGGAGGCGCGTGCTGCCGCTGAGCGACATGGGGCCCTTGTGGAACTTGCCCTTGTCGTCCACGAGGAAGCCCTGCGCCAGCTGCCAGCGCAGGGTGACGATCTGCGTGGTGGCGTTGTCGATCGTCGCGCCGACGGGCCCGAGGTCGGTCTGCACCAGCATCTCGACGGTCTCGCCGGGCATGATGCGCAGCGCGCGGTTGAACTCGATGACCTCGGGAGAGAGCCGCTGGGCGGACTTCTGCCCCCCGATGGTCGGCTCGGGCGAGAGCAGGAGGCGCGAGTTGATCGGCGAGTTGGGGCCGACGGCCAGCGGGATGCGTCCGATGTTGCGCACTCTGACGATCAGGGGCAGGCCGTCGAGCACGGAGATTGACTCGGAGGGCCAGACCGCTTCGAGCGACATGAACTGGCTCGGATCGCGCGTCATGCGATCGAGCCACTCGGGGACGCTCTTGAAGTACTCGTCGAGGCGCACCGCGACGGCGCCGGGGCGGACGGGCTCGCCCAGCAGGACCTCGATCCGCGAGCGCGCGTACAGGCCAAGCATCGACCCGGTCTGGCCCATCGCGAGGTGCGCCAGGTGGGAGGCGGCGGCGCGCGGGTTGCCCCTCGCCTCTTCGAGGAGGGCCATGCCGATGCGCGCACGCGGGTCGGCCTCGGCGAGCCCCGACAGGCGGCGCTCCGCTTCGCCGAAGTCTCGCTTCCACAGCGAAATGAAGCCCTCGTAACGCGTGATGACGCGCGGGTCGGTCAGCAGGTTGTTCTCGCGCATGCTGCGCAGGAGCGTCTCGGCTTCGGCGACCTGCACGCCGCTCCACAGTCGCATCCAGAGGAGATCGCTGAACAGCGACCGAAGCTGCTCAGACGCCTGCTCGAGCCGGGCGGGATCGGCGCCCTGGCGCTGGTACTCGGCGATGACCTGCTGGGCCTGTGCGATGTTCTTCGTGAGGAGCGCGGCCGAGGTGCCGACACGGTCGTTGCGCCCCAGCGCGAGGTTCGCGGCGGCACGCAGGATCTCGAGCTCGGGCTCGAGCGTGACTTCTTCGGCGGGGCTCCCGGCCGGGGGCTGCTGGCCGTAGGACTGGTAGAGCTCGATCTCGCGCGCCCGGGCGCTGCGCACGGCGCGCTCGCGCTCGTCGAGGAGTCTGACGACGTCCTCGGGCCCGACCATGCCCCAGTAGCTGAGGATTCGTTCGAACGCGAGGCCCACGTCGCCCATCCGGTTCTCGTAGGTATGGATCGAGTCCGTGTTGAGCTGGAAGCGCAGCGCGGTGCGGAAGGCGCCCCTCGAGCGGAGCTCGCGCGTCAGGTTCGCGTGGCTCGACGCGTCCATGGGGTCGGCCATGATCACGTTGAGGAGTGCCTCGGCGCGTGCGAGCGGGTCGTCGCTCGATTCCAGGACGATCGTGGCCGCGAGGACGGCGGCGTCTTTGTTGCTCGAGTCGAGCTGCGTCGCCTGTGTCAGGCGCCGGATGAAACCGGCGTTGTCGCCCTGCTCGCGCGCCAGGAGGGCGGCGTCGAAGGCGAGGCGGCTGCGGATCGAGGGGTCGAGACGCTCTCCGGCCGGGCCGAGGAGGCGGTCGTACGCGCTCATGCGATCTTCGGCGATCTGGATCGCGCCGATGCGCGAGGAGATCAGCCGGAGCTGGGCGACACGGTCGTTGGGGTCGCGCTGGACGAGCTGCGCCGTCGCGTTGATCTCTCGATCGCGGTCCCGGGCGCCGTGCCAGGCGTCGATCTGACGCCGGAGGAGGTCAAGACTGTTCGGGTCGAGCTGGTGCGCCAGTTCGAGCGCATGGGCGGTCAGCCGGTAGTCGTTGGTCGACGGGTCGCCCGCGCTGCGCAGGGAAAGCACGCCCGTCCGGGCGATCCAGCGGGCGAGGAGTGCCCTGGAGGACGCGCTCGCGGTCTCGAACTCTCGCGCCGGGATGACCTCGGTCTGGGCGTGGGCGAGCGACGGGATGAACGCGCTCGCGAGCGAGACGACGGCGATGGATCCGAGTAGGCGACGCGACCTCACGACGAAGCTCCGGCGGCCAGCGCCGCAATAGTCCCAAGAAGCCCGAGGGCGAATGCCGCCCCGGCGATCAACTCGACGGACGCGACGACCGTGCGGTTCGCGCCCGGGCACAACCTATCGGCCACCGCGACCAGGAACACGAACTGCCCGGCGGCGATTGCGCTCAGCCCGCCCAGCCGGATGCCCGGGCCGACCCCTCCCCACGCGTGGGGGGGGCTGCTGGCGACGACGGCCCCTCCGATGACGAGAACCATCGCCCAGAGCGACCCAGCGGCCACGAGGACTACCAGGTTGAGTCGATGCGTCATCGTCGTTGGGGCTCCGTAGCACGGATCGAGACGCCCTGGGAGGGAACCCGGCCCGCCCGCGCCGCGAACCGTGCATTCGAAGATATCGGCCCCGGACACGCATTGCCAACCATCCCCTCGCCCAACTCCCACGAATCCCGCGGTTTGACGCTTTCCGGACCCACCGCTACCGTCCGGCCTGTTTCACCCGAGTCGGGCTCGGGCCCGGTCTTGTCCTGCGCGCCTGTCCCGTCGCGACACCCCGTCCGACCCTGGGCGTCCGCGACCACGCGATCCCCGCGAGAGCACGAATGAAGATCTCCGATCTCCGCCTCCCCATCCTCGCGTTGCTGGCTACCTGCTCGCTCGCGCTCGCGGCGCCCCTCCCCGAGGGCGTCTCGACCCGCCCCAACCTGACCGATGCCGATCGCGGCGCGATCCGCGCGTTCGTCGCCGAGCGTGCTTCGGCCCTCTCGACCGGCGAGCCGGCCCAGCTCCAGCGGGCCCGCTCCGAGCTTTTCGACACCCTGTCGCGCGAGTCGAGCGTGGTCTTCCGGATCGAGGTCAGCTCCGCGCTCGCGCCCACGCTCGTCGAGCTGGGTCGGGGCCAGGACGAGTTCCGCGCGTTCAACGCGGTGCAGCTCGCCGGGGTGCTCGCGACGGACTCGTCGCTGCCGATCATCCGCACCGCGCTCGCCGACACCCGCCCGACGGTCCGCTACGCCGGCGCGCTGGCGTCGCGGATCCTCTTCCAGGGCGTCATCGACAGCCGCTCCTCGCTCACCGACGACACGGTTCCCCAGCTGATGTCCGAGCTGGCGCAGCGCCTTCGCGTCGAGCGCGACCCGGTGGTCGCCGAGGGAATGATGAGCGCGTTCACGGTGCAGTTCCCCGGCGCGACCGGGCTCGCGCGTCGCGCCGCCGCCGTTCGCGCGATGGACGACGCGACGATCGAGCTGGTGCGCGCCGCGCGCGGCTCGTCGCAGGCGTCGGAGTGGACGCGCGTGTTCGTGCGCGCCGTGGACGCGTCGCGTCGGCTGCTGCTCGACCAGCAGGTCGCGGGGCAGCGCGACGAGGCCTTCGCGCGGGCCGCCGCGACGCTGGCCGGGCATTCCCTCGCGTTCGGGCTGGCGCGCCTCGAGGGCTCGGCCGACTCCGCGGAGCGAGCCGGCGTGGGCGACTTGCTGAAGGCCTGCGAGGTGACGCTGCTGCTTTCCTCGGCGCAGCTGCGTCGCGCCGATGCCGGCGCAGAGCAGCCGATCGCCCAGGCCTTCGACCGCGCCAACGACCGCGCCCTGCGCGACGCCGTCAACCGCTGGATCGGCCAGAACGGCCTGCTCTACCAGGCCCCGTTCAACCTGCCGGCGGGATCGATCGGTCGCTGAGGCGCGAACCCGCGAGTTGCGATCCGGTACAAGTGACGGGCGTTCCTCCCGAGCGCGACCCTAGCAGGCGCGGCGAACGCCGACGCCAATCCCGGAGACGACTCTCGACGTGTGGAAGCTCGCCGCGCCATTTCTGCTCCTGATCCTCGCGATCGTCGGGGCTGTCGCGACGGACAGGCCGCAGCCGCCCGCTGACTACACCTTCATCAACGGCGCCACGGTTTTCACGCTCGACCCTCAGCGCATGTCGTACGAGCAGGACCTGCGCATCGCGCACGCGATTTACGACGGGCTGGTCCGCTGGAACCCGTACACCTACGACATCATCCCGGGCGTGGCGGAGCGCTGGGAGGTCTCGCCGGACGGGCTCGTCTACACCTTCCACCTGCGTGACGACGCGCGCTGGTCGACGGGCGAGCGCATCACGCCCGATGACTTCCGCTACGCGTGGCGGCGCGCCCTCATGCCCGACAGCGCGGCCGACTACACGGGGCTGTTCTTCAAAATCCGCGGCGCCAGAGAGTTCTTCGATTTCCGCGTCGCGCAGCTCGCCGAGTACGCGAGCCGACCCGCCACGGAGCGCACGCAACGCGCCGCGCTCGAGCTGCGTGAAGCGACCAACCGCGCGTTCGACGAGCTGGTCGGGTTCGAGACGCCCGACGACCGAACCGTCGTGGTGACCCTCGAGCGACCGACGCCCTACTTCCTCGACCTGTGCGCGTTCCCGATCTTCTTCCCGCCGCACCCGCCCACGGTCGAGCGGTACGTCACCGTCGACCCGTCGAGCGGGCGGCTCGACCAGCGCTACGACTGGACCAAGCCCCCCAAGCTCGTCTCGGGCGGCGCGTACATCGTCACCTCGTGGCGGTTCAAGCGCGACATGCGCCTCGAGAAGAACCCGTTCTACTGGGACAGGGACAACGTCGTGTCGGAGAGCGTGCTGTCGCTCGAGATTGAAGATGTGAACACCCGCGCGCTGACCTTCGAGACCCGCGGCGCCGACTGGGACACCAACATCCTCACCGACTACCTGCCCGACCTGATCCGCCTGCGCGCCAAGGGACTGCGAGACGACGCGCACCCGTACTCGCGCTTCGGGACCTATTTCTGGTCGTTCAACTGCACCCCGACGCTCACCGACGGGCGCGACAACCCGTTCCACGACCCGCGAGTGCGGCGCGCGTTCGCCATGAGCGTCGAGAAGCGCGACATCACCGACAAGGTGCGTCAGCTCGGCGAGCCGCCGACCAGCGTCTTCATCCCGCCGGGCAGCATCCCCGGGTTCGACGAGACGGGGTCGATCCGCGGCGTCGGGTTCGACCCGGTCGGCGCCAGGGCGCTGCTGCGCGACGCCGGCTGGGAGTTCCGCGACGGCGCGCTGCGCGACCCGAACGGCTCGGTCTTCCCCACGGTCGAGATGCTCTGCTCATCCGGCTCGTACCACGAGAAGGTCGCCCTCGCGATGGGCGACATGTGGGAGCGCCACCTCGGCGCACGCACCCGGCTCGTCGTGAAGGAAGCCAAGACCTACAAGGACGACCTCAAGCGTCAGGACTTCATGCTCGCGCGCGGCGGCTGGTACGGGGACTACGGCGATCCGACCACCTTCCTCCTGCTCCACCGCACAGGCGACGGCAACAACGATCGCGGCTACAGCGATCCCCACTTCGACGCGCTCATGGACGCCGCGGACAACGAGCGCGATCCCGACAAACGCATGCGCCTCCTCGAGGAGGCCGAACGCTACACGATGGAGGTCTCGCTGCCGATCCTCCCGATCTGGACCTACACGCACTTCTACTACTTCCGCCCCGACGAGCTCTTCGGCATCAGCGACCACCCCCGGCTTGTGCAGTACATCCACTGGATCGGCAAGCGCGAGCCGGGCGAGCCGCCGCGCTGGAACAGGTATCAGCGCGAGTATTTCGGCGCGCGGAGCGACGAAGGGGGCGGCGCGCCATGATCGCGATGATCGTCCGACGGCTCCTCCAGCTCCCGCTCATCCTGCTGGCGATCTACACCGTGACCTTCCTGCTGGCGTGGGCGCTGCCGGGCAGCGCCGTCGTGAGCGACGAGGGGCGCGCCCCGCCGCCCGAGGTCCTCGCCGCGATCGAGGCGCGCTACGGGCTCGACGATCCCGTCCGCTTCTACTTCACCTATCTGGGTGACGTGCTCTTCCGGCTCGACTTCGGCCCGTCGCTGCGATACCCCGACTGGACGGTGAATCAGATCGTCGCGAGCGCGCTGCCCGTCTCCGTCGCGCTGGGGCTGACCGCGATCCTCATCGCGACCTTCATCGGGCTGGCGGCGGGGGTGATCGGCGCGCTGCGCCCCAACTCCGTCGCCGACATCGCCACCCTCGCGCTCGCGCTCATCGGCATCAGTCTGCCCACCTTTGTCATCGGCGCGGTTCTGCTCATTGTCTTCCCGGTCTGGATCGGGATCGGCAGCGTCGGTGGGTGGGGGACCGTGGGCGACATCGCGCTGCCTGCATTCACGCTCTCGCTCCCGTTCGCGGCGTACATCGCGCGGCTCACGCGCATGGGGATGATCGAGACGCTCGGCGCAGACTACATCCGCACGGCGCGCGCAAAGGGCCTCCCGGCGCGCACCGTCGTGCTCAAGCACGCGCTCAAGAACGCCTTTCTCCCGGTGCTGTCGTACCTCGGGCCCGCCGCCGCCGCGGCCATGACGGGGTCCTTTGTCATCGAGAAGGTCTTCAACGTCCCGGGCATCGGGCAGCACTTCGTCAACGGCGTGCTGAACAAGGACCTCTTCCTCATCATGGGAGTGGTCCTGATCTACGCCACCATCCTGATTCTCTTTAATCTGGCCGTCGATGTCCTGTACCGCTGGATAGACCCGCGCATCGAGCAGTGATCGCGACGTTCAGGTTTAGCCCCGGCCCTCGTCTCCCCGGAGGAGCGTGTCGGGCGGGGGCGTCGTCGGCGCGAACGGGTCGCTGGTCCTGCCGGCGTCCCGGTCGACCGGCCGGTGGGCGTGGGGGGGCAGCTCGATCCCGGAGGGCGCCGCGGGCGACACCCCGTCCCTGGCTTCCTCTCGGGTGTCCGCCTTCTGGGAGAGTGCGTTTTCTGCGCGATCGAGCCGAACCGAGAGCGCTTCCACCCGCCGGTGGAGGGCGATGATCTCGCCGTGCATCTGTTCCACCGCCCGCTCGTTGAACGCGAGCGCTTCTTCGAGCCGGGTCAGTCGGTCGTCCGATGGGTTCATGCTCGCTCGCTCTCTCCGCTGGTGCGGACGATCGGGTTCATGTTTGGGCGGGCGCTCGCCGACGGCGCGTCCCAGACCTATTCTCGCCGCGTGACTATGCCAGGACCTCTCAGCGCCAGCATTGTTGTGACGACCGCCCTGTGCGTCTTGTGCCGGGTCGTCGCGGCGTCCCCGGACAACCCGCCTGCGCCGGGCGATGCCCCACTGAAGCTCGACGCGGACGAGATCCGCTGGAACGATGCCGCGCGATCGTCCTCCGATGAATCGCTCGGGAAGCCCGCGCCGGTTCCCTACGGGATGCCCGGCCAGTGGTGGCTCTCGGTCGGGGCCGGCGTCGCCGCGGCGCAGACCGACGGAGACTTCGCCGCCGACGGTCGCCTCAACCTCACCACCTCGACCTTCCTCGTCGAGGACTTCGAGTTTCTGATGGAGTGGGACTTCTGGGGCTTCATGCAGGACGGCCCAGACGCCGTCGGCCTCTCCTGGTCTTTCCTCCTGCGCGTGCACTTCCCGCTCGACGACGAGCGCAACACCACCTTCTTTCTCGACGGCGGCGTGGGCGTGCTTGGCTCGACCGAGCGCGTGCCCGAAGACGGCACCTTCGTCAACCTGATCCCGAAGCTCGGCTTCGGCTGGTCGCATCGCCTGGGCGATTCCGCCGACCGCCTGGTCGGTGGCGTCCGCTGGCATCACATCTCGAATGCGCGCATCAGCGGCGAAGAAAGCAACCCCTCGCGCGACGGCGTGATGTTCTACCTCGGGTACACCTTCCCGCTCTGACCCTTCGCGCCGTACCCGTCGGGGTGTGACGCGAACCAGCGCCACGCGGTCTCCACGATCGCGTCGAGCTCGACGAAGCGCGGCGACCACCCGAGTTCACGCCGCGCTTTCTCGCCGCTCGCGTAGAGCGCCGCCGCGTCCCCTGCGCGGCGCGCCGACTCGCGCACCTCGAAGTCACGCCCCGTGACCCTGCGCACGCTGGCGATGACCTCGCGCACGCTCGCGGGCCGGCCCGTGCCCAGGTTGTACGCGCGGAATTCATGGGAAGCGGGCTCGAGCGCCGCGAGCAGACGCATGTGCGCGTCGACGAGATCGTCGACGTGGACGTAATCGCGCACACACGAGCCGTCTGGCGTTGGGTAGTCCGTGCCGCGGACTTCGACGAAGGCGCGACCGGCGCGCGCCGCTTCGAGGCAGATCGGGATCAGATGGGTCTCCGGGCGATGGTCCTCGCCCAGCAGGCCGTGCTCGTCGCACCCGGCGACGTTGAAGTATCGCAGCGCGCCGCACGCGAACGGGCGCCCGTCGGCGGCGCACCACGACGCGTAGTCGCGCATCACGCGCTCGGCGCAGCGTTTCGACCAGCCGTAGGGGTGGATCGGCTCGGTCGGGCAGTCCTCGCGGATGGGCAGCAGCGCCGCGCCCGGCTCGCCGTAATAGGTGCAGGTCGACGACAGCACGAACCGCTGGACGCCGGCGTCGCGGCAGGCGGTCAGTGTCGAGGTCGTGCCGCCGACATTCACCGCGTGGTACTCGAGGGGCATGCGGGTCGATTCCTCGACATACGCCTTGGCCGCGAAGTGCAGGGCGCTGCCGATCGAGTGCTCACGCAGCAGCGCCGTGAGGGCGCCGGTGTCGCGGACATCCAGAACGGCGAAGGCGAGCCGATCCTTCGCGCCAGGGAGCGTTCGCAGGGCGTCGATCGCCCCGGGGTTGCCGCGAGACAGGTCGTCGACCCCCAGCACGAAAAGCCCGTCCTCGAGGAGTCTCCTCGCGGCGTGCGAGCCGATATACCCTGCAGCACCCGTCACGAGCGTTCGCATCACGCCCAAGGTATCGGCACATCCGCCCCCACGCTCGCGAGCACCCCCAGAGAGATCAAACCGTGCGCACGAACGACGAGCAGCACCAGCCGGCCACCCCCACGCCGTCGCACGACGCGCCGCTGTCGACGCCCGAGCCCTCGCATGCGTCGCTCGCGTTCCGGGGTGTTTTCGGCGGCGCGATGATGGGCATGGCGAACCTCGTCCCGGGCATTTCCGGGGGGACGATGCTCCTCGCCGCCGGCATCTATCCCCGGTTCGTCAGCGCCGTCGCCGAGGTGACCACGCTCAAGCTGCGTGTGCGATCCATCCTGCTGCTGGTCTGCGTCGCGCTCGCGGCCGGGCTCACGATCGTTCTGCTGGCCGCCCCGACGAAACACCTGGTGGTCAACCACCGGTGGGTGATGTACTCGCTGTTCATCGGGCTCACGCTGGGGGGCCTGCCCCTCGTGCACCGGCTCGTGAAGCCGATGAACGCGTCGGCGTGGACCGGCGCGATCATCGCCTTCGCGCTGATGGCGGCCATGGCGTTCATCAAACCGGCCGGCGCCGGCGCGTCGTCCACCATGATCATGCTGTTCTTCGGGGGCGTCGCGGGCGCGAGCGCGATGATCCTGCCCGGCGTCAGCGGCGCCTATCTGCTCCTGCTGCTGGGCCAGTATGTGCCCATCCTCGACGCGATCTCGCAGGCCAAGGCGGGCCTGCTCGGCTCGGGCGACCAGCCGCGCGACCTGGCGCTGTTCTTCGGCGCGATGCGATCGATCATCCCCGTGGGGATCGGCGTGGTCATCGGCATAGCGGGGGTGAGCAACCTGCTGCGTGTGCTGCTGGACCGTTTCCCCAAGCCCACGCTCGGCGTGCTCATCGGGCTTCTGCTGGGCGCGGTGGTGGGGCTCTGGCCCTTCGCCGAGTTCGTGCGCCCGGGCGAGGGGTTTGTCTTCAAGGGGCAGGCGCTGAGCGCCGAGCAGATCGACGCGCTCGCCGTCGAGGATTACCCGGTTCGCCTGCGCGCCCCGAGCACGGCCGAGGCCTTCGGGGGTCTGGCGCTGATCGGGGTCGGCTTCGGCGTCACGCTGCTCGTGGATCGGCTGGGACGAGCGAAGCCGTCTCGACGCTGAGCTGACGCTCCTCATCGCCGGCTTGTGGGTCCGCGTCATACACCGCGCCGCATTCGGGGCAGATCCCCGTGATATTCCCGCGCAGGTCGTAGTGGCAGCGCGCGCAGTGCTGCGGCTTCGCGCGCCGCGGCGCGCACGCTAATACAAGGCCCCCCAGTGCCAGCGACAGCGCGAACGAGCCGTACAGGACCAGCCACCACGACTGCATCGCCAGCTTGGCCTGCGGCATCAGGAGCCCGATCAGCCACGCCGACGCCATCACCGGGGCGGGCCCGAGCAGGGCGATCAGAAAGCCCATGGGCCTCCTCCGGTGGAGGTACGCCGGGATCCAGATCGCCGCGATGTACACAGGGAACAGGATCAACCACGAACTCCGCGCCGCCCGGTCACCATTCGCACCCGGGATGCTAGCGGGCGCATGGCGCGGGCGGAGGGGGCGAAAAACAACGAAGCGGCTGCGCTTTCACGCGGCCGCTCGGAGGGAGAAAGAGAGAGAGGTCCAGAATCCGGCGGCGTCCCTCGGGCATGGCCCGGGGCGTATCCGGCCGGAGTGAGTGTCGTTTCAGCCCAGCAGGCGCTGCACGTCCTGCAGCTGCTCGGGAAGGGCCGCGATGATCTCGTTGAGGTCGGCCTCGGTCAGGTCGAGCGCCGCGAGGGCCTCGGGGCTGATCGAGTCATCGGAGATGTCGAGGCGGAAGCCCTCCTCGTCGAGTCGTGCGACCAGTCGGTCGGCGACGTGCACGATGAGCGCCAGCGTGCGCTCCTCCTCCGGCAGGCCGAAGGGGTCGTGGTGGTGCCCGGTGACGAGCCCGAGGGCGCGCGGGAACTTCCACTTGCGGCACAGCCCGCTGCCGAACGCCTGGTGATCGGCGCCGAACACCTGCACCTCGGCCTCGAGCATGTCGTTGGCCGGCACGCCGGCCTCGTCGATGTCGAGCTGCTCGAGCACGGTGATGAGCTTGTGGCGGTCGAACTGCATCTCGACCATCACGCCGATGTCGTGGATCAGCCCGCCAAGGAACGCCTCGTCGGGCATGCCGAGACGGATCCGGTCGGCGATCATCTTCGCCGCCGTCGCGGTCGCGGCCGAGTGCGTCCAGAGCCGGCGTGCCGAGAAATGCGCGTTGACCTCGCCGCCGCGAAACAGCTTCGCGAGGCTGGCGGCGATCGCGATGTTCTTCACCGCGTTCAGGCCGAGCAGCACGATCGCCCGGTTGATCGAGCCGACCTGGCCGGGCAGGCCGTAGAACGCCGAGTTGACCACCTTCAGCACGCGGCTGCACAGCGCGGGGTCATTGCTGATCACCGCGTGCAGGTCCTGGGCCGTGCTGGTGGGGTCTTCGACCAGCTCCACGATCTTGAGCGTGATCTCCGGGAGCGTCGCGATGTGCGAGATCTCCTGGATCGCGCTGTCGACGATCTTCTCACGCTGGGCGGTCTGGTCGGCCATGACGATTCCTCGTGTGATCTTGCGGCTGTCGGCGGGAATTCCGAAGGAAAGCCCGGCGCGTTGCTACTCGGACCCGTCCGAGATCGGCTCGCCAAACAGACAACTTTGGTGCAGGTGATCCCGGCGCCGCGATTTCTTGCGAGGGCGACGACGCCCGGCGTCAGTACGCGTTGTGTTTCCGGACCAACAGGGGGTCTGCGAGGTCGATCGACGCGATCGCGTCGGCGATCCGCTCGCCCGCGCGCCCGTCTCCGTAGGGGTGAGGGTGGCTCGCGCCCGACAATCGCGCCGCCCGTCCCATCGCCTCGGAGAGGGCGTCGGCCTGCATCTCGGGGCAATCCACCACGCTCGCCGGTCGTTCCCGCCCGGCCTGTCGGGGCCCGATGTTCACGCACGCCAGCGCGTCCGGCAACGCCGCGCATTCGATCAGCCCGGCAGACGAGTTCCCCACGATCACCCCGCCCGCCTGTGCGACGCGCAGGCACAGCGCGACGAATCGCGTGCGGGGCAGGTGCTCGACGAGCGTGAGCGTGCCCCGTTCCGCGCCGCCGCGGAACGCGCGCGCGATGCCCTCGCGCCCGGGGTCGTGGTTTGGCATGAGCGCGAGCGTCGCGCGCCCCCGGAGCAGAGAGAGCAGGACCTCGGCGTCGACGCGCTCCTCGGCGTCGCTCCTGCCGATGGGGTGCAGCGAGACGATCACCGAGGGCGAACCGAGGGCCGCGTACTCGTCGTCGCCCATGGGCGTCGCGTCGCGGAGCCCGTCGATCGCGGGCGAACCGACCACGCGCACGCGCGATGGGTCTTCGCCCATGCGCACGAGGCGCTCGCCGGATGAGGGAGTCGCCGGGAAGTGCAGGTGGGCGAGCTTGGAGAGCGCGTGGCGCATCGCCTCGTCGGCGACGCCTTCGGCGCGATCGCCGCCGTGGATATGGGCCAGCGGGACGCCCATGACGCTCGCGGCCGCCCCTGCGGCGAAGGCCTCGATCCGGTCGCCCAGCGCGACCACGCACGCTGGACGGATCTCGGCGAAGGCCCTCGAGAATCCCTCGACGCCCCGGCCCAGCGCGAGGGCGTCGTGCGCGCGGTCGCGCGGCTCGTCGTCGCGCTGCATCGCGACGGTCGCGGAGACAGTGAACGCGGCTTCGACCTCTCGGATGGTGCGCGCCGGCTCGAGCAGATGCGATCCGCCTGCGACGACACGAAGCGATAGCGACGGGTGCGCGTCGATCGCGCGCATGACCGGGGCGAGCAGGCCGAACTCGGCGCGCGATCCGGTGACGACGCAGACGGTCGCTCGGGCGCTCACACGAGATCCTCGTCGCGAATGGGCGCGTCGGCGCGGACCGCGCGCGCGAGGGTTCGCCCCACCGTCTCGGTCAGTCGCCACGGCGCGACGCCCACGCCGGGGCGTTTCACGGTCAGGTCGGCGCGCTCGATCACGGCGCCGGCGCGCAGGTCGCGCGTCGCGACGAGCGACTGGCGCGAGACGCGCCGGACATCCGCCTCGCATCCCAGCGCTCTCTTCTCGCGCCCCCCGAGCAACGCGTGCGCGCGCCGGGCCAGACGGACATACTCGTCGAACTGCGCGCCGTCGAGCGAGGCGCGATGGTCGGGGCCCTGCGCGGAACGGTCGTAGGTCAGGTGCTTCTCGAGCATGCACGCGCCGGCGCACACGGCGAGGGCGCCGGTGTCCGTCGAGGGCGTGTGGTCGCTATAGCCCACCGGCGCGCCCAGAGCGTCGCGCATCGACGCGATCGCGCCGAGCGACGCGTCGGCGTCGGCGGCGGGGTAGCTGCTCACGCACTGAAAGAACGCGCAGCGCTCCCGGGCGCCCGCCTCGCGGACCCAGCCGGCGGCGCGCTCGACTTCTGCCAGATCCGCGGCGCCCGTGCTGAGCAGCAGGGGGGCGCCCAGCGCGGCGACGGCGTCAAGCAGCGGTCTGTTCACGATGTCCGGCGAGGCGAGCTTGTACGCGTCCCACCCCATCGTCCCGGTCGTCTGGACGAGTTCCAGCGAGAAGATCGTCACGATCGCGTGCACGCCGCGGGCGTGGGCCCGGTCCACCACGGCGCGCATCGCGTCGTCGTCGAGTTCGAGACGGCGGAGCATCTCGCGAGGGTCGCGCTCGCCGGCGTCTTCCTGGTACTTCGCGAGCGACGAGGCGCCGCTCATCAGCAGGTCGGCGCGGAAGCACTGCGTCTTGACCGCGTCGGCGCCGGCGTCCGCGGCGGCGTCGACCATCGCGATCGCGCGGCTCGGGTCGCCGTCATGGTTCACACCAAGCTCGGCGATGATGTAGGGCGGCTGGCCCGGGCCGACGCGCCGGCGCCCGATGTCGATCGTGGAAATCTCGGTCACGCGCGGGCCCTTTCGCGCTCTCCCCGCTCGCGAAGCAGCGCGTCGGCGACGATCGCGTCGATCGGCGAGTCGATGTCGACCACCTCGCCCTCACGGGTCATCACGCCGCCGCGCCGCGCACCGAAGAACGCGTGCGGCCCGGGCTCAACGCCCGCGATTCGAAGGAAGAGCGCGTCCGGCGTTACGACGAGCACGCCCCCGTCGGGGATGTGTGCAGGGGGGAGATCCTGTCGCCGGTAGCAGTTGTGGTTGAGCACCTCGCCCTCCCACGGTCGCACGCCGCCCTGATCGTCGACGACCGCGGTCCACCACGGGTGGTGCTTCCCGACCGGGGCGTAGCTCTGCACGCTGTCGTACCGGCCCTCTCGCAGGGTCTTGATCGCTCGATCGATAAGCCCGGCGGGGCGGACGGGCGCGTTCGCGTAGAGCAGGACGATCGCGTCAAAGTGCTTGCCTGTCTCCGACGCGTCGCCGCAGACGCGCGACGCGCAGTCCCGCGCCGCGTCGTCGACGCGCGCCGTGTCGTTCGCGAGCGCCGGCGGTCGAGCGGCGACCTCGACCCCCATCGCTCGGGCGCACGCGCCGACGCGCTCGCAGTCGGTCGAGACGATCACGCGCGACACGTGCGCCGACGCGAGAGCGTCATCGACCGTCCACGCGACGCACGGACGCCCGGCGATGGGCATCGCGTTCTTGCCGGGCACGCCGCGGCTGCCAGCTCTCGCCAGAATGATCGCGAGCGTGCTCTGGCTCATTGGGGCGATCTCCCGCGCAGATCGACGGCGCGATCGGTGCGCGCGAAGCGAGCCGCAGCCGAGGCAGGGAGGGGGAGCGGCCGCACCCGCTCGTCGGGCGCGGGGTGGGGCATCGGGTCGATCGCGGCGTGCCCGAACACGAGGGTCCACTTGTCGACGAAGCTCTCGATCTCGTCGTGCGTCGCGTCGCGCTTGGTCATCCGCGGCACGATCCAGGGAAGCCGGGCCCAGGCGACGGGCGTAGACGCGTTCGCGAGCGCTTCGAGGCCGGCGAGCGCGCCCGCGAAGCCGTCGACGCCGGTGATCGCCTCGTACGCGCTCGCCGAATCGGCGTGCATCTCGACGCTGAGGATGTCGGGCGACGCGTCGAGCAGCGCGGGCGCATCGCTCGCGCCGTTGGTGATGTCGGCCCGCACATGCAGGCCCGTTGCGCCAGCGGCACGCGCCGCCCCGGCGAGGCGCCCGAGCGCGGAAAGGTCGCGCATCCCCCTCGCGTCGAGCGTGACGCCGAGGGCGGTGTTGCCCGAGCCGAGCGCGCGGACCTCGCGGGCGACGGAGTCGGCGCTCGTTCCCTCATCGACGAGCAGCGTGAGCGTGTGCGCCGACGCCGCCGACGAGGCGACATCGTTCCAGGCGTCGACGACTTGCGCGGCGTCGGCGTGCGTCGGGTCCACGCCGCGAGCCGAGAGTGCCCGCGAGATCGCGCCTGCCCGGGAGACGCCGGCCGCGTCATCGGCGATGAAACGGGTCTGCGCGTCGCGCACGCGCGTCGGGACGCCGACGCAGATCGGCTTGGCGATCGGGTCGGGGCGCGGCTTGCGCGGGTTGTAGGCGAGCAGCGAGCCGATGCTGGCGTGGATCGCGCCCGGCGTGCGTTTCTCGCCGATCTCGCGCAGGAGCGCCGCGTCGATGACGCAGCCGCAGAGCCCCGGCGACGACTGCGTGAAGACGAGGCGGTGGCTCTCGGGCGACTCCTCGTGGCGTGCGATCAGCGCGTCGCAGAGATCCGGGTCGACGAAGGGCCAGTCGGCGCCGACGAGCAGCGCGGCGCGGAGCCCGAGCGAGTCGAGCGTGCGCGCCGCGAGCGCCGGGTCGGCGAGTTCGTCGAACACGCTTAGCCCGGCGAGGCCGGCTCGCCAGCAGTCGCGCGCCCAGAGTCGCCCGGCGAGGATCGCGCGCCGACCGGCGTCCGAGTCGTCCGTGTCGATGCGCTCGATCGCGATGGTGTATGGGGCGTTGACGCCCTTGATCGCGGCGCGGACCGAATCGGGGTTATCGGTGAGGATGGCCAGCCCCTCGAGACGCTCGCACCGGGCGAGGCGCCTGACGGTCATGCGCAGGGCGTTGTCGTCTCCGATGGGCGACACGAGATCGCGGTCGAGACCGAAGACGCCGCGCCGCGTGTCGGCGAAAAGGATCGCGCCCACGCCGGAGGCGCGTGCGTTGGCGGCCGATCGTGCGGCGCGGTGGGAGTCGCTGGGCGCGGAGAGGTCGCGTGTGATCTTCTCGCCGCCGCGCAGGGCCTTGCACGCCGCATCGAGCGTGCTCCCGAGGCGGTCGGTCGCTTCGGCCAGCCAGCGGACATTGCGCTGGTCGCGCTCGATCTGGCGGCGCTGTCGATCGAGGGGCGACAAGTCCTCGAGCATGATGGCGCGATCGTCGCGTGAGCGGTTGAAGACGCCCATCTGGTTGTACCGCTGCGCGAGCGCGTAGGCGGGCTGGATCTTCGCGATGTCCTTCGCGATCTGCTCGGTCTGTGCGATGAGCCGGTTCACGCGCGCCTGGTCCTGCAGGTGCTCGCTCATCTGAGCGAGGATCGTCTCGGTCTGGCGGCACAGACGCGCGACATTCCAGACGCCCTGGCGCACGTCGCGCAGGCGCTCGAGCGCGGCGGCGAGGTTCACGCGAGAGCCCGGCCTCGAGGGCGAGGCCGAAGGAAGCGCCGGGGCGCGATCGCTCGCGTAGATCCGGAGGAACTCCGCCAGCGGCATAGGCGAGGTGTTGGCCTTGCGAACGCCCCCCTCGGTCGCGTCGACGACCATCAGCCCGTTCTGCACATCGGCGAGGAAGTCGCGCTCGAACTGCGCGAGGTAGGTGGCCATCTGGTCGTCGGTGTAGATGTCACGCCCCTGCTGGTCCTTCGCCTTGCGCAGGATCCCCTTGGATCGCGCGATGCGTTGCCACTCCAGCAGCTCGAGCGAGACGAACTCGTTCAGGTCGCCCGCCCAGACCTCGTGGATCGCGGCGCCGGCGGCGTAGTACTGGTGGTCGGTGAAGCCCAGGTCCTGCCCGACGAGCGCGATCGGGTCGCAGCCCATGTGACGCGCGAGATAGTGCGCCAGGTGCGCGACCGTGGCGCCGGCGCGGATGTGGCCGCGGTTCTTGTCGGCAAGGTCGGCGCCCAGCACGGCGTCGAGGAAGGTGTCGGTGGGCATGCGCACCTCGCCCGGCCACGCGTCGAGAATCGCGGGGTTCGCCTTGGGCTCGACGACGAGCGTCACGCCGGCGACATCCTCGGCGGTGAGCCCTTCGTAGAACCGCCGGCTGATCTCGTGGTGGTCGAGCGCGACGACGAAGTGGGGGCGGATGCCGGCGCGCAGGAGGGGCTTGAGCACGGTCTGCACCGCGACGATGCAGCAGCGATCGCGCACGCCGGGCGCCGCGAGCAGGCGCATGTTGCGCTCGAGACTCGGCCCGGCGGCGACGACGACCGCCGGGCGGTTCTCGTAGAGGTTTCGCAGGTCGGCGATGCCGGGCGAGCCTACGTACCGGTCGGCGTTCATCAGCAGGTTGCGCACCGTGGTCTCGGTCTGCACGAGCGTGGTGACGACGTTCGTGCGGATGGCGCTCACGACATCGGTCAGCGTCTGGCCGAACTTCGCGGAGGTCTCGCCCAGCCGAGCAGAGCTTGGCGGGTGCTCGACGAGGCGCACGCCCATCGCGACGAGGCCCTCGACGCCCTGGAGGATCGTCGAGACGGTCGCGGCGTCGTCGGGCGAGGCGACGAAGGCGAAGTTGGTTTTCGAGATCCACTCGGAGTGGTCGACGCGCTCGAGCACGGAACGCAGCAGCGCGAGGTCGGGCTCGTAGCACAGGATCACGCCGGTGCGCCCCAGCTTGGCCGCGAGTCGCTCGAGGTGATAGCCCATGCCGAAGCCCATGACGGCGATGATCGCCGCTTCGCGCACATCGACGGTGTCGATCAGGCGGTCGGCTTCTTCGAGGGGGCGTCGCTTGCTCGCGAGGGCGCGCCCCTCGACCACGCCGGAGAGCGCGCCGTCTGGCGCCTGCGTGAACTCGACGCTTGGGTGGGGCTCGATCTGGCGCAGCCGCAGCGCGAGTTCGGGGCTGGCCTTCGAGAGCGCCGCGAGATTACGGTCCAGCGCGCCGGCGGGCGTACGGGTTCCGGGTCCGGGGCCGCGCGCTGGGGCCGGGTGCGCGTGGTCTCCGAGGACGAACGGGGTGTTGGCGTGCTGCGTCATGAATGCCCCGGCCCCGGCGCAGACCGGAACCGCGACGCGCGCGATGCGATACAGTGTTTATCGGAACACTCCAACGGGGCGCTGAACCCATGCTGACAGAGATTTTCGGACTTCCCTCGATTCTCCTCGCCGCGGCTCCGCCTTCGTTGCCGCAGCCCCCGGCCCTGGAGCACTGGCTGTTCGAGCGTCCGCTGGTGGTGGGGCCCGCGGCGATCGCGATCGGGTTCGCCTTCTTTCTCGTGCTGAATCGCCGGAATCAGGCGAAGCAGGGCATCCTCGTCGGCGGCGGGCTGGCCGTGCTGGGGGCGGCTTTGCTGCTCGTCGGCACACTCGTGGAGACCACGCGTGAGCGTCTGATCCGGGAGTCGCGAGCGCTGGTCGACGCCGTCCTCGCCGGGGAGCAGGGGAGGGTCGACGCGCTGCTGAGCCAGGAGCTGATCCTGAGCGCCGGGGGGCCGGGGGGCGTGCCGATCCGGAGCAAGGCCCTCGCGATGCGCGCTGTCGAGGAGTTCCAGAGCCGGGTCCGCGTGACCGAGCACGGGTTCGGCGCCGCCCAGGCGATGGTCACCAGCGCCGGGGACAGCGCGTCGAGCCAGTTTCGCGTCCGGGCGGTCACCAACTTCGGGCCCGGCGTCGCCTGGGTGCGTCTGAGCTGGCGGAAGGAACCGGACGGCCAGTGGCGTATTCACCTCATCGAGTTGCTGCGGATCAACGGGCGCGAGCCGGGGCAGGCGGGCGGGCTGGAGCGTCTGTCGCTCTGAGCGGGGCGCCGGGGAGCTATCCTCCCTGCGATGCCAGGCGAACACGACACCACGACCGGCGCGAAGTCCCCGATGGGGCTCACCTGCAACATCGACCGTCGCGGGCGCAAGGCGAGGGCGTTCGTCGGGGTCGGGCTGCTCGCGTTGGCGCTGGCGTCGTTCGCCTTCGTGGCGATCACGGAGGGCGGCGCGAGAACCGGGGCGATCATCGCCGGTGTTTCGCTCGTGATCGGCGGCGCGTTCTGCCTGTTCGAAGCGGCCAACGCGTGGTGCGCAGTCCGGGCCATGGGGTTCAGGACCAAGCTGTGAGCGACCGGCGCGCCTCGATCGTCGTGCCCGTGGGCGAGGCGCAGTGGGGCGCGTACATCGATTGTCGCGTGAGAAACCTGTACACGCCGTACGGGCTGCCGGCGTCGTGCGCCGACAGCGAGCTCGACACGCCGCGCGATCGCGAGGGGATCTTCCATCGCGCCGCGATGACGCAGGACGGGCGGATCGTGGGCGTGGGCCGGCTCGACCTGCAGCCGGACCGTGGGGGCGTTCCGTCGGCGCAGCTGCGATTCTTCGCGGTCGATGCGTCGGCGCGTGGGACGGGCGTGGGGCGCTTGCTGCTCAGCGAGTTCGAGCGCCTCGCGCGCGAGCGAGGGGTCGTGCGCCTGTGGATGGAGGCCCGGCAGGAAGCGCTGGGTTTCTACGAGCGCTGCAGCTACACGGACGCTGGCGAGGGCCCGACGAAGTGGGGGCTCATCCCGCATCGCATCCTCGAGAAGATTCTCGCGTGAGCCCGGCGCCCTTCGACCTGATCGCGATCGACCTCGACGGCACGCTGCTGACGAGCGACAAGCGCGTCTCGGAGGAGGACGCGTCGGCCCTGCGCGAGGCGATGCGTCGCGGCGTGCGCGTGGTGCTCGCGACGGCCCGCCCGCCGCGAGGCGTGCGATGGATCCTCGAAGAACTCGGCGCGCTGGGCGGGGGCGCCCACGCCGACGCGGTGACGATCAACTACAACGGCGCTCTGGTCTGGGACGCGCGGGAACGCGCGCCGATCGAGCACACGCCCCTCGCCGGCGAGGTCGCGCGAGAGGTCGTGCGCGAGGCGCGAGAGATGATGCCCGACACGCTCGTCTCGGTCGAGGTGGTCGATGTCTGGCACACGGATCGCCACGACCCGGAGCTGTCGATGGAGACGGGCAAGCTCTTCCCGCCCGACAGGGTCGGCCCGCTCGACGAGACGCTCTCGATGGGCGTGACGAAACTGATGCTCCTGGCGCGTCCGGCGCGACTGCCGGCGCTGCGAGATCGCGTCGAGTCCTCGTTCCTGCGCACCGAGCGCGCGAGCGTGTTCGTGACGGACCCGCACATCGTGCAGATCGCGGCGCACGGCGTGGACAAGGGCGCGGCGCTGGTGCGCCACGCGCAGCGGCTGGGTGTCGACCCCACGCGGGTCTTCGCGATGGGCGACGCGAGCAACGACGTCGAGATGCTGCGGGTCGCCGGGCTGGGAGTCGCGATGGCGAACGCAGAAGACGCCGCCAAGCGGGCGGCGGACGAGGTGATCGCGCGCAGCAACGATGAGGGCGGCGTCGGGCACGCGCTCCGTCGGTTCGGCTTTCTCGATTGACGAGTCTGCTCGCGTTCAGGCGAGGTAGAGCGGGCCGCCCGGGGCGCGGGCGACATTGAGCAGGGGCTGCAGGTTGCGCCCCGGGCAGTCGGTCTTCGCGAGCTCTTTGTGGGTGTGGAGGCGACCCACGGGCACTCGGTGCTGGAGCATGAGCGACGAGACGAAGCGATCGACGGCTTCGATCTGCGCTCCGGTGGGGCGCTGTTCCTCGAAGTTGCCCATGACGAGGACGCCGATGTTGCCCTCGTTCTGGCCTCCGACGTGCGCGCCCTGCCAGGCGAGCGGGCGTCCTTCCCAGACGTTGCCGGCCGGGTCGACGACGTAGTGGTAGCCGATGTCGCCCCAGCCGCGGTTGGTGTGGGAGAGGCGGATCTGATCGATGCGGGCCGCGATGTCGCCGCGAGACCGCAGCGCGACGGGGGTGAGCCCGTCGTGGTGCAGCGTGATGCGCCGGACCGGCAGCATGCGGTTCATGCGCGCCGGGATGACCCCGGCGCTGGCCCACGCGGTGCGCGGCAGGACATCAGACGACGGCGCGGGATGGGTGGGCAGCGGCGTCGGACGGTGGGCGTGCGCGTCTGGCCGGACCGGGCTGCTCGGCCGGGGGGCCGGCGCCTTCGGGTCGACCGTGGGCCAGCGGACGCTGGGCAGCGAGGAGGTCGAACTCCCCGAAGACGCGCACGCGCTGAGGATCGACCCCGCGCCGCCGAGGGCGAGGAGGCCAGCGGCGCCGCGCAGGACGGCGTCACGACGAGTCAGGTTGTCACGATCGCGTTGCGACATAGTGCCCACTGTTTACCCATCGGACCGTGCGAGGGAACAACTGAAAAGGTGCGCTCTGTTCGCAGGAAGTCTACAGGCGCAGACGGGTGTGGAGCCCTTGGAAGGTCCGAGAACATGTGATTTTTGAGCCCGGTGTCTTCCGGTACGGGGTTTGGTCGATCACCGGCGCGTCTTGGCGGTCGCCAGCCCGCCGTCGACGCCGAAGACCTGCCCGGTCACGAACGCGGCCTCTGGCGAGAGCAGCCAGGCGATGACGGGGGCGACGTCGCCCGGCGCGCCGATCCGCCCCAGCGGGTGCATCGCGATGGAGGCCTGAAGGGCGACCTCGTTCCCGGTGATCCGCGACGCCAGGGGCGTGTCGATCAGCCCGGGCGCGACGGCGTTCACTCGCAGGCCCATCGTCGAGTAGGTGGCCGCGGCGGACTGCGCCAGCCCGATGACGCCCGCTTTGGCGGCGGCGATCGCTTCGTGGTTGGCCAGCCCGATGCGCGCCGCGCACGAGCTCATGAGCACGACCGACCCGCCGCGCTCCCCGTTGGAGCGCATCTGCGCCGCAGACGCACGCACGACCCCGAACGCGGAGGTCAGGTTGAGCCGGATCGTCTCTTCCCACTCGGCGCTGGTGGTGAGGTGCGCGGGCTTGAGGATGATCGAGCCGACGAGATTGACCGCGCCGTCGATGCGCCCGAACCGCTCCTTCGCGGCCTTGAACAGCGCGTCGATGGCCTCGAACGAGACCGCGTCGCACTCGAAGGCGGCCGTCTCGGGCGCGTCGAGCGAGGCGCTCAGTTCCTCGAGCCGGTCCATCCGGCGCGCCGCGAGGGCGAGCCGCGCGCCCCTCGCGCCGAGTCGTGCGCAGACTTCGCGTCCGATGCCTCCTGTCGCGCCGAGAACCACATAGACCGGGGATTCTGCGTTCGTCATCCTCACGGGTTCGCCGGGGCATGTCGTCTGGATGAGGGCGATCAGGGCGCGAGCGCGTCGAGGTCGCGCTCGCCCACGAGACCGAGTTCCCACCGCAGCGCCTCGTCGAGGGTCGGGGTGAGAAAGCCGAAACCGGCTCGTTCGAGCGTCGCGGGCCTCACGCGCTGGTCGCTCAGGAGCGCCTCGTCGGCGATGCCCCCCAGCGCGAGGCGCAGCGCCCAGGCCGGGTAGACGCCCAGCGCCGGTCGGCGAAGCGCACGCGCCAGCGAGCGGGCGAAATCCCTGTTTGTTACCGGCTGGGGCGCGACGAGGTTGACGGGGCCGACGAGCGATGGGGTGTGGAGGACGAACTCGGTCGCACCGACGAAATCATCGAGCCCGATCCACGGGAAGCCCTGCGCGCCTGCGCCGAAGGCGCCGCCCAGCCCGAACTTCCAGGGCGTGAGCAGGCGCGCGAGCAGGGGGGTCTTCGTCCCGACGACGTTCCCGATGCGCAGCAGCGCGACGCGCGCGCCGGCGTCGCGAGCGCTGGACGTCGCGCGTTCCCACGCGACGCACACGCGGGCGCGGAAGTCATCGCCCGCGCGTGACGTCTCGTCGAGCGTCTCGCCCGGGCGATGCCCGTAGAACCCGACTGCCGAGGCGCTCAGGAGGGCGCGCCCCTTCGCGTCGGCGCGCTCGGCGCGCGCCAGCGCGTCGGCGATATGTGCTGTTCCTTCGCTGCGGCTGCGCTCGATCGCGTCGCGCTTCGACGCGGTCCACCTGCCCGGTATGGGCTCGCCGGCGAGGTGGATGAGCGCGTCGCACTCCTCGACGCTGCGCTGGTCGATGACCCCGGCGCGCGGATCCCAGAACGCCTCGCGCCCGAGGGCCGCCGCGTCCTCGCGCGGTTCGCGCCGCACGAAGCGGATCATCGAGTGCCCCGCGCTCGCCAGATAGCCGACCAGCGACGAACCGAGCGAACCGGACGCGCCGGTGACGCCGATGGTCAGGCGCGGCTCGCGGGCGAATCGTTCGTGACGGGCGAGGTCGCGCGCCGTGCGCAGATGCCGGAACGCGAACATGCGAACGAGCTGCTTTCGCGCCAGCCCGCCCCCGATCGCGTTCCCGAGCGTCCCCCCGGGCAGCGCGTACTCGATCCGGTCGTGCAGGACGCTGCGCGCGTCGTCGCCCGAGGGGTGCTCCTCGAAGGCGTGGGTGTGGACCCACGACGCGAACGGCCCGCGGACCTGCTCGTCGCGGAAGCGTTCTCCCTCGACGAACCCGAAGTGGCGAGCCTCCCATGGGAGCGAGAGCGGGCCCTTCTTCAGGCGCATGACTAGGCGGTCGCCCTCTCGGATTGACCCGGTGCGCTCGACGACGCGGATCGTCTCCCAGGGCGGCGCCAGACGCTCGAACGCGCCCGGGCTCGCGTGGAAATCGAACAACGCTCGCCGGGGGGCAGGCATGGTCGAGCGAAGGTCGAGAACGCTGCTCATGCGTGGTCGTTTCGACGAGCGCGAGTGAGCCGATTCAGCGACACGCCGCGTTCACCTGCGCCGGGCGGCGGTGTAGCTCGTCGAGGTGAGCGCGTTGCTGGGCGCTCTGCCCGAAGAACTGACCATCGCGCCGGTGCGTCGGTTGACGCGCATGGAGGGAGTTCCACCCGGGATCGTGCCGCGCTGCACCATCGTGGGCGTCTCCAGCGCGCTGTAGGTGGGCACGCGGAGGGGGTCTGAGCGACCGCCGCCGGCGCGTCCGGTCGTGAAGGTTCCCGAGCCCGTCTCGATCGTGAAGGCCCGCCCGCCCGAGAGGCGCGTGTCGACGCCGCCGGATGTCGAGCGCCCGGGGCGGTACACCCCGGAGCTGAGCCCGGCCTGCCCACCTCCGAAGCTGGGCGTCAGGTTGTACGACTGGCTCTGAAGGCCGGGTGCACGGTTGCGCGAGGTGGAAGTGTTGAAGCCGCTGCCGTCGACGCGCAGGTTCGCGTCGAGCGCGTGCCCGCCCACGACCTGGACCTGCAACGCGACGGCCAGAGTCCCGAGGGCGCACAGCGCGCCCAGGGCGACCGCCAGAACCGCGGCGCGGCGTCGATCGCTTTGTTGAGTGGTTCGCATGAGAAGTGGTGCTCCGCCTGTTCAGTTCTTGACGGAGACAAGCTCGAGATCGACCACGACCGTCTCGTTGGGGCCGATGTCCGGGTCGCGACCGGCCAGCCCGTACGCGCGATCGGGGGGGACCGCGACATACACGCGCTCGCCGACGCGCATTTTGCGCACAAACTCCTGCACGCCGGGCAGCATGGTGTCGAGGCGGAACTCCGTGCCGCGCCCTCGCGCGACCTCGTGCCCGCTGGGCAGCATGCTGACGAAGTTGACGACGACCGTCCTGGCGTTGGTCGCTTCGGGCCCTTCACCGGGGCGCACAACCGAGAAGATCACGCCGGTGGGCAGCGTCGTGGCGCCTTCGCGCTTGGCGAAGGACTGCCGGAACGACGAGCCGACTTCCTCGTTGTGGCGCGCGAGGGCTGCGAAGACCGGGTCGCTGGCCAAGCGGGCCCGCGCGCCGCGCTCGGCGACCTCGTGGTGCAGGGCGGTCAGCACGGTTTCCATCTTCGCGGGATCGATGGACGGGTTCGCGTTCTTGAGCCCGTCGCCGAAGCCCTTGATGAGCGCCTCGATATCCGTCGAGACGCCGTCGGACGCGAGGCGCTCCGCGACATCGCGACCCAGGTCGTACCCGATGCTGTATCCGGATTCGGCCGGCGTCGCGGCCGGGGCCCGACCCATCTGACCGATCGCCACGAGGGGCGTCAGCGCGAACAGCGCGATCGCGCCCGTGACGAAGAGCGTGGAGCGGGAGGGACGAGAGCGCAACGGCGCAACCATGGATGGCATCGGCGAGTTCCTGCTGGGAGGCGGGTCGTTCTGGACGCGAAGTGTATCACCGGTTCCCGGGTGGTTCGCCTGCAACTCCTCAGCCCCACAGGATCACCGGCAGCCCGTGCTCTTCGCTCAGGGTCAGCATCCGCTCCATCTCGTGCAGGGTCCAGCAGATGGCGCCTTGCGGCCAGCCGTGTGCCTCCCCCTTGTACCCGGCCGGGATGCCCAGCTCCTCGCGCAGGGCCCGGACATCGCGGAGCACCGCCGGTGCGCTGCTCGCCAGACTGTACATCTCCCTCCCGTTCACGACTCTCGGGTCCACCTTCACCGGGAGGTCGAACTCGCAGGGAAGCAGATACCCGACATCGACCCGCAGCGTGATGAGATTCCGGTGCCGAATCGGTCGTGGGTTCTGGCTGAACGCCCGCCACGCAGGGTGGGCGTAGGGGTGCTGATTCTCGGGGATGGTCACCGGCCCGAGCACGTCCTCGTACTGGATAGCCATCGCGTAGGTCGCCAGCGTGAGCACCCCGTTGGCCTGCTCGGCGTACTGGGTCGGGCCGTCGTCGTTCCAGTCGATCGTCGACCCGGGGCGGGCCCGCGCGACCTCACGCTTCATCCGCTCGACCCAGAGCCGACACCGGCGCTCTTCGAGCTTATCGATGGGCTTGCCCTCGCCGATCTGCACCGCGCGCCCGTCCGGGGTGATGACCCCGGCCTTTTCCCCGAAGAGGCGCTGCATCGCCGTGGACACATCTCCGGCGCGAAAACGCCACAGCGGCATCACATACGCATCGACACCCATAGATCGCGATTCCTTTCCCGGCGATAGCCCCCGAGCCCCGTGCCCGGGGGGCATCCCCTCCGTCGGCGCCAAGGATTGCAGAATCCGGGGGAAGAGTCCAGCGTGGGTCGTCCGGGCCGGCCCGTCTCAGACGCCGGGCTCACCGGGCGACTCAGCCGATCGCCTTGGCCGCGATGCGCTCGGGCGAGGGGGTGCGGATGTTCCGCGCCAGCCCGACCGCCTTCATGGCCTTGATCACCAGGTAGCTGGTGTCGATCTCCCACCAGCTCAGCCCGTGCCGGGCCGAGGCGGGGAAGGCGTGGTGGTTGTTGTGCCAGCCCTCGCCGAACGCGAGGATTGCGCAAAGAAAGTTGTTGCGGCTCTCGTCGTGGCTCTGGAAGCGCTGGCGCCCCCAGATGTGGCAGATCGAGTTCACGCTCCAGGTGACATGGTGCACCAGGAAGATGCGCACGAACCCGCCCCACAGGAGCCCGAGCAGAACGCCGAACCAGCTCATGGTGAGCAGCCCGCCAAGCGCGGCCGGGATGATCAGCCCCAGCGCAACCCAAATCGGGAAGGTCTTGCTCAGGAACCGGACGAGCCCGTCTTTCATGAGGTCGGGGGCGTAGCGGGACTCATCGACGACGCGACCACGGAACAGCCAGCCCATATGCGCGTGCCACGCGCCGCGGAGCAGCCCGAAGAACGTGCCGCCGTGCGCGTGGGGCGAGTGCGGGTCTTCCTCATCATCGCTGTGCTGGTGATGCTGGCGATGGGTGGCGACCCAGGTGATGATCGGCCCTTCGGCGGCCATCGAGCCGAGCACGCCGATGATGAACGTCATCACGCGCCCGGTCTCAAAGGACTTATGCGTGAACAGCCGGTGGTAACCCACCGTGACGCCAAGCCCGGTGAGGACATACATCACCAGCAGCAGGACAAGGTGCGTCCAGTTGAATCCCAGGGGCCACAGCAGCCCGATCGCCGTCAACAGACCAGCGAAGGGCAGGATCACCGCGAGCAGATACATGATCCGCGTCGCGAGCGGCGCCTTGCGCGGGGCATGGGGAGCGGTCGGGATGTCGGTATGGAGAGCGGAGGCGGCGTCGTTCACGGGCACCTACATCGTACACTTGGGCGCCGACGGATCACTTCCGCATGACCGGAGGAACGGCGCTCGGTTCAGCGTGGATGATACGCCAGAGTCGCTCGCTTTGTTTCAGGGCGCGGGGGATCCGGAGGCCGACCCGACGCCGTTTGCGCCCGTCGTCGGCCGCGCCGATTCCAGCCGATCGATGGAGCGAAGCGCCACCTCTCGCGAGGGCGCGTAGGGCCCTGCGTTCGGCCCGTCGAGGATCGCGGCGCATTCGCGATACGCCTCGATCGCCTCGCCCGTCATGCCCGCCAGCTCGAGAGCCCCCCCGTGGGTCTCGAGGAACATTCCCAAAAACGGGTGGTTCTCGGGGAGCGACCCGCGCGCCAACTCGATCTGCTCGCCGGACTGCGCGATCAGCCCCTCGCCGTCTCCCATCGCCACCCGGCACCGGATCAGCTCGTTCATGATGACCAGCGTGCGCATGTGCGACGGGCCGTACACCCGCGCAGCAGCGCTGTGCGTCTCTTCGAACAGCGCCCTCGCCTCGCGCTTCTCGTCCAACCCCCGGTGCGATTTCGCGAGATTGAACGAGGCGAGGATCGTGCCGGGGTGATCTTCCCCCAGTATCCGGCGCGAACGCTCGAGACAGTCGACGAGCAGGTCGCGCGCCTCGGCGAAGCGTCGCTGGTTGTTCCGGAGCGACGCCAGGTTCGATTGCGAGACCAGCGTGTGCGGGTGATCCGGCCCCAGCACGCGGCGCTGCCCCTCGAGCACCCTCAGGTACATCGCGTCGGCCTCGTCGTCCCGGTGCAGCAATCCGTACACGATCGCGAGCGCGTTCATCGCCCGAAACAGCCGGGGGTGATCGGGTCCGTAGATCTGCTCCGTCTGTCGGATCTCAGACTCGTAGAGCGATGCCGCGTCGTCGAGCCGGCCCACCTCCCGATACACGCCGGCGAGCGTGCTCATCGCGGTCAGCAGGTTGCCGTCTCCGGGAGACAACTCACGCATCGCGAGCGCGTACGCCTCTTCGTGCAGCACGAGCGATTCCGACAGCAAACCCTGCTCGCGTCGCAGCGAAGCGATGTTCGTCATCGCCACCACGATCAGCCCCGGCTCCGCCGACGGGTTCCGCCGACGCAGCTCCAGCACCCGCTCATACTGCGGCGCCGCCTCCGCGTACCGCCCCGCGGCGCGATGGAGGTGACCGAGCGTGTTGCGCATCCGCAGCGTGCGCTCGTCGGCTTCCCCGAACGCGACGACGCCCAGCTCCACCGCGCGCTCCGCGAAGGGCAGCGCGACCGCGTGTTCTCCGACATCGAAATAGGTCCGCGCGATGGTGTGACGCAGCTCCGCCTCCACCGCCGGGTGCTCGAAATCCCGTTGCTCCATCCTGTCGCCCGCCGCACGCAGCAGGTCGAGCAGGGTGACCGAGCGGTCCTGCGTGCGCTCCGGGCTGACCGCGGCGATGAGGTCGTCGACGAGGAACGCGTTGATCTCCTCGGCGATCGACGCCTGCAGAGCCGCCTCGTTGCGGTCTCGCACCGCGATTCGCTCCGCGTTCAGCGTGCGCAGCAGAAGCCCGGTGATCACCGCCAGCGACGCGACCAGCACCGCGAACGCCGCGCCGACGCCGGCCACCAGCGGCTTGTTGCGCTTCGCGAACTTCGAGAGCTGGTAGGTCGCGCTCGGGCGGCGCGCCAGGATCGGCTCGTTCGCCAGATACCGGCGCAGGTCCACCCCGAACTCCGAGGCCGATTGATACCGACGCGACCGATCCTTCTCCAGCGCCTTGCCGACGATCGTTTCGACATCGCCGCGCAGCGAACGGTCGTTCGTGCTCAGCGAGGTGGGGTCCACCTCACGGATCACGCGAACCGCCTCGTTGATCGCGCGCGAACGAACCTCGTAGGGCAGCCGACCGGTGAGCAGCTCGTACGCGACGACCCCCAGCGAGTACACATCGCTGCGCGTGTCGATCGCATCGGTCTCGCCCCCCGCCTGCTCGGGGCTCATGTAGGGCAGCGTGCCGACGAGCAGCCCCGATTCGGTCCGGTAGGTCGGGGTGTCCGCGGGCGACTCGATCGCGCGAGCGACGCCGAAGTCGAGGATCTTCGGCTGGCCGGACTCCTCGACCAGGATGTTGGCGGGCTTGAGGTCGCGATGAATCACCCCGTGCTGGTGCGCGTGGTGGACCGCGTCACAGATCCGCGCGAGCAGCGCGAGTCGATCGCGCGTCGTCAACGATCGGTTCGTCGCGTACTCCAGCAGCGGGAGCCCCTCGACGAGCTCCATCGTGAAGTAGGGCTGCGATACGCCGGCGTGGTCCGACATGCCCGCGTCGAAGATCCGCGCGATGCCCGGATCGGTGAGGCGCCCCAGCGCTTCGATCTCGTAGCGGAAGCGACGGAGGGTCCCCTCCGAGATCGCTCCGGGGCGCAGCACCTTGAGCGCCACCCGCCGGCGTGGCTCGTCCTGCTCCGCTTCGTACACCGTCCCCATCCCGCCGCGACCGAGGCAACGCAGCAGCCGGTAGCGACCGACCCGCTCCGGCATCGGCGCCTCCGCGACGCCGCGCTCGAGCGCGTCGAGGTCCGGCGCGCCGACGATCGCGCGGTCGAGCACGCCCCGGGTCGCGTCGTCCTCGCGCAGGAGCGCCGCCACTTCTGAGCGGAGCGAGTCGTCCCCGGCGCAGCGCTCATCGAGGTACGCCTCCCGCTCGGGGCCGCGCAGCCGGCTGGCGGCCAGAAACACCTCCTCGACGCGTTTGAAGCGCTCTGGTGTGTTCAACGGTTCTCGCCCTTCAGCTCGTTATGCAGCCACGCACGGGCCATGCGCCACTCCTCCGACGCCGTGCTGCGCGCGATCCCCATGAGTTCCGCCGCGTCGGCCTCGTTCAGCCCTGCGAAGAACCGCAGCTCCACGAGGCGTGCCTTGCGCTCGTCGAGGCGCGACAGACGGTCGAGGGCCTCGCTAACCGCGATCAAGTCGATGGGGTCCGTTTCTGTCCCGCCCAGATCGGCTTCGACCGCGTCGAGGGTGACCTCGCGCCAGTCGCCGCCTCGCTTCAGGCGCCCGCGCGAGCGCGCGTGGTCGACGAGGATGTTGCGCATCGCCTTGGCCGCGATCACGAAGAATTGGTTGCGGCTCTTCCACTCGATGGAGGTCTGGTCCACCAGGCGCAGATACGCCTCGTGGACGAGCGCCGTGGGCTGCAGCGTGTGCTCTTGGCGCTCGCGCCGGAAGAACGCCTCCGCGAGGCTGTGCAGTTCGGCGTAGACAAGCGGGAGCAGGTCCGCCGCCGCGGCGATCTCTCCCTCGGAAGCTCTATTCAGCAACCGCGTCGCTTCCTGCTGTTTCATAGTGGGCTGAGCGCCTGGGCTTCGTGAGGTGACGCGTTCCATCATAACGGAATCTCTGAGAGTCTGGCCCCGGAATAACCATCCCGGACTGGCCGCCGGCCGTCGATACGGATCACAGAGACAGGCGACGCGGGGCGACCACGCGCCCGGTGATTCCACGGGATATGCGCGGCATACCCTCTCCCCGTGCTGCTCTCTGCCCGCGAGATCGCGAAGACCCACGGCCTGCGAACCCTGTTCCACGGGGTGTCGCTTTCCGTCGCCCAGGGCGACCGGGTCGGGCTCATCGGCCCCAACGGCGCAGGCAAGAGCACCCTGCTCAAGCTGCTCGCCGGGCAGGACACGCCCGACGAGGGCTCGATCGTCGTTGCGAAGGGCGTCCGCGCGGTGTACGTGCCGCAGCAGGACCTGTTCCCCGACGACCAGCCGGCCCGCGAGGCGGTGATCGGAGCGTCGCTGCGCTCGGGGGGCGCGCACGAGCGCCACGAGGCGGAAGTGCTCGCCGACATGATCCTCGACCGGCTCTCCTTCGACGAGAAGCACGCGAGCGCCAAGGCGGGCGCGCTCTCGGGCGGGTGGCGCAAACGCCTCTCGATCGCCTGCGCGCTGGGCGCGAGCGGGGGGGAGCCCGACGTGCTCCTGCTCGACGAGCCGACGAACCACCTCGACCTCGACGGGATCCGCTGGCTCGAAGACCTGCTCATGCGCCCCGCCGGGGGCACGCAGGGCTTCGCCTCGGTGTTCGTGACGCACGACCGCGCGTTCCTCGAGCGAGTCGCGACGCGGATTGTCGAGCTCAGCGCGGCGTACCCGCAGGGCACCTTCAGCGCGGAAGGCAACTACACCGAGTTCCTCCGCCGCAAGAGCGATTTCCTCGACGGGCAGGCCAAGGCGCAGCAGACCCTCGCGAATCAGGTGCGCCAGGACCTGGCGTGGCTCTCTCGCGGGCCCAAGGCGCGCGGGACGAAAGCGAAGGGGCGGATCAACGCGAGTTATGAGCGCATCGACGAGCTCTCGGAACTGCGCACGCGCAACCAGGTCGCCGCCGGCGCCGCGGCAAAGGTTGACTTCAACTCGACGGACCGGCGCACGAAGAAGCTCATCGTGGCGAAAGGCGTGTCGAAGGCGCTCGGTGGGCGCACGCTCTTCCGCGACGTGGATCTCACGCTGGGCGTGGGCGACTGTCTTGGCCTGCTCGGCCCCAACGGGAGCGGGAAGACGACCCTCATCCGCGTGCTGACCGGGGAGCTGGCGCCCGACACGGGCGCCGTGACTCGCTGCGAGCCGGCGCCGAAGGTCGCGGTGTTCAGCCAGCACCGGCGCGAGTTCGCGCCCGAGACGCTGCTTCGCGACGCGCTGAGCCCCGACAGCGACCGCGTCTATTTCCGCGGGTTGCCGATGCACATCACCGCGTGGTCTCGCCGGTTCCTCTTCCGCGACGAACAGCTCGCCCAGCCGGTCAAGACGCTCAGCGGGGGCGAGCTCGCGCGCATCCACATCGCGCGCATCATGCTCGAACCCGCGGATGTGCTCGTGCTCGATGAGCCGACCAACGACCTCGACATCCCCACGCTCGAAACCCTCGAGGAGGCCCTCGAGGACTTCCCCGGCGCGATCATCCTCGTCACCCACGACCGCGCGATGCTGGACCGCCTCGCCACCGACATCGTCGCACTCGACGGGGAGGGCGGGTCGGGGATCTTTGCCACACTGGAGCAGGCGCTCGCGGCGCAGGCGGCACGAGAGCAGGCAACCAGGGCGATCGCCGAGCCGTCCCGCGCGCCGGCCGCCCCGCAGCGCGCCGCGCCGACGAAGAAGAAGCTCTCGTACAACGAGCAGCGCGAGTACGACTCGATCGAGCAGCGCATCGCACAGGCAGAGGCCGAGGCCGCGAAGGCCGAGGCGCGACTCGCGGAGCCCGCGATCCTGGCGAGCCGCGAGAAGATGGAAGCGGCGTGCGCCGCGCTGGACGAGGCGCAGTCGCGCGTCGCGGCGCTGTACGCGCGATGGGAAGAGCTGGAAGCCAAGCGCGCGTGAGCGGCGACAGAAAAAGGGCCGGCGATCGCTCGCCGGCCCCTGTAGACCATCGTGTCGAGAAGCGATCCGGGACGCTCAGAGGCAGTCGTCGGCCCCGAAGGCGGTGAGGACCGCGTTGAGGTCGATGAAGTTGATCACGCCGTCGCCGTTCGTGTCGCCGGGGATGTTGGCGCCCGACTGGCCGAAGGAAGTCAGCACGATGTTGAGGTCGGCGAAGTTGACGAGCCCGTCGGCGTTCACGTCCGCCGGGCAGGTGAAGTCGACCGTCATGCCGCTGAAGTCGGTGGGGAGGATGTCGGCGTTGCTTGGATCGCCGATCTTCGTGTAGTCGATGTCGAGCCGCGAGCGCGGCATGGTCGGCACGCCGGTGGTCGCCACGCCATCGAAGGGCGAGTCGGGATCGAAGATGTAGCGGTTGTTCTCGTCGAGCTTGAAGCTGCGCAGCACGCCCCCGGCGACGAGGATAAGGCCATCGTCGGTGAAGTTGCCCCCGGTGATCGGCATCGTGTTGCCGGGGATCTGGATCTCGGTGGAGCCGAACCCCGCGCCGGCGAGCGGCGTCAGGATGAAGGCGGACGAACTGGCAGGTGTAGCGATGAGCACGCTGCCGTCGCCGAAGCGCACATCGATGTTGCCTCCGGCGCCGACCGGAACCGGGGTCGGGATGGACGCGAAGGTCGCGGTCGAGCCCGGCGCGAAGGACCCGGGGATGCGCACGATCTGCCTCGTGGGCACGCGCAGGCCCACCAGTTCGTCGGTGTTGTCGTCGTAGGCGAAGACGCTGGCGCCGCCCGTCAGGAAGAAGTTCCCGACCGGCGTGGCGGGGTTGTAGGGGTCGATCTTGATGAAGTTGTTGCCGCTCGCGAGGTAGATGAACTGGTGGCGTGACGCGGCGACGGCGTCTCCCGGTGCGCGCATCCCGGCGATCTCGGAGTGCGTTTCCGCGGCGCGGTCGTAGCGGAACAGCGTCGCGGTCGACTGCCCGGGGTTGCGCGCGACGTAGAAGACATCGTTGACATCGAGCCCGGTGAAGACGCGCACGACCTCGCCCCCGTTGGCGCTGGGGATGTCCTGGGTCTCTGCGCGCCCGAGCAGGTTGCTGAAGTTCAGGCCCGTGATGCGGAAGCCGAAGTTCACCGGACCGAAGACGACGAGGGGGTAAATGTAGTATGACCCGTAGAGATAGCCCTGACTGTTGCCGCCGTACCCCGTGATGCGCGCCATCAGGAGCGGGAGGCCGGATCCGTCGGGGAAGACCAGCCGGTCCTCGACCGCGTAGTTGTTGGTCGCGAACGCGGACTGCGTCGACAGGTTCTGCACGCTCTCCCACGCAGGGTCGCGGATGCCGAAGATCTGCGACGAGCCGGCGCGCTGCGCACGCACGAGCGAGACCGCGTGGCCGCCGGTGCGGTTGATGATGGGGAAGTTCGATTCGTTGTACCAGCCGACGCGCGGCACGACGAGCGCGCCGTTGACCGCCTGGGCGGCCAAGTTGTTCAGGCGCGGGTAGCCATTCGAATTGTTGCCGGTCGTGACGACCACGAACGCGCGACCTCCGAAGAACGAATTCGCTGCCGGGGTGGCGGTGGCGGGCCCCGTGCCGCCGTCCGGATCGGTCTGCATGGCGGCGCCGAGCAGGAACAGGTTGAGCGAAATCGTGGTGTAGTTCCAGGGCGGAGACCCGGGCAGCTGGTTGGGGAACCCGCGTCTGGCCACGTACCCGCCCCAGTTCAGGAAGGAGGTCGGCACGCAGTAGTTGCTCCCGTTCGAGGGCAGCGTGTTGCGGCGCTGATCGAAGTCCGGGACGTACTCGATGCGGTAGACGAACTGCGTCGACGAAATCCACGCCGACTGGGTGACCGTGGCGCTGGCGGGGTTCGGCAAACACATCGCCAGGCCGCCAACGGCGGCGAGACAAGCGGCAGATCTGAGCATCGGGTCCCTCTCCTTGCTGATGACGCCGGCGAACGAGAGTCGCCGGAACTGGGCCCAGTATGGCAGTAGCGAAGCCCCAACACAAGGGGAAAGTGGCGCGAGGGCGCCCAACCCGGGACTGGGGTCGGAGGCGTTCGGCACAGACCCGAACGCTGGGCGTGGGCCATCATGGACGCGTCCTGGCGTGCGCGACCCGCCGGGAATCATCCGGTCGTGTTGTTGTCCCAGGCCCGAAAGCGCTTCCCCAACCCGCATGGCCTGACGCGCCGAAGGAGAAACTCTCGAAAGCTGCAAGTATTTACGGCACAGTTTCTCGTGGTTTGCTATACTACCTATTCGTACACTGCTCACCGCATGCTCGAATCCACCTCGCTGTCAACCCGGGCTCCTCACGCAAGCGATCGGATGGACGCCCGGATTCGGCCCGTCGCCGAGGGGTTATCCCGGGCGATGCGCCGATTGATGGACTCGATCCCCGGCGCGCCGCTGGGGCCCACGCCACTGTCGAGGCGGCTTGGCATCAACCGCGTGATCGCGAGCCGGCTGCAGAACGCGCTGGCGTGCGAGGACGCGTACGAGGTGCTGCACCGGGTTCCCGGACCCGAATCCCTGCGGGTTGTGATGCAGGCCGCCGGGCGCCTGGGCGTTCGCGACGACATCCTCGAGGACGCGAACCAGGCGATCGAGGACTTCTCGCAGCTGATCCGCGCGGACTTCGGCACGCGAGGCGCCCTGAACGCCGCGATCAGCCCGCACAACGAGGGCCTGCAGCGCCAGTTCGAGCACGCGAGCCGGTACCACATCTTCAAGGGCATGCGACAGGTGCTGGGCGTCGAAGCGGATACCTGGCTGACCTCGATGATCTTCACGCCCTCTCCCAGGGACGACTCCCGATTGTCGGTGACGACGATCCAGGGCGCGATCGGCATGCGCCGGCTCCGGCCCGACGCGCAGGCGTACTTCACCTTCGGACCGCCTTTCCAGGGACCGGACGAGGAGCACGACCTCTCGCGCAGCCCGGTCGGGCTCGAGGAGTTCTACACGCACGCGCCGGCGGACCTGGAGAGCCATGTCGCGGGCGGCCAGCTCGTGCACCGGCTGGCGGGACGCTCGCTGGGCAAGCGCGCCGTCGTCGACATGCTCGCTGTCAGCCACGACGCGCTCGGCCCGCTTCGCTACGCGACGCCCAAGCGCCCGCGCGGCGGCATCGTCGTCTTCACCGACATCCCGGCGAAGACCCTGATCTGCGACGCGATCCTGCACGAGAGCGTCTTCCCCGGCGCAGATCCCCTCCTCAAGTTCTACAAGCCCGGCACACGCGGGCCCGCCGATCCCAACGACCCACTACGCGACATCGATCGCATCGAGTTCCCCGAGCGCGTCGACGCGCTCGGAACCCGCGCGGATCGCTTCGGCGTTCCCGAGATCCCACGCTACGACGAGATGGTCCGGCGCGTGTTCGGTCAGATCGGCCATGCCCCCGACGGGTTCCGCGTGTATCGCCTCCGGATGGCGTACCCGGTGCCGGGCTTCCAGAGCGTGATGGCCTTTGATGCGCCGCCGACACCGGGCGTGTGAGCAGCAACCCCATCATCGGCCCGAGCCGTCGCCGTAGGCGCCGTCGAGCATGTCGCGCACCGCGCGCAGGTGATCTCGCAAGATCGTGTGCGGCGTGTCGGGGTAGCGCTCGAGACGCACGCCCGCTCCCAGCGACTCCATGACACGCGCGGTCTCCTCGATGCGCGACCACGGCACATGCGAGTCCGGATCGCTCGCGCCCAGGAACACCGGCGTGCCGGCCAGCGAGCCGCCGAGTTCGTACCGCGTCCCCGGAGGCCCGATCAGCCCGCCGGTCATCGCGCAGACGCCCCCGTATCGACGGGGGTGCGTCGCCGCGTGGTGCGAGGCCAGGCACGCGCCCTGCGAGAATCCCGCGAGCACGACGCGCGACGCGTCAAGGCCCCGTGAGGCGAGCGCGTCGAGAATCGTCGAGATGACCGCGTGCGACGACTCGAGGTGCGCACGGTTCTGCTCGATCGGCGCGAGGAACGACGACGGGTACCACGAGTTGCCGATCGCCTGCGGCGCCAGCGCGGCGAGCCCGTCGAAGTCGCTCAGCCCGAGCGGCCCGGCGAGCGAGAGCATCGTGCGCGCCTCGCCGCCGCGGCCATGCAGGAAGACGACCGCGCCGCGGGCGTTCTCGAGCGGGGCGCCGCTGGAGAGGATCTCGCAGCCAGCGTGCGGGCCCGGCACGCGCGATGTGTCGATCGCGCCCATCAGGTATCCGTCGTGTCGAGGGGGATGAGGTGGCGTTCGATCTCGGTGCGCAGGTGTTCGTGCATGGGGGGGACGCGGAGCGAGGTCCCCAGCGCGTCCATCGGCTCGTCGACATCGAAGCCGGGCCCGTCGGTGGCGACCTCGAAGATCACCCCGCCGGGCACGCGGAAGTAGATCGAGCGGAAATAGAGCCGGTTCTTGATCTCGGTGACGCCGACGCGTGCGCGCATGATCGCGTCCTGCACACGGAGCTGCGCGTCGTCGTCGGGCACGCGCCACGCGACGTGGTGCACCGTGCCGGCCCCCATGGGGAAGTGGGGTGTTGTCGGGTCGTGAACCACTTCGAGGCGCTGGCCCGGACGCCCTTCGCCGATGTGCAGCAGGTGCGAGTTCCCATCGGTTCGCGCGACGCCGAAGCCTAGGGCGCTCTCGAGGAAGGCGATGGTCTGGCGCGCGTCGGGGACGCGGATGACCGCGCGTTCGACGCCGGTGATCGCGTGCGCGGCGTCGACGCCGTGGGACTCGTGGCCCGGCGCGCCCGTCGGGCTGTCGTCTTCGAGGAGGGCGAAGCGCATGCCGTCGGGGTCTTCGAAACGCAGCGCGTCGCGCCCGGTGAACGTGTCTCGCTCGCTCGCGATGTTTGCGAGGGCGAGCCGCTCGCTCCAGAAGCCCATGGCGCCGCGCGGGACGGCGAGGGCCGTGTCTGTGATCTCGGAAGACCCGTGGCGGGCACGAGACGCCATCGGGTGGGGGAAGTGGGTCAGCACCGTCCCCGGCCGCCCGAGCGAATCGGCGTAGTAGAGGTGGTAGGTGAAGGGGTCGTCGAAGTTGACGGTCTTCTTGATGAAGCGCAGCCCGAGCACGCGCGTGTAGAAGTCGAGGTTCGCCTTGGGGTGCTTGGCGAGGGCGGTGACATGATGGATGCCGGTGATCTCGGTGGGCATAGGGCGTGCTCCAGACGGCGGGCTCACCCGCCTCTCGGAGCGTAGCGCCCTCCGACGCCGCGCAATCTGTGAACAGCGGGCCGTAGTTGCGCCGAAGGCGCTCTTGCGCGCTCCGGGAAGCTTCGATCAGCGGCCCGAGAAAGGGGTGCGCTCGATTCGTGCTCAAGCCGGCGCCACGCGCCGCGGGTCAGAGCGTGAAGTTGGCGTGTGGGTTCGTGGCGCCGGGGGAGGAGCCGCCGGCGTTGCCGGAGATCGCGCCGGCCAGTGTCGCCGCGACCACCAGACAAATCCACGATACTGCTACAGAAATGTTTACACTCCCGATCAGCCTACCGATGCTGCGCTATCGCTCAACTCGTCCAAGTTCGTCGGATAACCCGTAGAAGTTGGCATGCTCCATCGTGTCGATAGTGTTCAGGCACCGGGTTTTGAGCGCATCATCATCCGATTGCGTATAAAGTCGGATCACAATCTTCGAAAGGTCGCTCGCTACCATCGCTCCGCGCGTGCGAATATCGCCGGCATTGGTCTTGAACTGCTCGACACCTGCTTCGGCCAAGCGGCAAACGAGGTCCGGAAGACGGACGGGAGAGTCTTCGAGCGCATGGATTACAGGCTCGAGAGCCGTGGCACTAGGATTGGAGTCGAGAAACGCCCCCAACAGATCTGCTTGTTTTCTGGTTGCAAGCTCGGCGATGCGACGGAACGCGGTTGCGGCCTTTGCTCGGACATTGTCTGAAGGGTCGGCAAAGAACGGCAGCAGGAGTTCGCGACACGATGCGCCTACCTCTTTATTGGCAATGTTCGTCGCGTAGATCGTTGCCGAAGCCTCGCGCATCGCCGGCGTTCCTATGCGGACTTGTGCTGCATCCTCCTTTGCCATGTCGATGTTTAAGGCGAGCAAGCAGCATAACTTCGAACCCACCTTGACCGTCTTCGCGTCATCACTCGCTATCATGTTTTGAATAATAGGTCTGAGCGCCGCGTAGTCGCGATGGCCCGCGTAATGCACGAAGTGCTCAACCAAAGGAGTCTTAAGGAGCACTGCGTCAAGGCTGATGCACTCGACAAACCACGGGATAGCGAGGTCCGGTCGTTTGCTGAGCAATGCGAGCAAAGCGCGAACGGCTTGCGCACGCACTGCAATCGATGGATCGTGGGCGAGTCGGTCAATCGCCTTGATGAGAACATCGGTGGGTGGGTGGGTGGCGAACAGCAACGCCGAAATCGCATAGGCCGCGATACCACGCGTCGAATTCAAGCCAGCCATGTCTGGATCGCCGCCGTAGTAGACCTGGCCGCTGGGCGTGGGCTTACGCCACGCCTCTTCGCTCGGATCGGGGTCTTCTGTCGCATACCACGCGACGATGTCGACAATAGATTCGGGCCAACCGAGTTGGGTCCACTTTTCGACGAGGTGGGTGATTGAACGACCGCACGGCCGACCTGGCAGCGCGTGGATCCGAACTATAAGCGAGACGGCATCCGACAGAGTCACGCCGTTGCCGCTCGCTTCGACGGATGATTCGGTCGCGGCAAGGCCTTGGAGGATCGCGTCGAAGTAGCTCGCCGGGAGGCCCACAGACATTCGCTGTGTGAGTGCCGCGAAGCGTTTGGGTTGGGCCTTTGTCATCGACTCTAATGACTGCGCTAGTTGGCGTTCACCGCCCGAGGCTTCGATGTCTCTGTCACGGCGGTGCTCAACGCCAGCGTACTTCGCCATCGCCGAGAGCCACTGATCGTCCGTCATCTTTTCCATCGCTTCGGCGGGGACCGGCGATCCGACGCACACGAACTTGCTCGGTCTGGGACGCTCATATGTGGCATCCGGGAACTTGGCCCGTAGCTCGGCGAGTTTCGCACGGCCGACTGCTCCCAGCCGGCTCTGGTCCATGGCTGCCAAGAGCTGCAATTGCCGCAGTCCTCGCAGCGGAGGATTGCGCGACTCCCACTCGTCCCGAAGATCTACGATGGTGCTCTCCAAGCTCGAAAATGCTTCCTGCGAGCAGGCCTGAGACGCCGCCCGAACAGCCTCAATCGATCGGTAGTCGGAGGCCATACCCGCTCCTGCTCCCCAAGAGGCGTACCCGACTTTCAGCCGACGAGGATCCTCAACCAGATATCGCGCTAAGCGATCCGCGTATCTTGCTGACGCCGCTGACCACGCGCGGAGGACAAGGTAAGCGATAGTGTCATTGGAGCGCGTCATGTACGGACTGAACATCCGATCCAAATCATCTGGCGCCGAAACAGCCAGTGCCTCAAGCGCACGGGCTAAACATGTCAAGAGGGAAACATGGACTTGGTGCGCGTCGTCACCGTATGAACGGAAGCACCAGAGCGGATCAGAATCGAGATGGTCACGGCAGGGTTTCGAGTGCGTCGACACGATTTCTGCGACGCGTGGCAGGAGTTGCTCCACGAAGGCCATCGGCGACCCAGTTGCAGTCTTCACGATGACTCCGTGGTCGTCACCATCTTGGTCAAAGTGCTGCGACAGAGATGTTCTCGATTCGGATTCCCTGATGTTGGTCCTTCTGACCTCGCTCTCGCGGCACTCCGTACCCAGGCCAGACGGAATCGGTGCCGCATGCGTCTGCTGCCACACCTGAAGCTTTCGGTCAACCCAGGCGGCGATCGCCTCGGCGGCCATCGTCGGTGCCTTATCGCACATTGAATACAGCGTGCTCCACCAGTTGTCGTTTACCGCGACCCCGGGGCGTGTGTCATCAAGTGTACCATCGCGGATGAGGGACAGGAACAGGTTGAAGATCTCGCGGCTGTGGAAAACATCGCCACCCCGGCAGATGTACCGAAGGTAGTGTGTCCATGCCTCGTCGTTACACCGGTACTGCCGCAACAGCGCTGCCACGCGAGTCGATCGATGCTTAAGCACCTCCGGCATCGCGCAGAGCCAGACGACCCGCTCTCCCCTTTGCGACCCGCGGCTGGACAGCCCCGACTCCAGGAAACCGACCTCATCGAGCCTGTCGAACCAACCAACATGGTTCGAAATGACGCGGTTCACATGATGCAGCAAGTCTGGATTAGCGGCTTCAAGTTCACGCAGCACAGTCCATTCCGCGTGCGTCGGGTCTGGCGTGGTCGATATGAACTGCAACACGACACGCTTGATGTGGAATCGAACCCGAGTCTCGGTGAGGACAGACCGAAGCTCCGTCCCGTATCGCGCAGAATCAGTTGATCTCAGGAAGGAGAGCACTTGACGAACTTGAGCGCGGCGGAACAGGTGTTGCTCGCTGCTCAGCAGCAGATTGAGAAGACTTCCGCCCTTCTGCACAAAGCGGCGAGCGAAAGCGTAATCGAAGAATGTCTCGTGGAAAAAGCGGTAGCGGCCATCGGCCAGCACGAGGACATTCTCGGAGGCCAATGCGTCTGCGTCCGGGCGGAACTCATCAGGGAGCATGCTCGCTGGCGCTGAAAGCTCCTGCTGGTCGCTGAGCCATTGAGTGAGCCAATCTACGACAGCGGCAAGATTGCAACTTCGGCCCAGCCGCTGTGTGCATTGTTGCTGTTTCTCCGTCCAAAACGCCGCGAACAGCTGGTCTCGCGTTTCGAGGCGCTCGCTCTCGCCGTGCTCGAGCGACAGGAACATGGCGAGGTGCAGCGGGACGATCAGCACGGGCCTCAACTTGGGGTGAACCTTTCGCTCATCCAAGATCTCGTCCACTGTCTCAGTCGGAAACGATTGGATAGTGACGACTTCAAAGGTCGAAGTCTCGGCCTTGAGCGAACGCATCCGGTGATCGTGTTCAAGGTCGAATGCTCGGCACGCGACAATCACCCGAAGGTTTGGATACCCGTCGGCCTCGACCAATATCCGTTCGAAGAGTGACCAAACATCTGCTCGGCGGCCGGATGCGAGGCTCACGGCGTCGAGTTGATCAATGACCAGCACGCAATGTCCGCCGTCGGCCAGGCCGGCAAGCACTGCTGCAGGCGATGCGGGGAGGGAAAGTTCCTCGCCGAGCCGTTGCGGTGTGAGGATGCTTTCGTGGATGCTATCCATTCGGACAGGCAACACCGGGACGCCAGCCGCCCGAAGACGCTCGATGACACATGCCAACTCGCTGCTCTTCCCGGCACCGGCTCCGCCTGAGATCAGTGTGCGCCAGGCTACAGGGAGGTCGTCAGGACCGAGTAGTTTGTCGGCTCCGGGCAACTTCTGCAATGTTCCACCGATCAGTTGGTCGCAAAGCGGGCGCGTGTACGCATCGCATAGTGCGTCGACCTTCTCCCGGATGGTGGGGTCGACCTTCCAATCTCTGCGGCGGAGCCCATGCGTTGCCAGGTGATCAAGAAGCATCTTCCGATCAATCTGCTGGTGCATCTGGTCGATCAGGTACTCGGCCAGAAGTCTGCGGATGTGTCTCGCGTCAACCGAGCCGCCGATCTCCGGATAGAACAAGAGCGCGATTCTCGATTCGATCTGCGTTCGCAGCGATGTCTCGTCTGCGGTGCGGATCTGAAGACGCGTCAAAAATTGTCGTGTACATTCGCGGTCACCGCGGAACAGAGGGAGGAGGTACTTGTCGTGCTGGGCCTTGAGTTCCGCTGACTGGTCGAGCCGCTGTTGCAGTGAGTCTGCGGTTGCAGCGACCGATCGCATCTCTTCCAGATTCGCCGCGCCGAGTGTTGACGCAAACACGCCAACATAGCGAGCGTCACGGTCAACATGCGCTGCCAGATCGCCGAGGATTGATCTTCCGTGCTCGTCGCGGCGCGTCAGTGTCGCGAGCGTCCAGCCCGCAGCACTCGTCGTCTGGCGTTTCAACGACCAAAACTCGACTTTCCTCGTCGCAGTCTCGACCTTGAACTCGACTCCGCGGGACTGCTCTGGGGCGAGCGATTCGTAAGTTACATGCTCGGCGTAACCTTCGATCACGCGCAGCGCGGCATCGACTGTCCACAAGGCTTCGTACTGATCGCCGGCTTTGCCAGCCGCCCCACCTCTAGAAGGCATATGTAATACTCTATCCTGCGGAGCAGCCTGACGCGCGTGTGCTGACTGATGGCACACTGCCGCTGAGTTCCGCATGGCCCTGAATCTGGCCAGAAGCGGCTCTGGTCGTCTTGGGCGTGTACTTGATCGAAGGCATCACGCCGAACAGAAAAGTGGAGCCGGGGGGAATCGAACGCTGGGGAAATCGCAACTGGCGATCTCTCAGGTGGTTGTGACGCACAAACCGTCACACAGAAATCGCATCATCAACTGACAGAGATTGTCGCGGTATGGCCCGACCTGCCCCAATCGGTGCGCGATGCAGTATACACGCTGATTCGTCACTCGCAAGCAGATCGGGACAAACCGTGACATGCCGAGAGGCGTGGTGTCCGACGCTGCCATGACGGCGCGGTCCATGGACATCGAAACTCTTGCAGCAACGGTGAGGCCGGTGGTAGGATGGCGAGACGGAGGTGCAAAGCATGCATGACGAGGAATCCATCGGTCCACCCTTTCACATCGTGATCGGGGTAACTCGCTGCTACCGGTGCGGTGGCGCATTCGAGGTCGCGGCGATCGCAGGGAGCGATCCCGAGGGCCACGCCTGCTTCTCGACCCACATCGAATCGATGCCAGAGGCGCTTCTCGACGCCGTCCGTGCGCAGATCGCTGTCTACCGCAAGGTGTTCTCGAGGTCGGTCGGGCATCAGTACTATGCCAACATCTGCCCGCACTGCGATGCCCTCTCGGGCGACTTCTTCCTGCACCAGCCCGGCGAGCTCTTCGGGGTGATGGAGCCCGAAGACGCGCACGGGCTGCGAGTCATCTCTGTCGGACCCAATGTCAACGGATCGATCGTCGGCAGCGCTCTCTTCGGCTCGTCCCTCGATCTAATCTTCGAGGCTGCCACCAAGGCTTGACAAGCGTTGGAGCACGCGAGGCGGCGCGGAGACGAGCATGTTCACGGTCGAGATCGATCTGCATCTGACATTCTCACCGCCGATGCGCGACAACGACCGTGGCATCACCCTGACGAGGAGCGTCTCCCTGCCCTTTCCACCGTACGACGGGCTTCGGGTTTTCAGCGCCGAGATTGACACCTGCCCCGAGCCCGAGGGCCTGGCGCTCCGCGGCATCGTTTGGGACATCGACCGCGGCGTCTTCTACGCGTCGACCTACGCCAACAGCATGCTCGTACCGTTTGATGTGATACCCGCCGAGATCGCGGAGTGGCTCGATAGAGGATGGCGTTTCGGCAGCCATCGGGATCGCTACCGGCAGGAAAAGCCCGCAGAAGATGAGGCCGGCGACGAAGTCGAGCTCCCGGGCGATGAGTTCGCCGCGCTCGATGAAGCCACGAACGAAGAGCTGGAATACGAGAAACCGAAGCGGAAGCGATCAGCCGAGTTCAATCGCGTCTTCAAGGCGATGGCGAGGCAACTCGCGGAAGGGTTCAGCGACTTGCCTTCGGCGTACGCGATGCACAAGACGGGCGTCTATTTCGATGAGCGAGAGGGAGCACGCTGCAGCCGCCACGAAATGGGAGCCGCCGAAGCCAGGTTCTTCGCGGCGAAAGACGAGTTCGCCAAGTGGCCCTATGGGGAGCAGCACGCGTTTCGGGAGAAGATGCTGCGCACTCGACCGAGCTTGGAGCGGCTGGCAATCGATCGAGCGACAACCGCGGCGTGACTCCCCCAATTCATGTGGGTATCGCCCGACGCAGTTCTGGCAACCACCGGATCGACAGTCGAAAGGATACCGAACAAAACCGGCCGTCAGATGCTCAGAAACCGCCTTCAGAGGGTCGGGAAGGCGGGTCGCCCGGGTGAGTGGGGGGCCAGTCCACTGCGTCTCGGGCCCTCGTCAGGACGCAATGGAGGACGCAAGAGAGCGACCACCGGACTCGGGATCACGGAATCCGGTGGTGAGTGCACGGAACATCTCAACCGTGATATCGGACGCTCACGGAACACAATCGCGCTATCGTGCGTTGATCCGACATCGGACCGTCTTCATGATCCTCAGACTGATCGTGATCTTGACCCTGCTCTCGCCCGCCCTGGCGGGATTGGGTCGCACATGGACGCCGGGGCGTTCGTGCTGCGAGTCGGCTGTTGTCGTCGCGACTGCATCGGACCACTGCGCAACGCTTCAGCCTGCCGCGCCATGCGACAGCCCGCGCGATCGTCAGCACGAATGCTGCACAGGTGCAGCGGAGTGTGTTTGCGGCATCGGACAGGCTCCAGAACGCCAGCGGGCTCCGATGGCCCCGCTCCCCAGCCGCGGTGAGCACAAGGCGCCCGCGACACTTCCACGAGATTCCAACGAGAATTTCGGTGAGTTCGATCTGCGGGCGGGTCTGGCGGCCGTGCGCCCCGCGGTGCTCGTGATCTTCACGGCGTTACGGACCAAGAACGATGCCTTGGCGTTCCTGAGCGTCTGGCGAACCTAGAGCGCCCGATACGCAGGGACACTCTGCGCGGAGGGTCACGGTTCACTTGGCCCACGCGCGCCCCGTCGCGTATTCCGCGTTCGCCGCCGACGATCCCCACTCACATTCCCAGTGCATTGACATCACCGCGGTCGTTCGCGCTTGCTGCTCGGCGCGCGCAGACCCGTTGACGCACCCCCGTACTTGATAAGGACATGTTCATGCCCAGGTTTATGTCGCGTCGTTTCCCGCTCGCCCTTCTTGGTCTCGTTTCGTCGGCCGCATTCGCAGGTGACCCCGTCAACGCCATGTGCCCGATCGGCAAAGAGACGATCGTCGCTTCGGCGGGAACCGTCGAGTACAAGGGCAGGACCATCGGCCTCTGTTGCCCAGGATGCGGCAAGGAGTTCCTCGCGTGGGACGGCCCACGGAAGGATGAGTTCGTGGCCCTGGCGCTCGCCAAGCGTGAGCCCGGTCGCGAGCACGCGGTCGCTCCGGCCGCCGTCGGATGGAGCGACCCCTACCCGCTCGACACATGCCCCGTCTCAGGCGGCAAACTCGGCTCGATGGGGGATCCGGTCGTGAAGACCTACGACGGGCGCGAGGTCCGCTTCTGCTGCGACGGATGCGTCGGCAAGTTCGACGCCGACAAGGCCGGATACTTCGCGAAGATCGACCCGCGGATCGTGCGCGACCAAGCGCCCTTCTACCCTCTTGCCGAATGCGTTGTCTCGGGCGAGCCCCTCGCCGCAGGCGCCGTCAACCTCGTCTACGGAAACCGCCTTGTGCGACTCTGCTGCGAGATGTGCGCCGGCGAGTTCAAGGCGGATCCCGCTGCCCACATCGCCAAGATCGACAAGGCCGCCTCTGACGCGCAGCGCCCGAACTACCCGCTCGACACCTGCATCGTCGCCAACAGCAAGCTCGGTTCGATGGGCGAGCCGGCCGAGATTATTGTCGCCGGACGCCTCTTCCGGTTCTGCTGCGCCGGGTGCAAGGACGAAGTCCGCGCGCATCCTGCCAAGCACATCGCGACCCTCGACGCGGCCTGGCGCGGATCGGGCAAGGCAATCCCGGGCGCGTCCCCGGCGCCTCGCCGGTGAGCACGGGCTGTGGACAACCTGTTCGGATGGTTGGAGAGTACAGAACGGCATGTTGACACACGACTCGCGAGGATGCGACAATGCCTCAAACACACAATCGGCGATCTCGTATGAAATCAGTTCGATCCCTCGCAGGGCCCTCGGAGGGAACGTCATGAGTCGCGGCGCCTTTGTGGTGTTGCTCTCGCTCGCTTCTCTCGCGGGTTGCGTGCACACCCGCGATGTGCCCGGACCTGCACCGGGCCACCCGGCGTCCGCGGAGAGCGCCGCTGCGCCGTACACACCGCCCCCCAATCCGTTCGCGCGAGGCGCCGTTGGATCGAACGGGCCCGACGGCGCACACGGCAAGCACGCGGACCCTGGGCGGGATTCCGACGGTCCGATGACGCTGTATGTCTGCCCCATGCATCCGGAGGTGCGCGCCGACCGGCCCGGCGCGTGCCCAAAGTGCGGGATGCGTCTCGTCCCGCAGCGCGGCGTGGATGACCCCAATGCCCATCATGCACACCCGGACGAGGAGGCGCGCCCGTGACGCCGCGATTTTCCGTTATCGCTTTCCTCGTCGGGGCTCTGACGCTCGTCGGCTGCGCCGTTCCGGACATCGACGGATCGTTCGGGAGCGTGGGCGACCTCACTCGCGAGCGCATCGGGGCGGAGGTCGCGTGGCCCGTCACCCCCGAAGCGGCCACCGCCATCGACGAGCGGGTCGCAGTTCTGCTCGCGGAGCCGCTCGACGCGGAACGAGTCGTGGCGATCGCGCTGCTCAATAACCGACGACTCCGAGCCCGCTACGCCACACTCGGAATGGCTCAGGCCGATTTCATCGAGTCCGGCCTCCTCGACAATCCCATGCTGAGCGCTGGTGTCGCGTTCCCCGATCGGCCACCCAGCAAGACGGAACTCGACTTCGGCCTCACCCTGAACCTCCTGCGTGTGCTCGTGACGCCCGCGCGGCGAGAGATCGCCTCGCTGGGTGTGACCGCGACAACGCTCTTAGTCGCGTCAGATGTGCTCGATACCGCGACCGAGGCTCGCAGGGCATTTCTGGATCTCCAGGCGGCGACCCACACCAGCGAGATGTTGGGTGAGATCGCGCGCGCCGCCGAGGCGTCTGCGGAGTTCGCCCGTCGTGTCCACGCGGCGGGCAATCTCAGCGACCTTGCGCTGGCAAACCAGGAAGCGCTCTGGGAGCAGACGCGCGTGACCCACGCTCGGAGCCTCGCCGAGGTTCTTGACCGTCGCGAGCGCCTGAATGTTCACCTCGGTCTGTGGGGCGAGCGGACCGGCTGGACCATCGTTGGACGCTTGCCGGAACTTCCCCGGGCGGAACCCGACCTTGCCGATCTCGAATCGCTCGCGGTGAGACAGCGCCTCGATCTCGCGGCGGCCGCCGCAGAGGTTCAGGCCATCGCGAAAGCAGCAGGCCTCCAGCGCGACTGGCGCTACCTGCTCACCACGGAGGTCGGCGCGATAGCGTCACGCGGCTCGGACGGTCAATGGGTGTACGGGCCGGAGATCGCGCTCGAACTCCCCGTCTTCGACCAGCGACAAGGCCAGATCGTGCGGCTAGATGCGGAGCTGCTCGCGTCCGAGAGCCGGCTCGAAGCCCTCGCGATCGAAGTTCGATCAGAGGTGCGTCGCCTGCGTGACCGGCTCTACGCGATCCGGCACGAAGTGCAGCACTACCGGGATGTCCTGATCCCCCAGCGTGAGCGGATCACCCGTCTCACGCAGGAGCAATACAACTTCATGCTGGCGGACACCTTCGACCTCCTTGCCGCCAAGCGGGAGGAGTTCGCGTCGTACCGCGAGTACCTCGAACGAATCCACGAGTACTGGTCGACGCGCGCCGAACTGGAACGCGCTGTTGGTGGACGCCTGCCCATGCCCGAGCCCTCACCGCGCGAGTCGCCGCCCGCCGAAATTCCCGTCAACCATCACGATCACGGAGACCACTGATGCTCGACCGACGCTCATTTCTCGCGGGCAGTCTCGCCGCCGGGGCGGGTGTGATGCTCGTACGGCGCGCCAGCGCCGATGAAACCCCGCCGATCGCGCGGCCCAAGCCTGGCGCCGCGCCGCTGTCGAACCCGGACTACACCCCGGTGGTTACGCCCAACGGCACGACGATGCCCTATCGACTGCGCGAGGGGGCGAAGGAGTTTCACATCGTTGCGGAGCCGGTCGAGCGCGAGTTCGCCGACGGCATGACGGTGAAGTGCTGGGGATACAACGGGCAGACGCCTGGCCCGACGATCGAGGTGGTGCAGGGCGATCGCGTGCGCCTCTTTGTGACCAACCGGCTCAGGGAGCACACCAGCATCCACTGGCACGGGCTGTTCATCCCCTGCGGGATGGACGGCGTGACCGGGCTCACCCAGCCGGGCATCCAGCCCGGCGAGACCTGGGTGTACGAGTTCACCATCCCCGAGCAGCACGGGACATTCATGTATCACCCCCACGCCGACGAGATGACCCAGATGGCGTTCGGCATGATGGGCTTCTTCATCGTCCACCCGCGCGAGCCCCGGCGCGACCCCATCGACCGCGACTTCGCGATCATGCTCCACAACTGGGCCGTCCATCCGGGGACATACCGGCCCGATCCGGCGGTGATGGTCGACTTCAACATGTGGACCTTCAACAGCAGGGTGTTCCCGGGCACGGAGCACCTCGTCGCACGGTTAGGTGACCGCGTGCGCGTCCGGCTGGGCAACCTCAGTATGTGGAACCACCCGATCCATGTCCATGGGCACGCGTGGAAGGTCGTTGCCACCGACGGCGGACAGATTCCTGAGGCCGGGCAATGGCCCGAGACGACCGTGCTCGTGCCCGTCGGGACCACGCGCGATGTGGAGTTCATCGCCGACAACCCGGGCGACTGGGCGCTCCATTGTCATATGGCTCATCACACCATGAACGCGATGGCCCACGACATCGCCAACACCGCCGGCGTCGATCAATCGGGTCTCGAAGCGAAGATCCGCTCGATGCTCCCGGGCTACATGGCGATGGGCGAGCACGGCATGGCGGAGATGCAAGACATGGCCGAGCACATGCCCGGCCCGCGCAACACGCTCCCGATGATGTCGGGCAAGGGACAGTTCGGGAATATCGAGATGGGGGGGATGTTTACGGTGCTCAAGGTCCGGGAGGCCCTGTCGTCGTACGAAGATCCCGGCTGGTACCGGTTCCCGGAGGGATCGGTCGCGCGAAAGACTGAACCGTGACGACATGATCGCGCGGAAAGGACAGACCATGAGTACAGCGGAATAGAAGAAGAACAGCCGGAGTCTGGCCGGTTCGGTCGCCATTGGCACAGGTGTGATGATCAGCGCTGGGATCTTCGCGCTCACCGGACAGGTCGCCGAGCTGACCGGCGGGCTGTTCCCGCTGGCGTTCCTCGCCGCCGCCGTGGTCGTCGCGTTCAGCGCGTACTCCTGCGTCAAGGTATCCAACACCTACCCCTGCGCGGGCGGCCTCGCGATGATCCTCCAGCAAGCGTACGGGCCCGGCGTCGTCACGGCCGGGGGGGCCATCCTGATGTACTTCTCGATGGTCATCACCGAGAGCCTCGTGCCCAGACCGCTCCACTTGTTCTTGCCCTTGCTGTCGCGGTTGTCGCCGCCACCTTGACGGCCGAATGGCTGTTCCTGAAGCGGGCGGCGATCGTTCATCCTCCGAGGAAACCTCTTGACAAGGCCGGCGGCGACATATACCCTTAGGGGGTATGGGTACAAAGCCAAGCAGCCGATCCGCCTCCGGCGTCTGCGCAGAGCAGCGAGCCGCCAACCTCGCCCGGCTGAGACGCATCGAAGGGCAAATCCGCGGCATCGCGCAGATGGTCGAGCACGACCGTTACTGCGTGGATGTGTTGACGCAGATCGCGGCGGCGCAATCGGCGCTGCGCTCTGTTGGCAAGGAGTTGATGCGTCACCACCTGAAGCACTGCGTCGCCGATGCCGCGAAGCTCGGGAAGGCGGAGTTTGAAGCCGCGAGTGATGAGCTGATCGACATGTTGTTCAAGAACGCCCGATAGGAGTGTCCGATGCCCAAGGATCCAGTCTGCGGCATGGATGTGATGGAATCAGCGGCAGCTGCGCGTGTTCGGCATGCTGGCATGGAGCATCTGTTCTGCAGCAAGGGGTGCGCGGAGAAGTTCCGGGCTCACCCCGAGCGGTATGTCAGCGCGGCGCCGAGAACTTCCGGCGGCGGTCATTCGTGCTGTTCGAATGGGCACGGCGATCGGGCATCGGTTCCGGCGCAAGGTCCCAAAGACGCGATCTATACCTGCCCGATGCACCCCGAGGTCAGGCAGGTCGGCCCGGGCGACTGCCCGATCTGCGGCATGGCGCTCGAACCCCTCGACGCGACGGCGGAGCAGGACCTTTCCGAACTCCGCGACATGACGAGGCGGTTCTGGATCAGCGCTGTCTTCTCTGCGCCGCTCCTGCTGTATGTCATGGGCAACATGCTCTTCGATCACCCGTTCCATCGTGTGGTCAGTCCGGCGGTTTCGCAGTGGGCCGAGCTCGTGCTCGCCTCGCCCGTCGTGCTGTGGGGCGCGTGGCCGTTCTTCGTGCGCGGCGTGCGCTCGATCCGGGCACTCTCGCCCAACATGTGGACGCTGATCACGATCGGCGTTTCGATCGCGTATGTATTCAGCGTGGTCGCGACGGTCGCGCCGGGTCTGTTCCCCCAGGGCTTGCGCGACGCGTCGGGGCGCGTGCCCGTCTACTTCGAGGCCGCGGCGGTCATCGTCACGCTCGTGCTCCTCGGGCAGGTCATGGAGTTGCGCGCGCGCCAGCGCACCGGGAGCGCCATCCGGGAACTCCTTGAGCTGGCGCCGCCCTTCGCCAGGCGGATCCTGGCGGACGGTGGGGAGGAAGATGTCCCGGTCGATCGGCTCGCGCCGGGCGACCTCGTGCGCGTGCGCCCCGGCGACAAGGTCCCCATCGACGGCGAGGTCGTGGAGGGACGAAGCTCGGTAGACGAATCGATGCTCACCGGCGAGCCGATCCCCGTCGGGAAAGGCTCCGGCGATCCCGTCACCGGAGGCACGCTCAACAAGACCGGCTCCTTCGTGCTGCGCGTGAGCCGCGTGGGAGCGGAGACGACACTGGCGCAGATCGTACAGATGGTCGCCGACGCCCAGCGTTCGCGCGCGCCGATCCAGCGCCTCGCCGACGCCGTCTCGTCGTGGTTTGTCCCGGCAGTCGTGGTGATCGCGATGATCTCGTTCGTTGTGTGGCTCACGATCGGGCCCTCGCCCTCGCTGGGCTACGCGCTCGTCGCCGCGGTGTCGGTGCTCATCATCGCGTGCCCGTGCGCGCTTGGGCTCGCGACCCCGATGTCGATCATGGTCGCTGCAGGACAGGGCGCCAAGCAGGGCGTCCTCATCAAGAACGCCGCGGCGCTCCAGAAGCTTGAATCCGTGGACACGGTCGTCGTTGACAAGACCGGCACGCTCACCGAGGGACACCCCAAACTCGTGGAGGCGCGCGTCGTGGGCGGGGGCGAGGAGTCACGCGTGCTCGCGCTGCTGGCGGCGGCCGAGCGCGGGAGTGAGCATCCGCTTGCCGAGGCGATCATCGAGGGGCTCGAGGCACGATCCACCGAGCGGTTCAGCGCTTCCTCGTTCGAGAGCGTGACGGGCAAGGGCATCGTGGCGACTGTCGAAGGATCGCGCGTCGCGATCGGGTCCCCGCGCATGATGGAAGACGAGGGGGTCGATATAGCCAGGCTTGCGGAAGCCGCAGATGCGCACCGTCGCGAGGGCGGTACGGCGATGTTCGCCGCGATCGACGGCGAACTCGCGGCGTTGCTCGCGGTGGCGGATCCGATCAAGGCAACCACGCGCGACGCGATCAGGGCGCTCCATGCTCGCGGGCTCGTCGTCGTCATGCTCACCGGCGACAACAGGACCACCGCCGAAGCGATCGCGAAGCAGCTCGACATCGACCAGGTCCACGCCGAGGTGCTTCCAGAGCAAAAAGCGGAGAAGATCCGCGCTCTCCAGGCCGAAGGTCGCACGGTCGCGATGGCGGGAGACGGCGTCAACGACGCGCCGGCGCTCGCCCAAGCCGATGTCGGCGTCGCGATGGGCACCGGGGCGGGGGTTGCCATCGAGAGCGCCGGGATCACCCTCGTCGGAGGCGATCTCAACGGGATCGTTCGCGCGCACCGGCTCAGCCGAGCGACCATGCGCAACATACGCCAGAATCTGTTTTTCGCGTTCGTCTACAACGCGGCCGGGGTCCCCGTCGCCGCTGGCGTCCTCTACCCCGTCTTCGGCGTGCTGCTGAGCCCGATGATCGCCGCCGCTGCGATGGCGTTCAGTTCGGTGTCGGTCATCGCGAACGCCCTGCGGCTGCGGCTCATCGTCAAACCCCAGTCGCGTTGAACATTCGCGAGTCCCGCGCGACCGCTTCGGGAGGAAGGGTTTCATGGACAACGCTGTTGCGCTCGTGCAGGCCTACCTGCGCGTGAATGGGTACCTGACGGTCACCGAGTTCCCCGTGGTGCAAGCGGCGGACGCTGGCGGGTATCGTGCCGCGACGGACCTCGATGTCCTGGCGTTCCGGTTCGGGCGCGCGAGCGTTGCCGGGCAGGCGGTCACGGCCTCGGGCCGATCCCACGGCCCGACACTCCCGGTCGATCCCACGCTCGACGCGCGTGCAGACCTCCCTGATATGATCATCGGTGAGGTCAAGGAGGGCCGCGCATCGCTCAATCAGGGCGCGATCGACAAGGCCGTCCTCAGCGCCGCGCTCGCGCGATTCGGATGCTGTGATCCCGAGGACGCTCGTCCCGTCGTGCAGGAGTTGATCCGCCGCGGCAGAGCGACCATGGCGCACGGCCATCGCGTCCGACTGATCGCATTCGGATCGCATCCCCCGGAATCGTCTTCCCCTCGCCACGATGTGATCCTGCTCGGGCATGTGCTGTCCTATCTTCGTCAGCACCTACGGGCGCACTGGGCCGTGTACCAGGTTTCAGACACGAAAGACCCTGCTTTGGGGTTTCTGAAGCTGCTGGAGAAGGCTGGCGTCGATGCTCGCCTACATGGCGATGACCGAGGGGATGGCAACCCCGGTCCGGGTCCATCATCCGGCGTATAGGGCGATCACTCGAGCGTGATGGACGCTTTCGAAGTCAGCCGATACTCTTAGGACGATGCATCGCCCCATCCCAGCGCATGTTCCTCGATCCGGGCGCCGTTCCGCGGCATCGGTGGCGGTGCGCATGCTTGTAGTGGGGTTTATGATCCCGCTGCTGGTGCTCAGTCTCTTCCGGGGCTCCGATGTGCTTGTCCACGGGCATCAGGGGGAGTCGGCGCACCTGCACATGGCGCCGCTGAGCATCGCGGGCGGCGCGGCTGCGGCCGCGGCCAGGCACGACGAGGCCCACGGGCACTCCCACGCCCACGATCACGGCGCTCCCGCGAGCGACTCGGACGATTCGCCGCTCGGCTTGCAGGTGACGATCCACGATCACGAGCAACTTCCGTCAAGGAGGGTGCAGGTCGCCTCCGACGCGGAAGTTTTGGCGGAAGTGTTGATTAATCCGGTCGTCATCGACGCGTGGGCGTCGTTGCTGCTCGCTCTGGCCGATGACATCGCCGGCCCGGAGCGACCTCCGACGAGGTTGTCCAGCGTCGAACGCACGAGTGGGCGCTTCAGCGACCGGCGTGCACGCACGAGCAACGCCTTCCTGATTTGAACGAGAGACAGTTCTTCGTGCCGCGACCTCGGGGATGAGGTAAGCGGTGTCGTTGTCCTGTCCCGGGCCGGCGTGCCCACTCCTCATGTTCATCAGGAATACTTCCGTGGCATGCTCTTTCATGCGCGAGCGTTTTCGACCGGGATCTTCCCGGTTCAATCGGATCAATCGACCACGCCCAAGGGCAACGGGGATCGCCGCGACGGTGCTGTTGCTGGTCGGCGGCTGCCGCGGCTACGAGGCCGCGCCGCTCGACCTGTCGGCGCACCGGGACGCGTGGCGGGCTCGAACGCCGTCTGATGACCCTGTCGTGGAGTTTGCTCGGCGTCTGGCTCGGTCCGGTGAGCCGGGTGTGTTCGACCTCACCGACGGGCTTAGTCTCGCCGAGGGTGAGATCGTGTCGCTGGTGTTCAACCCGGACCTGCGCCTTGCCCGGCTGCGGGCCGGGGTTGCGGCGGCGACGGCGGAGCATGCCGGGCTGTGGGACGACCCGCAGATCGGCGTCGACTTCCTGTCGCTGACAGAAAGCGCGCCCAATCCACTGGTCGTCACGCCCGGGTTGTCGTTCACGATCCCGATCTCCGGTCGGCTCGAAGCCGAGAAGGCCCGCGCGGACGCGGCGCTCGCTGCGGAGCTGACGCGGGTCGCCGAGCGGGAGTGGCAGACTCGTGTGGAGGTCAGAAAGGCGTGGCTGCGATGGTCGGCGGCTCTGTTGAGGGCCGAACAGACCGAGCGGCTGCTCGCGTCCATCGAGTCGCTCGTCGGTTCCACCGCGAGACTCGCCGAAGCGGGTGAGATCGTGCGGACCGAAGCGGCGCTGTTCATCATTGAGCAGGGGAGTCAGCGCCAGTCGCTCCTTCGCGCTCGGGGGGAGGCGGCTGAAGCCGAGCAGACTCTGCGATCTCTGATGGGGCTTGCCCCTGACGCGCCGCTTGAACTCGTGCCTACGGTCGTCCTGCAGGCGGCGCCCGAGGACATGACGCCCGACGCGATCGCAGAACGCAACCTCACGCTTGTACGGCTCCGCGAGGAGTATGAGATCGCCGAGCAAACGCTCCGGCGAGAGGTGCGCAGGCAGTATCCCGACCTGACGATCGGCCCCCTCGCCGAATTCGACCGGGGCGACACGCTCCTGGGCTTCTCGCTGGCGCTGCCGATACCGATCCTGAACGCGAACAAGCAGGGCATCGCCGAAGCCCACGCCGAGCGCGACCTGGCGCGGGCGGGGTTCGAGACCGCGTACGAGCGGCTCACCGGATCAGTCGCGGCGACCCGCGCGCGTCTCGCCAACTTCCGCGAGCAACTGGAGTTCATCGAGACAGATATGGCCCCGATGGTTGACCGGCAACTCACCGACGCGCGGAGCCTGCTCCAACTCGGCGAGAGCGGCACGCTCGTCCTCCTCGAAAGCCTGACGCGCGTCGCGCAGACGCGGATGGCCGTCATCGACGCGCGGCTGGGCGAGTCGCTCGCGATAGCGGAACTCGCCCTGCTCGTCGGTCCCCCTACGACGCCGACCGTCCAGCCATCGAACCCCCAACTCCCGAATGCGACCGAGATCGCCCCCCTGACGCACGAGGGCGACGCCGCCCGCGAGGTGAATCCATGACATGCACGCCAACTCGACTCCGCCGACTCTTGACGCTCTCTCTGCTCGTGACGCTGGTGGCAGCGGGCTGCTCGCGCACGAGCGATCGCGCCGGCGCGCCCCAGCAGGAAGCACCCGCGACCGCGGCGACCAACCGCATCGACATCCCCGCGACCGTGCGGACGAACCTGGGTATCACGATGGTCAAGGTCGAGCGCCGATTCGTGGAGAGCACCATCCGTGTCCCCGGGGCGTTCGAGCTCCAGCCGCTCGCCCGGCACGAGTACCGCCTGAAGTTGCCCGGGACCGTTCAACTCGAAGTCGACCAGTACCAGCGGGTCCAGCCGGGGGATCTGCTCTATCGCTTCCGCTCGCCGCAATGGCCAGAACTGGAGCACGAGATCATCGTCGGCGAGCAGGACATCCAGTCGGCGATGGCCGAGATGGAGGTCGTCCGGGCTCGCATCGATGAAGCCGAGCAACGATTGGATGTCACGCGGCGGCGTCTGGCGTCATTGACCGATGCCGAGATCCGCAGCGCCGAACTCGAAGCGCAGGCCGCGGAGACGGAGGCGAGCCTGCCCCGGCTGCGCGCCGAGTTGCGTCTGGCAGAGACCAAGCGCGCCAATGGAGAGCGGACCCGCGAGCACGCGCTGCACCGCGCTTCGGCGGCCTCGGGCATCCCGACAGACCGGCTCACCGCCCCCGTCGAGCACGAGGGGCTGAAAGTCCCCGTCTATCAGACCATCGAATGGATCGAGGTGCGTGCCACCGAGCCCGGCGTGGTGGAAACCCTGGCCATCACTGACGGATCTTTTGCGGAATCACCGTCCCTCGTGTTGTCCACCGTTGATCCTAGCCAGGTTCGATTCCGTGCGCTGGCGCTCCAGTCCGACCTCGCGCGGCTCGGGTTGACGCCCCGGGGGCGTCTCGTGCCGCCCTCGACGCCCGGCGTCTCGCTCAGCGACGGGGTCGAGGCGTCGGTCATGATCGGGCTCGAGGCACACCCTTCGCAGCGGACCGTCACGCTCATAGCAACGCCTTCCGAGAGCCGGCCGTGGATGAGGCCGGGTATATCCGCGTTCCTCGAGGTTGTGGCGGAATCCAGCGGAGGTCCCGCGCTGGCAATCCCCCGGGCCGCGATCGTCAAGGACGGCATCACGCATGTCTTCTTCCGGCGCGACCCCCAGGATCCCAACAAAGCGATCCGGGTCGAGGCCGACATGGGCGTCGACGACGGGCGATGGGTCGTGATCCACAGCGGGCTTTCGCTCAACGACGAGGTCATCCTGAACGGCGCGTACGAACTCAAGCTCGCCAGCGAGCAGAGCGGCGCGACGCAGAAGGGCGGCCACTTCCACGCCGACGGCGCCTTCCACGGCGAACACTGAAAGGAGCGAGATCTCATGCTGAAGCGACTTATCCAGTTCTCGCTCGATCACGCCGCGCTGGTGCTGGTGCTCGCGGGCGTCGTGCTCGCGTTCGCGGCCGTCCGCCTCCCCGGGACGCCGGTGGATGTTTTCCCCGAACTCAACGCGCCGACCGTGGTGATCATGACCGAGGCGCCCGGCCTCGCCGCCGACGAGGTCGAGCAGTATGTGACTTTCCCGATCGAGACATCGGTCAACGGGATTCCCGGTTTGCGGCGTGTGCGAACGAGCAGCGCGATCGGGCTGTCCATCGCCTATGTCGAGTTCGACTGGGGGATGGATATCTACCGGGCCCGGCAGCTCGTCTCAGAGCGGCTCGACTCGGTCAGGGATGAACTCCCGCCCGGCGTTCACGCCGAGATGACGCCCATCACGAGCATCACCGGCGAGATCATGCTCCTCGCGGTGTCGTCGCCCGGGGGGACGGTCCCGCCGATGGAACTGCGCGCGTACGCGGAGTTCGACCTGCGGAACAAGTTGCTCGCTATCCCGGGCGTCTCGCAGGTGGCGGTGATCGGAGGCGAACTGCCGGAGTACCAGGTGCTTGTGGAGCAGGAGACTCTGAGGCTGTATGACCTGTCGGTGAACGATGTGATCGCGGCCGCCGGTGAGGCCCACAGCACGCTCAGCGCCGGCTACCTGCCCGATGTGGACAGTCTCGAACTTCCAATCCGACAGAGCGGACGGGTTCGCTCGGTGGCCGACATCGCGGGCACAGTCATCAAATATCACGATGGCGCGCCGGTGACCATCGGGCAAGTTGCTGATGTTCGTCTTGGCCCCGCTCCCAAGAGGGGCACGGGCGCCGACGCTGGCAAGCCCGCGATTGTTATGACCGTGCAGAAGGCCCCCGGCACGAACACGCTGGCCATCACCGACCAGATCGACGCCATGCTCGACGCGCTCGAGCCGTCGCTCCCCGATGGCGTCCGGGTCAACCGGCAGATCTTCCGGCAGGCCGACTTCATCGGCCTTTCCGTGAACAATGTCTTCCACGCGTTGCGCGATGCGGCGATCATCGTTTCGATCATCCTGCTCCTGTTCCTGCTCAACCCCCGCACGACGCTCATCACGCTCACGGCTCTGCCTCTCTCGCTGGCGGTCGCCCTGCTCGTGCTCGACTGGATGGGCGAGACGATCAATGTCATGACGCTCGGCGGGCTCGCGATCGCGGTCGGGAGTCTTGTTGATGACGCGATCATCGATGTCGAGAATGTCTTCCGTCGCCTCAGGCAGAACGCCGCCCGGGCCGAGGGAGCGCGCCAGCCCAAGCTGAAAGTCATCTTCGACGCGAGCAACGAGATCCGCCCGGCGATGGTCTTCGCGACGATCATCATCGCGCTGGTCTTCCTGCCGCTGATGTTCCTGGAGGGCATCGAGGGCAGGTTCTTCCGCCCGCTCGGCATCGCCTTCGTGGTCTCGATCATGGCGTCGCTGGTCGTGGCCCTGACCGTCACACCGGCGATGTGCCGCTACCTGCTGCGCGCCAAGCCGAGCAAGAGCGAGGCGTCGGACGGGTTTCTCGTGCGGTTCCTGAAGCGAATCTACAAACCCGGTGTTCGGCTGGCGATCCGGCTGCGCGTGCTCGTGCTCGCGCTCGCTGGTCTCGCGACGGCCCTGGCTCTCTTGCTCGCTTCCACCTTTGGAACATCCTTCCTGCCCGAGTTCAACGAGGGAACCTTCACGGTGGGAGTATTCGCCCCGCCCGGCACCTCGCTCGCCGCGAGTGACCGCATGGCGTCCGCGATCGAGCAGCAACTCCTCATCGTGGAGGGCGTGAAGAGCGTCACCCGACGCACGGGGCGTGCGGAACGCGACGAGCACGCCGAGCCGGTGAGCAATTCCGAGATCGAGATCACGGTTCTTCCTGGCTATAACGACATCGCCGTCCGAGAGCGAATATCCCTGATCCTCGAACAGGCGCCCGGGATCACCACCAACATCGGGCAGCCGATCGAGCACCGCCTGAGCCACATCCTTTCGGGCACGCCCGCGGCGATCGCGATCAGCGTTTACGGCGATGATCTCGCGACGCTGCGCATCATCGCGAAAGAGATCGAAGCCGCCCTCAAGCCGCTCCCGGGCGCCCGGGATGTCGCGGCCAATCGCGAGGTGATGATCCAGTCGCTCCCGGTGGAGTACCAGCCCGCCGAACTCGCGGCGTATGGCCTCACGCCACGCTCGGCGGCGGAACAGGTCCGCAACGCGATCTTCGGCGTGCGGGTCGCCGAGGTGAACGAGGGAGTCCGAAGGTACTCGCTGGTGGTCCGCCTCGATGAGGAAGAACGCGGCACGGTCAGCGATCTCAAGAACCTCGTGCTCCGGGGCCAGGGCGGGGCCCTGGTCCGCCTCGGGGAAGTCGCTGTCATCGGGCCGGAGATGGCGTCAAACCTCATCGCGCGCGAGAACGCGCAGCGGAAGGCCGTCGTCTCGCTGAATGTCGCCGAGGGTTCGAACCTCGGGCACCTCGTCACGCAGGTTCGCGAACGGGTCGATCCGATCGTGCAGCGTCGCGGCTACACGGTGCATTACGGAGGGCAGTTCGAGGCCCAGCAGTCTGCGAGCAGAACGATCACGCTTTTCAGCGGGCTTGTTGTGCTGATCATGGTGGTGCTGCTGAACCTCGCGATCGGTTCTCTGCGGGTCGCGCTGCTGGTTCTCGTCAATCTCCCGCTGGCGCTCATCGGCGGCATCCTTGCGATCTTCCTCACCGAGTCGCCCAACCCGCTCACCAACGCGCTGGCGCTCTTGGGTGTGGGCTCGTACATCGCGCCGGTCATTTCCATCGCCAGTCTCGTCGGCTTCATCACGCTCTTCGGCATCGCCGTCCGCAACGGCATCCTTCTGGTCAATCACTACAAGCACCTGATGACCGAGGAGGGCGTGCCGCTACACGAAGCGATCGTGCAGGGGTCGCTGGAGCGGCTCGTGCCGATCCTGATGACCGCGCTGACGGCGGCGCTCGCATTGATCCCCATCATCCTCAAGGGCGACAGGCCCGGCAACGAGATCCTGGCGCCGCTCGCGGTCGTCATCCTCGGCGGCCTGCTGACCTCCACATTCCTCAATCTGGTCGTCGTGCCCGCAGGGTTCGCGGCCATCCACCGCCTCAAGCCCCCGGCCCGTGCCGAGAATGTGTGACTTCGATCGATCAATAATCATTGATGAAGGAGATTACTTTTATGAAGTTGACACAGTCAGTCACCGCATCCTGCCTGGCCCCTGCTCGCCGCGCTCGGACTCGCCCTGAGCGGCTGCGGCGAGTCCGGTTCGGGCGACGACCATGCCCACGGCCCGGACACTCATGATCACGCCGAGGGCTCTCACAGCCACGCCGACGGCTCGGTCCATAGCGATCACGCCGATGACAGCCACAAGAGTATGGACGATCACGCCCCTGATGAGACCGCGCTCTCGCCTGTGACCATTGGTGGGATGATCGTCAAACTCGCCCAAGGCCACGGCCCCATCAAGCCCGGGCAGGAAGGGCACCTCGTCGTGAAGCTGCCATATAAGGACAACGGCGCGACGATCGTCCGCGCTTGGATCGGCACTGAGGATCGCACGTTCTCGTTCGTAGGGCGGGGCGTGTACGCCGCGTCGCACGACGACTACGACATCCACGCCATGGCGCCAGACCCGCTCCCCGCGAACACGAGGTGGTGGATCGAGATCGAGAAGCCGGACGGGACGAAGGTGGTCGGCTCGGCGAAGCCGATCGTGCACTAGCTCACGCTCGAGTTTGCGAACTGAGTGTCATCTCAATGGGATCATCCCGTCGGCAAGAGCGATCTGCCAGCGGGAGTCATGCATGCGCGCAGACTATGCGGCCAATGTCGACGGCGACGCGAGGAGCACCGGACCATAATCCGGTGATCGTCGAGGACGCAATGGGAGGACGCATTTGGAGGATGGTCGGGAACCACCGGAGAAACGGGACGCACTCGGCAAAAGACAAACCCCCGCCGGAGCGGGGGTTGAGAAGCGAGGCTGACGGGACTCGAACCCGCAACCACCGGATCGACAGTCGAAAAGATACCGAACAAAACCGACCCTCAGACACTCAGAAACTGCCTCCAGAGGGTCAGGAAGGCGGGTCGCCGGGGTGAGTGGGGGACCAGTCCACTGCGTCTCTAGCCCTCGTCAGGACGCAATGGCGAGCACCGGACTCCGGGTCGCGGAATCCGGTGGTTGCGTCCTGCAGTGCGACAATCGCCTCTGAGCCCGGCTTCAGCTGGCTGCGGCGTTGACAGCAAGTCAGCCCGATGGTACAGGAATATGTCCGAACGGCACCATAACCCGGGGTCCCTGTATGTCCGAACCGACCATCGCCTGTCCGAAGTGCAAGACTGAGATCAAACTCACCGAGTCGCTCGCGGGCCCGCTCATCGAGTCGACGCGCCGCGAGTATGAGCAGCAAATCGCAGCGCGAGATGCGGAGTTCACTGAGCGGGAGAAGGCGATCAAGGAACAGCAAGCGGCGGTCGTTCGCGCCCAGCAGTCGATCGAGGAGCAAGTCGCTGCGAAGCTGAAGATCGAGCGCGCAAGCATTGCTTCAGCCGAGGCCAAGAAGGCCCGGGAGGCCTTGGCCGACGAACTTGCCAAGGTGCGAGAGGACAAAGAGGCCACAGACGCGTTGCTCAAAGATCGCGACGCAAAGCTTGCAGAAGCCAGGAAGAACGAGCTGGAGTTGCGTCAGGCGCGGCAGCGGCTCCAAGAAGAGAAGGACCGGTTCGAGCTCGACAAGCAGCGCGCGATCGACGCCGAGCGAGCGAAGATCCGCGAGGCTGCACAGAAGGACGCCGATGAGCAGGCACGGCTGCGGATCGCAGAGAAAGATAAGACGATCACGGATCTTCAGGCCAAGCTGCAGGATGCGCTGCGAAAGGCCGAGCAAGGGTCTCAGCAGCTCCAAGGAGAGATTCAGGAGTTGGAGCTAGAGGCAATCCTGCGCGACAAGTTTCCCCACGACAGCATCGAGCCGGTCCCGAAAGGACAGTTTGGCGGCGACACGCTCCACCGGGTCTTTGGTCCGAACGGGCAGCCGTGCGGATCGATTCTCTGGGAGTCAAAGAGGACGAAGAACTGGAGTGACGCTTGGCTTACCAAGCTGCGCGAAGACATGCGCGCAGCCAAAGCCGAGGTCGCCGTGGTGGTGTCGCAGGTGCTCCCTAAGGATACCGACTCATTCAACCTTATCGACGGCGTGTGGGTGACGTCGTTCAAGTGCGCGGTGCCGGTCGCCATGGCTCTCCGTCACACGCTCATCGAGCTTGCCGCGAGCCGAGTCGCTGGCGAGGGGCAGCAGACGAAAATGGAGATGGTCTACCAGTATCTCACGGGGCCGCGTTTCCGACATCGGGTCCAAGCGATCGTGGAGAAGTTCAGCGACATGCAGGACGATCTCGACAAAGAGCGCAAGACGATGACAAGGCTGTGGGCAAAGCGCGAGGAGCAGATTCGCGGCGTGATCGAGTCCACGGCCGGAATGTACGGCGATCTCCAGGGAATCGCCGGAAAGACGCTCCAAGAGATCGAAGGCCTAGAAATCAAGATGCTCGAGAATTCCGAGGCCCAGCTTTGATCGCAGGCAGGTTCAAGTGCGGATTTGAGTCGCTTTCGAGGGGAGCTACTTCATGACAAGCATCCCGGACGAATCAAGTGGATCGCTGCCGACTTCGCGAGATACCCATCCGCCTTCGGCGACAGCTTATGCTTCACTCACAGAGCAGATCGTAGACGATGCACTCCGCCGGTTTGGCGCGGCTCAACCTGATGCGGGGTATGACATTGATCTTCTCCGGTCCATTCTCCTCGCCTCCGCACCGGATTCACAATCCATCCTCAAGTCGCTCCAAGAAACGAGGCGTGACGCGTGAGGTTTCACGAAATCAAGATACGTAATGTACGTGGTATCCGCTCGTTAGATATCGAGTTTAATGGCCAATCCGGGGTGATCTTTGGGAGCAACGGTACCGGCAAAAGTACCGTAGTCGACGCGATCGACTTTCTGTTGACAGGCGATATCCGCAGGCTTACAGGTCGCCGGGGGGCATCGCTTCGTGAGCATGGCGCACACCTGCTCTCCGACAACCAAGACCGATACGTCGAAGCCACGGTCGCAATCCCCGGGCGGGACGGATTGGTCCGGATAAGCCGATCATTAGCGCAGCCCCAGATCTTGGAATACCCAGCCGACGCCGAGTTAGAAGTGAAACGCTGTGTCTCTGCGGCGGCACAGCGTCAGTACATGCTCACCCGTGCAGATATTCTCGCCTTCATCGCGGCCGTTCCGAAGACTCGTGCTGAGATGGTCCAGGCTGTCTTGAATCTGGATTCCATCGAGAAAATCCGACAATCGCTCGTCCGGGCTGCGAACACATCGCGCAGTTCCTTTGAAACCAGTCGAGCAGCTCGCGTTGCAGCCGAAGGGCAGTTGGCGGGCTCCCTTGGACTCGATGGATATGGACAAGAGCCGGTGATCGACGCTGTTAACCGATTTCGGGCCGCTCTTGACGGTCTTGCCGTGGAGCGGATCGATGACGCGAAGCGCGATCTCGCGCCGCCGCAGGCTGCCGGAGAACGTGTGAGCTCGCCGACGCCGTTGGCCGATGTCGAGCTTCTTGGCCGTTCTATCACATTGGCATCACGAGACAGCATCGACAAAATCGATGAATCGCTAGGGCGCCATCTCGCGATACTACGGTCGAACGCGGCTGACATCGAAGCCGCTCAGAGGATCGAGTTCCTCGAACGAGCGATGCTAATCGTGGAAGGCGTCCAAGTGTGCCCGGTATGTGATACCACATGGCCGGACGGCGCTCTGTCGAACATGGTGCAGGGAAAGCTAGATCGAGGGCGCTCGCTCTTGGAGCCACTTGAACAGGTTCGCATTTCGGCCGATGGTCTCATTCGGTGGATTGGTGGTCACGTCGAGGCTGTGGCCCGACTCCTTGCGCACCCGACGGACATTCTGCCCGAACCTACGCGAAATCTCTTGTTGGAGTACCAGCTCAAGATCCTTTCGCTCCGAGACGCCTTGTCGCATGTGCTCAGTATGGCACCTCTTCAAGAGGAGGCTTCTTCGCGCCTAAGTGATCGACTCAATTTGGCCGCGCTTCATGAAGCCCTTCGTGAGCTCTACCGGGATCTTCTGGAACGAACCAAGAGCGACCCACGGCAGACGGCTTGGGATGCGTTGACCCGTGCTGAAGAGAATTGGAGAACACTTAAACGGTGTGAGTCCACCGAGGCCGCGTCGAAGAAGCTGAGCGAAGATGCAGATGCACTTCGAGCCGCCTTCATTCAGGCTCGCGATGGCGTGCTGACCGATCTTTATAATGCCGTACGAGACCGCTTTGTCTCCTTCTATAAGCAGGTCCATGCTCCGGACGAGAGCGGATTTACCGCTGACATCCGACCTACCGATGCTGGCATCGAACTTGAAGTCGATTTCTACGGGCTGACGCGAGCGGCCCCGTTCGCTCTCCACAGCGAGGGTCATCAGGACTCGATGGGGCTGTGTCTATTTCTTGCCCTTGTGGAGCGCGCGGACGCGGCATCGTTGGGTTTTCGAGTGCTCGACGATGTGGTGATGTCCGTAGATATCGGGCACCGGAATGGAGTGGCGCGGCTTCTCACGCAGCTCGCTGACCAATCGCAATTTATAATAACAACGCATGATCAAGTCTGGACAAAGCAGTTACAGAATGCCGGATGCGTCACTTCGCGGACGTGCACGCGCTTGCTGACGTGGTCCGTCAACACGGGCCCTGTCGCTCGCTTTGATCCGGACTTCCTGGATGATGCCTACGCCAGCTTGGAACGGCATGACGTTTCCAACGCCGCTCAGGATCTGCGGCACGGGCTTGAGGGCTTCTTCCAGTTCGCTGCGGACTCCCTCCGGGCGAAGATCCCGTTTTCCCTTGCGGGTAGGTACGACATGGGCCAGGTCTCGTCAGCTTGCATCAGCAGGCTCAAGGAGTTGACGAAGAGTGCCAAGAATGCGGCCAATTCGTGGAATCAGTCAGCCCGGGTCGCTGAGCTCAGTCAGATTGAAAGCGCGCAGGCAGCCGCGCTCGGTCAGTCCAATGCTGAACAGTGGGCAATCAACCCGAACGTCCACTTCAATCAGGACATGAACATGGCTGACTCCGAGTTCCGGAATGTCGTAGACGCATTCGCAGGTGTGAGAGATTTGTTTTGTTGTCCGGAGTGTAGAGGTTTGATGGCGGTGATCTTTGAAGGTGCAACCGAGTCTGCGGTAAAGTGTCCTTGTGGCAAGACCAACTGGAACCTTAAGGCCAAGCCAAGAGAGAATCGCTAGACGTCGTCAGGTCATTTGTATGGTCGCTGCCAATTCAGCTGGGGATGAGTCGAACATTATCAGATGTTCGCGAAGGCCAGAACCCGCACGTCCGTTCTCATGAGTCACGCGACCGGAATCAGATCGAACTACCGCTTTGTCTCGGCGGACGCTCTGGACAGCGTCGTGCTCGACGAGGGTGAGAAGACCCGCGACGCCTCGACGCTGCTCGAGTTACTCACCACGCCGTTCGGCGATCCCGTGCTTGTCGCGCTCCGGCGTGCGCTGACGCTGACCTATGACGCGGCCGAGACGCGTTCCAGCGAAGAGTGCGTGCGCCAGATCCGAGCGCTGGCAATCCCGGTCCTCGGGGAGCTTGGCGACGAACTCGAAGCGCTGGGTCTTGCACGCGTCGACGCCGACTCGTCCTTCCAGCGCGACCGGAGCCCGAAAGTGTTCATGTATCTGATCTTGCCGAACGCTGAGTTGAGCCGCAAGGTGAAGGTCAATGGCCAAGGGCGGAAGATCGCCCTGCACGGGGTGATCCCGCATCTCCCGGCGGACCCGGCGATCCGGGCGCCGCGCCGCGTCCTGTCCCTCACATTTGAGGAGGCGGCCACGCCCACGCAGCACGAGCGGATCATCGAGGACATCCGGTTCGTCGCCGCCTAGGCGATGGCCCCATGCAACGAACCCCTGGAGGCCATCGAGATCGAGCGGGTGGCCCTGCCCATAAGGCGGCGTTTCGTCAACGGCATAGACACATACGGGGACCCGGAGGACGAGGAGTATTAGGCCGGGCGCCGTCCCCGACTTCTACGCGGCGCCGCTTGCGGGCACGGGGGATCCGGCGGTACATTCCCTTCGATCGGGGCCCATTCGTTCCGGGCCGAGTCCACATCCTTCCCCTCGTCCGAGGCGACCCATGCGGTTGCGTCCGGCGATACCGGGTTGTCCGCGGCGCGAGCGCCGGGATGCCGGTGCGCGCCGGCGGCGGGGGAGCCACCTTCCATCGGAGCGGAGCCAATGCAGTTCTCCCCCAGGGCGTTGTCGTCGTACGGGCCCATCCTCGTCGCGGCGTTGATCGCGGGTTCGGTCTATCTCCTTGTCGCGGTGCGGTTCGGCCAGCCGCTGCGCGAGGCCAAGGACGCGACCGCGAAGATCAACGACATGCACGAGCGCTTGCCCTCGTATGTCGAGCGGGCGGTGACGCTGAAGGTCGGGCCGGGCATCAGCCCCGACGAGATCGCGAAGCTCCGCCACACCGTCGCCGAACTCGGCCTCACGGTGGACGGCTTCCGCGGGACGCTGGAACGGACGAGGGCGACCGCCAACACGGCGTACAGGGAGGTCGAGGAGGTGAAGCGGTCGGCCGCGGCGAGCCGCGCTCAGCCAGAGGGCGCGCCTGCGGCGACGGTCATGGCCACGCCCGCGCCCGAGTTCAAGATGGGGCCGAGCGAGGACATCCCCGGCGTCACGATCGCTCCTGTCGCCCCGGTCCCCGCCCCCGCTCCTGCCGCGGTCCCGGCGGCAGTTGTCTCTCACGCTCCGTCAGCCGAGCCCGCGGGGCGCCCGAAGGCGCTCGCCGTCTCCAAGGACGGGCCGATGCAGATGGAGCTGATCGGGCATCGGATCACATCGCGCGGCCTCGCGCTTGAAGTCCTCCTTACTCGGACCGGTGGGGGCGACACGGCGATGAATCTGTCGGGACCGAATGTACTCGCAGGCGTCAAAATCGTCACTTCGGATGGCTACGAGTTGGCAACTGGCCGCATCGTCCCGCCCAGTTCAACGGGCGGCACAACCAATATTCAGGTCGGCCTTATCGAGGGCGCTCCGATCCGACTGACATACCTGTTTGAAGGGAAGTTCGATCGCCCGGTCATGTGCAGCATCATCAACCTGCGTGCGAGTCATCCCAACAACGGAAGCCGTTTCGCCTTCCGCTTCTCCGACATCCTCGTGTCTCCGGAATGACGGTCAGTCGATCTCGACGCGCTGGAAGGTCTTCGCGCGCGAGACGCCGTCCCTCGCTCGCTCGCTCGCCCGGCTGCGCATCTGCGCGTGCTCCTCCTTGCTTCGTTCCTGCGCGATGTACACGCGCGCCCGCAGGTTCCACAGGACATTTTCGAGGATGGCGAGGACGCACCCGACAAACAGCAGGAGGCCGACGAGATTGCTCATCTCGAAGGGCAGCAGCAGGAATCCGAACAGCGCGCCGATGGTCAGCGTCAGCGTGCGGTTGCGCACGCCGGCGATCGCGAAGATCGATTCGCCCTCGCCGCTATCGTCCTCGTCCACCGGCTCGCGGCCGCGCCCCAGCCGCGCGACGGTCTCGACCGCCCACTTGCCCACCAGGTACGCGCCCACCAGGAACAGCGCGTCGCCGCCGAGGTCCTGCCGCTGCGCCGCGATCGCGAAGACGCCGGCCGAAGCAAGCAGCAACGCGAAGGTGGTGTAGAGTCGGTCCCCCCGTCCCACGAACATGAGCTCGCGCGCGGCGACGGAGATCGGCTCGATGGCGATCAGGTAAACCAGCGTGATCAGGAGCCGAAGCCGCTTCCAGAACACGCTCTTGAAGGGCGCCGCTCCGATGGCTTTGAGGGACCTTTTGAATCGGAGATCGGCTTCAGTCTGCATACGGACTCCTATCCCTGCGGCGTGCGCCGCTGCTTGAACGCGATGCGGATGATGTTGCCGTCGCCGCCCCGGAACCGTCGGCCCGACTCGAACAGGACGGCCTCGACGAGGTAGTCCGGCGGGCCGCCGCACCGCAGGTCGCCGAACTCGGAGGAGAGGATGCGCGACTGGCGCTGGCGCGAAAAGTTGATCGACCGCTGCGGCCCGCCCTCTCCGGCGATCATTTCGGAGAGGCCCTCGCTGGTGAGGACCTGCCATCGGTCGCTGATCAGCTGCTCCGCCCACTCGTTGGTCTGCGTGTCGGCGTTGCAGTGGAAGATCTTCGTCTTGGCGACCCCGAGCAGGCTGTCGACGCCGGCCGATCGGCGTGCGCCCAGCGCGTGGTGGTAGTTGGCGATGGACTGCGTGAGGTACACGCAGCACGCCCGCTGCTCGCGAGCGGTCTGGAGGAACTCGGGCTCCCTGGGCGAGAGGAAGTACTGCGCCTCGTCGGCCCACAGGAACACCGGCCGGCTCCCGGGGCCGCGCGGAACGGACTCCACGGCGCGCTGCCAGCAGGCCTTCCAGATCACCTGCGCCTGCGCGCCCAGCTGCAGGAACTGCTTGATGGGCAGGTCGAGGACGATCACCCTGCCCTCGAAAGTTTCCTCCGGCCGGACCGTGAGGCCCGTGCAGAAGAGCTCCCGCAACGACCCGCGGAGGAACCCGTCGGCCATCGTCGTGAAGGTCGAGACGATGTTGCCCCGGGTCTTGCTGTCCATCACGCCGGGGAACTCTTCGAGGAAGTACGCGCTTGTCGCGGCGAGATCCCCGCGGTCGCGCTCGCTCCCGCAGCGCTCGTAGGCGGCGTTGAGGGTCGCCATCAGCGTCGACGAGGCCCGCCACGCGTCGTCGTCGGCCTGCTCCGCCGTCAGGGGCGCGGCGCCGATCACATTCCGCAGGGCCGAGATCGAGAGCGGCTCGTCCGCGAGGCGCAGCGCGTCGATCGCGTTGCGGAGCAGCTGGCGGACGGCGCGCTCCCAGAACGGGTCCTGGTGACTCCCCCCGCCGTGGATGTTCACGCTCATCGCGGTCAGGAACAGCTCGACGAGGTTCTCCGTCTGCCCGCCGCCGCGGCTCGTGCGCGTGCGTTCGTGCTCGAGAAAATTGAAGCGGTGCCCGCTCTCGGGCGAGAACACCACCAGGTCGCCCTCGCGGCCGGCTTCGCGGAGGTAGCGGCGCCAGCGTTCGGGTTCGTCGGCCTTGGCGCAGAGCACGAGCCCGCCGAAGCCGGCCCTGAGCATCGCCATCGCGATGTGCTCGCCCGAGCCGCTCGTCTTGCCCGAGCCTGTGTCGCCGAAGATCAGCGTGCAGGCGCAGGCGTCGCGCGTCGTCCACACATCGTGCTTGCCGAGGCGCAGCAGCGTGTGGTCGAGCGACCACGACTTCGGTGTCGAGTTGCGAGGGGACAGATCCGCCGCCGGTCGGAACAGCCGGAGCATGCGATGAGCACTATAGCGACCGCTCGCGACCTGCGCCGCACGCCCCGAAGGGTGAAGAACCCCTCGGGCTCGAACCGTCCGGCAGCGGGGGGGTGTTCCCGGGGCGGGGCGAGACCGGGCCTTGAGGATGAAGATGAGGAGAAGCCGGATCTCCGATCGCCGCGGGGTGTTCCCGGGGGTGAACCCCGACGGCGACTCCGATCCGGCAGCGGGCCTTGCGGCCCGGGGGCGGGGACCTCTTGGGAAGAGCCGTTGCCGCTGCGCGTCCCCGGCGTGCGCGTTCAGCGCTTCTCGGTGGAGACGATCGCGATGGTCTCGATGAAGGGCGTCGTTTGGTCTTCGTCGAAGTGCGACGGCGACTCGCTGAGTTCGAGGGCGCGCTGCGCGGCGACGGCGTCGAACACCTCCCCCAGCCGCCGTCCCCGCACCGAGATCGCGTGGCCGACGAAGTCGAGCTCCAGCAGGTCGCCCGATTCGAGCCGGGCCGACGAGAAGTACGAGTTGGCCAGCGCGACCCGCTTGCCGTGACGGAGCCGCAGCACGAGCGTCGGCGCGTACGCCTCGCCCGCGAGCCGCAGGCACCGGCCGATCCAGACCGGCGCGATCGGATGGCGCGGAGGTTGACCACCCCCGCCGTGCGTGTCGTCCCCGGCGTCCCCGTCTACGCCATCCCCGTTCCCAGCGTTTCCACCGGACCTCGGGGAGTCCGGGCCAGCGCCCGTCGGGGGCTTGCGCAAGAGTCGCCGCAGCCGATCGTCATCGCTCATAACCGCGCTCCTTTCCCCGGCCCTCGTCGCGCCGGCGGCTCTGATCCCGCGTGTGGTCCGGGTTCCTCGATGGTTTCGGAGGTTTCGGGGGTTTCGGTGTCGGCGTCGGGGGCGCTGCGCGGGTCTGCGGCGGCCGCTCGCGCTCGAAACGCTCCAGGCGTTCGCGGGCTTCCCTGCCCAGGCGGTGCAGGCGCGCCGCGTCGCGCATCGTCTCGATGCTCGGCGGGTCGGGCTTCTTCGTCTCCGATCGCTCCGGCGTCTTCTCGATCGGCGCGTCGCGTCCGGGCGCTTTGAGCATGGTCTGTTTCGGGGCGACCCCGTCGGCGACCTCGACGGCGGAGAGCCGGTCGGCGCTGCGGCGGATCGCCTCCTTGAGCTCGGCGATGTCGTCGGTGTAGATCCTGAGGCCCTGCTTGCCGCGGCTCACCGAGACATAGAACTGCGCGTCGCTGCCCGCCGCGAACGACGCCGAGGACTGGACGAGGATCGCGAGGTCGACATCCCTGCCCTGGGCGGCGTGCGAGGTGCTGACGCTGCCGTAGGCGATGTGCCCGTATCCGCGCGGGAGCGTCTGCTCGCGCCCGTTGCGTTCGATCTTCAGGTGCCCGTCCTTCGTGAAGCCCTTCACCTCGCAGACGTCGCCGTTGGTGACGCGCGAGCGGCCCTCGTCGAGGCGCCCGTTGCGCGTGACGCGGATGCGGTCCCCGGCGGCCAATGAAATCTTCTCCTGCGCGAACACCTGGAAGCGGTCGGCGTCGGCGATGGGGAGCTCGATCTCGACGCCGCGCGGCGTGCGGGCGATCACCGCGAGCGATCCATCCCCGGGGCGGGGACGCGTCCCCAGGATCTCGCAGCGGTCCCCGGCGACGACGCCCTTCGCCCCTTGATGGAAGTGGGCGACCAGCGCGGGCGCGGCGCTCGCGCCCTCGTCGCGGCCGTACATCGCGGGGTCGGCGCGCTGGGCCTCGCTCCAGTTGAGGTCGCGCAGGCGGATGAACTCCCGGTCCTCGCCTCTGAGCATGCCGCTCTCGCGCTGGGCCTCGCGCACGGCGCGGGCGACGCGCTCGCCCTCGGCGTGCGTCGGGGAGACGATCATCGCCGTCTTCCCGTTCACCAGCGCGGTGAGGTAGTCGTGCGCCGCGGCTCGGTCGCGTCTGGCCGTGTCGTCGATCTCGACGAACGCGTTGAGCTTCTCCAGGCGATCGAGGCCCTTGTCGAGGTTCCCCTCGGCGATGGCCGCGACGGCCTCCCGGTACATCCCGCGCTGGCGGCGGATGGTGGTGAGCTCGACGGGCGCGATCCCGCCGTGGGATTCGAGCACGCGCAGCGCATCACCCGCCTCGACCGGCCGGTGCTGGCGCGCGTCGCCGCAGACCACCACCCGCGCGTCGTGCTGATCGGCGAGCTGCGAGAGCCGCAGCATGGTCCCGACGCCCAGCAGCCCCGCCTCGTCCACCCACAGCACGCCGCCCTTGAGCCCGGCCTGCATCTTGGGGTCCGAGAGCAGCTTCGCCACCGTGTCGGCGGTCGCGAGCCCCTTGCCGCGCAGGCCGTCTGCCCCGCGCGAGGCGGCGGCGGTGGGGGCCACCACCATCACGGCAAGCCCCGCGGCCCGCAGCGCGCCCACGGCTTCGAGCGTCATGGTCGTCTTGCCCACGCCCGCGGCGCCGCGGATCGCGACGACGCGGTCGGTCGAGTCGAGCACATGATCCACGGCTTTCTGCTGATCGTCGGAGAGCGGCTTCGAGGGCTCCCAGCCGGGCGTGCGGCACAGGAGCCGCTCGCGCGCCGGCGCGCAGGTCCCCTTGCCCCCGACCGCGAAGGCGAGCATGGCGCGCTCCTGAGCGAGGACCTCCCTGGTCGTGACGAAGGTCTGGCCGTCGATGGTGCGCGAGAGCATCGTGCGGCCGCGCACCTCGGCCCACGCGTCCTCGACCCCGACGCGGCCCACCCCGAACCGCAGCGCCTGCTCGACCAAGCGGACCTCGGGCAGCGCCGATTTGCGCTCGAAGCAGTGCGCGATCGCGTGATCCACCGCTTCCTTCGCGGCGGCGCGCTCGCGGGCGCCGTCCCCGGGTAGGAGCGGGGTTGGATCGGTGGGTGTTTCGGAAGGCGGCGGCGGGGGCGGGGGATGGCCGCGATCGTGGATCGATCGGAGCAGCGAGCGCTCGCGGTCGTCGAGCCGCCTCTCCCAGCGCTGGGCGAGTTCGGCGGCGGACAGCGTCCTGTCCTTCGCCTTGCGCGTGCGCGCCCCGAGCTCGCCCTTCTGCCTCGGGTCGGTGATGCCCTTCTCGGCGGCGAAGGCCTCGATCTCGACCGTGCGCGTCGAGTACTTCTCGACCAGCGTGCGGGGAATGTCCTTCAGGTCCCAGCCCGTGGGCGTGCGCTCGATGGCGTATCCCAGGTCTTCGAGCCGGCGGGCGAACCGCGCGTGGAACGCCGCCTCGTAGTACGGCGCGTCGCGCTTGATGCCCCGGAACTGACCCGCCTTCCACGAATCCTCCGCGCGATCCCAGGTGCAGTTCATGACGAAGCAGTGGGCGTGCAGATGCGGATCCGGTCCGTCGGCGGCGACGGTCGGTCGGGCGGTCAGGTGCACGAAGTCCGCCCAGACGAGGTTGCCCGTCAGGCGGTTGTCGTCCGCCCCGCCCTTGCGCACACGCGTCTCCGCGTGGCGCTCGATCTCCTGCATCGTCTCACGCACCGAAGTGCGGAACGCATCGGCGATGCGCGAGTCCTTGTGCACGGCGTGCAGGAGCGAGACCCCCTTGGGGGCGTGGAAGTTCATGTCGTAGCCGACCGTGCGGTTGTCCTTGTGCCGCAGCGTCAGGCGCTCACCCGTGCGCGGGTGGCGGTTCTCGGTGAGCGCGGCGAAGGCGTCGCGTTCGACGGCGCCGTCGTGGTATTTGAGGAGGCCCAGCCGCTCGGCGGCCCGGCCCTGCCAGGCGCCCGCGATCTCGAGCCCCTCGGTGTAGTAGTCCTCTCGCGCGAGCCCCTGCGTGAAATACGACTGCGCAGCCGCCGCGCTCCGGCACTGGTGTATCCGAAGCATGGCCCCAGCGTACCGGGTCCCGGCCCCCGCTCAAGCCGGTCCCCGGCGATGGTCCGGGATCCTCACACGACAATGTGCTGGGGACAGGGTTGTTCAAGGACTCCGTTTCTGGCTGGTTAGTGCCCTCCATGCCTGGCGCCGCGCTCGCCCGACGCAAGCGGCCGTCCGCCTTCCGGCGCTTCGCTCTGTGCAGGCGGCAGACCCGGGCGCCCGCGTGAGACGCGCGTGCGGCTCCGGGCGGCTCCGCGTGCCGTCGGCTCAGGCCCGTCCTGTTCCGGGCCGGGGCCCCGGGGACGGGGCTGCGCCCGACGCCTCAAAGGGGCATGGTCAACCAGCAAACAGAAAGGAGTCTGATATGACCAACAACCAACCTCCCGCCGACACGGTGATGCTCGGGCCCATCCGGGCCGCGATCTGGGAGAACCAGACCGAGAAGGGGGGCCGGTACTACTCGGTCACCTTCGAGCGCCGGTACTTCGACTCGGAGTCCGGGTCGTGGAAGTCCACAACCAGCTACGGACGCGACGACCTGCTCCCGCTCTCGAAGGTTGCCGAGATGGCCTGCCTGCGGATCCACGAGCTGCAATCGCTCTCGCGGGCCAAGCAGCGGGACGGCGCCGGCGGGGCCGGGGCCGGGGGCGGGGCCGAGTCCGAGCCGCAGCCCGAGACGCAGTCCACGCCCCCGGCGAATTCCGCCGGGGGCAACGACGCCCCACAGAAGGCCGCCAGGGCGAGAGCCAAGGCGGGCGTGTCGCGATGAGGTCGCGGCTCAGCGAGCTGCTCGGGTCTATGGCCTCGGGCAATCCCGCGGCCCGCGTGGTCGAGTGGTTCGTCATCGGCGATGTCCGCACCACGATCACCGCCCGGCGGATCAACGGCGAGCCGGTCCGGCACACCGCGTCGTTTCAGGTGAAGGCGAAGGGGTCGCCCGACGACTTCCAGTACGACGAGCTCGACGACCTCGGCGAATCGGTCAAGGCCGCGAGCGCAATCATCGACCACCTCGAAGGCCGGTCGAGCGTGCTCGACCTGGCCCGCCGACTGAAGGGTCTCCGTCTGGAGTCCGGGGGCGGGGACGGGACCGGGGGTGCATCATGATGCTCCTTCCCTCCGAGATCCGCGTCACGCTCCCGCCGCTCTACGCGACGGAAGCGGAGGAGGACCCGCTGGCCCGGGTCCGGTTCTTCACGCCTTGGAGCAACTGGACCTGGTACGCAACCGAGTTCGACGGCGAGGACCTCTTCTTCGGGCTCGTCTTCGGCCACGAGGTCGAGTACGGCTACTTCAGCCTCAAGGAGCTCGGCGCCGTCCGCGGCCCCGGCGGGCTGACCGTCGAGCGCGACCTTCACTTCTCGCCGACCCGCCTCAGCGTGATCCGCCAGCGGGAACGCTGCTGACCCACTGCCGGGGACGACTTGTCCCCGGTGTTCCCTCGTCCCACACGCGTCCCCGGCCCCGGTCGGGGGCGCCGTGCGTGTTCCCGCAGGCCTGAGCGATCAATCCCCTTCGTTCGCAGGCAAGTGCTCACCGGCACCGTTGCAGCTCAGGTCATACATGCCGTGGCGAAAGGCCGCTCCTCGTCACAAGGCGAGACCGAAGGATTGATCGGGTTATCTGCTGCCGTCGGGCCATTTCCCTCAGTTGTTGAACGCGATCATGGTCCTGCCGGGGTGCTCGCCGGGCTCAAGGGGCCGTCGGCTTCCTCCGCTGCGCTCCGTGCAGCCGATCCCCGTGCGGGCACGGCGTCCTTTCCTTGATCCCGCCTGCGCTTCCCCGGCCGAGGCGGACCATGTTCAACAACCTACGAAAGGAAACAGCCATGACTACGACATCAACCATCACGACCAACACCCCTAAAGCCCGGCCCGTGGCGAAGGTGCGACTCGGATCGGTCGTCTGCGCCATCTGGCAGCAGACCAGCTCCGAAGGCAAGACCTGGTACTCGGCCAGCGTCGAGCGGAGCTACTTCGACGAGAAAGCCGGCAAGTGGAAGAGCTCGAACTCCTTCAGCCGCGACGAGATGCTCCTGCTCGGCAAAGTGGCGAGTCTCGCTAACACCCGCATCTATGAGCTGCAATCGAGAGACCGAACCGAGGCGTCCCACGAGGAGCTTCCCGATGTGCCGGCCAACGCGATCTACGACGCCGACGGCGTGGAGGTGGCGTAGATGCAACTCCTGACCGCATCGCTGCGACGATCGCTCCCGCCCATCTACGGGACGGAAAACACCAAGGACCCGCTTGCGCGGGTCCGCTTCTTCACCACCTGGTCTTGCTGGACCTGGTATGTGATCGAATTCGACGGCGAGGACGAGTGCTACGGCCTCGTCGACGGGTTCGAGATCGAGCTTGGCTCATTCTCACTCAAGGAGCTCGAATCGATCGCCGGCCCGATGGGGCTCCGCGTTGAGCGGGACCTGCACTTCAAGCCCGTGCGGCTGAGCGTGCTCCAGGCCGAGCTCGAAGCGGCCCGAAGAGGGGCGGTGATGTCATGACCGAAGACACCGTCCTGCAGCAAGTCGCCCACACCCTGCGTGTGGGCGACCTTTTCATACGCATCTACCGCTATGCGAAGGCGGAGACCGCGGTGTTTCCAGGAGGCGCCAAGGCCAGTCACCTCGTCGTGTTCGCCAAGGAGGTTGAGGAGCTCGACAGGCTCGCTCCCTCCGAGCACGGGTTGGACCCGCTTGAGTTAATCGACCTCATCGACGCCGCCAATGTGGCCAGCGTGCTCACGGACCTCTACGAGGGACGACGGACGGTCTTCGAGGCCGCCGAGGGGCTTGCCGGCTACAGCGTCGAGGAGATCTTCTGAGGAGGAATCATGAGCGTGCCCCCGCCCCGAGAGCCGCCTCCGTGAGCCGCCGAGTTCCTGGCCGGTCCTTTCGGTGTTGAACACGAAGCGAGGCCCTGCCGGGGTGCTCGCCGGGCTCAAGGGGCCGTCGGCTTCCTCCGCTTCGCCCTCCCCCGGGGGCGGGGTGGGCTTGCTCCGTGCAGCCGATCCCCGTGCACACACGGCGGCCTTTTCCTTGATCCCGCCTGCGCGGCCCCGGCCCGATCGGGCCCATGTTCAACACCAACGAAAGGACCATCTATGAACACTTCGACTTCAACCCACGACGGCGGCGACCGCGACGACGAACGCCGGGCGCATCCCTTCGACAAGCGTCTCCCGCCCGACGCCAAGTTCGTCGACATGTACGAAGTAGGCCCGTTCACCGTCCGCCTGTTCTCGCAGGACACGGGGACGTACTTCTACTACTACATCCTCGTCTCGCACGGGCTGCTTTCGGACCGGGAGGCATGGCTGTTCACCGAGAACGACCTTCCGGAACTGATCGAGGCGTTGACGGCGGCTTCCGCTCTCACTGTGTATCTCAACGGCCATCTGAACATCGGCGCCCTCACGAGCCAGATCGTTCGATGCCGGGTCGACGAGCGGCACTACCTCTACAGGTCGGACCCGCCGTCCGAGCCCTCCCTCCCGGGACGCACCGGCCGGTCGCGGAGGCCATCATGACCGACATTCACCAGCAGGTCGCCCACACGCTCCGTGTGGGCGACCTCTACCTCCGCATCTACCGCTATGCGGCGGTTGGGACGGCGTCGTTCCCCGGAGACGCTGTTTCCGGGACCAGTCATCTCGTCGTCTTCGCCAGGGAGCCCGGAGAGTTCGGCCGGCTCGACCCCCACGAGCACGGCTTCGACCCGCTCGAACTGGTCGACCTCATCGACGCCACGAAGGTGGCCAGCGTCCTGACGGACTTGTACGAAGGCCGTTGCACGGTTTTCGAGGCAGCCGAGGGGCTCCACGGGGTTCAGGTCGAAGAGATCATCGAGGAGGGCTTATGAGCCCTCCTCGAACCCCTCGGGTGGCTTCGGGAGCTCCCGAGACCGCCATCATCGACACCCTGTGCGTCGAAGGGTTCTTCGTGCGGATCGCCCGCGTGGTCGTCACCTCGAGCAGCGGCGAGGTCGACATCGAGCACTTCGTGCTGATCGCTCCCTCGCTGGAGACGCTCGACCGGCTCGATCCGGAAGCCGACGGCTTCCACGCGTCGCAGTTCTTCGAGTTCCAGCGTGCCGTCGACCTGGCCGAGGTGATGACCGACCTCTACACCGGCCGGTGCAGCTACGAGGGCGCCCGGTGCTGGCTCGAAGACCACGCCGTTGAACGCTTCCCCGACCCGCCGCTGAAGCGGGGCTGAGCGCCGACCGCCTCCACCCCCTCGCCGCCGCCGGAGCGGTGGGGGGGTTGAGGGGCTCCTCATCCCGGCGCCCAACCGAACGATCCCGCTCCTCCGACCACCCTGCTCCCGTCCCCGCTGTCTCCGCATTCTGTCCCCGACCGTCCCCGTCTCCAGCCGTCTCCGAGCCATTGATCCACCCCCCTCAGCCGACCGTGTTCTCGAAGACCTCATGCTCTCCTGGAAGGTGCTCCGGATAGGTCCGAGCCAGGAGGGTCGGTAAGCCTGCCGAAAGAATCAGACATCTTCCCTAAACGGGGTTAGGAGGGGGTCGGCCGCGCGCCTCCCGCCCGCGGCTGGCGTCCGGGAGCAGTGGGGGGATTCAGGAGCAGGTGAAAGCCCGATAAGCGAGCCAATTCAAAGGATTGCTGGACGATCTTGCCATATCGGTTGAGGTACGGCCGGAACATTTCCGATTGACAGGTGTCAGAAAACATGGTATATCTTCTGACAGCAGGAGCAGCGTATGGACACCACCACCCAGGCCAGAATTCTCAAGCGGGTCCGCGACGGCGGGCCTGACCGGGTGTTCATCGCCAAGGATTTCCTCGACCTCGGGGGCCGCGCCGCTGTCGATCAGGCTCTCGCCCGGCTCGTCCGCAAGGGCGCGCTCCAGCGCGTGGGCCGGGGTCTCTACCACCGTCCCCGGGTCAACCCCACGCTGGGCGTCACGGTCCCCGCCGACCCCGATGCCGTGGCCCAGGCCATCGGCCGACGCACCGGGAGCCGGGTCGTCGCGTCCCCGGCTGTGGCCGCAAACCGGCTCGGGCTCTCGACGCAGGTCCCCGCGCAGCCGGTCTACTTCACCGACGGGCCGTCGCGATCGCTCAAGGTGGGGTCCCGCGTCTACCGCATGAAGCATGTCAGCGCGTCCCGCCTGCCTCAGGACGATGACCCGGTCCAGCTCGTCCTTCACGCCCTCCGCAACGCGGGGCCCGGCGGAATCGACGACGATGCCGCGATGACGCTCCGCCGCCGCCTCAGCCCCGACCAGCGCCGCCAGCTCGTGCGCCGCGCCCGCTACGCCGAAGGTTGGATCGCCGACGCGGCCCGCATGATCGCACAAGCAGGGAAGGACACCGTCCGTGGATGAGGTGGCCAGACTCCCGGCGGGCGACCGGGCCGACCTCTTTCGAGCGTCCGCCGAGCGCCGGGGCATCAACCCGGTGATCGTCGAGAAGGACTTCTGGGTGTGCTGGACGCTCCGCCGCGTCTTCGCGCTGACAGGCTCGCCCTCCGGCATCCTCTTCAAAGGCGGCACCTCGCTCTCCAAGGCCTTCGGCCTCATCGAGCGGTTCTCGGAGGACATCGACCTGGTGCTCGACCGGGCGGGGCTGGGGTTTGTCGGCGACCGGGATCCGGCCAACCCTGAAATCTCTCGCAAGGCAAGGCAGCGACTCGTGGACGAGCTCAGGGACGCGTGCCGCCACGCCGTGGACTCGGCGATCCTGCCTGCCCTCCGGCAGAGCTTCGAGGATGCGTTCGGCACGGCGAGCGGCTGGAAAATCATCGCCGATCCGGCCGGAGGGGAAGACCCGGTCCTCCTGTTCGCGTATCCCAGTGCGCTCCGAAGAAGCCAGGCCCGGTACATCCATCCCGAGGTCCGGCTCGAGTTCGGCGCGCGGGGCGATCTATGGCCCGAGGTCGAGGCGAGCGTCACCCCCTACGCGGCGGAAGATTTCCCTCAGCCCTTCCGAGCGCCTTCCACGGCCGTGCGGGTGCTCGCTCCCGAACGCACCTTCTGGGAGAAGGCGACGATCCTGCACATGCTCCATCATTTCCCCACGGAGCGGTCGATCACGGGCCGGCAGTCCCGTCACTACTACGACCTCGTACAGATGGCGGACGCGGACGCAGGTCAACACGCCATGAAAGATGCAGGTCTGCTGGCAGCCGTCGCCGACCACAAGCACCGCTTCTTCCCCGCCGCATGGGCGAAGTATGAGGAGGCAATGCCGGGGACGCTCCGTCTGGCGCCGCCCGATTCACGCCTCGACGAGATCCGGGCTGATTACGAGGCCATGCGCGAGATGATGTTCACCGAGCCACCGTCCTTTGACGACCTACTCGCCCGTCTCCGGGAGGTTGAGGCGCAGATCAACGCCCAGGCGTGATCGATAGCCCACCTCGCTATCGATCATCTGTGACCGACTCCGCATCGTCCGTCAGCCGGTAGCTCGTGCTCCGGCCCTTGGCCGGGTTGCGCACGAACACGCCGCGGCCGGCGAGTTCGGTGATGTCCCTGAGCGCCGTGTCATTCGAGCACTTCGCGAGCTTCGCGTACTTTGAGGTCGTCAGGAATCCCTCGAAGCCGCTGAGCATCCGGTTGATGACCAGACGCTGGCGCTCGTTCACCTGCCCGCGATTCACCCGGTCCCACAGCCGCGCCTTGAACAGCACCGCCTCGGTCGACGCCTCGGCGGCGACCAGCGCTCGCTCCAAGCAGGCGAGGAACCAGGCAAGCCACGCCGTGATGTCGAGCCCGGCCCTTTGGGTCGTCTCCAGCTGGCGGTAGTACTCCTTCCGCTCCGACTCGATCTGTGACGACATGCTGTAGAACCGCTCGCGGCTCCGGTCGGCCCGGGCCAGCGCCATGTCCGCGATCGCGCGACCGATGCGGCCGTTGCCGTCGTCGAAAGGGTGCACCGTCACAAACCAGAAGTGCGCGACTCCGGCCTTGAGCACCGGGTCGAGCGATGGGCCCGACTCGAACCAGTGGAGGAACCGGGTCATCTCGCCGTCCAGCCGCTCGGCGACGGGCGCCTCGAAGTGCACCCGCTCGCGACCGATCGGTCCCGAGACTACCTGCATCGGCCCCGACTCCGCGGTCCGCCAACCGCCGACGGTGATCTTCCCCATGCCGCTCCGTCCTGTCGGGAAGAGCGCCGAGTGCCAGCCGAAGAGCCGCTCGGCGGTCAGCGGCGTGTCGTAATGCTGGGTCGCGTCGAGCATCATCTCGACAATGCCCTCGACATCGCGGCCCGCGGGAACCAGCCCGCCGACATCGAGCCCTAGCCGCCGCGCGATCGACGAGCGGACCTCGTCCGGGTTGAGCTTCTCGCCCTCGATCGCGGAGGACTTCACGACATCGCTGGTCAGGGCGTCGAGACTGGCTTCGGTCCGCAGGTCGAACCCCAGCCCCTCCATCTTGCCGAGCAGCCGCCCCTGACGATGGCGCACCGACGCCAGCGGCCCCGCGAGCGTCTCCGCGTTCCAGGTTAGGTCCGGCCAGCCCGGGAGGAGGTGAATGTACCGCATAATCGCCGCATCCTATGCGGTGATTATGGCATCTATTCACCGCAAACGCAAGAGCGAGGTTGAGCCAGAATCACCGCCGGGCTGCCCTGTGGACAACGGCTACGAGGTTTGACAAGGTTTGGCGGGGTATGCCATACTCTCGCCGAACAAGCGGAGGCGAAGTGACAAGAAGCGGGGCTGCCCAGCAACCAACCAAGCTCGACGGGTACCTGACTGTCGCCGAAGCGGCGACCTTTCTCGGCGTATCACCGTCGACGCTTCGCAATTGGGATCGCCTCGGCAAGCTCTCGGCGCACCGCCACCCCGTCAACGGCTACCGGCTCTACGACCCGTCCGACCTCCGCAACCTCCTCGATCGCGCACAGCGGAAGGGGGCCGGACAGTGACCACGGCATACCACGGCAAGTACCTGGCCCACGAACTCACCAAGCGATCCTCTTCCGACAATGTCGAGAAGCTCGCGGCCGTGCTCGCCGACGCGCAGGTCGACCTCAACCCGCACCAGGTTGAAGCTGCGCTCTTCGCGTTCCGAAGCCCTTTCTCCAAAGGCGCGATCCTCGCCGATGAAGTCGGGCTCGGAAAGACCATTGAGGCCGGTCTGCTCATCGCGCAGAAGTGGGCGGAGCGCAAGCGCCGCATCCTCGTGATACTGCCCGCCAACCTCCGTAAGCAGTGGGCCCAGGAGCTCGCCGACAAGTTCTTCATCCCTTGCGCCATCATGGAGAGCAAGTCCTTCAACGAAGCCGTCCGCAAGGGGAACCTCAATCCCTTCCAGCAGGACGCCGTCGTGCTCTGCTCGTTCCAATTTGCCCGGACGAAGGAGCCCTATGTCAAGCAAACGAACTGGGACCTTGTCGTCATCGACGAAGCCCATCGGCTCCGGAATGTCTACCGCGGCTCCAGCAAGATCGCGCAATCGATCAAAGAGTCCGTCGCGCCCTACCCCAAGGTTCTGCTGACCGCGACCCCGCTCCAAAACACACTCCTCGAACTCTTCGGGCTCGTGAGCATCATCGACGACTACGCCTTCGGCGATCTCAAGAGCTTCAAGGCGCGATTCGCCCGGCTCGGCAACGACTCTGATTTCACCGAACTCAAGGAACGCCTCAAGCCACTCTGCAAGCGAACGCTCCGCCGGCAGGTGATGCAGTATGTTCCCTACACCAACCGCCATGCGATCGTTCAGGAATTTACGCCTTCGGCGGAAGAGCAGCGGCTCTACGACCTCGTCTCAGACTACCTCCAGCAGCCCAATCTCTATGCGCTCCCGCCCAGTCAACGCAAACTCATGACGCTGATTCTCCGCAAGCTTCTCGCGTCATCCACCTACGCGATCTCGGGAACGCTGACGGGGCTCGTCTCCAAACTCGAGGACGCCGAGAAGCGGTCCGCCGCCGTAGACGCCCCCCCCGATGAGATCCCCGAGGACTGGGAAACCATCGACGAACTCGCCGACGAATGGGAGGGCGACGAGGACGCCGCACAACCTCGCGGCGACGAGCGCCTCACTCCCGGTCAACTCGAAGACCTGCGCCGCGAGAAAGAGCAACTCAAGGAGTTCCTGCGCCTTGCCCAGTCCATCGCGACCAACTCCAAGGGCGAAGTGCTCCTGACCGCGCTCCGTCGCGGTTTCGACGCCTCCGCCCAGGCCCAGCAGCAGGGGGGCGCCGCGACACTCCAGCAGAAGGCCGTTATCTTCACCGAATCCCGCCGCACGCAGGAGTACCTCTTCCGCGTCCTTGAGCAGACCGAGTTCAAGGGCAAGGTGATGCTCTTCAACGGCACGAACACCGATCCGCTCTCGAAATCGATCTACAAGGAGTGGCTGACGAAGCACGCCGGGACAGATCGCGTCACCGGCTCGCCCACCGCCGACATGCGCGCCGCGCTCGTCGATCACTTTCGGGAGGACGCCTCCATCCTCATCGCGACCGAAGCGGCCGCCGAGGGCATCAACCTCCAGTTCTGCAACCTCGTCGTCAACTACGACCTGCCCTGGAACCCCCAGCGCATCGAGCAGCGCATCGGGCGTTGCCACCGCTACGGGCAGAAGTTCGATGTCGTCGTCGTCAACTTCCTCAACAAGAACAACGCCGCCGACATCCGCGTGTACGAACTCCTCGACCAGAAGTTCGCCCTCTTCAACGGCGTCTTCGGCGCGAGCGACGAAGTCCTCGGAGCCATCGAGTCCGGCGTCGACTTCGAGAAGCGCATCGCCGACATCTACCAACGCTGCCGCGCCCCCGAGCAGATCAAAACCGAGTTCGATCAACTCCAGCAAGACCTCAGCGAGCAGATCGTCCAAGGGCAACGAGATGCCCGCGAGAAGCTCCTTGACAACTTCGACCAGGAGGTCGTCGAGAAGGTCCGCGTCCAGACCACCGGCGTGCTCGACCGCTTCAACCAGCAACTCTGGGATCTCACCCGCTTCGTCCTCGCCGATTCCGCGACCTTCAACGACGCCCATCACAGTTTTATGCTCTCGCGCAACCCGTTCAACCTCGCGCCCGACGAGGTCATCCACGCCGGGCCATACCGCATGGGCAAGGGAGTCACCGACGCCAACACCTATCGAGTCGGGCACCCGCTCGCCCAGCATGTCCTTGAACGCGGCCGCGCACTCCCAACCGACACCGCAGAGATCGTCTTCCGTCTGACCGGGAGCGGGCGCAACATCGCGATCCTCGATCCGCTCAAAGGTCGCTCGGGGTGGCTCGCGTGCTCGCTCCACACCATCACCTCGATCGAAACCGCCGACACACTCCTCCTCGCCGGCGTCACCGACGAGGGCGATACGCTCGACGAAGCCCAGTGCCGTCGTCTGTTCGACCTTCCCGGGAGCGCATCGTCGTGCAGTGGGCCCGCGGATTCGGTTCGCTCGACCCTCGCGTCTCAGACACACCTCGCCCGTGAGGCCGCGCTCGCCGCAGCGGAGTCGCGCGACAGCGACTGGTTCGACACGGAGATGCAGAAACTCGACCGCTGGGCCGACGACCGCAAACTCGCGCTCGAACAGGAACTCAAAGACCTCGACAGGTCGATCGTTGAGGCCCGGAGAGCCGCAGTCATCGCCGCGACACTCGCGGCCAAGCTGGAAGCTCAGAAAACGGTGAAAGAACTCGACGCCGAGCGCATGCGACGACGCAAGGACTATTTCATGGCCCAGGACGAGGTGGACGCCAAGAAGGGCCAGGTGCTCGACGAGATCGCCGCCCGTCTCCAGCGCAGCGACTCGCTGACCCCGCTCTTCACGATACGATGGAGGGTCGCATGAGCAAATCGCGCCTCATCCCGGCGGCCATCGCGTACGACTTCGACGGCACGCTCGCGCCCGGCAATATGCAGGAGCGTGAGTTCATCCCCGATGTGCAGATCACGCCGCAGACGTTCTGGAAAGAGGTCAAGGCGCTCGCAGAAGCGCATGACATGGACGAGATCCTCGCGTACCTTGAACTGATGTTGCAGAAGGCGAACGAGCGCAAGATTCCGATCCGGAAGGAGACATTCGAGAGGTACGGCAAGGCGTTGCGGTTCTTCCCCGGGGTCGATGGCTGGTTCGATCGGATCAACAAGCACGCCAAGGGGCTCGGGCTGTCCCTCAAGCACTATGTGATCTCGTCGGGCCTGCGCGAGATGATCAACGCCACGAGCATCGCGAAGCACTTCGCGTATGTGTTCGCGTCTGGCTTCCGGTACGACCACAACGGGGTCGCTTGCTGGCCCGCCCTCGCCGTCAACTACACCACCAAGTCCCAGTACCTCTTCCGCATCAACAAGGGAATCCCGAACTCCTACGACAACTCGCAGATCAACAAGTTCATGCCCAACGCGGACCGACCCCTCCCGTTCGAGAACATGATCTACCTCGGCGACGGCGAGACCGACATCCCGGCGATGAAGATGGTCACCTACCAGGGCGGGCGCGCGATCGCCGTTTACCCGAAACGCAAGAAGGGCGCCAAGGAAGCGTCCCGTCTCCTCGTCGAGCAGCAACGCGCCAACGGCGCGGCGCCCGCCGATTACAACGAGAATTCCCCCCTCGACAAGGCCGTTAAGGCCTATCTCGAAGAGATCGCGGCCCGCTGGCGGTTCCGCGCGGCGGCGAAGGTGTGACGACATGAGCAGAGCGAAGACCCGGCTGGAACTGACCTGGATCGGCAAGGACGAGCGCCCGAAGCTCGAACCGCGCATCCTCCTCGAAGACCCTGCGCTGTCCTACCACGCGAAGGAGCGTCGCTCGAAGGACGACCTCTTCGACAACCGGCTGATCTTCGGGGACAACCTGCTCGCGCTCAAGGCCCTCGAAGCCGAGTTCGCCGGGAAGATCAAGTGCATCTACATCGACCCGCCGTATAACATCGACGCCGCTCAGGGGCACTACCACGACAACCTTGAGCACTCGCAATGGCTGTCACTCATGCGTGACCGCTTTGAGCTCCTTAGGCGGCTATTGAGTGATGACGGATCGATGTGGGTCACCCTCGACGATGGTGAGGCACATTACTGCAAAGTCTTACTCGATGAGGTGTTTGGCAGAACATGTTTTGTGACCTCGGTGGTCTGGCGGACCAGTGACAACAGCAACAACAACGCAAAAACGTTCTCGCTCGATCACAATTATCTGCTAGTGTACGGCAAGCGTCCTGACTGGACGCCAGAGTTCCTAGACGACCCTGCGAAGCGAGGTCATTTTAAGAACCCTGACAATGATCCCCGTGGCCCTTGGTTTGACGGCAATCCGGTAAACAATCCAGCCCTTCGGCCAAATCTGCAGTTCGATCTGATTGGCCCGAATGGCGATGTGATAAAGTCACCTCCTAACGGGTGGCGATGGTCGAAGGAAACGATTGAAGAGAAGATGGCTGCGGGAGAGATTCGCTTCTCTCCGGATGGGAAGCGGCTTATTCGTCGCACCTATCTGCGGGACATGGTTGGTCTACCTCCATCAAGTGTCTGGGTCGATGTCGACGAAACAGGACATAACCGACAGGCAAAGTACGAGTTAAAAGGGCTCTTTCCCGATGTGCCTGTCACTTCACTCTTTCGAACTCCAAAACCCGAAAGACTGCTCAAGCGGGTGATTGAATTGGCGTCAAATCCCGGGGACTGGGTTCTCGACTCCTTCGCGGGCTCGGGCACAACCGGCGCCGTGGCGCACAAGATGGGCCGCCGTTGGATCATGGTCGAACTCGGCGAGCATTGCCACACCCACATCATCCCGCGTATGCGCAAGGTGATCGACGGCGAGGACAAGGGCGGCGTCACCGAGGCCACCGGCTGGCAGGGCGGCGGCGGGTTCCGGTACTCCAGACTCGCGCCGAGTCTGCTCAAGAAGGACAAGTGGGGCCAGTGGGTCATCAACCCCGAGTACAACCCCGAGATGCTTGCCGCGGCCCTGTGCAAGGTCGAAGGGTTTCGCTACGAACCATCTACGACAGTCTTCTGGCAGCAGGGCCAATCGTCCGAGAGCGACTTCATCTATGTGACGACGCAGACACTGACCAAGGACATGCTCCGCCACCTCTCCGATGAGGTTGGGGACCGGCGTAGTCTCCTCGTGCTCTGCCGAGCGTTCAAGGCAAAGATCGGCAAGGGAGAGTTCCCGAACCTCACCGTGAAGAAGATCCCCAGGGCGATCCTCTCGAAGTGCGAGTGGGACCGCGACGACTACTCGCTGGAGGTCAAGGCGCTCCCCCCGGCGACGCCGGAACCCGCTCCCGACGCGATCCAGCCCAAGCCGTCGACGAGAGGCAAAGAGCGCAAGGCTATCCGCCGCAAGGTCGCGGCCGCGGCCCAGGGCGAGAAGCAGCCGGAACTGTTCCGCGAAGAAGGGGGGAAGTGATCGATGGCATCGACCTTCACTTCCCCGAATCCCAAGGTGAACATGATCTCGAACCGGCTCTCGCTGCGCGACCCGCAGCGTGTGTCGCTCGACATCCTCGCGCAGTTGTGCGATGTGCTCCCCCTGGAGAAGACCAATTCGCCCGAGGAACTCAAGGCCGCGCTTGACGCGGTGAAGGCCCAGTTCCCGAACACCACCGGCTTCGAGGACTTCGAGCGTGAGTTCCCCTCGCTCTGCTTCGCGCTCGCGACGGGCGTGGGCAAGACGCGCCTCATGGGCGCGTTCATCACCTACCTCTACCTCGTCGAGGGCGTCCGCCACTTCTTCGTGCTCGCGCCGAACCTGACGATCTACAACAAACTGATCGCCGACTTCACGCCCGGCACGCCGAAGTATGTCTTCCAGGGAATCAGTGAGTTCGCGACCACGCCCCCGGAGGTCATCACCGGCGACAACTACGAGAGCGGCCGCGGCGTCCGGTCCGAGTCGTGGACCCAGGCGCAGGCGGACGCGACCGCCAATGCCGGGGGATTCCAACTCCGCTCGGGGGCGGCGTTGCGGCAGGCGCGCCTGTTCGGCGATGCTCCGGTTCACATCAACATCTTCAACATCGCGAAGATCAACAGCGAAGCGCGCGGAGGGAAGTCCCCCCGCATCAAGCGGCTGAGCGAGTACATCGGCGAGAGTTACTTCGAGTACCTCTCCGGGCTGGACGACCTTGTGCTGCTGATGGATGAGAGCCACCGCTACCGCGCCAGCGCGGGCGTGCGGACGCTCAACGAGCTGAACCCGATCCTGGGACTGGAGCTCACGGCGACGCCGCAGGTGGAGTCGGGAGGGAAAAAGCCGGCCGAGTTTAAGAATGTCATCTACAGCTACCCGCTCTCCCTCGCTCTCAAGGACGGGTTCGTGAAGCAGCCCGCAGTGGCGACACGCCAGAACTTCAGCAAGGACAACTACGACGAGAAGGGGCTCGAGAAGCTCAAGCTCGAAGACGGCGTCCGGATCCACGAGGACACCAAGGCGCATCTGGCCGCCTATGCGGCGCAGGCGTCGGCGAGGTTCGTCAAGCCCTTCGTGCTCGTGATCGCCAAGACCGTCGAGCACGCCGAGGAACTGAAGCGCACCATCGAGGACGACGAATTCTTCAAGGGCCAGTACAAGGGCAAGGTGCTCGTCGTGCACTCAACGCAGAGCGGCGCCGAGAAGGACGAGGCCGTCGCGATGCTGCTCGAAGTCGAGCGTCCGGAGAACCCGATCGAGATCGTCATCCATGTGAACATGCTCAAGGAGGGCTGGGATGTCACCAACCTCTTCACGATCGTGCCGCTGCGAACCGCCGACTCGAAGACCCTCGTCGAGCAGTCCATCGGGCGCGGCCTGCGCTTGCCTTACGGACGGCGCACCGGAGTGTCGGCGGTCGATCGCCTGACGATCGTGGCGCACGACCGGTTCCAGGAGATCATCGACGAGGCGAACAAGCCCGACTCGATCATCCGGGCGGACTTTGAGAAGGTCTACATCACCGAGGAGCGCACGGTGCCGGTCATCGCGACACCGGTGCTCCACCAACGCATCATGGGCGGGGCTGCCGCTCCGGACGGCCAGCCAACGCAGCCCGCGCTCTTCGAGAGCAAGGAAGACATCGTGGCGGCGGAGGCGACGCTGAGCGTCATCCGCGAGTTCGAGACACTCAGGAAGTCGGCCGATCTGCTCAAGCCTGAGGTGCAGAAGCAGATCGTGGAGCGGGTGAAGGCGACGGTGCTCCCCGCCCAGGGTGTGATCGAGGGGGTCGTCGCAACGGCCGACATCGAGAAGGTTGTCAAGAAAACCACAGACGCGTATGTCGAACTGAGCATCGACATCCCGCGCATCGTGGTGGTGCCGAAGGCGGGCGTGCAGACCGACATCGGGTTCCGCGACTTCGATCTCGACTGTCGAGCGGTTCGGCTCCAGCCGGTCGAAGACGACATCCTGATGAAGTACCTCGACGATAACCGGGTCGAGATGCTCGCCCGGGGCACCGGCGTGGTCGCTGAAGCACGGCCCGAGGACTACCTCGTGCGGGGCCTTGTCGACTTCGATGATGTCAGTTACGACGACCACGCCGAACTGCTCTACAAACTCGCCGGGCAGATGGTGGCCCACCTGCGGTCGTACCTGCCCGATGACGAGGCGGTCGAGAATGTGCTCCAGTACCACCAGCACCAACTCGTGAACATCATCCATGGGCAGATGGAGCAGCACAGCATCGAACCCGACGACGCCGAGTACGAGGCGATAGTCAGCAAGGGTTTCGGAACGATTCGGCCTGGCAGTTTCACCGCTATTGCGGGAGAGAAGGCCCGCCCCTTCCGCCAGCCGGTCGAAGACAAGCTCTACATCCGCTCGATCGTGTTCGAAGGCTTCGCGAAGTGCCTGCTCACCAAGCAGAAGTTCGACACCGATTCGGAGCGACGTTTCTCGGTCATTCTGGAGGATGACAAGAGCGTGCTGAAATGGGTCAAACCGGCGAAGGGCCAACTCCGCATCTTCGACTTCAAAGAATCGGCGTACGAGCCGGACTTCGTTGTCGAGACGAACAAGGAGAAGATCCTCGTCGAGGTCAAGCGGAAGACGGACATCGAGACGGACGAGGTGCAGGCGAAGGCCAAGGCGGCTCGTTTGTGGTGCGAGCGCGCCACGATCCATGCAAAAGAGCACGGGGCGAAGCCGTGGCGCTACCTGCTCATCCCGCACGATGTCATCAAGGACAACATGACGCTGGCGGCGCTCGCGTCGTCGTACGGGCAGCGTTGATCAGGTCGAGTCACATAAGCGATGCGGAAGGGCGGCGAATGGCACAAGAGTCATCAACACAAGATTTCATGTCAAGCCCGTACTTTCAAAGAATGCTCGTTGACGCACCCAATACTGAGCGCGATTTGGCAGATTTCAACAAGCGCTACGGTGACCTCATTAACGCTGACACCTCGGGGATGACTGTAATTCTGCGATCCCACCTCATCGTCGAGCACTTCATCGACGAGTATCTCCCGAAGGCGCATCCGGGTGTTCAAGACTGGGATGCGGCTCGACTAACCTTCGCCCAGAAAGTTGCTTTCATAGACCACCCCCGATCCAATTTGACGATGGTGATGCCGGGAATCCGTGCGCTCAATCGAGCCAGGAACAAGATCGCCCATACTCTGGATGCTGCGCTCCCCCCCGGCGACCTACGGCCCATGGAAGAGTTCGTCCGCGTTTGGTATGGCGCTGCAGGGAAGCCAATACCCACAGGCATGGACGCGGTGCCCCATTTCGCGCTCACTGTCGCCGGTTTCCTACATGGGTCCAGTCGGATGATCGAGAGACACTCTCCGCAGGGAGGCATCATGGGCTTGCTGGCGTGGCACGAAATGGCGTAGCTGGCGCGAACTGGCTCAGCTACGAGGTGCGAACGCAGCAAACGGGGTGCGTTCGGGTACCCTGAAGTGCAGGCAAAGCGCGGGTTTCAGCGGGGAGCATCACGCGGCCGAGGAAGGGGTCGCCGCGGTGAGCCCCATGGACGACGGCCGAAGACGGCAGAACAGTCGCGAACATAGTGCTTGAAACCTCTCGACTTTGGCGTCCCAAGAGAGCAGTATTATCCGCCATGAGCTCGGTTCAATCACAGCCCGAAACCGTATTGGAAGCCATCCTTCGATGGTCCAAGACTCGGCCGCTCTGGCTTCGAGACGCTCTACGTCGCGTCGTGCAGCAGGCTTCAATCACCGAAACGGACATTCAGGAGCTCAAGAGCATCTGTCTTGCTGAGCACGGCACAGACCCCGCTATCGCGAAGACGATGGCGACGACATTGGATGCGGCCGACCTTCCGGCCTCGCCAACAGCGGCAAACTCCGTGTCTCTCGTGTCAATCTCGGCCGTTGAGTTCGCGAACCAACTCGCTCCTGGCCAGACCCTCAGCATCGCACCCAGTGGCCTGACCGTGATTTACGGCGACAATGGGTCTGGAAAGTCGGGGTATTCGAGAATCCTCAAGCGGGCCTGTAGAGCCAGAAACCGCGGGGACCAAATCGAGCCCAACATCTTCGAGACGACGCCGAGACGCGGGGCGAAGGCTCGAATCGACTATCAGGCCGGTGCCGCGGCGAAGAACGTAGCTTGGTCCGACGGCCCGAACCCCGTTGTTCCTGAGCTCTCAGCCATCAGCGTCTTCGACTCGGAGTGTGCGGCCATACACGTCGAAGAGAAGAACGATGTGGCCTTCCGACCCCATGGCCTCGATGTACCCGAGCGGCTCGCGTCAATGTGCCAGCGGCTCAAGACTTCGCTTGAGGCTGATCGGCAGGCGGCTGCCGCAGAGCGTGACGCTGCATTTCAACTCCCAACTTGGACTGCCACTACATCCGTCGGCAAGGTGTTGTCCAGTCTTCGCCATGACACCAACTTCGAGAGCTTGCAGAAGCTCGCCATCATGAGCGATGCGGAGAAGAAGAGGCTCACAGACCTACGCGAGGATCTCTCGAAGGACCCCGCGGCGGCCGCCAAGGAGGTTCGTCTCCGGATAGGTCGCCACAAGGCGGTTGCCACCTACCTCGAAACTGTCGAGGCTCAAACGTCCGAGGCCAAGTTGAGCGAACTGGCTCGGCTCGTCGCTGAATCGCGAACAAAGCGCGATGCAGCCAAGGTGGCCGCAGAATCGCTCTTCGCCGGAAGCCCGATTAAGGGTATCGGAAGTGAAACCTGGAGAGAGCTTTGGGAGTCGGCCCGCCGCTACTCCGAGAGTACTGCGTATCCGAAACAGAAATTTCCGGTGACGGCGAATGATGCCCACTGTGTGCTTTGCCATCAGCCGATTGGAGCAGAGGCGGCTGATCATCTCCACAAGCTCGAAGACTTTGTCAAAGCAGATACCGAGAAGCTGGCGAAGGAGGCTCAATCGAAGGCCATGACCGCTTGGGAAGCCCTCAAGAGAGCAGAGGTGTGCACGGGTCCGTGTCGCGAAGGACTGAAAGAGCTCAAGCACCATGAGCCCGGTATGGCGGCAGATGTGAGACGCTTCGTCGTCGTCGCTGGCCTGAGAAAGCGACACGTGCTCAGGGCCATCGACGCACAGCAAAGCCCATCGCCGCTCGCGGCTGGAACGTCCCCACTGAAGGCACTTCGCGAGTTCATCCAGCGAGAATCTGAGAGAGCGTCTGCGTTGGAGAAAGCCGCGGTCGATGCGGCTCGCACGCAGCTCAAGAGCGAGTGTGCCGAGCTTCACGACCGGGAGCTCCTGGGGCCGTTGCTCCCGAAGGTGAAGGCGGAGATTGAACGGCTATATCGTGTGAATACCATCGACAAGTGCATTGTTGCCACCAATACAAAACCCATCACGGAACTCGGAAACGGCCTCGCCGAGCAGGTGCTCACTCCGCAGCTTCGTGACCGCTTCACGGAAGAGCTAATCGGCCTCGCCGGCAGCAAGGTCAGGGCTGAACTCACGTACGCAGGAGGCAAAGCCGGCACCCCACAGTACCAGGTGAGGCTCATCGCTCGACCTTCGGCGGATGTCGCCGGCGTTCTCAGCGAGGGTGAGTCGAAGTGTGTCGCACTGGCAGGTTTCTTGACCGAGCTTGCAACCGCTGACCATCGCTCCGCCATCGTCTTCGATGACCCGGTGTCTTCACTTGACCACAAGTGGCGACAGAAGGTGGCGAAGCGGCTTGTCAAAGAGGGGCGCACTCGGCAGGTGGTCGTGCTCACACACGATATCGTGTTTGTGCATGACCTCTATGACCACGCGAGGAAAGAAGACGTCCCGTGCGAACTTCGTAACCTCCGGCGCGATTCGACTGGTACGGGCGTCGTTGGTGACGGGCTGCCGTGGCTCGGCATGAAGGTTGAGGCCCGCTTGGATGCCTTGGGCAAAAGAGCACGAGCCGCGCGCACACTATTCGAGGCTGGTGACGAGGATGCGTACAACCGCGAGGTTGAGACCCTCTACAGCGACCTCAGGGCAACCTGGGAGCGAGCCCTTGAAGACGTAGCCTTTGGGAGAACCGTGCTCCGACACCGCGACTACATCGACTCCGGCGACCTTCGGAAAGTGAGCGTACTAACGCTTCAGGACTGCGACGACTTCCGTAAACACTTCCACAAGTGCTGCGATGTGACCAACTCGCACGACAGGTCTCCCGGTCGAAACCCCGAACACCCGGAGCCGACCGAGCTCCTCGAAGACATCAAGGCTCTGGAGGATTGGGTCAAAGACCTCCGTGAACGCCAGAAAGCCATCAAGCCGTAGACGGTGATACCGACGAAGCCGTGCTCGGCCGGCCTTCCATGTCAGCTTGCTAATGCATGATAAAGGATGACGCAGTACCGCGCCGATGCACTTACTGAGCGAGCTGGATCGGCCGTGCTAATGATCGTTGTCGAGTCGGGCTCGAATGCCCGGTATGCCTACGAGGATTTCTTCGCGGGGCTCGTCGTATCCGCACGGCTCTCTCGACAGTGCCGCTTGATCACTTCCCAGATCCGGCGAGAGAGCCGAACCACTGCGATCAGCAATTCGAGCGGAATCGGGCTTGACCGTGTTAGGGTGTGTTTGGCACAACAGTCTTGAGGATTCCGGACGATCTAACTCGATCTTGTCCCCGGGGACGCTCTGGCGCGAACTGGCGCAGCGACGGGGTGCAAGCGCAGCAACAGGGTGCGTTCGGGTGCGCTGAAGTGCAGGCAAACCGCGGGTTTCAGCCCGGCGCGTCTGGCTGATAAGGGTGAGGTCGGTAGTTCAAATCTACTCGGGCCCACCACGCAACCCCAAGCCGCCCGCCGCTTCCGGCGATCCACACCCACATACTCAGACGATTCTGGCGCGGTTTTGGCGCGGATGGGACTCCGTCCCTGTCTCCGACGCTTGCTCCCAGCCAGACGATCTCTTGTCCCAGCGATCTTCGGAATCGAGTCCGGGTTCCCTCGACCTATGACGGATCTTATAGGATCGAGATCATTAACCGAGCGATAAAAATGCGGCGGGCTGCATCACGCAGACCGCCGCGACATAGCTCGAACTCTGAGGAGAAAGATTAGTTGCCGTGCTCGTTGATGCCCCGCTGGAGCGTCGCGGCGTCATTGCCGCAGATCACGCCATCGCCGTTGATGTCCGAGGGTGCGATGAACCACTCCGCCAGGTCGCCCGAAGTCACCTGCCCGTTGCGGTTCAGGTCGAAGAGCGACTGGCAGCCGTCGTACGCGGTGAACTCGTACGACTGCTGGGCGATGTACACGATGTCGCTGGGGTTGCTGAGGTCGCTGCCCGCGACGCGGACCTTGTCGGTCTTGATGGTGATCACATAGGTGAAACCGGGCTCGAAACTCACAGGGTTGCTGTTGCTGTCGACAGGGCGCTTCATCACCAGCGTCCGTCCGTTGGCGATGGTGACGCTGCCGAGCGTCACGAAGCCGTAGTTGTAGTCGATGCCGTTGACCCGCTTGATCTTGCGAACCTCAACGGCGTCCGGCCCGGACACGCCCGACGCGAACGAAAGGCGCCCGTAGAAACTGGCGCGGAATTCGTAGGTGTCGTAGATGCACGGAGGATCGACCTCGATCGAGAACGGGTCGATACGCCCGATGAGGATCTCGCTGCCCTCGACGGGGTTGCACGCCTCGCCGTGAAGGACATAGCCGATGACACCAGCAGAGCCGCCGCCGAGAAGGGAGGGAGTTTCCGGGTACTCCTCACCAAGGAAGTAGTACTCGGGGATCCCGGGGTTTTGCCAGAGAGCAGGGTTCTTCGTCACGCGGATGCGGGCGTCCTCGTCCCATGTGCCGCCGTCGTTGTTGGCGTTGATGGCGATCTGGTTTTTGAAGTTGCCGGCGTTGAACTTGAAGAACGCGTTGGGCCCCATCGAGTCGCCGATCTTGTAGACATTCGTCGTTGAGTTGCGGATCTCGAAGTCGGAATCGAAGCCCCCGCCGAGGGTCATGCTGTTGACGGTCCGGGCGCGAAGGACGCCGCCATCGGAGAAGCCCATGGGGCGTCCGGTGTCATCAAAATCGATGGGGTCGTTGAGATAGGCGGCGCTGCCCTCGTCGTAGCCCCAGCCGCCAGGGGTGACGAGGATCTCATTGATGTCGCCGTCAGTGGCCTGCAAGCCTGTATTGATGGTGACGGGACCGAGCGCGCCCGCCCGGATTGTCGAGATGTTGCCGCCGGGGATGTTGTCCGCGGGGCCTCGCGTCGTGATGCGCTGCGGCCAGTTGGTCGGGTTCACCGACCCGATGAAGCCGTCGGCGTGGATCGTCCCGATGTCGCCGCCGCTGGTGATGACATCGCCGAGCAGGGCGCCGTCGAGCGCAAACTGGGGGTAGAACGAGAAGTTCACCCGGACGAGGTTGATGTCGTTCGCCGGGGGCGTTGACCAGTTCGACCCGGTCGCCTGAATGTCGGCGAAAATGCTCCAGTTCGCGGTGACGGTGCCGATGTGGTTGGCGACGATGGCGCCGAAGCGCTTGCCGTAGTCCGGGTTGGGGTTCTGCGGCGTGCCCGGGTTGCGAACGACATCGCCGATCTCGTTGGCGCGGACATTCATGACCCAGAGTTCGCCCGAGCCGAAAGTCCGCCGAATGCCCCCGATGCTCTGCAGGTTCCAGAGTTCGAAGTCGGGATCGATGTCGGGGAACGGCGCGTAGGAGGCGCCTTCGACATAGAGCCGCACACGGGACGCACCGAAGCTGGAGGGCAGCGTCTCCACACGGATCTCGCCGATCTCTTCGCCCGGCTCGTCGAAGGTGATGTCAACCCGGATGTCCGTGTTGTTGGACTCGCTCTGCTTGACCCGGACAATCCAGTTGTTGCCCGATGCAGGAATCAGGTCCGCCTTGCCAGAGGGAACGGTCGTGATCTGCGGGGCGGCGTGCACGCCCGAGAACACGCTCCCTGCGAGCGCAGCGATAACACAAGCGGTCATGCGATGCATACGATAACTCCTCTTGAGAGGCCCTTTCCGACGCAATCGGAAGGGCAGCCACATGGTCCCGTCGAGGCCACTCCTCGGCGGGATCTTTCGTGAACAGGTTCGCTCATCGACCTGTTGTTAGTTCTTGAGATTGCTCCCCGGGAAAGTGTCTCGGCGACGACGCGACGCGGCGCAAATCGTCATGCCGCTCAGAACCAGAAGACTGGACGGCGAGGGCACCATGGTCGCGAGGCGGAAGGCGTAGAACGCTGAAGTAGCCGAAGCGCCCGGATCCCATGAATCGATCGAACCAAACGATGCGGTGTCGTTGCCGACTACGACGCGACCCTGCGCCGAAACAAAGATCGTTCCGTCGGAAAGCCGAAAGACGCCGCTCGGTGTCTCGACCCATTCCCGTTCCGTGCCGACGATGTCGAGCAGGCCCCATGGCGACTGAGTGTCGGGATAGCGTCCCACGCGGAGTTTTTCCCACAGCGGATCACCCGGCATGCCACCCCATTCGCCCTCCCCAGGAGGGCCCACTACGGGTTGTTCGTTCGATCCGTGCGGGAAGGTCCAGTACCCCTCCTCGCCCTCGCCGTAGCGGTTCGGGTCGTAATACCCGGCTTTGAGGTACTCGTCGAGCGAGGGAAGCCAGAACCGCGCGTCCTCGTTGCGCGTGACCGGCGAGCCTTGGGTGTGACTCGTGAAACTCGCGTCGGTGAAGGTGTACGCACCTGTGTGGAAGGTGTCCCAGGTCAGATTATCGGAAGGCGCGCCGTTGTGCAGCCAGTTGGCGTAGCGTGCGGCGTTGCGCCACGAGATCGCAACGGCGCTGTCGTTATACGCGGGGTTTACGGTGATGCCGCCGAGGGTTGAGATGCCCGAACTCGTGAATTGCCCCGCGCTCGGAGCGCCAGACTCCACGCGACCGGGAATCGATCCGATGCTTTCCCAAAATGGCTGGAACGCCTGCACGAAGTCGACATACTGGGTCTGCACCACCTCGGTGCGCATGATGCGGTACGAGTAGTCGACCCTGCCGCGATCGTCGATGTGGTTGAGCGTGATGCCGTTGGGCAACTCACGCTCGCTCTCGATCCACGAGCGGTTGCCGGGGGCGCCCACGGTGACGAAGTCGAACCCGAACCGCTTGATCACCGCGTTGGCGGCGGCGAGGTCCTGAGCGGTGTGCACCGGCGCCGGTGGGCGAGGGGGCGTCTGGGGGAACTGCTGCGCGTGAGCGATGGGGTCGTAGACCGCAGCAACGAAGACTGTTGCTAGCGCGATCCTGATCGCGTGTGCTTGTGCCCAACTCCCCATCTGTTCTCTCCTGCGGAATCGCAATCCCCGGCGTCGTGCCCGGCGCACGGCGTTCACCCAGTGCCTGAAGCATACAGGAAGCTCGAGTTCTCGCAAGCCCTCTCTGGGGAAAACATGAAAAAGTTTTAGGACCTTAAAGCCCTGCCCGCAGTTGCTGTTTGTCGGGGCTCGCATTGAAGCGGCTCGGATTCGCCAGATGTTTGTTCGATTCATCCCCACGCATCGAGCGGTGATCGTGCGTTTTCGCGTCGGGCTGTCTCTCCGTCCTCCTTGTTCGGGCTTGGTGGTCCCCCTGTCGGGTGACGGACCACCAACCCCTCACAGACAGGAGGACTCCGATGAACGCATCCGACGCCAAGCAACTCGCCGATCAGGCCCTCAATGAGCTCGCCGACGCCCTCGCACGGGGCGACAGCGGGCGGCTCACCGCCTTCCTCGACACCATGGCCCGCTTCCACCGCTACTCGGCCACCAACCTCATGCTCATCCTCACCCAGCGACCCGACGCCACCCGCGTCGCCGGTTTCCACGCCTGGCGGTCCATGGGCCGCTTCGTCCGCAAAGGCGAGAAGGGCATCGTCATCTTTGCACCGATGCGCCTCAAGAAGCGCGCCTCGACCGACGCTGCGCAGGATGTCGCTGCCGGCGACGACACCGGGGGCGATTCCGGGGGCGACTTTATCCTCCGCTTCCGGGCCGTCCATGTCTTCGACATCGCCCAGACCGATGGCGAGCCGCTGCCCGACCTCGCCCGTCCTCACGGTGATGATGTCGCGGCGAGTGCGCTGGACCGTCTCAAGGCGCTCGTCGCCGAGAAGGGCATCGCCCTCGAGTACGCCGACACCCTCGGCGGCGCCTTCGGGGTCTCCTGCGGCGGCACCATCAAGCTCGCTCTCGACCTAGCGTCCGGGCCCGCCGACCAGTTCGCGACTCTGGCCCACGAGCTCGCCCACGAACTCCTCCATCGCGACGAGCGACGCAAGGAGCTCACGAGGACCGTCGTCGAGACCGAGGCCGAGGCGGTCGCCTACGCGGTCTGCCGCGCCGTCGGCGTCGACGCGAAGGACGCCTCGACTGATTACATCCGGCTCTACCGCGGGGACGCGGGAACCCTCATCGAGTCGCTCCAGCACATCCAGCGCGTCGCGGCCGAGATCATCGCGGGCATCACCGCCGACGAGGTCGCGACGGTCTGAGGCGCGATCATCGCCGCGCCCTTGGGCGGCCCGCGTGGCCGCCCTTCTGCTTGCGCGTCAGATCGTGCGTTGCTTCCGTGTTCATCTTGCTCGTACAGAGAAGCGAGAGTTGCCTTCGCGGTTTCAGGGCGTGCTGGCTCGCCAGGCGGCCGCCAGTTGAGCCCGTTCTGCGCGATCAAGCACGACAACCGCCGCACTTATGCCCACGATCACGACAAACGCCGCAGGCGCATGGGAAGCTAGGAGCAGCATGATGAGCCCAACGATCGCAGACAGCATGCCGAGGAAGGCGAGAATCCTGACGCTGACGATCATCCGGAATGTGCGACGGGGATCCCGCGCGACGAGCAGGTACGGCAACAGGAGCGGGATGCTCAGCACGAGCAGCGTGAGGCTTGTACCCCGCGCGGGGTCGTCGATCGAGCCGTTCAGGATGCAGAACACGCCCATCATCGCGCTGGTCAGGGCGCCGCCGACGGTCCATTTTCCGAAGGCGACAATCTCGCCCCGAGTGACACTTGATGGAGTGGAAGTCTTCATTGAGTTAATCCGCTTGCGTGCCGCCTGTGTGATCACCCCTGACCACCGCGTCGAGGTGACGAACGAGTTCGGCCGAATCGCATCCAGCGCGACACCCGTGCCGACCCGGCCTTGCGGGGTTGCGGCCATCGAACCGCCAGCGGTAGATGTTGGGCGTCGGGATGCGTCCGCCCTGCAGGTGGCCAAGCTGTGCGAGGAGCATCAGGGCCGCTCCGGCGCTGAGGAACGGCAGCGACGCGTCGAACTTCACGCTCCCGGAGGCGACCGACCCTTGAGAGCACGGGAACGCCGGCGCGGCAGACTTGTCCGGAACCCGGCACGCGGGACAGTCGTCCTTGCCGCGAACATGGCGGTGCGCCTGCGCTTCCCAAGAGCCCCCGTCTGTCGTCGCGTGCGCGAGGTAGTTCTTTCCGGAAAGGCTGACCTGACGCCTGATCCCGCCTTGGTCCGCGAGGGGGAGCACCAGATCCGCGTCCTCAATGAGAGCCAGGGGGGCCTGCATAAACCAGTCGGCGTGAGGCTGGATTCCGTAGCGCTCGGCCAGCACATCCACCTTCTGCTTGGCGCTTGCCGCGGGCACGATCGCGCCCGCGTCGGCGGCGAGGAACGGCAGGCAACGGTTCAGGTTGCTGACCTCCACGGTTTCGGGGTCAACGACGGTCCAGGTCCCGGTCCTGCCCGCGATGTTCAGCCAGTAGAGGAACGATGCGCCTACACCGCCGCCCCCGATCTGAAGCACATTCTGAAACGCGATCGGCTCGAATGCTGCCGGGCCCCGTTCCTGATCATCACCGTGCCGAAGCGTCCAGAGCGAGAAGGCGTCAGCACGGAGAGGCAGACCCAGCGAGGCCCGGAAGAGCCCGGCAGCGCCGAGACACGCCGCCGCACAGGCCCCCGGCGTCCCGGGCTCTGTTGTCAGCGATGATGCTCCCGGTGCGACAGCGCCACTCCATCCGCCCCATCCCACGGCGAGTGTTGGTTGCCCGGTGCGAAGCCGCACATCCCCGGCCGTGAGCCAGTGCCGAGGCGGTTCCACGCCGTTGATCTCGATGAAGGGATCGATCGCCTTCGCGAGGGACACCGACGCGGTCAGGAGGTCTGATCCTCCGGAGAGTGAAGGGACTTCCAGGCCGACGAGAGGCACATCGAGATGCACCCGTCGGTGGAACCGGACGAGCATGTTCACGGCCGCCAGGACAAACTGCTGGCCTTCCGGTGTAGACGCGATGTCGTGTGTGACCGCGAGACCTACAGGCGTCTCGGCGGCTCTCTCAAGCTCCGGAACGACCTCGGCGGTGCGCGCATCGCGGCGCCCGTAGAACGCAGAGCGATCGATCATCGCACCCCCCCCGCGAGCACTTCGGGCACGAGGCGGACCGCGTCCGGGCTGTCCTGGCCTACATAGACCCACTTGCCCGACTGGTACTCATGCACACCGAGCCCCTCTGCGAAGCCACCCCGACCGTAGTTCCCCACCACGAGCGAGAAGTAGCCCTCGTACGGCGCCAGGATCAGGCTGTCATCGCCGTCGGAGTGGATCGTGATGTCACCGGGGTGAGAATGAACCTGAGCGACGAGTTGCAGGCCGTACGCGCGCACCGTCCTCACAGCTCGACCGAAGCCCCGCTCGTCGGCGATGACATGCCGGGTCCCGTGGTCTGATTCGACCAGAACGGGAGCGATCACGAAGGCAAGGGTATCGACGCGGATCCCGGCCCAGAGCACGAGGCCTTCGTGGGGTCCATCGGGCCCGCTGGAAGCCATGAGCGCCGCTTGCGTCGTGGTCACGACAGCGCGAGGGACGATGAGCGTGCACCGGGCCTTGCCGGTGAGCAGCGGAGTCTGTCGGTAAGGCATCAGTTGACCCCCGGCGAGGCTTTAAGATGCGCCGTGATGATCGCGAGCATCTCCGTGAGCGTGGTCGCCCTCGCGACGCCACGGACATCCTTCCATTGCGACATGCCCCACTCGGGATGAGGACCCTGATGTGTTCCGTAGGCCAAGCGGTTGAACGGGGCGCAGATCACGCGGCTTGGATGGAAGATGCTGCCGTCGTTGCCCACGCTCCCTCTGTTGCTGGGAAACACGGACACAGCCTGGCCCTGCCCATCGACCTTCCAAAACCTCCACGCGGGAGGGTGAAGCGGGTACGCCTCAACCTCGGCGGTGAGCCGGAGTATGGCGCAGCCAACCAGATCAGACGGGCGATCGAAGGTGAGCAGCTGCCGCTCGGGATCCCACTGGAGGGTCCAGCGGTGTCGCTCGCAATACCCCTGAAGCGCGTCGAGTTCGAGTTCGACATGGTCCCGGACGATGTTGGCCGGCAGGACCATCAGACGCCCCCTCCCGTGCCCACGAGCTCAAGGCGCGTCCCCTCGCGGAGCGCAGCGGCCCGCAGCGTGATCGACCGATCGATCACCTCGTCATTGTCGCGCTGGAAGGTCGGGTTCTCGATCTCGACCCCGAACCCCGCCGCCGCCTCCTTGGCGGCCTCGCCGACGATGGTGGACGCGGGCCAGGTGAAATCACGGGGCGTGCGGGCGGACGGCGAGAAGATCGTGAGGGTGATGGTGTCGACGGGGCTGATCGGGTTCTGGGTGACCATGTTTCTAACTCCTATCGTTTGTGAAAATCACACCTGCGCGATGTGCGTGAAACGATAGCCCTCGGCGTCCGAGCCCGTCAATCGCACGCCCAGAAATTTTGCGCTTGTCGCGGAAACATTTTGTTTGCCTCGCAACCATTGCGCCGATAGACTGGGCTAAATGGCACGCTCTCGCAAACCTCAGGCAGACAAGGGCGGCACGGCCGATCCGCGTTATCTCGCGTTTGGTCAAGAGGTTGCGCGGATGCGCGCCCGCCAGGATCCTCCTTGGACCCAGCTCCAGCTCGCGGGTCAGGTCGGGTTGTCCCGGGAATCGATCGCGAACATTGAGGGTGGAAGGCAGCAGGTTCTGCTCCACCACGCTCTGGATATCGCCCGGGCGCTCGGAGTGACTCTCGCCGAGTTGGCGCCCGACACCCTGCCGTCGCCCGATTTCACGGCTCTTGTGAAAGATGAAACGGCTGAGCGTCGTGAGTTCGTGGAATCTGCTCTGATCAAAGCGAAACCCGTTCCCCAGAGCCGAAGCGCATGAGAACCTCCGCCCGCATACGACAGGCCGTCGAGCATCTGTTGGACGCGACCGGCACGGTCAAGCCCCCGGTCATGCCCTCGCGGATCGCGAACCATCTTGGCATCCAGGTCGTGCTCGCCGCGCCGCACGAAGGTCTGTCGGGCTTCTTGATGTCTGATCAGGCAACGGGAAGCCGCATCATCGGCATCAACGCCGCGCACCACATTCATCGGCAGCGCTTTACGGTCGCGCACGAGATCGGCCACCATGTTCTCCAGCACGCCGGGCAGCTTCACATCGACGAAGACCGCAAGATCAGCCTGAATGCGCGTTCGCCGCTTTCGAGCACGGGCGAAGACCCCGACGAGATCGAGGCCAACGCCTTCGCCGCTGAGTTGCTTATGCCGGAGCGGTTTCTGCGAGACGATCTCGAAAGGCTCTCCCCGCGCGAGGGCGACGACGACAAAATCATCCGAGAACTCGCCCGCAAGTACAAGGTAAGCGTCGCGGCGATGACCTTCCGGCTCGCCAACCTGGCCGGGCGTGGCCGCTCAGGATCGCTCTAGCCAGCGAGTAGCGGCCAAGATCATCGCGGGCCTCATCGCCGATGAGACGGCGGCGGTCTGAGGCGCGATACTTCGCCCCGCCCCTAGGCGACCAGTGTCGCCGCCCTTTGCCCTCGCCCGGGGAAGGGGCTGTGCCGCTCCCTCCCGCACCCCGCAAAACCCCTTGACACCCCCGCCAGAATGTGCCATCCGTCTCTCTGCAACCAAAACCACAGGGAGACACACGCATGGCACGCACCATCAAACCCTCCGACGCCGATGCGCTGGAGGCCAAGATCAAGATCGTCTCGTACTCCCGCGACATCCACGGCATGCTCGGGGGATGGTCCCGCATTCACCGGGCGGTGTCCTCCGCCAAGGAACGGGCCCATTTGCTCGACTTCGCCACGGTGATGTTCGAGGAGGTCCACGAGCTGGGCGGACATGACATGGACCGCGTCAAACGCATCCTGCCGCTGCTCCGTGACGCCGTCGCCGGCAAGCGCGATCCGGCCAAGACCGCCCTCGAGTGCGGCGAGATCGTCTTCAACGCCAAACTCGCCAACCTCAAGCACGACGGCATCGACGTGAAGTTCATCCTTGGCTAGACCGCCGCGCTCATTCGCGGCTGCTTGCGCAACACCCCGTGCGTTGCCTACCCTCAGCTATGACTGAAGATGACACCGAGGGCTCCGCAGTTGAACAGTGCCTGATCGTCTGGAACTGCCTGGTCGCCAAGTGGCTGCGGCGTCGCCACGCGCGATATATCGAGACCGCCGCCCGCGAAGGGTGTCGGCTCCCGGCCATTGCCGTGCGTGAGACCGGAGACCCGCGCGGTCGCGGCGTCTTTGCGTTGCGAGACTTCGGGAAGGGAGAGTGCGTGGAGGTCTGTCCCGTCGTCCCCGTGGCCACGGACCATGAACGCCTGCCGGTCGAACTCCGGAGGCGCGTCTTCGACTGGCTCGCTCACGCCGGAGGCCCCGAACCCTGCGCCATCGCCCTCGGGTACGGTTCGCTCTACAACCACGCCAACCCGGCCACACTCCGCTATCTGGCCGACGGGCCCCGGCGCTGCCTCCTCTTCGTCGCCGCGAGGCGGATCAGCACCGGCGAGGAACTCACCATCAACTACAACAGAACCATGGGAGGCCCGCGGTCGCTGCGGGACGACTGGTTCGAGGCCAACAGTCTCCAGCCGCTGTGACCAATGATTTTCAACTCATCCCGCCAGGCAAATCGCACGGGTAAGTCCGATCAACCGTCTCGGTTGGCAATGAGCCTTGGCTACCCCGCCCCCAACGTGGAAAGGCCCGCAAACCCGGAAGCGGTCTGCGGACCTGCGGAACGAATCCGCGATTATGTCGCCACTATCGCTTCAGCGATTGGTCGGTCAACGGTTCTGGTAGATGTCGATCGCGCGGAGGAGCAAGGTCGCATCTTGCGAGCAGACCGTCTCGTCCCCGTTGAGATCGACAGGATCGTTCATCCACTCCGACATGTCTTGCATGCAGACGACGGAGTCGTTGTTGAGATCGAAACCGCCAAGCAGCATCAGACCGCAGCCATCAGCGAGTTCAATGTAGTACTCAAAGACCACCGTGGGCTCACCGGTGACATCCACGCACACGATGCGATCCGCCTTAGGGACGATGCGGTACTCCCCGGTCGTCAGAGGCCACGCGATGGGGTTGCCGCCGCCGTCCTTGCGGACAAACTTCAGTCCGCGCGATCCGGTGCTGGACACAATCTCGGCGTCGATGTCGAACGCGTCAGTCCAGGTGCTTGCGCCGGTCTTAACCTGCACCTTCGCCGGCGTCCCGCTGCCGCTCTCGATCGAGGCCGGGCCGTAGAGCTGGAAGGAGATCTCGCCGTTGAAGGGGATGTCGTAGCACTCCATCATGGGATCGAAGATGTCGATCCCGGTGATGAAGACATAGTGGTGGTTGGCCGGGCTCGCGGTGCTCTCGTGCATCGTGAAGGGCGCGAGACCCGCGGCGCCGCCTCCGACAGCCGAAGGAAGCTGCGAGTACCCCTGGGTGAGAGTGGGCCCGCTGGTTCCGCCGAGTTTGACGTTGCCGCCCCACGACGCGCTGCTGTTCTCCGCGTTGATCGTGATCTGGCCTCGCAGCCCGGCCGGGGTTCCACCAGGGAGCTGTATGCGCGATCCTGTCGGGAGAGAACCGCCGATCCGGATGAGCTGCCCATCCTCGAAGGGATCGGCGAGTCGAATCACCCAGTCCACCCCAGACGCCTGAACGGCGTCTCCAGCAATATCGATCCCGACCTCGGGATCGAACGCGGTCGAGACGAGTGACTTGGTTTCGAGCGTGCCAACGAAGTCCCCGGAAAACCCGTTCCGGGCGATCGTGCGCAGCACGCCCAGCGAGGACTGGTTGCCCGAACTGCCGAACGTGTCGATCGTCGCGTAGATCTCGCTAGCCTCGATGACGCCGATCCCCTTGAACCCATTGATCACCACCGGAGCGGTCGATGCGCCGATACGACCATCGACGCGCAGCTCGTTGATCGACGCGTTGCTGATGTCGTTGACATCGGCGAGGAGATCTCCGCCGATGGAGATCGAGCCGATCTTGGGGTTGTTGAGACTGCCAAAGCTGACGGCCCGGATGCCGTTGTAGACATTACCATCCACGCGGAACGCCGCAATCTCCAATGCAGAAATGGCGGTTCCGGAGAGCCCGGAGATGCCCACATCACCCAGGATGCGGCCGTCCTCGATGATGATGGCGCCCGAGGACGCGACGACCCCTCGCAGGTACGAGGGGCGGAAACCGTTCGTGGTGCTGAAGCGGATGATGGCCGGAGCCGCGTTCGGGTTCTGGATGAAGACTAATCCAAGGGGCTCTCCGATGGATTCGTCGACGCGGATCTCGATGATGTTCTGATCCCCCACATCACAGATGATCTCGATGTCGGGGATCCCATCCGGAGTATTCGGGTCGTCCGGGGGCCCGACGTCAAAGATGTTGATGCTGCTCGTGCCCTGAATATCGACACGTGTAGGCGTTGCGTGCGCCAAACCCGCGACCAGACCGAGCATGAGTGCGAACGATGATGCGTGCATGCCTATCTCCTTCGAGTCATCGCGGCGAGTGCAACAACCACCAACACGCCCCCCGCCCCCGGAGCCGGAACCGCCGCCGCGATGCGGAGCACGCCGGAAGGGAAGACGACATTGAAGAAATCCCCGTACATCCACCCGAGGTGGTCGCCACGGAGAAGCAGCGACTCGGTGGAGCCGCCGAGGCTTCCAGCAAGACTGCGATACTTTGTGCCGATCGAATCCGGATCCTCCAGCCATTCCCTGCCGCCGCCGGAGACATCGAGCAGGCCCCAAGGGCTCTGCGTGCCGGGGTAACTCCCAACAGCGACCGGCATGCCCGGCGCGTCGTCGAACGACACGCCGAAATTCGTCTCGCCGCCCTGGCTCGGGAGGCCGGGCGTCAGACGCTCGTCGGTGGCGTTGGGGAAGAGCCACCAGCCGCCCTCGTCTTCACCGTGGCGGTTGGGGTCCCAGTACCCGGCCTTGTGCCACTCGTCGCTGGTGGGGATCCAGAACTTCGCGTCGGGGTTGCGCGCGGCCTGGTCGTTGTACGAGCCGTCGGGGTTCTGGGTGAAGGTGGAGGCGTCATACGCGCCGTTCTGGAAGACCGAGAGCGGAACATCGGGCCCGGTGGGCGCGCCGTTGTGCAGCCAGTTGGTGAATCTCGCGGCATACCTCCAGCCGACGAACGCTGGCAGAGGCGCTGCTTCGGGAAGAAGCCGGTAGGAGGGAACGCCGTTCGCACCTGGCCCGAGATACCGGGCGCCGGCTGTCAATGCGCTGTCATTGGGAGGCAGCCCGAGGGTTGGGATATGCGGTGCGAACGAGTTCAGGAAAGTGAACCATTGCGCGTTGGTGACCTCGGTCGTGGAGATGCGGTAGCGGTAGTCCACGCCGCCGAAGACGAAGGGCGGATCTCCCGGGATGCGCTGGAAGACGAAATCGGGGTTGCCGGGATCGCCGATCTCGCTGAAGGTGAGCCCGTGCTCCTGCGTGAAGCGCAGAAGGTGGTTGTTAGCAGCACCCTGCGAGATTGCGTCGCAACTCAGCATCGCTGCGGCGAGGGTGGTACACATCACGAGATGGGACTGGCGAAATGACATCGCGCTCGGACTCCTCTCTGAAGTCTTGGTCCTGCTCGCTCGCTTGTGGCCTTCACCCCCGGTTGCCCCGTTTGGCCCCCCGTTGGGTGTCAGCCCCAGTATCTGACGGACGACAAGATACAGAACTCTCGCGCCGCCGCAAGCCCGAAGGACCGAGAATCATGAAAAACTTCTCGGACCGGCCACACGCCGGTTGCTCCTGTGCTCTTTCAAGGTAGCGGCCCGCCTCCCTGACGCAAGACAAAACCCCAGAGATCGCAGGGATTTCTCGCTTCCGACGGGGCGATTGTGAAGGAGGGCAAGGAGGGGCGCCCGGCCTCGATGGCCCTCGCACGATCTTCACGGAAGATCGGACGGGCGTGCGTTCCGGGCAGGGGCTGGGAGTCGGCGGCTCTGGCGAAAACTGGGGCCCGCAGGCGGAGTTCGCTCACACCGGGCCGGGAACGGCACGAAAAAAGGCGGCGGATCGCCAGAGGCAATCACGCCGCCCTTCCGGGGGCCCCCCAATCTACCGCGATCGCCTGAGGCGTCAAGACCCTCCGCCGGTTTTCAGCGCGTTTTTCGCATGCGCGTGCCTGAGTGCGCGCTCGCGTCACTCGCGGTGGCGCACGCGTCGTGCGGTGTGCGTCTGAACGCGATCTTCGCCGCTCCCTTGGGCGGCCAGTGTCGTCGCCGCGCGTCGCCCGTCAAGGTCCCCACCGTGACCCCCTCGCTGCGCTGCGGGAGTCACGGTCCCCCCGCCGGGGGTTCCACCATTGACCGGCTCCGCGCAGCGGCGTGAGAGCGTCCCGCCATCAAGGCAAGCGGCGAGCCCCCGGCGTGGCTCGTCCATCACCCTTGGTGGAGAGCGGACCCATGATCGTGAATCTGAAGGAAGCGGAGTTGTTCGTCGAAGGCCTCAAGATGCGGCCCACGGCGGAACGCGTGCTCGCGGCCATCACGCATCAAGGCGCAACGCCCTGCGTGTTCCAGAAGGGCGTCACGATTGAGAGCATCGCCACCGCGAGCGGCCTGTCAAAGCACGTCGTCCGGGCGCGGCTCTGCGACCTGCGCCGGCTCGGGCTGGTCGAATCGGACCGGGTGCGCATCACGGACCGTGTGACAGACCCGAACCGGAAATACGCCCACTTCCTCACACCGGCAGGCGCGCGGCGCATCGCTTCGATCGTGTGAGACGGCGTGCATGGAAAGCCCGCCCGGGCTCATGAAGCGCGGGCGAGCGGTGATTTGGTGCGAAAGGGGGGGTTACTTCGTCTTCTTGTCGCCGCCGGGGGCGGGGGCCTTGGGGGTCTTGCCCTCGGGCTTCTTCGGATCGGGTTTCGGGTGGCTGCCGTTGGTCATGACATGCTCCTTCTCAGAAAGCGCGAGCAGAGCGCCGGTGCGGCGGTAGTACCGCCTCAAGGCGTCACGCGACGCCATCACCAGCGTGAGTTCCAGCACGAGGAACACCACCACGAGCAGCGTCTGCGGCGCGTCGATGGTGTAGACAGACGACCGCCAGGCGGCGGCCGCGAACAGCCCGGCCAGGGCGGTGTTGCCGTAGAACTGGTAGTAGCGGAAATGGTCCTCCACGAGGCGCTCGAACGCCGGGAGCCGGTCCGCGAGCAGCGCGTCGTTCCAGACGGGGCGAGTGAGCCCGGTCGCGTGGTGGGCGGTGTCGATGACGGCCCAGCGAAGCGCGTTGAGCATCATGCCGGCGACGACCGACGCCGCGGTGATGTAGAGCACGCCCCCGATGGCGAGGGTGGAGGATCGGGGGTCCGACCCCAGCAGCCAGAGCCGCAGGGGCTCGAAGACAGTCGCCAGCCCGCACAGGAGAGTGAAGCCCGGGAGGACATAGGCGATGAGGAGGCCGAAACTGCGGATCGAGGTCGTCTGCACCGGGCGGGCCTGGGTTGGGGTTGGTTTCCACAACCCGTGCCATAGCCGGGACATCGAGTCAAGGCCTGATCCGGAATCCGGCCCGTGTTGGCATACGAGGGTCTGCACGCCTTTCGCCTCCTGTTGCTAATATAGCAACAGGAGCGACGAAGTCTAGGTTGCTGCCGGAATGGCAGCACGCCCCCAGCACACGCCCGCGTATCGGCGACTCTGCGACCTGCTCAGGCGTATGCGCGAGGAGGCGGGGATGACCCAGCGCGACCTCGCGAAGAAGATGCGATTCCATCACACCATGGTGCACAGGAGCGAGACGGGGGACCGCCGGATCGACCCCGTCGAGTTCATCGCGTGGTGCCGGGGTTGCGATCTCGACCCGTCTGAACAGATCCGTTTGCTCGATCGCGGGTCGCGTTGAGGTCCCGGGTTCCGGGTCACACCGATGGGACGCGGTTTCGCGCAGCAGTGGGTCGGGAGTTCTCCGAATCGCGTGCACCGGTCTGACGGCTATGCTGGACCAATGACTGCCCGGCGTCACCACTACATCCCACAATTCTTGCTTCGGAACTTTGCATCCCGTCGCCAAAGCCAGAAGCGATGGGTCATCCAGTTCACCCGAGAGTCGGAGCCTCGCGAGATATCCACGCGCGACGCCGCGGTTGCACGAGACTTCTACGGCGTGGGAGACGACACGCTGGAACGAGCACTCTCGGCGCATGAGAGCGAGCATGCCGTAGTGGTCGCCAAAGTGCTCGGGGGAGAGGATCCCCAGCGATTCGGAGAGGCATTGGGCAGCATGATCCGCCTGCTCGCGTATCGATCGAGAATGTTCCGCGAAGGATTCCTGGAGGGCGCGAGCGGGGCATTGCGCGAGATCGCGAGCACTGCAACACGCGAAAACATAAGCAATTTCGTTGAGCAGAATTTCGAGAGGGTGTTAGAGGACATGCGGTGCAAGATGCCAGGCTTGCCGCCGGAGCAGCAGCAGGTCCTGCAGCCTGTTCTCAGCGAGCCTGCACTCGTCGCAGAGCTGAAGCGGCAGTTTGCACGGCACTGCCGAACCAGACGAGGTGCGGAGGGGCTTGCGAGTGTGATCCGTCAAGTGCTCGAAGGGGTAGACCTCGCGACTGTTGTTCCGAAAAGTCACAACGAAAGCATGAGCCGGTCACTTCCTCGTGGGCTCGCACTTACAAAGTCGGGCGGGGTCTACTGGAGTGTTTTGAGGGCGCGCTCGAACAGCGTCATCCTCGGGGATAATGTCGCCATCGCCTTTCCATCCGAGGGATCGCCGGGGCATCTAAGCAAGCACAATACCGCGTGGAGTGAGATATACGCCCCGATTGCCCATGACACGATTCTGGTAGCGTCTCGTACCGATGATCCTCCTGGGCGTGGTCTTAACGAGATCAACGCGGCCGCAGCAGGAACCTCGCAGCGGTGTTTCTTTGCATCATGCGATGGCACGGCGTGGAGAGATCTTGCAAGCCGGATCGGGGCGGAAGGCCCGTTGCTCAGCGAGGAGGATGTCAAGCGAGCGTCGCAGGGCGTGTGGGATGCTTCGATTTCGAGCTGATACACTCAGACGATGCACCCGGATGATCCAAGAGCCATCTTCCTTGAACCGATGCAGTTCCTGTGCGCTGAGACGGTGTTTGCATCATATGTCGAACAAGCTCGGCGTACGCAAGACATTCTGGTCGTCAGTTGGTATGACGAGTGCCGCCTGAGTGTCGAGTTGCAACGAGCTGTGGAGTTCTACCACGGTATCTTTCATCTTTGTGAGCGATATCGATCATACAGCTCGTTGTTGCTGGCGCTGGCCGCGTCAACGGGTATAGGGCCACTCCGATCCGGCGCGGATGCGGAACGCGCGATTGTCGAAGCGGCATCGTTGAGCGGTCGAGGGCTCTTCCTTGCCGGGGTCGAGCAACTTCAGCCGAAGCACTTCGCGGCCTTACGGGGCTTCCATCGAGAGGTTCCCTTCATGGTCTTGACCTCGTCATCGTCCGAGCCCCTGGACTGGGCGAAGGATGAGTCAACGGGTGGTCACTTCAGCAGTCGAACCATCTTCCTCGACCTCAACGATCAGTAGCTTTTGATGCCGTGTGATCAACACACGCCACGCGAGGCCAGGAGCCCGCGTCATTTCGGGAAGATCGGAGCCAACGGGTGCGTGAGTCCCTCAGAGTGCTCCCCGAACAGCACTTGATCGTTCGTGCCGCGTCGGGGAGGAAGTCGGGGTGGGGTTTCGCGTAGATTCTGGATGTGTCCTGCTGGGAGTGCCCGAGCATGCCCTCGATCCGCCTGAGTTGATGCTCCAAGCCCACGGTGACCGTGGTAGGATGCCATGATCGGTATTTACTCGGTCCCGGTGTTGTGGTAGGACGAGTCTCCGGGGGAGAACGCATGGCCAAACGAACAAAACACGCTGCAACATCACCGAGCGACGAGCCGTCGGACACCGGCCTCGTCCTGTTCCAGCCCGCCGACGGGGCCGCCCTGCGGGTCCGCATCGAGGGTAAGACCGTCTGGCTGACGCAGCGGCAGCTCGCGGACCTCTTCCAGATCACGCCGCCGACGGTCAACGAGCACCTGAAAAACATCTACGCCGAGGGCGAGCTCGACCCCGGCCCAACTATTCGGAAATTCCGAATAGTTCAGGCCGAGGGCGCCCGGCAGGTCACCCGGACCGTGGACCACTACGCCCTCGACGCCATCCTGGCGGTCGGGTACCGCGTGCGGTCCGACCGCGGCACCCAGTTCCGCCAGTGGGCGACGGCCACGCTCTCGGAGTACCTCGTCAAGGGCTTCGCCCTCGACGACGAGCGGCTGAAGGAAGGCCGGTCCCTCGGGGCCGACTACTTCGACGAGCTGCTCGCGCGCATCCGGGACATCCGGGCGTCGGAGCGCCGCTTCTACCAGAAGATCACGGACATCTACGCCACCAGCGTCGACTACGACCCCGCCGCGGGGGTCACCAAGGACTTCTACGCCACGGTCCAGAACAAGCTCCACTGGGCGATCCACGGCCGCACCGCCGCCGAGGTCATCAGGGCGCGCGCCGACGCTTCGAGGCCCAACATGGGGCTGACCACCTGGAAGAACGCGCCCGGGGGACCGATCCGCAAGCACGATGTGAGCGTGGCGAAGAACTACCTCAGCGCCGAGGAGATCGACGCGCTCAACCGCATCGTGACCATGTACCTCGACTACGCCGAGGATCAGGCGAAGCGCCAGAGCCCGATGCGCATGGCCGACTGGGTCCGCAAGCTCGACGGATTCCTCCAGTTCAACGAGCGCAACATCCTCACCCACGCCGGCAAGGTCTCGGCCGAGATCGCCAGGGACCACGCGGAGCGCGAGTTCGCCAAGCACGAGGAGGCCCGCAGGCTGCGTGAGGCGAGCGAGCCGACCAGCGACTTCGACCGGTTCGTCGAGAAGACCAAGAAGCTCCCCGAGCCCGGCGCAACGAAGAAGGCGCCCGCGAAGCGCTCGCGCGGTAAGCCCTCGAAGGACACCGACGCCTAAGTCTGCATCCCTGCCGCGTCTGCGTGGATGATTGTCTCCGCGCGTGCCGCGAGCGACGGTCGCGCGGCCCCCGGGGGCAGCGTCGATCGATCGCCCACTTCCCCGAACAATGTCTCGATGGTCCGCGCCGCGTCCAGCAGGAAGTCGGGGTGGTGCTTCGCGTAGATCTCGGTCGTGCGCTGCTCGGAGTGCCCGAGCATCCCGGCGATCTGCCGGAGCGGCACGCCCGCCGCAGCCATGAGCGTCGCGCCGGTGTGGCGCAGCGTGTACGGCGTGCAGTCCTCGATGCCCGCCCGCTCGCACGCGGCCCGGAAGGCCTTCTTGACGCTCCGCACCGGACGGCCGTCCTTCTCCAGGATGTAGCCCGCCTCCGAGTGCGCGATGGCGTCTTCAAGATACGGGCGCAGGCTCGGCGTGATGGGCACCACAGGCCGACGCTTGTTCGACTGGATCGAGCCCGGGGGCAGGAAGTCGATGCGTCCCCAGTCGAGGTCCACCTGCTCCACGCGCAGCGAGAAGATCCCGATGGGGCGCTGGAGCGTGTGCAGCGCCAGCATCACATACAGGCGCAGGTGGGGGAGATGGCACTCCGAGAGAAGCCGCCGCACCTCGTGCACGCGGAGGAACCGGTCGCGCGGCGGCGGGTTGGGAAGCATCTCGACATGAGGCACGCTCTCGATAAGGCCCCTCTTCCACGACGAGCGCATCGCCGCCTTCACGACGCCGAGCTCGCGGTTGAAAGTCGCGTTGGACGCGGTGAACCCTTGCGAGAGCAGCGCACGCCGACGCCACTCCACATACCGGCGCTGCGCGTCGAGCCCGAAGTCAGCGACCGACTCGACCGAGTCGATCTCCATGAACTCGCTCAGGTGCTTGAGCACGGTGAGGGCCGCGGGGCGGAAGGGCCTTGGCCCCGCCGTCTTGCTCTCGACATAGTCGGCCAGGACTTCGAGGAGCGGCACGCGCTCGGCGGAGCGTTTGGTGGGCTTCAGTCGCTCCCGGGCGTACTCGACCAGGAAGCGCTTCGCCCCGTCAAGATCGCGTGTGCGCGTGCTCTCGCGCACTGCGCGGCGGGATCGGGCGGGCCGCCAGTAGATGAAGTAGTTGGGGGAGTCGGGTCGCGTGACGAGCGTGAAGCCCTCGTACTCCCACACCGGTTCATAGAACATCCTTCGTCGCCTCCTTGGCGTATCTGGTTGTCGAGGTAGTGGCGGAGCTGCTCCGCCGTGTGGAAGACGCGCCGCCCCAGCCGCACGCAGCCGAGACGGCCGGCGACGCGTTCGCGGTGCAGCGTGTTGCGGTGCACCCGCAGCGCCCGCGCGGCTTCCGCGGTGGTCAGCAGCCGCGGCAGCCCGGCAAGAGAGCGCTCACGCTCACCCCCACGGCCTCGCAGAGCAGCAGGGCTCTCGAAAGTGGGAGCGGGATCGTCCCGTCCTCGTGGTCGGCCAGCTCCTCGATGGGCAGCCCCGCCTTCGACGCGAGCTCCTCCAGCGAGAGCATCGACCGGCGCCGGAGCGCCCGCAGGCGCTCCCCGATCTCGTGGTCCATGCGCTGCTCTGTCTTGAGCCCGTGCAGGCGGTGCGTGAGCGGTGGTCCCATGCGCGTCGTCCTCCTCGGCTCCATGACGCGCGCGCACAGGGCACGAAGTCAACCCGCGACCGGCGACCGGCCCCCACGTTGCACGGGTGCCGTGGCGCGGAATCCGCGCGCCCCGGGTACTCTCGCCGCTCACCAGATCGGCTCCACACCGGGGTAGGGGATGGGCTTCTCCCCCCGCGCCTTGAGGAGTTCATTGGCGGCGGCCATCACGCGCTTGGTGTCGGCGATGCGCCCGTCGAGGAGGAACCCGCCGCGCTTGGCGTGACGTACGCGGGGGCCGAGGAGATCGATCGCGCGCTGGAGCGGCGGCGAGGGCCAGACATCGTGCGGGTCGGCAGGCGTCGCGCGTCGAGAGGGTTTGTTGTCGTTGGCGGGCCGACGCGGCTTCGGTCGGGCTTCGAGGACCGACCACGGGTAGATCGTCTGCTCGCGCCCGTGGCGGTCGATGACCACGCGGACGCACCTTGGAGGGTCGGGGTCGAGGAAGTCGGCGAGCGTGACGGCCCCGCCGGTGAGATCCTCGATGCGGTGCATGAGTTCGGGAGACGGCAGGCGCTCCCCGTTGACATATCGCAGCACGGTGCTGCGGCTTTTCACGCCCAGCATCGTTCGGAGCTGCTGGGGCGTGATCGAGTGCTTCTGCATGAAGTCGGCAAGTTTCATGAGGGTCGTGTACCGCATCCAAAAACCCGCCGGAACCCTGTCCCCGCAACGGTTGCGGCGATCGGTACAGTGGTGTGGAGGCACGCCGATGACCCATGCGGGAGCGTCCATCCCGACCATGCGATTGTCCGTCCGCGCCGCCGACGCGAGGGTCGAGCTCGCGGCGCAGTCGGTGATCCGCACCTGCGTCGAGCGGCTGGGGCTGTCCGAGGTCCCGCTGCCGATCCCGATCGACGACTGGATCGAGCGGCCGCTGGGCTACCGCTTCAGCGTCGCGGGCGAGGAGGAAATGGGCGCGGGCGTGCTGGGAATCGCGCGGCGCTCCGAGCACGAGATCCTCGTGAGCGAAACGCTGCTCGGCAACGAGGGCCGGTACCGGTTCACCTGCGCCCACGAGCTCGGGCACATGACGCTCCATGCTTCCAGAGGCTTTGAGCGCGATCAGTACCGCGATGAGGTGATGCCGCACCCGGCGGGCGCGCCCGAAGTGGAGCGTGAGGCCGACCGGTTCGCCGCCGCGATGCTCATGCCGATCGACCTGCTCCCGGCCGCGTTCGCGAGGATCGCTCTGGAGAAGCGGCTGCATGCTTCGTGCTTCGACCTGCTCCGCGGCGACGACGTGCGGGCCGTCTGGCTGTGGCGTCGGTGCTTCATCCCAGCGCTCGCCGAGCGGTTCGCGGTCTCCACCCAGGCGATGGTCTACCGGTGCCGCGAGGTCCGGCTCCCGGGGCAGAAGCGGCTGCTCAAGCCCTCGCTGATACCGCTACTCGTTGCGCCCGAGGAAGCGATCGCACAACTAGACCTCGACGCGGTCGTTGTGCGTGAGGGCGTGCCGATCTTGAACTGACGCTTTCAGGCTGTGCCCTTCGACTGTCGCACTTGAAGAGTGGGACAGGCTCCGTTTCCGAATGAGCAAGGAGTGAATGGCAACCAGCAGCCAGACCATGTTCAGTACAGCGGGAGGCCACGCTTTGGAATAAATGCAGTAGGCCGCAATCAGCAGAGCGCCGATTGCATTTATGACAAAATAAGCAGCGCTCCGAATTCGCTGCTGAAAGGCGAAGGACAGCAGCAGCAGCGACATCCCGGTCCAGCCCATGATTGAGACGAACAAATTCACTGCCCAATTCCTCGATAGAAATCTCGAATCTCGCTCGAGGTGATGCGCTCTCTGCTGGTCCGCATAAGCCCCTTAAGCAGGTCCTCGGACACATCGTAATCGATCAGTGTCCATCGCTGATCTTGAAGCTTAAAGGGGCGAGATTGATGTATGTAGTCGGTGTCAAGGATCTCTTTGCGGATGACTCGTTTGCGGTCTTTGTCGGCAAATGTTACATACACGATTTTCTCGTTGAGCCCAAGCCAGGGGGTCTTCAGCCAATAAAACCTGACGCCCTTGCGTCGTTCGCCGCCTTCTAAAGCGTCAGGATTAGAGATCAGTTGGAACCTATGGCTGCTCTCAAGGTCGAAGTGGCCATACTCGTCGAGGTCCATCCTGGCGGCTTCGCCAAGCATTGCATTGAGAACGAGCCTTGCGTGCATTGTGGCGTTCTTCAGCCAGTTGAATGTGTCGTCGACAGCTTTCTTGCGCTCGTCGAGTTCTTTCTGCAAGGCTCTATTATCGCCGGCGTCATTGGCCTCTTGGCGCTTGCCTTCTTCAATCGAATTGAGGAAAGCTTGGGCTGGAGAATCGTGGAGGAGGTAGTAGTTGAACTCAACGCCGCGCGCTGCCGCTGAGATAATGGCTCTTCGAATTCGTGAGGCGTCACGCTCAAGCGGTGGGATGCAGGTTGCTAGAGAATGAATGTCTCCGTCTTGTAGCTGATCCAGCTCGGCGACGACATAGTCCATGTATGCGTCACCGCTGAGCTTTCTCGCCCGCGGAAAGTGGTCGACTAGCTCTCGAAGCCCCTTCAGTGTCGTTACCACTCTGTCGTTCAAGAACGAGATCGCCGACTGTTCTGCATCTCGACGGGGGTTCGTCGCCTCGGCAATCAGGCGATGGAGGTGGCCCGCTGTCATTCCCATCGCGGCGGCCAGCAAGTCGACGTCGATCCCCTCATCTCGAAACCACCTGATGTGGGTAGCAACGGCTTCGCGACGTTCGTCAGCCGTTAGGGCAAGCTTGTTCCGGCTGGGGTTTCTCTTGGCGGTCATTCGGATGCCTCTCCTTATCGGATAACCCTATACCCACGATCAGGTAAAATCATAAAAAGATCCGCGCGCATCGAACGGGCGGCGGTACCATGAGCACAGGCTAGGTGCGAAGAGCGAACGAGGCGACTAGATCCGCAACCGGGATTCGGTCCGGGTCGTACCAGAACTAGTGATCAGCGCTGGCGCTGGGCGGCTCGGAGGGCCCCAGGATTGAGCAGGGACGCGATGCTGTCCTGTTGCGTGTGCATCGCGAGCAAAACAAAGAGAAGTCCTCGCAGGGCTCGTTCGGGGGTTCGGCCGCTGGCGGTGGCCCCCACATTCGGGTCTGCAGGCATGACCGAGTACCGTTCGCCGGAGTCTGACAGTAGTAGCGGCGTTCGCTCTAAGTCCGCAATCCACTGAGTATGTGCGGGGCCCACAGCTTGGGCGAATTCGTTGCGGACTTTGATGAAGTCGGAAAGGAAGATCGTTCTTGACATAGTTCCTGAAGAGAAGGTAGTGGACTGTTGTTGCGAATTATGCATCTTGCATCGCATATGCAGATCCAATTGTCAAGGCTGGAAACGGCCAGAAGGGGCGGTGATCGAATGAGCGCGTTTGCCTCTGGTCCCAATATGTCGACGCCGTTGGCGGATGTCCAAATGGTCGCCCGGTTTGACGATCAGACACTTTTGCGAGGCGTTGACCTCGCTCGTTATCCCGTCGAGCTCATCGTCGGTGAACTTGTTCGGTGTGGCATCACGTTCAAGTTCAGCTGTCTTGATGGCGTCTGGAACCTTAACCTCTACGGGATGAACAGCTTCGTCATTGGACACCGGGGCGAGGTCGACAATTCTCTGCCGCATCGAGGAGTCTTCCTCGAGCCTCAGGAGTTCGCGAGGCTTCAGAACGCCGTCCATATCTACGGGCTCGCGCGTTAGGCGGTTTCGATACTTGACTCAGGAAGATGGCATGTTAGCATAAAAGCGTACAGGCGATGCCGGTCCACCTCGCTCCCCCTTTGGAACTCCCCGTGACTCCCACTCCCGGACAGCCCAGGATGCCCATCGGCGAGGTCCTCCGCGCCCGTCGCGTCGAGGGGATGGGCAAGGGCCTGCGCGACACGGCAAGTGCGCTCGGGGTCGCGCCGGCGCACCTCACGGACATCGAGAAGGGGCGGCGCTCGCCCTCCGAGAAACTCCTCCTCCGCATCGCCAGGGTCTACGGCATTGATGAGGCGACGCTCCGGGCCGGGTGGGGCAAGGCCGAGACGGTGGTGGGGGAGATCGCGTCGAGCAGCCCGACCGCCGCCGCCAAGGCGCCCGACCTTCTCCGTGCCGCCAAGGGCCTTGACGCGGCGCAGTGGGACGCCCTCATCGCTCAGGCTCGCGGCATGGCCGCGAAAACGACCCGCAAGCAGCCCCGACCCAAGACGACCGAGTGACCCCTTTGCGTGAGGGCGCCGAGCCTTCTCACGCGATCAGTGTTCGCACAAATGCTAACAGATGGCCCGCAGGAACAAGGAGACCTTGCCATGCCAGCCCGAACCGATGCACCGATCCCCGCGACTCCTGTCGTTGCCCCGTCCCTGATGACCGCCCGTGAAGTCGCATCCCTTCTCTCGATGTCGGAGCGCTCCGTCTGGCGCGCGGCGGCAGCGGGGGATCTCCCCAAGCCCCTGCAGATCCGGGGATGCTCGCGGTGGATTCGCGACGAGGTCGAGACTGTCATCCGCAAGGCGGCCTCGCGCCGCTGATCGAGAGAGGAGAGAGACATGATCGCGAGTGTTTTCCGCCACAGCCGCCGCAAGGACGGCAGGCGCGTCATCGGTCGGACCTACTGGGCGCAGCTGCGTCTCAATCCCACCGACAAGCTCGAACGCTTCTCGCTGCACACCACCGACAAGCGCGTCGCCGAGAAACGGCTGCGCGAGATCGTCGAAGAGCGCGAGCGTGAGGCGGCGGGGATTCTCTCGCCCAAGCCCCAGCGCGAGGCCGCCGGGCGGCCCTTGGCCGACCATCTGAAGGACTACCTCGCGGACATGAAGGCGCGGCAACGCTCGCAGGCCCACACTAAGCATGTGCGCCTTCGTCTCAACCGGCTGCTGCACGAGTGCGGGTGGACCCTGCCCAAAGATGTCTCCGCGGACTCGTTCATGATGTGGCGCGCGAAGGAGACAACCTCGCCCAAGACCGTGAACGAGTACCTGAGCGCGGCGCACTGCTTCATGGAGTGGATGCACCGCGCCGGTCGAACGCCGCTGAACCCGCTCTCGACCGTCCAGCGCGCCGAGACGCGCGGCGCCGAGCGCATCAAGCGGCGGGCCCTCACCGACGAGGAGGTCCGCTCGCTGCTCGCGGTGGCGGGACGGCGCGCGGTCATCTATCTGGCGGCGCTCCACACCGGGCTGCGCTACGGCGAACTCAAGCAGCTGCAGTGGGGCGACCTGCACCTCGACGCAGCCCAGCCGTACCTGATGGCGCGGGCGTCGACCACGAAGAACCGCAAGGACGCGGCGGTGTTCCTGCCCGAGGAGCTCGTGGAGGCGTTCCGGGCGATGCGGACCGAGGAGGTCCGCGAGGGCGCGAAGGTGTTCAAGGGCATCATGCCCATCCGCAAGACTTGGCGGGCCGACTTCGACGCCGCGGGCATCGCCCGCGCCGATGACCGGGGCCGCCGCGCGGACTTCCACGCCCTGCGTCACACACTGGCCTCCAACCTCGCCCGGGCGGGCGTGCCGCCCCGGCTGGCGATGGAGATCATGCGGCACAGCGACCTGCGGCTCACGGTGAAGACCTACACGGACGCCGCGGCCCTGCCCACGGCGGCGGTGGTCGCGGCGATGCCGCGCTTCACGCCGGTCATTCCCGCCGCGGGGAGCCCCCCGCAGTACGCACAAATAGACGCACAACGATTGGACGCTCCCAAGCAGGATTTGGCGTTTGGTGGCGCTTCGGCCCTCCCGACGACGATCGCCGAAATGGCGATCGAAGTGCTTGATCTGGAAGGGGATGGACGCGATCTGGCAGGGGGTGTCATTCCCTGTCAGAACGCGAACGAAAAGTGGAGCCGGGGGGAATCGAACCCCCGTCCCGTTACAGTCTCCATGTCGCCTCTACGCGTGTAGTCGTCGATTTATTCTCGGTCTCGCGTCCGCCGACGACGGCGTCTGAGCGAGCCCTTGATCCCGGTGGTTTCTCACTCTCACACCCGGGGGTCCCCGTGTGAGAGCCAGCCCGCTGTCGTCTATCCCCGCCCTCGCGGGCATCGGGCGGGGATAGCGCTGCTGAAATCTCAGGCAGCGAGAGCATACTGCGTGTTGGCAGTTATGAATGTGCACACTTGGTAACGCGGCTTGCGTGCGCCGCGACGCGCCACGACATGCAGAACATGTCCGGTCGAAACCTGTCGGCCCCATCGTGTCAAAGAGCCCCCGCCGCGAGGGGCGGGGTCATCGGATGATACGCATCACATCGGGCTTTGTTCGGGCGCGGTTCAGCCGGGCAGGGCCGCGCCGGCGCGCTTCGCCTCGGCGCACGACGCAAGCATCAGCGATTCGGTCTTGCTCGGGTCGACATCCAGAGAGTCCGCCACCACCTGGGCCGCCGTCTCGGCGCCCAGCAGCGACATCGTCGCGCCCATCTGTTCCAGGAACAGCGTGTTGGCGTCATCGGGCGAGCGGGCGCCCCCCAGCGTCGCGAGCAGCACGGCTCGGCACGACAGCAGCCCTCGCGAGCCCTCCATGCTGTAACGGAAGGTCTTGCCCGGCTGCGCCACGCAGTCGATCCACTGCTTCAGGCGCCAGGGCGCCCCGAAGTTCCACACGGGCGAGGCGATCACCAGCAGGTCGCAGCGCAGCAGCGGGTCGAGGAGCAGGTCGAGGGCGGCGAGGTCGTGGCGTTCGTCTTCGGTGAGCGGGCGGTGCATCGACGCGTGGTAGGCCGCGGCGCCCTTGGTCGCGAGGTCGAGCGAGTGGCCCTGCTCGAAGACATCGAGTTCTGCAACCGTGAACCTGCGTCCGGTCGAGCGGAGCCCGTCGAGGAACGCGTCGGCGAGGCGGCGCGAGCGCGAGACGCCGGGGGAGGAGGCCGAGGGGCTCGCGATGACGAGGTGGACGAGCAGGGGGGTGTCTTTCGGAAGGGGTGACCGGGGAACGATAGGATCGGGCGATGGACGACCACTTTCGGCTTGCCGTGATCATCCCCGCCGCGGGCGCTTCGCGTCGTTTCGGCGGGCGGAGCAAACTGGATGAAGACCTGGGGGGCAGGCCCGTCCTGCAGCGCACCGTCGAGATGTGGGTGAACCGGCCCGAGGTCTCGCGCGTCGTCGTCGCGGGGCCCGTCGAGCCGGCGGGCGCCTTTGAGGAGTTCACGCTGCGCCACGCCGACCGGCTGAACCTGCTGGGCGCGACCATCTGCCGCGGGGGGAAGGTCCATCGCTGGGAGAGCGTGAAGAACGCGCTGGAGTCGCTGGGCGACGAGGGCTTCAGCCATGTCGCGGTGCATGACGCGGCCCGGCCCTGCGCGAGCATGGACCTGCTCGACCGGGTGATCGAGGCGGCGCGGAAGTTCCCGGCGGTGATCCCGGCGATCGACCTGCCCGACACGATCAAGCGCGTCGCGAGCGAGCCGGTGCGCGACGAGGCGCCCGACCCGCTGGCCGCGCTGCTGGGCGTGGGCGAGGAGGGGGGCCCGAGCGGGCCGACCTATCGCGCCGTGGAGGAGACGGTGAGCCGCGAGCGCGTGGTGGCGGTGCAGACGCCGCAGGTGTTCGAGAAGGGGCTGCTGCGCCGGGCGTACGGGCAGAAGAACCTCGACAGCACGGACGACGCGCAGCTGGTGGAGCGTCTGGGCGAGCGAGTCGTAGTGGTGGAGGGCGAGCCGACGAACATCAAGATCACGCGCCCGAGCGACATGAAGATCGCGATGGCGGCGCTGGGGCTGAAGGCGGCGGCGGGGCGGGAGACGCATAAGCGTTTTTGAGGCAATGGGCAATCGGCAGTGGGCAATGGGGGGAGAGGGAAGGGAGCAGGGAGTGGGGAGCAGGGAGCAGGAAGATGAAGAGGGGAGCGGGAGGGGATGAAACCGTGAAGAGAAGTTTCCGAGAGATGCGCGATGCCTGACACGAACCATCCCGCGATCAAGATCGGTCCCGAGGAGCAGATCTGGGTGGGGCGCCCCAGCCAGTGGGTGAATGTGGTTCCGTTCCTGCTGTGCATCCTCATCATCCCGATCCCTTACGCCTTCTGGCGCTGGCTCGAGATCCGCTGCACTCGCTACACGCTCACCACGCAGCGATTCCGCTATACCCACGGAGTGCTCAACCGTCGCCACGACGACCTGGAGTTGTATCGCGTGAAGGATGTGACGGTGAAAGAGCCCCTGATCCAGCGCGTGGTGGGGCTGGGCACGGTGCGCCTGGTGACGAGCGACGCGACGACGCCCGAGATGCGCATCCCGGCGATCAAGGAGCCGCTGGTGGTGCTGGAGGCGATCCGCGAGCAGGTCGAAACGCTGCGCCGGGCGAGGGGCGTGCGCGAGTTCGATGTTGTGTAGGGGAGGAAGGGGGGAGCGGGCAGCGGGGAGCAGTTCCGGCCCCCTCTCCTGTCGAGCGAAGCGAGATGGGAGAGGGCTGGGGTGAGGGCTACCCCGTCTTCGGGCTTCGCTTCTCTCTCTCTCTCTCTCTCTCTCTCTCTCTCTCTCTCTCTCTCCACGAAGAAGAGGTAGAAGGAGTAGGCACCACACTTCGTGTGGTGGCGCCGGAAAGACCAGGTGGGACTGAAGGGCCTACGCCGGAGTTTCCGTCGTCTCGACGACCGGCGCTGGCGCCAGCGGCGCGCGCTTCGGGCCGGTCATCGCGATCGCGACGGCGACGACGATCAGCAGCATCGCGACGAAGTCACGCGGGCGCGGCTGCTCTTTCAAAATCAGCAGCGTGAAGACCGTGAACACGATCAGGGTGATCGCTTCCTGCAGGATCTTGAGTTGCGGCGCCGAGAACGGGCCGCCGAAGTTCGCGTGGCCCAGCCGGTTCGCCGGCACCTGCAGGATGTACTCGGGCAGCGCGATCAGCCACGACAGCGCGATCGCCAGCAAGAGGGGCCAGCCCTTTTTCGTGAGGTGGAAGTACCACGCGAAGGTCATGAACGCGTTGGACGCGACGAGGAGGGCTATTGCGGCGAGGGCGCGGGTCATGGTTTGCTCACTGAATCTCGAGTGTTTCCGCCATGCTTGGTGTTATGTTGCCCGGGCTTCGCTGGTATGCGATGTTGAGGCCAAACTGTTCGATCATGGTGCTTCGCTCTTCGGAATCGAGCAACTGATCGCGCAAAAGCATGCCTAAGTGCATCTGTGCCGCGATGAACTCAGGTTCTGGTTCCTCATACACCCTCGCTCGCTCACCCTTTCGGATCAGTGGCTTCGCCCGGTACGGTTGGGGATTCACATCCCGCATAGCTCTTGCAGCAGCAAAGATATGATCGAGTAGTGCGGCTCGCTTCGCTATGCGAGTCTGTTCTGCCAACTCTTGTTTCGCAGCGTCGTGCACCTCACGCGCGGCTCTCATCTCTTCCCGGGTAAGTTGGAGTTCCTTTCGCTGAAGAGCCAGTTCGGTCATCTGCAGCCGGAGTGCGCCGAAAAGCAGAAACGCGCTCGCCAGCCCAGCGAATGCGCCGAACAACCCTCCTAGCCACTCGCCGGTGAGAGCCCGCTCGGACATGGGTGGCTTGCCAAGCATCGTAAAGAAAATCGCTCCGAACCCCGCGGCAATACACAGCAGGGCCGCGATCACCCAGCCTTCGGCGTACCACTGGCTGCGCTCGATTCCCTTCTCGTCGTCGGTTGGCATCGGATCATGTTACGAAAATACCCCGCGTCGAGCGGGGTTGGGTGGAGCGTGCGTTGTCGGTGAGGCGAAGACCCTCCCCCGGCCCCTCCCGCGAGCGGGAGGGGGGAAAGAGGGGCGCCGAGGGTCAATCCTCGGGGGCGTTGGCGCCGACGATTTCCTTGAAGGCCTTGCGGATCTTGTTGGTGAGGGGGCCTTCCTTGCCAGAGCCGATGACGGAGTCGTCGACCTTGGTGACGGCGATGACCTCGGCGGCGGTGCCGGTGAGGAAGATCTCGTCGGAGGCCTTCACATCCTCGACCTTCATCCACTTCTCTTCGACGCGCAGGCCGAGCTTGGGGCAGAGCTCGTTGATGACGAAGGAGCGGGTGACGCCGTCGAGCATGCCGGTGTCGATGGGCGGGGTGTAGACGACGCCGTTCTTGATCGTGAAGAGGTTGTCGCCGGAGCACTCGCCGACATAGCCCTCGGTGGAGAGCATGATGACTTCGAGGCACCCGGCGTCGATGGCTTCCATCTTGGCGAGGACATTGTTGAGGTAGTTGAGAGACTTGAGCTTGGGGTCGAGGCAGGCGGTGGGGGTGCGCGGGCGCTTCGCGACCACGATGCCCATCCCGTTCTCGTACATCTCGGGGGGGTAGAGGGCGATCTTGTCGGCGATGCAGATGACGCCGGCGCGAGGGCACTTGCGGTAGTCGAGCCCGAGCGTGCCGACGCCGCGGGTGATGATGAGGCGGATGTACCCGTCCTTGAGCCCGTTGGCGCGGATGCACTCGTGCATCATGGCGTGCATCTCGTCCATCGTGTAGGGGATGGTGATGCGGATGGCCTCGGCGTTGCGGAAGATGCGCTTGAGGTGGGACTTGGACTTGAAGATGCGTCCGTTGTAGAAGCGGATGCCCTCGAAGACGCCGTCGCCGTAGAGGAGCCCGTGGTCGTAGACGCTGATCTTGGCGTCGCGCTTGGGGTACATCTCGCCGTCGATCCAGATGAGTGGCTTGTCCTCGAGGACGATGGGGGCCTCAGGCATGGGGCTCTTCCTGGTGACGGGGGCGGTGGTCATGGCGTCCTCCGAGTGAGGGAAAGGGTCGGGGGAGTGCGGCGTCCGACGGGCGTCGGATCGTCCCCACAATGGTACCCGCTGGTGGTTCGTTCGGTCGCGTGCCCGGGTTCGTCGGCGCGCACCGTATCCGAGACGCGCGCCGGGGCCCGCATATTCACGGGCTGGTCGGGTTTCTCAGGCGCGGAGCTCTGCGCCGAGATTGCGCTTGAGCGCCTCGACGAGCTGGGCGACCTGGGGGTCCACCTCTTCGTGGCGGAGCGTGCGCGCCGGGTCGCGGAAGCGGAGCCGGAAGGTGACGGACTTGCGCCCGGCGCCCAGCTGCTTGCCGCGATAGACGCCCACGAACCCGCGCGCGTCGAGCATCGCGAGTCGCGCGTCGTCGATGATCCGTTCGACGCTGGTCCACTGGGTGTCTTCGGCGACGACGATGGAGAGGTCGCGCTCGATGGGCGGGAACGCCGGCAGCGCGTCGACGCGGGCGGCGGGGGGGTAGCCGGCGATGAGCGGCTCGAGCCCGATCTCAGCAACGACGACGGGGGTGGCGAGGTCGTGCTTCTTCTGGGTCGCGTCGTTGACGAGCGCGAAGTAGCCGAGGGGCTGGCGCTCGTTCGCGCGTTCGATCCACAGGCGCGCGCACGCGTCGTCGCGCAGCGAGGGGAAGGGCGGGGCGTGGGGCTCGACGGCGACGCGCGCCGAGACGCCGTTGAGTTCGAAGACGAGGGCTTCGATGACGCCTCGCAGCGCGCGCAGCGCGGACTGGGGATCGGGGGCGTCCATCAGCATCGCGACATTGCGGTGCTCGACGGTCTGCCCGGGCCCGGTTGGGTTGTTGTCGGTCTCGGCGAAGACGGAGGCGATCTCGAAGAGGCGCACGCCGCGCTCGCCTGCGACGCCCAGCGCCGACTCGGAGCCGGCGTCCTGGTTGACCTTGCGGCATCGCAGGAGCGAGGGGATGACCGAGGGTCGCAGGGCGGGCTCGCCCTTGCGTCGCGCCTCGTCGACGGCGAGCGTGCGCAGCCCGGTGGGGACGAACGCCGAAGCGTCCTCGCGCGAAACAAAGGAGAAGGTGACGGTCTCGAAGAACCCTGCGCCGACGAGGGTGTTGCGGACCTCGCGCATCGCGCGCTGGCGAGCCGACGCCGGGCGGGACTTCGCCGGGATCGTCTCGAGGATCGGGATGCGATCGAGCCCGTGGATGCGCCCGATCTCTTCGATCAGGTCGACCTCGCGCGAGAGGTCGTGGCGGTGCGCCGGGATCTCGGCGACGATGCGATCGGCGTCCACTTTGGCGTCGATGTCGAGGGATGTCAGGATCCGGGCCTGCTCGGTGGGGTCGATGTGCACGCCCAGGAGCGCGTCGCATCGCGCGGAGCGCATCGAGACGACGGTGGGGGGCGACAGCGCCGGGCCGGCGTCGAGGAGCGCGTCTTCGGGGGTTCCCCCGGCGAGGTCGAGGATCAGTTTCGTCGCGCGCGCCGAGGCGAACTCGGCGGTGCGCGGGTCGACCACGCGCTCGAAGCGGGCGCTCGCGTCGGTGCGGATGTTCAGGCGGCGCGCCGGGCGTCGGATCGTCGCGGGTTTCCAGGTCGCGACCTCGAGCACGATGTCGCGCGTGGATTCGGTGACGCTGCTGTCGTCGCCACCGATCACGCCGGCGAGGGAGGTCGCGCGCTGCGCGTCGGCGACGACGAGCTCGTTGGCGAGGAGTTTGTGCGAGCGCCCGTCGAGGGTTGTCAGGGGCTCGTCCTTGTGCGCGAAGCGGATGACGAGTTTGGCGCCGCCCAGCTTGGCGAGGTCGAAGACGTGCGAGGGGTTTCCCAGCTCGAAGAGCACGAAGTTGGTGACATCGACGATGTTGTTGATGGAGCGCAGGCCGACGGATTCGAGGGCTTCGCGCAGCCATGCAGGGGAGGGGCCGACCTTGACGCCGCGGATCACGCGTGCGGTGAAGCGGGCGCAGTCGTCGGGGGCGTGGTTCTCGAGTGTCAGCGATGCCGACGACGCGGTCAGCGATCCGCCGCGGCGGGCGCCCCCGGCTCCCCCGGAACCCCCGGCGCCCCCGGGGAGGGTCGCCACCTCGGGCATGACGAGCCCGCGTCCGGTGACGGCGGCGATCTCGCGCGCGACGCCCAGGTGGGACATGCAGTCGCCGCGGTTTGAGGTGATCTCGACATCGAGGCGTGTGTCGGGGCCGGAGGGGGTTGAAAGCTCCTCGCGCGACTCGATGGGGAAGCCGGCGCGCGTGAGGGCGGCCTCGGCCTCGTCGGCGGTGAGGTTCGAGGGGGACAGCAACCGGTTCAGCCAGCGGACGCTTATGAGCATGGGGCCGAAGGATAGCCGATGCTGATACACTGACCGCCCCCGGGGAGAGGTGATCCTCCGAATCCCCCCGGGAAAGGGAGCGTCAGGACGCATATGGCCACGATCGCGCGCACATCACCGACCACCCGACTCCTCGCGGCCGCCGTCGCGGGCCTCTGCGCGATCGCCGCGTCGCTTTCCGGCTGCGCCGGGAGTGTTCAGCAGCGCGTGGGGATGCCCCCGTCCGACGCGATGCTCTCGGTGACCGTGATGCCCCAGCGCCCACGCTTCCAGCGCCCGGAGCGAGAATTCGCACCGGCGCGCTATGTCGTCGAGGCGGACGGGATGCTCAGGGCCGCCGTCGGAGAGGGCGTGACGGTCGAGACCTATCCCGGGCGCACGCGCGACCTCAGCCCCGACGAATGGGCGAACCTCTGGAAGGTCGCCCTCGAGACCGGCGTGCTCGACCCCGACGACCCGCGAACCGTCAGCGGCGAGATGTCGCTGACCCCCGACCCCCTCCGGCGCGCCACGATCTGGCTCCGCGGCGGTGGTCGCAGCGCCGGCATGGTCGTTGACCCCTCGCGCGACGAGCCGACGGCGCGCCTGGTCACGCTGCTCGAGGAACTCGCGTGGATCCGCACGCCCTGGGAGACCACCGACGCGCCCAAGCAGGACCCGGCGCCTTGGGATGTCGACGACCCGGACGAGTTCCCCGTCCCGCCTCCCTCGCCCTCGCGCCGGGGGGACATCCCTCCGAACTCGCCGGACCCGTTCGGGCCGGGCAGGTGATGTCTCCATGAGGGAGGATCGCGCGGGAGCGTCTATCGCTCCCCATCCTCGCGCGCGTCTTCTTTGCCTTCTTCCACGATCTGGCTGGCTTCCTCGTTGTCGTCCTTGACGGGCTCGGGAGTCACCCCGTTGCGTCCGCTGAAGGCGAGGTCGGCGAGGATGCCCAGGTGGTCCGAGCCCGGGATGACGACGCGCGAGAGCGCGGCGACACGGAAGCCGTCGGATACGAACACGTGGTCGATGGGGTAGCGCAGCATCGGGTAGCGAGCGTGATAGGTGGTGAGCAGACCGCGTCCGACGCGCGGGTCTCGCAGGCCGCTGAGGCGCTCGAACAGTCGCGTCGTGTGCGACCACGCGACATCGTTGAAATCGCCGGCGACGATGTGCGCTTCGTCGGCGCGCTGCGCCACTTCCTTCGCGACCATCACGAGTTCCGCGTCGCGTTTGCGGCTGTCCTCGCGTTCGTCGTCGTTGTGGTCCTTGCCGAGCCCGGGCGGGCTGGGGTGGACCGCGACGAAGCGGACCGGGCGCATGTCGGGCCACTCGATCGTCGCCAGCACCGAGGGACGGTCGTCCGTCACCAGATATCGCGTCTCGGCGCTCGACAGGGGAACGCGAGACCAGACGATGATTCCCAGCCCCTCTTCGAGCACCACGCCCTCGTGAGCGTCATACTTCTGCGCCAGCGGCGCGAGCGCGCGGTTCCACTCGGCGTCGACCTCGATCAGGACGAGGATGTCGGCGTCCAGCGACTCGATCATGCGCAGCGCCTCCGAGCGGCGCGGGTTCTCGTAGTCGAGGTTCAGCACCGCGAGGCGCAGCGAGGGCGAGCCGGATTCCGCGTCGGCGACGCCCTTGCGCCAGAGCGGGCTGTACGGGATCGCGTGCGAGAGCTGCCACGACGCGAGCGCGAGCAGCGCCGCGAGGAGCGCCGTGTGCTCGACGCTCCACGCCCGCGCCGGGCCGAGCGCGACGACGCCCGCGACACCCACGAGCGCGAGCACGCCGAGCTGCAGGCGAGGGAAGTCGCACAGGCGCACCGGCCACCAGCCCACGCGCAGGAAGGGCAGCGCCGCGGCCAGGGCGAGGAACGCCGCGAGCGCACGCACAAGCCACCACGCTATGGAGAGGATGACATCCGGCACTCCGAGCCATGCTACGGCGTGCGCGATAGATGAGGATGTGAATGTTCATCCGCGGCGGACGGGTGCGCCGGGGTTAATTCCAGCTCACGCCCTTGGGCGCCTGCGGGTCGACCTGGAGCGACGCTTTCGCGATGAGCGTGCGCAGGTGGCGCAGCTCGTGCTCGACGATGTCGGCGCGGTGTTCGGCGTCGCCCTCGGCGAGCAGGCCGTATTTCACGTTCGGCTCGCGGATGATCAGGTGGCCGACCAGGTCGACGATCGCGCTGGTGGGCACGTCGGGGCGTTCGGCGTAGCTGAGGAGGGTGTCGGCGATCGGCTCGCCGCGCAGGTCGACGAACTGCCGGAGTTGCGCCGTGTCGAGCAGGTCGCGGATGCGATCGCGCGACAGCTCCATCGATTCGTCGCTCTCGCCCAGGCCGACAGGCGTCAGGCGCGCGACGCGGTAGGGCGTCTGCGATTCGGCGCCGGTGATTTCTTCCTCGATGCGCGCGCGGCAGATGCCCTGCAGCACGATGTTGTACCGGCCGTCGGGCAGCTTCTCGTGCTGCAGGATCTGACCCACGCACACCGCTGGGCGGACGGGGGGGCGACCGTGGTATTCCTCGTGCCAGCGCTCGCCCTCGAAGACGCCCATCGCGATCTGCCCGGGGCCGTCGAGCGCGTCGTCGATCATCTCGCGATATCGCGGCTCAAAGATGTGCAGGGGGATCGCGGCGTGCGGCAGGAGGACGACCTCGCGCAGCGGGAAGATCGGCATTGGCCGCTGGAAGTTGACCCGGATGGAGGGCGCGTCGTCGCTCACGCTGGAGTGTAGGGAGCGGGGAGGGGGGTGCAGGCGAAGATATGAGCGACTGGTTCACGCCCCGGGGCCGGGGCCGGGGCGCCGGCCCGTCAGGACGAGCGGGCGCGTTCGTCGGAGGGGCGCTCGATCGTGGCCGCGGGCTGCGTGATGCCCTCGGTGGGCTTGCGCCGGGCGGACACGTGCTCGATGCCCAGCAGGCGCAGCGCGTCGCGCTCGACGATGGTGCGCACCGCTTCGCGAGGGATGCCGGGCAGCTGCGAGCCGGCGCGCACGGCGTTGACCGTGTACATGCGCTCGATCGCGCGCTCGGGCGTCTCGCTGGGGAAGCCCGACGCGAAGAGCAGTTTGTCGGTCAATCCTCGCTCGAACGCGCCCAGGAGCGTGGTGTACAGACCCCAGGGGCGCGTGATGACGCCGGAGAGTTCGGCGTAGACGCGCGGGTGCTTGGCGAGCATCGCGAACGCTTCTTCGGTGAACCCGCCGCCGATGTCGCCCAGGATGACCGTGAGGTTCGGGAGCGAGCGGCAGGCCTCGTCCAGCAGCGAGGGGCGCGCGAAGTCGAGGATGCTCGCCGGCGTCGCGAGGCACGGGTTCGCGACGAGCAGGGGCAGCCCGCGCGACGCGGCGCGCTCGGCCATCAGCAGGAATCGCTCGTCGGTCGGTCGCACGGCGCAGTCGGCCGGCGCGACGGTCAGGCCAACCATGCCCAGTTCGCAGGCGGCGTCGATGTCGTCGAGCGTGCTGTCGGACGAGGGGTCGACGCCGGCGAACGCGACACGCGCGTCGGGCGAGTCCGACACCCAGCGTGCCAGGTGCTCGGCGGCCATGTGCACGCCGAGACGGTCCATGCGCCAGCCCGTGAGCACGGCGGCGTGCAGGACCGAGCCGCAACGCGAGAAGTGCGCCGGCGACGGGTCGATCTCGGGCCGATCCAGAGGGCGGCCGGCGAGCGGGGATGTTTCGAGCACGCTGGCGAAGGGGTCCCTGCCGGACCACACGCGAACGCGGATGTCGATCGTCATGGGAGCTCTGCTCCGAGGGACGCGTCTGGCTCGTCGGGGAGCCGGAACGGTTGGCGTCCGTGCCTGTCTGCTTGGCCCGGGGCGAATGTCCGTGGCGAAAGTCGCCCGCCCTACGGGTCTTGGAATAATGCGAACACTCTAGCATCGGCGTCTCGTCCGAGCGAGCCGCAGCGATTGGCGCCGCCCCCGGTCCCCCAGCCCGCCTCTCCCACGACCCCCGGGGTACCATCGCCCCTCGCGGCGTCACGCATCCACGACAGAGAGGTCCGGCATGGTCGGCAAGATCGCGCACAAGTGGGGGGGATGGCTCACCGAGCCCCGGGCGTACATCCTCTCGTCCGTCGGACTCGTCTTCCTGCGCCTGGGGCTGGGCGTGCTGATGCTCGCCCTGCACGGGTGGGGCAAACTCACCCAGCTCGCCAACGGCAACATGGCCTTCCCCGACCCCATCGGCATCGGCCAGGGCCTCAGTCTCGTGCTCGCGACCTTCGCCGAGTTCGCCTGCTCGATCCTGCTCATCCTCGGGCTGTTCACCCGTCTGGCGTGCGTCCCGCTGATCGTGACGATGGCGGTCGCCGCGTTCCTCGTGCACGGGGGCGACCCGTGGGCGAAGAAGGAACTGGCGTACCTGTACCTTTCCGGGTACCTCGCGCTGCTGTTCACAGGGCCGGGGAAGTTCAGCGTGGATGCGCTGATCATGAAGCGATAAAGCGGTTGATTCCGCGGCGTTCTTGCGCGCGTCCGAGAATCTTCACAGAAAACCGGAGATGCGGTCTTGCACCATCACCGGGTTCTGGTATGCTGCCCTCGTTCAGCGATCCGTGTGATCGTGTTCCGGGGCACGGGGCACGGGGCACGGGGCACGGGGCACGGGGCACGGGGCACGGGAAGCCCGTGTCTTCAATCCGAAAGGAGTTCCGAGGATGTCCAGCCACACCCGATCAACTCGCGGCCTTGGGGTTGTCATCTGCGCGATCGCCGGGATCACCCCCACCGCGTTCGCCCAATGGCAACCCGCGCCGCGCCCCCCCGCGCCGGTGTACACCCAGCAGGATGTCGCCGCGGTCAACGCGACGATCGAGCGCTTCGGTTTCGACTTCGTGACCGTCGGCGCCCCGGGCAACCGCTCGTGGATCGAGAGCGAGCGTCAGTTCCCCAACGGCTGGACCCCCAGCCACATCGACGACCGTGGGCGCGTGGACTACTCGTACCGCATCATGCGCACCGAGGTGGTGACGCGCCAGTACGCCGACTTCGTGCTGGCGTTCCGGCCCTTCTGGCTCTCCCTTGCGGACCGCCCCGGCGCGATCGAGACCGGCAGCCCGACGGACTCCAGATTCACGAGCCGCGGCATCTCGGTCTTCGGCGGGTTCGAGATCCGACCCGGCTGGATCGACTCGACGGCGCAGATCTCCTGGCGCAACGCCGCGAGGTACGCCAACTGGCTCCACAACGGCGCGCCCACCGACGCGGCGTCGCTGACCTGGGACACCTTCCACACCGGCGCGTACACCTTCACCGACGAGAGTTTCACGAGCAGCACGCGCGGCACGCCCATCACGCGCAACGAGGATGCACGGTTCTGGCTCCCGTCTCTCGACGAACTCCTGAAGGCCGCGTACTACGACCCCAACCGCTACGGGGAGGGGGAAGAGGGATACTGGCTGTATCCCCATTCCTCGAACGACACGCCGGTCCGCGGCGCGCCGGGAGAAGGGGACTATGGCCCGGTCCCGGGAGAGGATCTCTGGGAGTCGATGCTTCCCGGGCGCTACCCCAACGCCGCAAGCCCGTGGGGGGTGCTCGATGTGCTGGGAACGGAGAGCGAATGGGTGGAAACGCCCTACGCGATCCGGCAGTTGAGCGACGGCACCTTCATTCTCGGGACGCCCGAAAGAATCAGGGTCGGGGGGAGCAATCTCTTTGAGAATAGCCAACTCGATAGATGGTCCAGCTCTTCGGAGTGGTCTGTAAGCAACGGATTCCGGCTCGCGACCATTGTGCCAGCACCGAGCGCGCTGAGCGTCTTCGCGGGCGCCGGGGTGCTGATCCGGCGTAAGAGAAGCTAACGCTTCGCACACACAAAGAAATAGCCCGGCCGGGGATTGGGCCCCGACCGGACTTCGATTCGCCCGGCAGGGTTGCCGGGCTTACCAAGAAGGAGTGATCCTATGCGTTGTATCACTGTGGCGGGCATCGTTGCGCTCGCCGGTCTCGGGTTCTCGGACGCGCGCGCCGCGCTCCAGACCCCGATCGTGTCGGGCGGGACGGTGCAGGTCACGAACCCGCAGAGCGGGAAGTACACGGTCACCGTGACGAGCGGCACGGATGTGACGGTCACGCTGCGTTTCGACGCCGGCGATGTCGTCGAGGAGGTGGCGATCGTTCCCCTGAACCAGAGCGGCACGCGGGTCAACATCACCGTCGAGGGCGTCGCGTACGCGCCGAACCCGGACAATCCCGACATCCAGTTCTACGGCCTTCATCAGATCAGACGCGTCGTGCGAGGCAGCGGCGCGGGTGAGGTCTGGATCACCAAGGTTCAGGCCAATCTCATCGGCGATGTCGATCGCGACCTCGAAGCCGGCGGCCTGCCCAACCCGGACTACGGCAAGACCAGCGGCCTGGTGCGCGCGAACATCATCGAAGAGGTTCTCGCGAACTGGTCCGTGTTCGCGGATGTCGAAGCGATCGGAACGACTCGGCCCTTTCCTCCTGACGATGTGATCAGGTTGGTCCAGGCCGACCGCGAAGCGGACTGGTACCCCGAGTACGCGACGGACGGCGCCATCCTCGGCGACATCCGCTCCAACGGCGGGCGCATCGGCACGATCCGGGCCAACTCGTTCATCGGCGCCGTGAACAATGCCGCGTCGAGCAACACGCAGGTCATCGACACCAACGGCGGCAACATCGGGCTCATCGAGGCCGGCGCCCTCGGCGATGTCGTCATCGACTGCCTCGGGTCTGGCAGCGGGACCGTCACGGAGATCCGCACGACCGTGGCCGGGTGGGGCTACGACGAGGGGACGGAGGTCTACCTCGACGACCCGATCGACTTCGACGACTCGGGCCGGCCGATGGGTCTTTCGATCGGCGGCGTTCTGATCGCCGGAGGGCTCGGCACGCTGGAACTCAAGGGCAGTCTCGATTCGGTGATCGACATCTTCAGCACTCCTCAGTCCGGCACCTGGAAGATCGGCGACTCCCTCGGTCCCAACGCGCTGGTCACGCTCCGCAGTCTCGGCCTCAACGGCCAGATCGCCATCAACGCCAACGGCGACAACGGGCAGTGGCTCGGCATCGTCCGCGTCGCGAGGACCTCTGACCAGATCAACGGCCCGTGGTTCGTCATGGACGAAGCGGACCACGATGCGCCGCCGTCCGGCCTCGGATCCGGGGTGGCGGGCCTGCAGGGATACGCGCTCTGGGGTAACTCGTGTGATCCCGTCCCCGGCTCCACGCGGTTCCGGGGCTCCATCGACCCTGGCTCCTTCGAACTCGACCCGCCCTGCATCGAGGATTACAACACGATCCGGGTCGGTTTCTACGGCCGCATCGAACGCATCAACAGCCAGGAAGGGTGGAGTGAAACCATTCTTCTCGAGAAGCGGCAGGGCTCGTTCAACCAGTATTCGCCCGTGACGGAGAGTTTCACCGTCTCACCCGACGGGGAGCGCAGGATCAAACTGGTCAGAGGCAGCGGCCTGTGGGAGACCGGCGAGTACCGCGTGACGGTCAAGGAGAACAAGCTGCGCGTTCGCTCGGACGATGTGCTCGCGGGTCAGCCGCAGCTCGCGGTCCCGACGACCCAGTACACTTTCTGGATCGCGAGGGGCTGCCCCGAGTTGGATCTCACGGGCGACTTCCTCATCAACTTCGCCGACCTCGCCGAATGGATGACCTCGCCGGTCAACATCAACAACCACCCCGAAGTGGACTCGAACGACGCCGCGACATTGCTGCGCGGCATCAGCGAGCACGGCACGGAAAACTGATATCAAGTCGGCGTGCGGACCCGTCGCCTGAGATGCATGCTTCGCGACGGGCCGGACTCCCATTTCAAGGCGCGGGCGGTCATGCGGCCGCCCGCGTCTCTTCCGACTCGCGGACAGTGGTCGGCGATCATTCTGAAGATGTCTCCCTCACCCCTCCCGTTCACGGGAGGGGGCAGGGGGGAGGGTCTTCGGTAGGTGAACAGTCGACGGTTTACCTTCCCTAACCCCTCCCGCGAGCGGGAGCGGGACAGGGTTGCCCACCATCGCCCCTGCGGCTCCCTTGTCCGCCCCGGACCCCCGGCTACTATCTCCGACCTGCGCCGGAGGTTCCGGCGTGGGGTAAGACGCGAAGACCGTTTACCACCGAGTCTCGCCGCGGGCCTAGGCCGCTCGCGGGAGGGCGATTCGCCCCGAGCCGGTGGGAGGTGGAGCAGCATGGCCAAAAAAGAAATCACTGCGCAGTTCAAGCTGATGGCGCCGGGTGGCAAGGCCACCCCCGCCCCGCCGCTGGGCCCCGTGCTCGGCGCGAACGGCGTGAACCCGGGTCAGTTCATCCAGCAGTTCAACGCCGCGACGGGCGCGCTCAACGGCAAGGTCGTTGGCTGCGTGGTCACGGTGTTCAACGACCGCACCTTCACCTTCGAGATCAAGTCCTCGCCCGCGAGCGTGCTGATCGCGGAGGCGGCCGGCGTTCAGAAGGGCTCTGGCGAGCCCAACAAGAACAAGGTCGGGAAGATCACCAAGGCGCAGGTGCGCAAGATCGCTGAAGAGAAGAAGGCCGACATGAACTCGGCCTCGATCGAAGCGGCGATGCGAGTCATCGAAGGCACAGCCCGGTCCATGGGCGTCGTGGTGGAGGGCTGATCCGATGGCGAAGAAAGAAAAGAAGATCAAGGGCACCAAGCGCTTCCGTGAGAACGCCGCGATCGCTCCCCAGGAGCCGATGGCGATGGCCGACGCGGTGGTCGCGGTGAAGAAGTTCAAGCCCACGAAGTTCGACCAGACGGTCAACTGCGTGGTGCACCTGGGCATCGACCCCAAGCAGGCCGACCAGATGGTCCGCGGCTCGGTGGCGCTGCCCAAGGGCATCGGCAAGACCAAGCGCGTCATCGCGTTCTGCACAAGCGACAAGGCCAAGGCCGCGCTCGCCGCGGGCGCGATGAAGGCCGGCGGCGACGAGCTCGTGGCCGAGGTCGAGGGCGGTTTCATGGACTTCGATGTGGCGATCGCCACGCCGGACATGATGCGCGTCGTGTCGAAGCTCGGTCGCGTGCTGGGCCCCAAGGGGCTGATGCCCTCGCCCAAGGCCGGGACCGTCACTGCGGACATCGAGAAGGCCGTCCGCGAGTACGCGGCGGGCAAGATCGAGTACCGCAACGACAAGGGCGGCAACGTGCACGCCGTCATCGGCAAGATGAGCTTCGCCGAGGGCGACCTGTTCGCCAACCTCGAGCACTTCGTGCAGGAGATCGAGCGCGTCCGCCCGCGCACGGTCAAGGGCGTGTATGTCAAGAAGGTCGTCATCAGCGGGACGATGACGCCCGGCGTCCAGATCAAGTACGCGTCGGCCCTCCCCGGGGCGTAAACAGCGCGCATCTCACGCAAAGGAGACGAGGCCATGAGCCGTCCTACCAAAGAAATGCTGATGCGCGACTACACCGAGCGCATCGGAGAAGACCCTGTCGAGGCGCTGGTCGTCTCGATCCGAGGCGTCGACGCCCAGACCAACAACCGCATGCGCAACGAGCTGCGCACGCAGGGCATCCGCATCACCGTCGTCCGCAACGGCCTCGCGAAGCTGTCCCTCAAGGACACGCCCCTCGCGGGTCTCTCGCCCGTTCTCGAGGGCCCCAGCGCCCTGGTCTACGGCGAGCAGTCGGTCGTCAGCGTCGCTCGCGAGCTGATGAAGTGGGCGAAGGAGGTCGCGAACCTCGAGCTGAAGGGCGCGATCCTCGACGGGATGCTGTTCGAGGGCGCCGCCGGCGTCGAGCGACTCAGCAAGTTCCCCACGCGCGACGAGGCGATCGCCAAGACGGTCACCGTGGTCCTCACCCCCGGGCGCAAGCTCATGGGCGCGGTCCAGGCCCCCGGCGCCAACCTGCTCGCGGTCGTCAAATCCATCCAGGAGAAGCTGGAGAAGGGCGAGACCATCGCCCCGGTCGCCTGATTCAGGCGGTTCGATCCTGCTTCTCGCATCGTTCTGAAATTGTCCGTCACGGGCTCAGACTGGCCCTGCGGGGTTAAAGGCCGAACGGTCGGCCCCTCTCTGAGCCGTGCCACCCAGCCGCGCATGCTCGCGGCGTAGATTCGAGGAAGTTTCCCAATGTCCGACACCGCTACCTTCGACGCGAAAATCACCGACCTGGGCGACAAGCTCGCCGGCCTGACCCTCAAGGAGGCCGTCGACCTGACGGACTACATGAAGGACAAGTACGGCATCGAGCCCGCCGCCGGCGGCGCTGTGATGATGGCCGGCCCGGCCGCCGGTCCCGCGGCTGCCGAGGAGAAGTCGACCTTCGACGTCGTCCTCACCAACGGCGGCGACAAGAAGATCCAGGTCATCAAGGTTGTCCGCGAGCTGACCAACCTGGGCCTCAAGGAGGCCAAGGACCTAGTCGACGGCGCTCCCAAGCCCGTCAAGACCGGCGTCTCCAAGGAGGAGGCCGAGGACATCAAGAAGAAGCTCGAAGAGGCCGGCGGCACGGTCGAGCTCAAGTAAGCAGAGTCCAATCAGGGGTTTGCGTCGGGCTTGCCCGGCTCGGCCCCTGGACACAGGCATCGGAAGCGGGGTCGGCCCGGGGTTCTCCCGGGTCGACCCATCTTCGGCCTCGAACCGCGTAGGGCGTGAGACCCGTCGGGAGCACATATTGTGCCAACCCCCGGGCTTGATGACGCCGCGCGGAGGGGCTATTCTGACGGATTAGACGCGATCGGGTGCGACGAGCCCCTCACACATCCCAGGCCTGCGCCTTGCGCGACATTTCCTCGTATCTGTCGCCGGCGTTCACACCATCAAGAGGTCACTGATGGCAGTGATGAAGGTGCGCGATTTTTCGAAGCGCGGCGACGCGATCCCCGTACCGGATCTCAATCGTCTCCAGCGCGATGGTTACGACCGCTTTCTTCAGCAGGGCAAGTCCCCTGAGGAACGCGAGCTTTCCATCGGTCTCGAAGCCCTCCTCCGGGAGGTCTTCCCCATCAACTCCTACGACGACACGATGTCGCTGGAGTACCTGTACTACGCGCTGGAAGAACCGCGCTACACCCCGGACGAGTGCCGCGAGCTTCGGCTCACCTACGGCATGCCGTTCCGGGTCTGCGTGCGCCTGAAGCGCCAGAACCACCCGGACATCCCCGAGGAAGAGATCTACCTCGGCGAGATCCCCATCATGATGGGCGGCGGTGAGTTCATCGTGAACGGCGCGGAGCGTGTGATCGTTGCGCAGCTGCACCGTTCGCCCGGCGTGGACTTCTCGATCGCGTCCCTCGAGGCCGACCGCCCGCTGCACTCGGCGCGCATCATCCCCGAGCGTGGCTCGTGGATCGAGCTGGAAGTGACCAAGAAGGATGTTCTGGCGATGCGGATCGACCAGAGCACCAAGATGGCCGCGACCACCTTCCTGCGCTGTCTCGACAAGTCGATCGCGTCGACCGAGGCGCTCCTGAGTCTCTTCTACGAGATCAAGGAGGTCGCCGTCGAGAACCTGCGTCCGGAGCACTGGTCGGCCGCGGCGATCGTGGACACGGACACCGGCGAGGAGCTGGTGGGCGTGGGTCGTCAGCTTGGCGAAGCGGTGGCGAAGATCCAGTCTTCGTCGCTGAAGAAGGTGCGGGTGATCCAGAACCCGTCCGACCCGCTGATCCTGAACACGGTGGCTGAGGAGAAGCTCGAGGGCTTCATCGGCGCCGACGATCACGAGCGCGCGCTGGTGAAGGTGTACAGCCGCCTGCGTCCGGGCAACCCGCCGCAGGTCGAGAAGGCTCGCCAGCTCTTCAACGAGAAGTTCTACGACGACAACCGGTACCGCCTGGGCAAGGTCGGTCGGTTCCGCATCAACCGCAAGTTCGACCTGAATGTCCCCGAGGACGAGATGTTCATCCGCGCCGAGGACTTCCTCCGCGTGGTGCAGTATATCCTCGACCTGCGTTCGAACCGTCTCGATCAGAAGACGGGTCGCTCGGTCGCCGTGGTGGACGACATCGACCACCTGGGCAACCGTCGCCTGCGCACGCTCGACGAGCTGGCGTGCGAGGAGATGCGCAAGGGCTTCCTCAAGCTGCGCCGCACGGTGCAGGAGCGCATGAGCGTCAAGGAGCCGGACGAGCTGACGAAGATCGCCGATCTGGTGAACAGCAAGGCGGTCAGCAGCGCGATCGACTTCTTCTTCGGTCGCTCGGAGCTGTCGCAGGTCGTCGACCAGACGAACCCGCTGTCGTCGCTCGTGCACGAGCGTCGCCTGTCGGCGCTCGGGCCCGGCGGCCTGAACCGCAAGCGTGCGGGCTTCGAGGTCCGAGATGTTCACATCTCGCACTACGGGCGCATCTGCCCGATCGAGACGCCCGAAGGCGCCAACATCGGCCTCATCTCCTCGATGTCGATCTATTCCGACATCGACGAGTACGGCTTCCTTCGCACGGTGTACCGCGAGGTGAAGGGCAACAAGGCCACCGGCAAGGTGATCCACCTTCGCGCTGACGAGGAGATGCGCGCGGTCCTCGCGCCGTCCGACTCGCTCGAGCCCGACGGCACGATCAAGCCCGGCCTGGTCATCTCGCGCGTCAACGGCGAGCTGGCCGAGATCCCGTCCGACCAGATCGAGTACGTCGACATCTCGCCCAAGCAGATCGTCGGCATCTCGGCGGCGCTCATCCCGTTCCTCGAGCACGACGACGCCAACCGCGCGCTCATGGGTTCGAACATGCAGCGTCAGGCGGTCCCGCTCATCCGCTCCGAGCCCCCGTGCGTCGGCACCGGCATGGAGCGCGACGTGGGCAAGTTCTCCGGCATGGTCGTGCGCGCCCGTCGCGGCGGCGCGGTCACCTACGTCGACGCCCAGCGCATCATCGTCGACAACGCCGACGAGTACGAGCTGCGGAAGTTCGTCGGGCTCAACGAGCGCACCTGCCTCAACCAGAGGCCGGTCGTCCAGCTCGGTCAGAAGGTCAAGGCCGGCGACCTGCTCGCCGACGGGCCCAGCACCGCCGACGGCGAGTTGGCCCTGGGTCGCAACATCCTGCTCGCGTTCAACACCTTCGACGGGTACAACTTCGAAGACGCGATCGTGATCAGCGAGCGACTCGTCAAGGACGACGTCTTCACGAGCATCCACATCGACTCGTTCGACGTGGAGATCCGCGAGACCAAGCTCGGGCGCGAGGAGTTCACCCGCGACATCCCGAACGTCTCGGAGAAGATGCTGCGCAACCTCGACGAGCACGGCGTGATCCGCTTGGGCGCGCGCGTCGGCCCCGGCGACATCCTGGTCGGCAAGGTCAGCCCCAAGAGCAAGTCCGAGCTGACCCCGGAAGAGAAGCTCCTCCACGCGATCTTCGGCCGCGCCGGCGAGGACGTGAAGAACGATTCGCTCGAGGTGCCTGCCGGCATCGAGGGCATCGTGATCGGCGCGAGCCGCTTCTCGCGTCGCGTGCACCTGACCGAGTCGCAGAAGAAGCAGCTCAAGGCGGACATGGACGCGTACTCGCGCGACATGGACCTCAAGGCCATCCAGCTCTTCCGCCAGATGGTTAATCAGGTCAACCAGGTGGTCGGGAGCGAGATGATCGACCCGACGACCCGTCAGAAGGTCGGCGCGTCGGACATCCCCGAGGTCATCCTCGAGCAGATCCAGAACTTCGACCTGAAGTGGATCAAGGGCTCGAAGGAGTCTCGCCAGCAGGCCGAGACGATCCACGGGCAGTTCTGGCCGCGCATCAAGGGCATCGACAAGGAGAAGCAGCGTAAGCTCGCGCACATGAAGCGAGGCGACGAGCTGCCCTCCGGCGTGCTCGAGATGGTCCGCGTGTACATCGCGTCGAAGCGCCACCTCTCGGTGGGCGACAAGATGGCGGGTCGCCACGGCAACAAGGGCGTGATCGCCCGCGTCGTGCCCGAGGAAGACATGCCCTTCATGGAGGACGGCACGCCTGTCGAGGTGCTGCTGAACCCCCTGGGCGTGCCGAGCCGCATGAACGTCGGGCAGCTGCTCGAGGTTCACCTGGGCTGGGCCGCGAAGGTGCTGGGCTTCCAGGCCGTCACGCCCGTCTTCGACGGCGCGACGGAGGGCGAGGTCCACGCGGCGATCGAGGAGGCCAACGCGCACGTTCGCGAGCGCAACGAGCTCTTCGAGCGCACGGGCGAGACGCCGCCGGCCCGCGAGATCCTGGCCGAGATGCCCAAGGGCGGGAAGATCCAGCTGTTCGACGGGCGTACGGGCGAGCCGTTCAAGCAGCGCACGACGGTGGGGTACATGTACCTCCTGAAGCTGCACCACCTGGTGGACGACAAGATCCACGCCCGCGCGACCGGCCCGTACTCGCTGATCACGCAGCAGCCCCTGGGCGGCAAGAGCCGCACCGGCGGCCAGCGCTTCGGCGAGATGGAAGTGTGGGCTCTCGAGGCGTACGGCGCCTCCCACATCCTGCAGGAGCTCCTCACCGTCAAGTCCGACGACATCGAGGGGCGCACCAAGATCTACGAGTCGATGGTCAAGGGCGTGAACACGCTCGAGGCCGGCATGCCCGTCGCGTTCGACGTGCTCTGCCACGAGCTCCGCGGTCTTGGCCTGAACGTCGCGCTCGAGAAGAAGCGTCTCGAGGCGGGCTCGCTGCTGTAATCACCGTTCCACCGTCCGATCCATCCCGGCGCGAGCGATCGCGCCGGTTCGAATGACTTTCACACGCCGCCGGAGCTCCCTCACATGGCTGAGAGCGTGTACGACAGGGTTAACGACTTCTCCTCGGTGCGGATCACCCTCGCGTCCCCGAACGACATCCGTTCGTGGTCGTTCGGCGAGGTCAAGAAGCCCGAGACGATCAACTACCGCACCTACCGCCCCGAGAAGGACGGTCTGTTCTGCGAGCGCATCTTCGGGCCCGAGCGCGACTACGAGTGCGCGTGCGGCAAGTACAAGGGCACGAAGTACAAGGGCATCATCTGCGACCGCTGCGGCGTGAAGGTGACCCACTCGCGCGTGCGGCGCAAGCGCATGGGCCACATCAACCTGGCCGCGCCCGTCGTGCACATCTGGTTCTTCAAGGCGATGCCCAGCCGTCTGGGCAACCTGCTCGCGATGAAGACCAGCGACATGGAGAAGATCGTCTATTTCCAGGACTACGTGGTCGTGGACCCGGGCGACACCGACCTGAAGTTCAAGCAGGTCATGACCGAGGACGAGCACCGCCAGGCGGTCGACAAGTACGGCTCGGCGTTCCGCGCGCTCATGGGCGCCGAGGCGATCCGCGAGCTGATCGAGCGGACGGATCTGGACGCGCTCGCTGAAGAGCTGCGCACCGGTCTGCGCGAGACCCGCTCGAAGCAGAAGACGAAAGAGCTGGCGCAGCGACTCAAGATCGTCGAGGCGATCCGCAACTCCGAGAACGACCCGCGCTGGCTCGTGATGGACGTGGTCCCGGTGATCCCGCCCGACCTGCGCCCGCTGGTGCTGCTCGAGAGCGGGAACTTCGCGACGAGCGATCTGAACGACCTGTACCGGCGCATCATCAACCGCAACAACCGCCTCAAGAAGCTGATGGACCTCAACGCCCCCGAGGTCATCATCCGCAACGAGAAGCGCATGCTGCAGCAGGCGGTCGACGCGCTGTTCGACAACGGGCGTTGCCGTCGCCCGGTGCTCGGCTCGTCCAACCGCCCGCTCAAGTCGCTGACCGACATGATCAAGGGCAAGCAGGGCCGCTTCCGCGAGAACCTGCTGGGCAAGCGCGTCGACTATTCCGGCCGCTCGGTCATCGTCGTCGGCCCCGAGCTGAAGCTGCACCAGTGCGGCCTTCCCAAGAAGATCGCGCTCGAGCTGTTCCAGCCCTTCATCATCCGCAAGCTCAAGGAGCACGGCTACGCCGACACCATCAAGTCGGCCAAGCGCATGCTCGAGCGGCGCGACCCCGAGGTGTGGGACATCCTCGAAGAGGTCATCTACCAGCACCCTGTGCTGCTGAACCGCGCGCCGACCCTCCACCGAATGGGCATCCAGGCCTTCGAGCCGGTGCTGGTGGAAGGCAACGCGATCCGCATCCACCCGCTGGTGTGCACGGGCTTCAACGCCGACTTCGACGGCGACCAGATGGCGGTCCACCTGCCCCTCTCCGTCGAGGCGCAGGCCGAGGCGCACGTGCTGATGCTCAGCACGCACAACATCTTCTCGCCCGCCAACGGCAAGCCGATCATCTCCCCCTCGCAGGACATCGTGCTGGGCGTGTACTTCCTCACGACCACGCTCGAGCTGCCCAAGGAGGAGACCGGGCTGCCCCGCTACAAGGACCGTCGCGAGGCGATCCTGGCGTTCGAGCAGGGCAAGATCAAGCTGCACGACCCGATCGTGGTCCGCCTCGACGGCTTCACGCTGCAGGTGAACTCGCAGAGCAGCCGGCCGACGACGCTTGCGAAGAACGGTCGCGTGATCACCACGGTGGGTCGCGTGCTGTTCAGCGACATCCTGTCGGAGGGCATGCCCTTCTACAACTGCGCGCTGGGCAAGAAGGGCTGCGCGCGGGTCATCGACGACGCGTTCCTGTACGCAGGTCGCGCCGAGACGATCGACCTGCTCGACCGCATGAAGGAGATCGGCTTCAAGCAGTCGACCCTGGCGGGCGTGTCGATCGGCATCACCGACCTGCGCATCCCCGAGGGCAAGAACAAGCTGATCGCGGACGCCGAGAAGCTGGTGATGCGCGTCGAGCGCAACTATGAGCAGGGCGTCATCACGGCGCGCGAGCGGTACAACCAGCTCCTGGACATCTGGGCGCACTGCCGCGAGCAGGTGACCAAGGAGCTCATGGAGACCCTGCGCAACGACCGGCGCATCCTCGAGACCGGCGAGTACGTGCCGGTGAACTCCGACAAGGGCAACAAGTACCTGAACCCGGTGTACCTGATGTCCGACTCGGGCGCACGCGGCAACGTGTCGCAGATGCAGCAGCTCGCCGGCATGCGAGGCCTGATGGCCAAGCCCTCGGGCGAGATCATCGAGACCCCGATCCGCGCGAACTTCCGCGAAGGCCTGAAGGTCCTCGAGTACTTCTCGTCGACGCACGGCGCGCGCAAGGGTCTGGCCGACACGGCGCTCAAGACCGCCGACTCGGGCTACCTCACCCGCAAGCTCTGCGACGTGGCGCAGTCCGTCATCGTCGGCGAGATGGACTGCGGCTCGAAGCGCGGCATCGTGAAGCGCGCCCTCTACAAGGGCGAGGAGATCGATGTCCCCCTCTCCGAGCAGATCGTCGGGCGCGTCTCGCGCAACACGATCACCAACCCCGTCACCGACGAGGTGATCGTCCGCGAGAACGAGATGATCACCACCGAGGCGGCGCGGCGCGTCGAGGAGCTGGGGATCGACTCGGTCGTCGTCCGCTCCGCGCTCACGACCGACTCGGCGTTCGGGTGCTCGGCGCTCGACTACGGCATGGACATGTCCACCGGCAAGCTCGTCGAAGAGGGCATGGCGGTCGGCATCATCGCGGCCCAGTCGATCGGCGAGCCGGGCACGCAGCTCACGATGCGAACCTTCCACACCGGCGGCGTCGCGACGACCAAGCTGACGGAGAACAGCATCAAGGCGGCGCACGGCGGCACGATCGAGCTGCGCGACTGCGCCGAGGCGCCGGTCAAGGACGAAGAGGGCGTCGACTGTCTCGCGGCCCTCAAACGCAACGGCGAGATCGCGGTCCTCGACGCCAAGGGGCGCGAGCTCGAGAAGTACAAGGTTCCCTACGGCTCCTGGATCATGGTCAAGCCCGGCGAGCAGGCCAAGCGCGGCCAGCTGCTGGTCAAGTGGGACCCGCACCGCACGCCGATCCTCGCGGAGAAGGCCGGTAAGGTCCGCTTCGTCGACATCCAGATCGGCGAGACCGTGCGTGAAGAGGACGCGGGCCGCGGCCAGGCGGCGCTGGTCATCATCGAGCACAAGGGCGAGATGCACCCGCAGATCGTCGTCGAGGACGCCGAGGGCAAGATCCTCGACTTCCACTTCCTGCCCGCCAAGGCGCGCATCGAGGTGCGCGAGGGCACGATGATCACCCCCGGCGCGATGCTGGCCCGCCAGCCCCGTTCGGCGGGCACCTCGCAGGACATCGTCGGCGGTCTCCCTCGCGTCACCGAGATCTTCGAGGCGCGCAAGCCCAAGGACCCGGCGTTCATGGCCGAGATCTCGGGTCGCGTCGAGCTGCTCTCGGACATCCGCAAGGGCAAGATGACGATCCGCGTCACTTCCGACGCGGGTCTGACGGTCGATCACCACGTGCCTCGCGACAAGCACATCCTCGTCCACACGGGCGATTACGTGACCGCGGGCGACGCGGTGACCGACGGCCCGCTGGTGCTGCAGGACATCCTGCGGATCAAGGGCGAGGAGGCGCTGTACACCTACATGATCGACGAGGTGCAGAGCGTCTACCGAGCGCAGGGCGTGCCGATCAACGACAAGCACATCGAGGTGATCATCGCCCAGATGCTGCGCAAGGTGCGCGTGGAGAACTCGGGCGACACCGACTTCCTGCCGCACGACGTGGTCGACAAGTTCGCGTTCCGCAAGAAGAACGCGGATGTCGCCGACATGGTGCGCGTGAGCGACGCCGGCGACACGGATCTGGCGCTGGGCGCGCTCGTGCACAAGAAGGACATCCGCGAGGCCAACGCTCGCGCCGAGGCCGAGGGCAAGCAGCCCGCGAAGGCCAAGCGCGCCAAGCCGGCCACGGGTCGCACGCTGCTGCTGGGCATCACGAAGGCGTCGCTGCAGTCCGACTCGTTCCTCTCGGGCGCGTCGTTCCAGGAGACGACCAAGGTGCTCACCGAGGCGGCGCTCAAGGGCGCTGTCGACACGCTGGTGGGCCTGAAGGAGAACGTGCTGCTGGGCCACCTGATCCCGGCCGGCACGGGCTTCCACCGCCACCAGTCGATCGAGGTCGTCCGTCTCGCCGAGCCGGTCGACGAGGACGACTGGGACGAGGAGGCGATGCTCGAGGAGGCCGCGATGCGCGCCGAGGAGCTCGGCGCCCGTCCGGACGACCCGACCGCTTCGCTGCCCATCGAGATCGGCGAGGGCGTGGGCTCGTCGGACACCGCCGGCCTCAAGGGCTGATCGGCGCGACGATCTGAAGACATCCATCACGCGGGCCGGCTCGTTCACGGGCCGGCCCGCTTTGTCTTTCGATCAGCGCGACTCGTCTTCCGCGGCGCCGAAGTCGAAGCTCATGCAATACCCGCAGCGCCAGAGCGGGTGCTCGACGGCGCATCGGAAGCCGACATACTCGCTCGGGTTGGCGCCCTCGGCGTCGAACAGCATCGAGAGCAGCTCGGGGTGGCGCGGGTGCCAGCGCGTGTCGATGCGCTCGAGCCCGCGCCCCAGTAGGGTGAGCGCCGGGGTGTTGCCGAGCCGCGTCTGCCAGCGGTCGCCCACGGCGGACGCGAAGTCGGGCCTCCACAGGTGCGCGTCGAGCGCCGGGATGCATCGCAGCGCGATGTCCTGGTGCAAGAACACATCGAACACCATGGCGCGCGCCGGGAGGTTGATGAGCCCCCAGCACTCCTCGATGCGCGGGTTCATCCGCATCGGGTTCTTCACCACGGCGCGGCTGCCGAACATCAGGTCCACCGGGCGCCACGACGCGGTCGAGTCCGAGATCGCGTCGATCGCCTGCACCATGTACTCGCTGGTCTGCTTGCTCGCGACGATGGGCACGGGTTTGGCGCTGAACTCCTCGAGCAGGTGCGCCGGCTCTTCCTCGCGCGCGAAGAGCGGTTCGAAAATCCCGGCGCGGGCCATCGCCTCGTCGGCGTCCTCCGCCGGGGTGTTGCGGTTGTTGTTGAATGAGTGGAACGTCAGCGGCACGGCGTCGGCGCGCCACTCGTGACGGATCAGCCCGTTCACGCGCGCGTGGCGCAGCAGGCGGTCGTCGCTCTCGTGGGGTCGGTAGAGGTACGCTGCCAGCCACAGCTCGGACCAGCGCCCGGTGACGCCGGCGGCGGCGTCGAACAGCGCACGACGGGCCGCGTCGTGCGCCGCGGTGTCGAGCGCCTCGCGCGCCGGCGCGATCGAGGCGTCGAGCCGGCGCAGCAGGCGCGACTGGCTCCCGGCGAGTCGGCGCACCGTCGTCTCGTACAGCTCGATGCCGGCGGCGACGGCGCTGATGCGTTCGTGCTTGTCCCTGGGGAGTCGGCGTCGCGCCGCTTTCGTCAGCATCTTCAGCCCGCGCGAGCCGGGCAGGCGCGAGATCAGCTCGAGCCCGCCGAACGGGCCCTCGACCGACGAGACCACGCGCTGGCAGGTCGTGCGCTCGATGTCGAGGAAGCGCGCCATGCCGCTCGCGTGCTCGGCGCCCGGGGGCATCATCGCGACGAACGACTTCAGCTGCTCGTGGATCCGTCGCAGCGCGCGATCGAGCAGCGCACGCTCGTCGTCGGACAGGGGCAGGATCGGGCGCAGGTCCGGCGGGCGCCCCGGCCCGCGCCGAGGCATCGACGCCGACGGCGCATCGGGTGCTGGCGCAAGCGTCCGATCGTGCTCATCGCGGCGGGCGGCGGGCTCGTTGTCGAGATACATGAGCATATCTTCGGCATATGCCCAGCAACATGCAAGCACAAATCGGGACCTGTCGATCCAAAAAAGAACCGCCCGGGCGGGCGGCTCTGGAAGGTCGGGAAGGGGGAATCGGGTCGGATCTGGCTGAAATGCTCAGCTTTCGCCCTGGGCCTTGGAGTACGCGGCCTTGCCGTCGAACTCCTGCAGCTTCTCGATGTGCATCCAGCGGTGCTTGGGAGACACCTTCGCGAGCAAGGCCGCGATCTGCTGGTCGGTCACGTCGGCGCCGGCGCCGCCCATGAAGCGGCAGCGGAAGTGGTCCACGAGGTCGATGCGCGGGTATTCGCCCGGCCACACCTGCGTGCCGCGGTTGCTCATCATCTTGAGCGTCAGCCCGGTGCCCTCGCTGAGCGACACGAGCGAATCGCCCAAGTCCTTCGAGGCCCCGTTGAACTCGATGAACAGGTCGATGCCCGCGACGCGGCGAGAGGCGACCTTCACGGTCGCCGCCTCCTTGGTGACCTTGGGCAGTTCGAGTCGCTTGTTCTGCTTCTGCTTCCAGTGGGGAGACTTCTGGCCCAAGTGCTTGATGACCGTGTCGCTGAAGGAGCTGGTCGTGCCCGGGGTCTTGCCCTTGGGGGTCAGGTCGCCCGTGGTGTTGTCGCCCTTCTCGTAGGTGAGATAGATCGCGTTCTCGATCGCGTCCGCCGCGGCGAACTCTTCGAGGTGGCGCAGCATCATCACCGCCGCCAGCGTGAGCGCCGTGGGGTTCGCCTTGTTCTGGCCGGCAATATCAGGGGCCGAGCCGTGGACCGCCTCGAAGATGACCAGGTCGTCGCCGATGTTGTACGACGGCGCGATGCCCAGCCCGCCCACGAGGCCCGAGGTCAGGTCGGAGACGATGTCCCCGTTCATGTTCGTGGTGACGATCACCTCGTAGCGCTCGGGCTTCATCACCAACTGGTGGCAGCAGTTGTCGATGATGACATGCTCGGTCTTGATATCGGGGTAGTCCTTGGCGACCTCCTCGAAGGTGCGCTTGAGCAGGCCCTCGGTGGCCTTCATGATGTTGGCCTTGCTGGCGTAGTGCACCGACTTTCGGTCGTCGGCGCGGGCGAGGTTCAGCGCGAGGCGGCTGATCTTCTCGCAGCCCTTGTGCGAGATGAGTTTCAGGCACTGGGCGACGCCGGGCGTCTGCATGTGCTCGATGCCGGCGTAGAGGTCCTCGACGTTCTCGCGGACGACGATCAGGTCGATGCCGCGCCCCGCGAAGGGCCCGCCAATCCCGGGGATCTCCTTGCAGGGGCGGATGTTGCCGTAGAGCTCGAAGATCTTGCGCAGGGTCACATTGGCGGACTTCTCGCCGTAGCCGACCGGGGTCTCGAGGGGGCCCTTGAGGGCGACCTTGTTCCGCGCGATGGAGTCGAGGGTGTCCTGGGGCACGCCGTTGCCGACGCCGCTCTTGAACGCCTCGGCGCCCGCCAGGGCGTCCTCCCAGTCGATCTTGACGCCGGCGGCCTCGATGATCCGCTTGGTGGCGGCGGCCACCTCGGGCCCGATCCCGTCGCCGGCGATCATCGTGACCTTGTGCGTTTTGCCCGTTCCGCTGCTGTTTTGTGCCATAGGGAGCGATGGTAGGGGGGAGAGGGAGCGAGGGGCAGGGAGCGGGGGGAGAAAGAGGTTGGCGGCCTGGGGTCTTCCAGACCCGGGGCGCGAGGGGCGTCGCTCGGCCCGGGTCACTGCTGCGCAGATGCCCCGGGGCACCGTGGGTGGGTGGGGGCGCCGGGGGATTCAGAATCGGCCCGACACCACTCGCCCGCGATCCCCAACAACCAGACAATGACCACGATGTCACCGGACTCCCGAACCCGAGCCCTCGCGCGCACGCCGCGGGTGGAGCATGTCGACGCGAAGCGCCGCCAGGGCACGGCGGGCGTTCTCCCCGAAGAGGACCCCACGCTGCGCGGGTGGCAGCCGCGCGCGAAGGTGTACCGCGACCCCTCGAAGCGTGCCGGCGCGATCGCGCGCCTGCGCGGGCTCGCGTGGCTGCTCGACGCCTCGATCCGCGTCCCTCACACGAACTTCAAGATCGGGCTCGACCCGATCATCGGTCTCATCCCCGGCATCGGCGATGTGCTCGGCGCGATCCTCTCGGCGCTGGTGGTGCGCGAGGCGTGGCGCCTGGGCGTGCCCAAGCGGATGGCGGCGCGGATGCTGTTCAATGTGTTCGTCGAACTCGTCGTCGGGACCGTGCCGCTGATCGGCGACCTCTTCGACGCCGCGTGGAAGGCCAATGTCCGGAATCTGAAACTCATGGGCATCTGGAAGGAGGGCGTCGCGCCGATCAACGACCCCCGCTCCCGGAACGACCCGCGCCCCCGGCCCTGATACCCTTGCGGCGAGATGATCGCCGAGCCCATCGCCACCGCTCTATTGCTTGTCGTCGCCGGGGTCCTCCTCGGGGCCAGCGTCATCATCGGCAAGTGGTTCGACCGCTTCGGCGTGCCCGTCGCGCTCCTCTTCCTGATCCTCGGCGTGCTCGCCGGCAGCGAGGGCGTCGGGCGCATCCCCTTCGATGACTACGCCCTCGCGTACCGGCTGGGCACCATCGCGCTGGTCCTCATCCTGTTCGACGGCGGGCTGAACACACGCCTCGGTTCGCTCAAACGCGCCGTCGGGCCGGCGTCCTTGCTCGCGACGCTCGGAGTCGCGGTCACCGCGGCGCTCGTCGCGCTGTTCGCGCGCCTCGTCGGGCTCCCATGGGGCGCGGCGCTGCTCATCGGCGCCGTCGTGTCGTCGACCGACGCCGCCGCGGTCTTCGCGATCCTGCGCGGCGGGGGCATCCGCCTGCGCGACCCCGTCGGCTCGACGCTCGAACTCGAATCGGGCGTCAACGACCCCATGGCGGTCATCCTCACCGCGGCGATCACGATGCACCTGCTGGGGCAGAACACGCTGGGGTGGGGGCTGGCGTGGGCGGTGCCCTATCAACTGGTGTTCGGCGCCGTCATGGGCGTGGTGTGCGGGTATCTGGGGCGCGTCGTGCTGCTGCGCGTGCGCGTGTCGACGGCGGGGCTGTTCCCGGCGCTCACGCTGGGGCTCGCGCTGCTGGCGTACGGCGCCGCGACGCTCATCAACGCGAGCGGGTTCCTCGCGGTGTATGTCGCGGCCCTGGTCGTGGGCAACGGGCCCATCCCCTACGCCAACGGGCTGCGCCGCATCCACGACGCGATCGCGTGGCTCGCGCAGATCGGCATGTTCCTCATGCTGGGCATGCTCGTGTTCCCGAGCCAGTTGCTGCCCAACATCGGCGTGGGGCTGGCGATCGCGCTGTTCCTGGCGTTCGTCGCGAGACCGGCCGCGGTGCTGCTGTGCCTGTGGCCCTTCCGCTTCAAGCGGCGCGAGGTGGGCTATGTGAGTTGGGTGGGCCTGCGCGGCGCGGTGCCGATCATCCTCGCCACCTTCCCGGTGCTGCGCGGCGCCCCCGGCGCGATCGAGGTCTTCAACATCGTCTTCTTCGTGGTGCTCATCAACGCCCTCGCCCCCGGCGCGACGGTGCGCTGGCTGACCAGGAAACTGGGGCTCGAACGCGACGAGCCCCCGACGCCCAACGCCGCGATCGAGATCAACTCGATGCAGCCCCTCAAGGGCGAGGTCCTGCGGTTCTTCATCAGCCCCGAACTGGCCGCCTGCGGCGCCAAACTCGCCCAGATCCGCTTCCCCGAAGGGGCGGCGGCGGTGCTGATCGTGCGCGGCGACGAACTGGTCGCCGCCAAGGGCGGGACGACCTTCGAGCCGGGGGACCATGTGTATGTGTTCTGCCGGCCAGAGGACAGGGGGTATATGGAGTTGGTGTTTGGAAGGGCGGGGTGAGGGCGGACTCTGCCTCGAACACTGAGTTTCAGATCCTGATGCCGAGGCTCTTGATCAAATGAAGCGGACTACACTGCAAGACATCAAGCGTGTCACAGACAGTGGCTATGGTAACTTCGCGGCGGCGCCCCTCGACATGAACAACAGTTCCCGCTGTGGCCATGGCATGTGCGATCACCCACGGATCGCCACCAGAGCTGTTTCGGTATATGTCAATTATTCTCGGTTGCGTAGACATCACGAGCTTCAGGCATGATTGAACCTGACTGTCTGGGTCAACGAAGATCTCGCGGTCACGACACCAGTCGAACAGATCGTCTTGTCTTTTGCCCAGTTCTTTTTTGATTTCACGTGGGCACCGAAGCACTCCGGATCGAGCATGTGCAGAAAGCTGTTCCCATAGTGTAGGGAATACATCTGGCGGGTAATGTTCCCTCCAGAGGTGCACGAGAGCGCTGGTGTCCATCCAGTATTGCATTTAATGCTCGGCGAAAGCGATCTCTTCAACGCTGTCGAAGTGCTCAAGTCGAAGATTCAGGATTTCACATGCTTCGTCAAGTGCGATAAATCCAGCTTCTCGTGCGCGGAAAATTTCTCGGGTGAGAGGTTTGCTGAGCCTCTCGACGGACATTACCGCAAAGCCGGGTCCGCCCTTTCCCTTCTTCTTCTCAAACTGGGGAATTTGTCCTCGAAGCTCTAGGAAGTCGTCAAACCGAATGAATCGAAGGTCAGCAAGTCGCAACAGGGCAGCTTCCCGGCTTACGCCAAATGCTCTGGCGAGTGACGCTAATTCTTGGGATGCCGGATCTATGTCCGTGAGTCGTTTGGCCAGCGATCGGAATTCGGCTGCCGGCATTAGTACGCTTGCGGCAAACCGGTCGCAGAACCGCTCGACTCGCTGTTCGGGGGCGGACGTTCGCACTGCGCGCTGTAGGTTGCTTACGCCGCTGAGTCCGAGCAATAAATGGCATGTCTCATGAATCAGCGTGAAAAGTCGTGCTGTTTGCGAATCAGACTCATTCAGCAATATAAGCGGGGCCATCTGATCGGCGATGGCGGCGCCCCTGAACTCGGCGGGAAGAATTCTGCGTGATGCCGGAGTTATTGTGGCAAGCACACCGGCTCCCTCGAGCGCGTGTCGATAGCTACGAAAATCACGCTTTCCAAGGTTTCTCAGTACGCTTTGGCGGAAGCTGTTGGCAAGGATGTCGGGGTCGATCGATAGTGTGGCTGTTCCGACTAGTGAGTTGGTTGTTCGGCCTTGGTCGTGCCGCCAATCATGCAAGAATCTCTGTCGGGCATCAAAGAGTGCCAGTTCATCAAGCAAGGCTGGCGAGAACACTCCGGCGGAGTTTTCCTTCGATAGCAGTCTGAAGTCCTTGGGCTTTCGGATGTCTTCCGGCGGGGCGTCTAGAAAGAATACCGCGGTCGGCCGCTTGAGTGCGTCTGCAATCTTGTCTAGCTGTGCAATCGAAGGTAAGTCTTCTCCCGACTCCCATTGCGCTAGCTGTTGATCGCGGACGGATATCTTTGCGGCAAGCTGTTCGCGCGACCATCCTACGGTCGTTCTTGCCCACACGATCAGATTCGGCGTGATTTGTGCCTTATCTTGCATTGCGAGGTGTCTATGTGATTCTCAATCCCCATGCCTCTCCCTCAACCTCGCCGACAGCCGGAGGATGAGGTGGACGCGTTCGACCTCGTCGAGCCAGTCTTGGAGGGTAGCGGAAAGTTCGTCGTCGGGGATGGGGGCGCCGGGGAGGGGGCAGGCGGGGCCGAGGGAGCGCATCGCGACGGCGCGGTAGCGGGTGAGGGTCCGGTCGCCCAGGAGGGAGACGAACTCGAAGTCCTCGGCCATGAAGACGGCGGTGGGGACGCGGTGGCCCGCGTTGATCATGATCTTTTCGGTGAGGTCCATGTGCTCGTCGCGGTCGACGACGCGGAGGCGGACACGCTGGGGGTTTGCCTCGGCGATGCGTGCGAGGAGGGGGACCTGCTGGACGCAGTCGCCGCACCATGTGCCGGAGGAGACGAGGATGTGCATGTCGCGCGAGAAGGTGCGCAGGAGTTCGGTCTGCTGGGGTGTGAGGGAGGCGCGGTCGTAGACATCCTTGAAGTTGGCCTGCTGGGCGGGCTTTCCGGTGGCGACATAGTCGTGGTAGGGGAGTGCGCGGTCGAAATGGGACTTGAGGAATGCGGCGTTGAGCATGGGGGATGGTAGGGAAACTGATCAGAGCCGCGGGCGGAAGCACGCGGCTCGAAGCGATGGTGGTTCGTTGATGGTGGGTGCCGGGGGGGAGTTGAAGAGGGAGAAGGGGTAGAGGGGGTAGGCACCACACTTTGTGTGGTGGCACCGGAGGGGGAGAGAAGTCAGAGAATGGGGAGGGAAGACAGAGGCGGGGTAGCCCGGGTCAGGAATGCCCCGGGGCACCGGAGGGGGAGGGGATTGTGTCCCACTGCTCCCTGCTCCCTGCTCCCTATTCCCTGCTCCCTGCCCCCCTCACCTCGTTGTGCGCTGTTCGATGCGCTTCTCGCTCTTGGTGACGACGATCGCGTCGACGTAGGCGCCGGGGGTGTCGACGCGTTCGGGGTCGAGTTGTCCGACCTCGACGAGCTCTTCGACCTCGGCGACGGTGAAGGCGCCGGCCTGGGCCATCATGGGGTTGAAATTGCGCGCCGTCTTGCGGAAGACGAGGTTGCCGGCGGTGTCGGCCTTCCACGCCTTGACGAGGGAGAGGTCGGCCTTGAGGGCGGTCTCCATGACATAGGTGCGCCCGTTGAAGTCGCGGGTTTCCTTGTTGTCGGCGACGATGGTGCCCACGCCGGTGGCGGTGAAGAAGGCCGGGATGCCGGCGCCGCCGGCGCGGATGCGCTCGGCGAGTGTTCCCTGGGGGTTGAACTCGATCTCGAGTTCGCCGCTGAGGTACTGGCGTTCGAACTCGTCGTTCTCGCCGACATAGGAGGAGACCATCTTGCGGATCTGCCGGGTTTTGAGGAGGAGGCCGAGCCCCCAGTCGTCGACGCCGGCGTTGTTGGAGATGGCGGTGAGGTCTTTGGCGGCGCTGTCGCGCAGGGCGATGATCATCTGCTCGGGGATGCCGCAGAGCCCGAACCCGCCGGCCATGACGGTGATGCCGTCTTTGAGGATGCCCTTGGCGCGGAGGTGCTCGATGACGGCGGCGGGCGAGGTGAAGACCTTGTTGACCATGTGCAAGAATAGGTCGGGGCGATAGGATCGGGCGATGAGAATCCTCGCCCTGACGCTGCAGGCACGCGACCCTTCGGGTCTGGCGGAGTGGTACCGCGACACGCTGGGGCTGTCGCTGGACGAGGGCGAGGGGCGTGGCGCGGGGGGCGGTCGGGCGGCGGGGGCCGAGGACGGGGTCGTGCTGGCGGGCGAGACGCTGCTGTGCTTCACGCCGGCGCCGCCCGGGGAGAGGCCGATCTATCACTTCGCGATCGACGTGCGCGAGAACAAGATCGGCAAGGCGCGCAAGTGGCTGGTCGAGCGCGGCGTGGAGTTGCTGGAGAACAAGCACACGGGCGAGGTGACGACGCACTTCAAGCCGTGGAACGCGCACGCGGTGTATTTCCGCGACCCGGCGGGGAACATCGTGGAGATCATCGCGCGCCACGACCTGCCGACCGGGAGCGGCGGGCCGTTCGATGTCGGCGACGACCTGCTGTGGCTGAGCGAGATCGGCGTGGTGGTCGACAGCGCCGAGGGGACGGCGATCGATCTGGAGCGCCGTCTCGGGCTGGGGCCCTACATCGGCGCCGAGCCGGGGTTCGCGCCCATCGGCGACGAGGAGGGCCTGTTGATCGTCGTGGAGCGTGGGCGCCCGTGGATGCCCGACGACGTGGACCCGGCGGAAGCGTGGCCCGCGCGGATCATCGTGGACGCGGCGTGCGTGAAGACGGGCGCGGGTCGCTACGGGATCGGCGGCGCGGGGGGCGTGGGCTACGAGGTCGTCGCGGTGGAGGTCGACGAGGACGACGCCGGCGGTGCCGAGTTCGCCGATGGGGGCGACGGGGGCGACGGGGGCGGGGGCGACGACTGATCCTGCTCGTGGGGGAGGGGCGACTGGGGCGGGGTTTCGGGCTCGTCGCGCAGGGATCCGAACTGGCGCGCCCACTCGTGGGCGAAGGACGCGCCGAGGAGGAAGACCAGCGACGAGTAGTAGACCCACAGCAGGACGGCGGCGAGCGAGCCGGCGGCGCCGTAGGCCGACGAGCTGCCGGTTTTGGTGACGTAGCCGACGATGAAGTCTTCGCCGAGGGTGAACATGGCGGCGGTGAAGACGCCGCCGACCCAGACGTCGCGCCACTTTCCTCGTTTGGCCGGGAGGACGCGGTAGAGAAGCGCGAAGATGCCGGCGAGGAGGGCGAAGGAGACGGCGCGCTGGAGCCAGTCGACGATGTTGAACCACGCCGGGAGGTCTTCGGGGAGATGGACGACGAGCGCGCGCACGAGTCCGGTGGAGATGACGGACGCGAGGATGGCTGCGCCCACGAGGAGCACCAGGAGCAGCGCGACGAGCCGGCTGCGCAGGACGCCCCAGACGCCGGTGGCGCGCATGTCGGTGGCGTTCCAGACCGCGTCGAGCGCGAGCTGGAGCATGTTGAAGGCGGCGGTGGCGCCGAAGATAAGCAGCGCGAGACTGATGAGGGTGGTGAGCAGGCCCGAGCCGGAGTTGTTGGCCTGGTTGATCGCGAGTTCGACCTGCTGGGCGGCGGCGGGGCCGAGCATGTCGGAGAACCGCTCGGAGATCTCGCCCTGCGCCGCCTGCCGGCCCAGAACGACGCCGACCACGACGACGGTGATCGCGATGACCGGCGCGAGCGAGAGCATGGTGTAGAACGCGAGGGCCGCAGCGAGCATGGGGGCGCGCGAGGTGATGAACGACACCGCTGTGCCCTTGACGAGCAGCCAGACCCTGCGAGGCACGCCGGCGCGTCGGGGCGGGAGCGTCGGGGCGTTGTGTGCTGGTGCGTCTGTCATGCGCGGGTCACGCGTTGGCGAGGGCGTCGTCGTCGATCTCGGCGTTGGTGTAGACCTTCTGGACGTCGTCGAGGTCTTCGAGCGCGTCGACGAGCTTGAGGAGTTTGGCGGCGTCGGCGGCGCCGAGCTGGACGGTGGTGTTGGCGACCATCGTGAGCTCGGCGGAGGCGGTCTCGACGCCGGCGCTGTCGAGTGCTTCCTTGACGGCGAGGAACTCGGTGGGGGGCGTGGTGACGATGAAGACGCCCTCTTCGCGCTGGATGTCGTCGGCGCCGGCCTCGAGCGCGATCTCCATGAGTCGCTCTTCGGTGACGGAGGAGTCTTCGAGGGTGATGACGCCGCGCTGCTCGAAGATGTAGGAGACGCACCCGCTGGTGCCGAGGTTGCCGCCGTGCTTGGTGAAGGCGGCGCGCAGGTCGGGCGCCGTGCGCGCGCGGTTGTCGGTGAGGGCGTCGACGACGACGGCGACGCCGGAGGGCCCGTACCCCTCGTAGCGAGCGTTCTCGTAGTTGTCGCCCCCGAGCTCGCCGGCGCCCTTGGCGATGGCGCGCTCGATGGTGTCCTTGGGCATGTTGGCGGCCTTGGCCTCGAGGACGGCGTAGCGCAGGGGCAGGTTGGAGGCGGGGTCTCCGCCGCCGTTGCGCGCGGCTGTGATGATGGCGCGCGAGCACTTGCTCCAGACCTTGCCGCGTTTCTTATCGACGGCGGCCTTGCGGTGCTTGATGTTGGCCCATTTGCTGTGACCGGCCATGTCGTCTGCTCCGTTGGTGAGGTGGGCCTTGATTAGGCGCCGGCGGCGGGCGGGGCGGGCCTCGCGGGCTGCTGGATCGTCGGAGGCGCGAGGCGCAGCGCGTCGTCGCGCAGTTCGGGGAAGACCTCGGCGGTTTCGGGCGCGACGCCGGTGTCGGCGAAGCGTTGCGCGGCGCTGATCTTGGCGAGGAGTTCGTCGGTCTGTTTCTGCATCTGCTCGATGAAGGCGGCGAGCCGCGGGTTCTGCGAGGCGCGAGCGCGGTTCTGGTCGAGGAACGCCTGGTTCATGCGCGCCGCGAGTTGCCAGGCCGCGACGGCGCGGGCGGCGTCGCCGGCGCGCCAGTAGGCGTCGCCCAGGTGGTCGTGGATGACGGCGTCTTCGACCTCGGTGGACGCGCTGGCGGCGCGCCGGAGGAGCGTGACGGCGCCTTCGACGCGACGCCCGTCGGGCGCGACGGTGTCCTCGAAGATCCCGACGCGGTACCGGGCCCAGCCCATCGAATCGACGATCGCGGTGGCGTTGGGCATGGCCTCGTGGGCGCGCTGGATGAGGTCGTAGGCGCGGAGCAGGTCTTCGCCGCGCTCGGCGAGACGGTACCCGACGTTGTTCGCGGCCCAGGGGTGGTTTGGATCGAACTCGAGCGCGAGGAGGTAGAGCGCGTCGGCGTCGTCCTCGTGGCCCTCGACGTCGAACATCCCTCCGACGTGGTAGGCGAGATCGGCGGGGTCGCCCTCGGCGTTCTCGCCGCCGCCGGTGAGCCGGGTGAGCGTGTCGTAGGTCTTCTCGGTGAGGTTCTCGGCGACGGCTGCGCGCACGGCGGCGATGGCCTGGTCGCGGTCGCGCTGGTCGACGGCGAGCATGAACCACGCGGCGAGGAGCTCGGGCACGGCGCGCCCCCCGACGCGATATCCCTGGCTGATCGCGCGGAGCGCGTCGTCGGTGCGCCCGGCGCTGGCGATCATGTCGAGGGCGGCGACGCGGAGCTGCATGGCGAAGTCGGCGTTGGCGCGGGCGGGGGCCTCGGTCGCTTCGAGGAGTTCGCCGACGGGCGCTTCGGCGCGCACGAGCAGCATGACGCGCGCGCGATGGAGCGGCTCGGGCGCGGCGGCGAGGTCGTCGATGAGCATGGCGGCGGCGTCGGCGCCCAGTCGCGCCTGCCCGGGCGAGAGGGCGTCGGCCGACGCGGCGAAGACGATCAGCGTGCGTGCGGCGCGCTCACGCTGGTCGCGACGGAACGAGACGCCGGCGCGCGAGAGCGCGCGTTCCAGCGCGTCGATCGACCCGCTCCAGTCGCCCATTCGGGAGAGCGCCTCGGCGAGTTCGAGCGAGTTGTCGAGCGTCGGCGGGGCGGCGCGCAGGCGATCGAGCGCGTAGCGGTCGGCGCGCGCCGGGTCTTCGAGCGGGCCCCGGTAGAGTTCTTCGAGCGAGCGGAGCAGGGGCCCGCTGCGAGGCGAGCGCTCCAGCTCGGCCTCGAGCGTCTCGACCGCCAGCTCGACGCGCTCGGTGGAGGCGTACACCCGCGCGAGCAGCAGCAGCGACGCGGTCCGCGCGTCGGGCGACTCGAGCAACGAGGGCGAGGAGAGTCGTTCGCGCAGCCAGCGCTCCGCCTCGTCGGCGCGCCCGCTGCCCACGAGGATCGCGATGAGTTGCTCCTCGGCGGCGGCGTCGTTGCCGTCCAGCGCGAGCAGATCGAGCAGGATCTCGCGCGCGGCGTCGGGCTGGCCCTGGGACGCCAGCTCGCGCGCCTGCAGCAGGCGCAGCGAGCGGCTCGACGGGATGTTGTCGCGCAGGCGGCGCACAGCGTCGGCGAGCTGCGTGCGTGAGCGCTGCGGGTCGGTCGCGAGGTAGATCTGGATGAGACCGGCGTACGCGTCCTCGCGCAGGGGCTGCAGCTCGGTCGCGGCGCGGAGCCATCGCTCGGCGTTCTCGAGCTGGCCGAGCGCGGCGGCGGATCGTGCGGCGTAGAGGTACGCGTCGCCTCGCCAGGGCTCGTCGGCGAACTCCTCGGCCAGGAGCGGGACGAGCAGCGAGAGCGCGTCCTCGTGGCGCTGCAGGTGGGCGTCCCCCAGCGCCGTCATGAGCCGCGCGACCGGGGTTGTGTCGGCGCGAAGGTCATCGAGCGCGAGCAGCGCGTCGCCGGTCTCGCCAAGGGCGGCGTGCGCTTCGGCGCTCACGCCGATCGCGAAGGGGCGGGCCGAGGGGGAGTCAAGGAGCGGGGCGGCCCGCCTGAGCGCTTCACGGTGCGAGCCCGTGCGCTGCAGGAGCCACGCGTGGGCGAGCGCGCCGGCTTCGGCGGCGCTGATCGCGTCGATCGGCGCGGGCGGCGCCGAACGCGGGCCGGCCGCGAGTGCGCGCGTGAACGCGGCGCGATCCCGCGCCGAGCGGGCGAAGAGCGTGGCGAGTTGCGGCGCGAGCGTCGGGTGGGCGCCCACGAGTTCGACGAGTGCGCCGGCGAGTTCGCCGGGCCGGTCCGCGAGCGTGCGTGCGAGCTGCTCGAAGGACGCGTCGTCGAACGAGGCGTTGTCGCCGGTGCGCAGGTGCGTGAGCAGGATCTCGGCCGAGATCGGCGCGGAGCGCTCCGCGCCGGCGGCGAGGCGGGCCGACGCGCCGCGCGACGCCGGCGTCGCGGGCCAGCTCGCGCGCGTGGGTGTGTCTTTGACAGCGTCGGCGAACGCGCGCGCGACGCCGGGGGAGCGGATGGTTTTCGCGAGGTGTTCGACCAGCCGGACGTGGAGCGAGTCGACGCGCCCCTGCGAGGAATCGAGCACGCGCACCAGCGCCGACGCCGCGGCCGCATCGGCGCCGCGTCGCTGGAAGATCGCGATCGCGCGGGCGACGACCGCGGCGTCGGGCGTCTCGTCCAGCGCGAGCACCCGGTCGTACGCGTTCGCGGCGCCGATCAGGTCGCCGAGCGCGAGGCGGATGTCGCCCGCCTGGCGCAGCAGGAGTGCGCGCTGGCGGATGAGCGTCAGCAGCCGTCGCTGCTCGAGCGTGGGGCGATCGAAGGGCGCCGGGACCGACGCGGCTGTCTCGGCGGAAAGCGCCGCGGCAAGCAGGTACCCCTCGCGCTCCAACGCGTCGGCCAGCGACGCCGAGATGAGGAAGGGCAGCGCCGGGTCTGTACGCTCAGGGGCGGCGAGCGACGCACGCGCGAGCAGCGACAGCGCTTCCGCGTTGTCCTGTCGCTGGAGCGCGGCGACGCCGAGTTGTTCGAGCGCGCGGGCGTTGTCGGGGTCGAGGCGCAGTGTTTCACGCCAGGCGCGCGATGCGCCGGCGGCGTCTCCGAGCGCCGAGCGGATCAGCCCGAGCGAGGCCCACGCAGGCGTTGCGTCGGGGTCGATCGCGACGACCTGCTCGAACAGCGCCGCCGCCTCGGCGAGTTGGCCCGAGAGCAGCGCCGCGCGTCCCCTGGTGTAGAGGCGCTGCGACGACAGGAGCAGCGGGGCGCTGGGGGCGGCGGCGGGCGGCGCCGGCTCGGCCCGCTCCGAAGCGCCGACGATCTCTGCGAGCGCTTCGGCCAGGGAAAGGGAGGCCCGCCGCGCGTCGGCGTGGGCCGGGGTGTCGAAGAGATCCGCCGGCACGCCGGGCGGGAGCGCCGGGATGCGATCCGTCCTGGCCGCAGTCTCGTGCCTGGCGAGCAGCGCCAGTTTGTCGACCGGTGCGAGCGAGGGGTTGTCGCGCGTCGTCGGGGCGCACGAGGACGCCGACGCCGCGAAGATCGCGGCGACGGCGAGCGCGAGGTCGCGGTTTCGGATGGTCGGCTCGCGTCGCGTCACTGGGCTTTCTTCCCGGTTCGCGACGGGGCGCCGGACGTTGCGGGTCGGCGCGACGCCGCCGCGCCGGGCGGCGTCGCCAAATCCTCGTCGCGCAGCGATTCGAGGGCCAGATGCGTCGCGAGCGAGTCGTCGGCGCGGATGTGTCGCTCGAGGAGCGACGCGGCGCGCTCGAGGTCGACCGGTTCGGTGAACACGCCTGCCTGGGCGAGGCGCGCGTGGATAAACGCATCGAGCGGGGCGGCATGGGCGCCGAAGCCGAGGACGAGCACGCGCGCCGAGACGTACTGCGGGCAGCCGTCGAGCGAGGTGAGATACTGCTTCGCGTCGCGCTTGTGTCGCTGGATGAGGTTGGCGAGGGTGACGGCGTGCTCGCGGTTAAAGATGTCGTTGAGCGAGCGGCGCAGCAGCGAAGACCGCTCTTCGGCGCGGGGGCAGCGCACGCCGATGACCGACACGATCTCGTCGGTTCGCGCGACGCGCAGCTCGTTGAGGTCGACGAAGGCGCTCTTGAGCTTCTTCGCCGCGCGATCGGCGACGACCGGGGTTGTTTCCCAGAGCAGGAAGGAGTGGACGAGCAGGTCGACGGGATCGTCCGACGACGCGGGCGCCGGGGGCGCCGGGGGCGTCGGGGCGGCGCTGGAGACGAGCCGGGCGACCAGCGAATCGAAGCGTTCTGCGTCGAGCACGCTCACGGGGCGGCCTCCTCGCCGGGGTCGGTCGTCGGCGCGTCTTCGAGCTCTGCCCTGGCGCGCGCGATCGCGGCGAGGGCCTCGGCCTGTTTCTGGAACTGCTTGTCGAGTTTGAAGACGATCTCGGGCAGGCGGAAGGCGTCGATGATCTCTCCGGCGCTGCGCCGGATGTGCGGCGCAGCGGCGCGGAGCCCGTGCATCGTCAGGTCGGCCTTCTCGGAGGGCATGACGGAGACGAAGACGGTGGCGTTGCGTTTGTCGGCGCTGACGGTGACCTTGGTGACTGAGATCATGCCCTGCACGCGCGGGTCGTTGAGGCCCTTGGAGAGGACGGTCTGGACCGCGCGGTGCAGCGCGGACGCGAGCTGTTCGACGCGATGGCTCATGAGTCGGGTTCCCGGCGTTCGTGCTCGGTCCAGAGGGGCTCGTCGTCGGGGGCCCCGGTGACGGTGTCGGCGACGGGGAGCTGGTCCCCTTTGAAGATGTCTCGCTGGACCGCGCCGAGCTGCGCGCCGGGCCAGCGTTCGAGCTTGAGGACGATGCGGTCGAACAGCTCGTGGAGGTAGGCGCCCGAGTTGGCGACGGCGGACAGCCCCATCACCGCGAGGTTCAGCGAGTCGAGCGCCGCGACCTCGGCGACGGCGACCTGGTGCTCGCGGTGCAGCTTGTCTTTGAGGGAACGGACCACGCGTCGCTTGTCCTTCAGACTGCGGCTCTCGGGGACGACGATCTCGAACTGGAGCACGCCCACGAACATGATGTGTCAGATGCGCACGTCGCGCGGGGGTTTCAGAGGGTGCGCTTGATCTCGACCTTCTTGTAGCATTCCAGGATGTCGCCTTCCTTGATGTCGTCGTAGCCGACGATCTTCATGCCGCACTCCTGGCCCATGCGGACTTCCTTGGCGTCGTCCTTGAAGCGCTTGAGCTGTTCGAGCAGGCGGTCGTTCTCGATGACGATGTCGCCTCGGGTGACGCGGATGTAGGCGTTGCGCTCGATGACGCCGTCGGTGACGTAGCAGCCGGCGATGGCGCCGACCTTGGAGACCTTGAACACCTGGCGGACCTCGGCGTGTCCCAGGATCTCCTGGCGCAGCTCGGGCTCGAGCAGGCCCTCGGCCATGCCCTTGATGTCGTCGACGATGTCGTAGATGACCTGGTAGGTGCGGATGCCGACCTTCTTGTCTTCCGCCAGGCGGCGCGCCTTGGCGGAGGGGATGACGTTGAAGCCGACGATGATCGCGCCCGACGCCTCGGCGAGGATGACGTCCGAGTCGTTGATGCCACCCACGGCGGCGTGGAGGACGCGGACCTTGATGTTCTCGCCCGAGACGCTCTGCACGCTCTCCTTGAGCACGTCGACCGAGCCCTGCACGTCGGCCTTGATGACGACGAGGAGTTCCTTGCGCTCGCCGTCCTTGAGCTGGGTGAGGATCGAGTCGAGGGTCGCCTTGGGAGTGGCGAGCTCGCGCTCGCGCTCGCGGTGACGGCGCTGCTCGGCGGCCTGCTGCGCCTGCTTGAGCGAATCGACGACGTAGAACTTGTCGCCGGCGTTGGGGAGCTCGTCGAGGCCGGAGAGCTGGACAGCGGAGGAGGGGATCGCCGACTTGGCGCGGTTGCCGCGGTCGTCGGTGATGTCGCGCACGCGTCCGAAGGCGCGCCCGGCGACGATGAAGTCTCCGACGCAGAGTTCGCCGTTCTGAACGAGAACGCTGGCGGTCGCGCCGCGACCCTCTTCCATGCGAGACTCGATGACGGTGCCTCGCGCCGGGCCCTTGAAGTCGGCCTTGAGGTCGAGGAGCTGGGACTGGTAGTCGAGGACCTCGAGGAGGTCCTGGATGCCGGTCCCCTTGGTGGCGGAGGTGCGCACGACCTCGGTGTCGCCGCCCCACTCGGTGGGGTTGAGCCCGCGCTCGGCGAGCTGGCCGAAGATGCGCTGGATGTTGTTGTCGGTCGCCTCGGGCTTGTCGATCTTGTTGAGGGCGACGACGATGGGCACGCCGGCGGCCTTGGCGTGGTTGATGGACTCGATGGTCTGGGGCATGACGCCGTCGTCGGCTGCGACGACGAGCACGACCACATCGGTCATGTTGGCGCCGCGCGAGCGCATCGCGGTGAACGCCTCGTGGCCCGGGGTGTCGAGGAAGGTGACGAACTTCTCGTCGTCGCCGACCCTGACGGGGACGCGGAACGCGCTGGTGGCCTGGGTGATGCCGCCGGCTTCGCCCGAGGCGACATTGGCGTTGCGGATCTTGTCGAGCAGCGAGGTTTTGCCGTGGTCGACGTGGCCCAGGATGGTGACGACGGTGGAGCGCGGTCGCTCGTCGATGGTCTCGCGGTCGGAGAACTGCTCGGAGACGACTTCTTCCGCGGACTTGGACTCGACGACGTCGAGCTCGATGTCGTATTCGATCATGATCTCCTGGGCCTTCTCGGGCTCGATGCCCGAGTTGACGGTCGCCATGACGCCCTGCATGAAGAGCTGCTTGACGATGTCGGAGGCCTTGACGCCGGTGGCGGCGGAGAGGTCCTTGATGGTGAACGGGGCGGCGATGCGCACGGCGCCGCCGGTCTGGGCGGCGGTGGTGGCGCGCTCGCCCCCGGGGCCCTTGGTCGCGTCGCGCCGGCGCTGGCGGAGGAACCCGCCTGCGCGAGAGAGGCGCTCTTCGCGTTCGATGAGGTCGGCCTGGCGCCAGCCGCCCTCGCCGCGCTTGCCGCCGGCGCCGGGGGCTGCCGGCGCGCCGCCTGGCGCACCGCCGGGTCCGCCGGGGCCTCGGCGCTTGTTGCGCCGGGAAGCGTCGTCCTCGCCGGCGCGAACGCCGGAGCCGCCGCGCGGGCCGCGGGCGCTGGGGATGGAGGGGCCGCCCTGCCCGCCGCCGCCGGGGCCGCGTCGGGGTCCGGGCACATCGACGACCTCGGCGGCCTCGACGCGCACGATCTTGGGGCCGGAGAGTTTGGCCGGGGTCTTGATCTCGAGCTTCTGGCCGACTGGCTTCACGGACTTGGGACGGTCGGGGACGTTCATCCGCACGGCGGCGTCGCCGCCGGAGTCACGCTCGCCGGTGCGCGGGCGCGAGGGGGCGCCGGGGGCGCCGGGGGCAGGGGCGCTTGCGGCACGCGCTGGCGCGCTCGGTTCGGTCTGCTGCGACGGCGGCGCGACGATGGACGGGGCCTTGGGCGCGGCCGGGGCCTGGGCCGGGGGCGCCACGGTGTGCGCAGCGGGCGCGACCGGCTGCGCGGGGGTCGGGGTAGCGGTCGGCGCCGGGGGGGCGTCGGCGTGGTGCGTCGGGGTCGCGCGTGCCGTCGGCGCGGGCTCGCGGGCCGGGGCGTCCTCAGCCGGGCGCGCCGGCGGCGCGGCGGCGGGCTGGGGCGTGGGTGTCGGGACTGCCGACGGCGCGGCGGGCGCCTGCGTGCGCGACGGGATGGCAGGGGGCGCAGCGGGCGCTGGGGTCGCCGGGGGTGGCGGCTCGAGGGTCGTGACGCTCGACTGCGACGAGGCGTCGTCGGCGCCGGCGTCGGACTTCTTCGCGGCCTTCTTGCGCGCCTTGGATGGGGCGCGCAGGTGGTCGACATCGACCCTGGCCGCGGTTTCGACGGCGGTGCCGCCTTCGCCCACGGTGAACCATTCGCGGATGGTGGCTTCCTGGCCCGCGGTGATGCTCGACATGTGGTTCTGAAGACCGGGCATGCCCTCGGCGGTGCATTTTTCGATAATGACCTTCGAGGGGATTTCCAGTTCTTTCGCGAGCTCGTAAACGCGCTTGGCCAAAGGTGTCTCCGCGGTGACTCGGTCGTCGTGCTGCTGTCGTGTCGTGAACGGGTGAAACGGCGTGATCGTCGTGGGACGACCTCGCTCAGGCGTTGGACTGTTCGGTTCTGCCGGCGTCGCTCTCGGAGGGCGCGTCGCCCAGGAGGTCGCCCAGGATGGCGGCGGCGCGCGCGTCGGCCTCGGGGTCGACCGGGGCGCTGGGGTCGAACTCGCCCAGCAGGCGGCGGGCGGCCGCCTCCTCTTCCTGCTTGCGAGCGTCGGCTTCGGCGCGGTCCTTCTCCTGCTGCTCGGCGACGACCTTCGCGCGCTCGCTGGCGATGGTGACCATCGTGTTCGCGAGGGTCTCGTCGATCGTCAGCTCTTCCATCAGGACGCTCGCGCCGACCTCCTCGATGTCGAACACGCTGACCATGCCCATCGCGGCCAGCTTGTCGAGCATCTCTTCCGTGACGCCCTCGATGGCGCTGAGGGTCTCGGCCATGATCTCCAGGCCCTTGTCGAACTCGCCGGGGGTCAGGATGTCGATGTCCCAGCCGGTCAGGCGGGCGGCGAGGCGGACGTTCTGCCCGCGCTTGCCGATCGCCAGCGAGAGCTGGTCGTCGGGGACGACCACGGTGGCGCGCCCCAGTTCGAAGCACAGCGAGACCTCGGAGACGATCGCCGGCTTGAGCGCGTTCTGGATGAGGATCGACGACGACTCGTTCCAGCGGACGATGTCGATCTTCTCGCCGTTGAGTTCGTCGACGATGTTCTTGATGCGCGAGCCGCGCACGCCGACGCACGCGCCGACGGCGTCGACCTTGGAGTCGATCGAGGCGACCGCCATCTTCGTGCGATAGCCGGCCTCGCGGGCCATGGCCTTGATCTCGATGATGCGCTCGGCGACCTCGGGGACCTCGACCTCGAACAACTTCTTGATGAAGTCCGGGTGGGCGCGAGAGAGGACGATCTTGACCTGGTTGCCCGACTCGCGGACATCGAGGATGAGGGCGCGGACGCGGTCGCCGGCCTGGAACTGCTCGCCCGGGATCTGCTCGGAGCGGGGCATGAAGGCCTCGGCGCGGTCGAGCGCAACGACCAGGGCGCCGCCCTCGTAGCGCTGCACGGCGCCGATGGCGATCTCGTTGACGCGCCCGGAGAACTCTTCGTAGAGCGAGTTCTTCTCGTCCTCGCGGAAGCGCTGGATCATGACCTGCTTGAAGGTCTGGGCGGCGATGCGCCCGAGCGCCTCGGGGGCGATGGTCAGGGGCTCGCCGTGGCGGGTCATCTCCATCGCGCCGGTGAGGCGGTCGATGGTGCAGGTGAACTCCTCGGCGTCGAGGGAGTTGTAGTGCTTGCGGGCCGCGGTCACCATCGCGACTTCGAGATCCTGGATCAACGCCTCGCGATCGATCTTGCGATCGCGGGCGATGGAGTCGAGGACGCGGAGCATTTCCTGGGTGTTCATAAGGTTCAGATCTCTGGGTCGGCGGGCTGCTGGTTGTCGGGTTGTCTGGATGGACGGGCAGGGGAGGAAAAGACGAAGACCACGGGCGTGTTCGACGCGCGTGGTCCGCAGGGGCGCTCGCGGGCGGAGGGGGACGGGTGTCCCGCCGACGAGCCGGGCCAAGCTCGGAGGGCTTGGTCAGACCATCGGCGTCCTCCGGGTCGCGACGAGCGCGAGCGCGGCCGGGCCGGGGCGTCGAACCTCGGCTGGATTACCACGCATCGTTGCGGACCATGCGCATCGTGCACCTCGAACAAAGGACACCCCTGCCGGAGACGCCGGGAGGGGGAAAATCGGATCAGGAAAGAGTAGCCGGACCGGAGGGGGGGTTCAAACGGGGCAGGATGCCCGCCCGCCGTCCCCCGTGGGACCGCGTCGAGGGTCCCGGGGAGGCGCTCGCGGGCGCATCATGGGAAGGAATAGGGGGTTCCGTTCGGGGTAGGGTGTGGTACAAAGGCAGCGATGAGGCTGACCATCGCCAAACCAGCATCCCGCCGGCGCGCCGGCTAGCAATCCTCAAGGGAAGCTTCTGATGCCTCGTGAGTCCGGGTCGAAGTTGATCGCGGCTACTGCGATTGTGCTTTCGAGCGTCCTTGGGCCATTCGCTGTGTCCATGTTTTGCTGGCTACATATCCTCCCAAAAACCGATCGTCTCTGTGTTATTGTTGCGGGGAGAGCATGGGGCACGCTCGTCTGGTCGATCCTCGCGGCGCCCGTCGGTGTGGGGATGGCATTCTTCTTCCTTGTGGTCCTGCGGTTGCAGGGACTCGATGCGGTGGTTGCATTGATTCTGTCCATGCAACTTCCACTCATCGTTCATTTTTGGTTACACATCGCGCTGCTCGCAGAGTTAATCCGAACTGGCACTCTGCGACTGAATGGGATGGCAACTCCGGCGGTCATTGCTCACGCCGGTCGGGCTACGGTCGTTGGGTGGGAGGACGCCGCTGCGAGTGTGATCGAACCAGAAGGAACTCATCCATGACCGATTCGTACGAGGTGATCGATGCGGGGTCATCACAAGCCACTTGGCTCGCGGGATTATGTTGGATCACGACAACCGAGGACTCGGTTGCCTGGGGCCCTCCCGCTCGCCCGTGGCGGGCGCTGGCAATCACCGCCGTCGGGCCGCTCGCGTTTCTGAGCCTTCTGGCGATAGGTGTTGGATGGTTTGCGAAGAGCACCGGCGCCTTCGATGTCATGCATGTGGTGGCTACCGCTATCGTGGTCATCATTTTCTGTTTTTTTATCGCGGTGATCCGTGCCGTTGTGGCAAGAAACGCACCGGTGATTGTGTGGGCGTCTCGAACCAAGCCCGAGATCCGAGTTCACGGTCAGGAGTATCTCGGAATGATTCGAGATGCATCCGCATTCATTTCGGTGACTTACTGGATTGAAGGGGGAGCCCAGAAGATTAGGCGTCAGCCAATTCTGCTTCGACTCTCGCTGGAACACTTTGATAATGGTGTGCCTCTGTACATCGTACTTGTTGACAATGCGTGGCCTGGTGCGGCTCGAAAGCTGGCGCGCGAAATCGGTGTCGGCTACATGTCGGTGCGTGTAGGCCCGGCGCCGTCGCAGCGAGAAGCGATTCGTCGTGCAATTGAAAGGGTAGAGGCGAGATTCGGGGCTCTGGCGGGACCCTCGATACTGGCAACGCAAGCAAGCGAGTGACATGCAGATCAAGAATCTGACAATCCTGATCAGAGAAGATGCGATCCCTGCAGGGATGACTGTGGTATTCGCCAGCGTAGTCGGCCTTGCCCTCGCATCCCATATCATGCATGGCGGCAATGCGTTGGTCGCATTCGGAGTGGTGACCGGCTCATTGCTGGGCGCTGTGGCATGGGGATTTCTGCTCTACGCCACGGCGGTTTCTCGCGAATGCAAGAAGCGCGGGGGTGTTGCGGTCCGGATTCCGTTGGTGTCTGGGAGAGCCGGCAAGACGCGGATGCTGAGGTGTTCGGATTGCGGGCATTTGCAAAGATCGCCGGTTCAGCCAGCCGGCCGCTCCGCTGATCCGCACGCCAGGCGGACGACGATGGGTACCTTGTGGGATGCCAGCCGTCGGGATGAATGAGATGTCGATGAGTTGGATCGAAGACGGTTGATGCGGCGCGGACCCGAGTATGCCCAAGCCCGAGGGACGCCCCGACCGCAAGTCCGACCGGCCGCCGGCGCATTGACTGGGGCCCCCCGCGGGCGGATGCTTCGCCGGAGCAACCATGACCACCTTTGAACACCAGTTCGTGGGGCCCGACCGGAACATTCTGGTCATCCGGCTCCCGGAGCGTCTGAACCACATCACGGCGGAGGCCCTGACCGAGGAGGCCCGGCGGCGGCTGCCCAACCGGGAGGACGCCGGCCTGATTCTCGACTGCACGGAGGTGGAGCTGATCACTTCGATCGGGATCGCGTCGCTTTTGCAGGTTTCGGAGCACTGCCGCGACCACCGGGCGCCGCTGGTGCTGGCGAACCTGTCGGAGGCGCTGCGCACGATGCTGGAGATGCTGAAACTGGCGGGCCGGTTCAAGGCGACGGACCATGTCGACGAGGCGGTCGTGATGATCGAGGGGATGCTCTGAGGCCTAACCGAGATCTGGTCAGAGCCGGTCGTCGGGCGTGACGGCGCGGATGACCTTCACGGCGCGCTCGCCCTTGAACTGCCCGATGTTCACGAGGAACTTGGGCTGCTTCTCAATGGAGAGCACGGCGGGCAACGACGCGGGCTTTTCGGTGACGATGATGTCGCCCACGGAGAGCCCGAGCAGGTCGCGCAGGGTGATGGTCGTCTCGGCGAGGACGCCGGTGATCTCGAGGCCGGCGTGGGAGAGCTGGCCGGAGATGCGCTTGGCGTACTGCCGGTTGGTGGCCGCCGAGCCCATGTTGAACCAACTCTGCTTGCTGAGTTCGCCCATGAGTGGCTCGATGACGTTGTAGGGGATGCACAGGTTCATCGTGCCGGCGCGGTTGGTCATCTTGAGTTCGAAGCCGACGACGACGACGACCTCGTTGGGCGGGACGATCTGCACGAGTTGCGGGTTGCTCTCGCTCTCGCCCAGTCGGAACTGGAGGGCCTTGATGCTCGCCCACGATTCGTCGAGCGCTGAGATGGCGCGGCTGAGGATGCGCTGCACCAGGCGTTCCTCGATCGCGGTCATGGCGCGCTGCGGGATGAAGAGTTCCTGGTTCGAGCCGCCCAGCAGACGGTCGATGATGGGGTAGATGATGAGGGGGCTGATCTCGAGGCACATCGCGCCGTCGAGGGGGGAGGCGTAGAGCAGGTTGAACGAGGTGGGGTTGGGCAGGCCCGAGATGAACTCGCCGTAGGTCATCTGCTCGCAGGACGCGACCTTGACCTCGACGATGGTGCGCAGGAAGCCGGAGAGTTGCGCGCCGAAGTTGCGTCCGAACGCCTCGTGGAGGGTCTGGAGCGCGCGCATCTGGTCCTTGCCGACGCGCTCGGGGCGTTTGAAGTCGTAGGGGCGGACCTCCAGTTTCTCGAGGTCGCGGATGGGGCGGCGCGAGAAGATCTGGATGGTCTGCTGCATCTCCTCGACCTCCCCGGTCTCGACGGCGGCGAGGAGCGCATCGATCTCGGATTGGGCGAGGACGTCGGTGGTCATGGGTCGGCGCGGCAGGGGCGCAGGATCAGCGCGTACACACAGGTATCGGGCGTGGGGCGATCGGCGCTTGAGCCCCTGTTGGCCCGGGCGAGGGAACATTCCGGGCGTCCGGGGCACTTATTGTTGCGACGGCAGGGCGCGCCTCGGACGCCCGGCCCAACGACAGGGACCACCGACCCCATGCGAAGCATCGCCCGCCCGTTCTCGATCATGTTCTTCCTCGTCGCGTTGCTGCTTTCTCCCCTGTCGATGGGGCAGGGCAGGGGCGGGGCGTTCGGGGACGACCCCTTCGGCGCGCTGGGAGGCGTCGAGCCGGGTCAGGAGGTGGTGGTCCGCGCTGAGATCTCGAAGCGCCGCGTGGCCGCGGGGGATCAACTCATTGCCGCCGTCGTCCTGCAGCACGCGCCGTCGTGGCACACCTGGCCCAACAAGCCGGTGCTGCCCGAGGCGCTGAAGGGCTTCCCGGCGACGGCGACGCAGGTGCGCGTGCGCGACCTGCCCGACGGCGTGCGTGTTGGGCCCCTGCAGTGGCCCGCGACCTCTCCCGAGGTGGTGAATTACACGGGCGAGGACCTCGAGATCCAGTTCTACAAGGGCGAGGCGGTGATCTTCGTGCCGCTGCTGGTCGACGCCGACGCGTCGATCGGCGAGCGCCGGATCGTGTTTGAGGCCTTCTTTCAGGCGTGCGACGACAGGGTGTGCCTGCCGCCCACGACCGTCGCGGTGACGCTGTCGTTCAGCGTGGTGGCGCTGGAGGAGCGCGAGGGAGACGCCGCGTCGGCGCTGTTCGCGCCGTTCGACCCGCGGGTCTTCGCCGACGCCGGCGCGTGGGGGCGCGAGCCGGTCGCGAGCGCGGAAACCGGCGACATCGAGGCGGCGCCCGGACGCTCGTTTTTCGGCATCCCGATGCCCAGCGCCGACAGCCCCGGGGGCATCGCGGTCATCGTGCTGCTGGCGGCGCTCGGCGGGTTGATCCTGAACCTCACGCCCTGCGTGCTGCCGGTCATCCCGATCAAGGTGATGACCATCAGCCAGCACGGCAAGACGCCCGGCAAGAGTTTCTTCCTCGGGCTGTGGATGGCGATCGGCGTCGTCGCGTTCTGGGTGGGCATCGGCCTGCTCGCGGTGAGCGTGACGAGTTTCGCGGATCCGAGCCGTCTCTTCGGCATTTGGTGGGTGACGCTGGGCATCGGGCTGATCATCGCGGCGATGGGCTTCGGCATCATGGGCGCGTTCCAGATCAATCTGCCCCAGAGCGTGTACGCGGTGAACCCCAAGGCGGACAGCGCGTGGGGCTCGTTCGTGTTCGGGGTGATGACCGGCGTGCTGGGCCTGCCCTGCTTCGGGTTCGTGGCGGGCGCGCTGCTGGCGGGCGTGGCGACGCAGCCGGCGCTGGTGTCGCTGGCGATCTTCGCCGGCATCGGCGCGGGGATGGCGGCGCCCTACCTCATCCTGTCGATGAACCCGAAGTGGCTGAGCAAGGTGCCGCGCACCGGACCCGCGAGCGAACTGGTCAAGCAGGTGATGGGCCTGCTGATGATCGCGGCGGCGGCGTACTTCGTCGGGTCCGGCCTGATCGCGCTCGTGAACGAGCGGCCCTATCTGGGCAAGCAGCTCCACTGGTGGGCGATCGCGATCTTCGCGAGCGCCGCCGGGGTGTGGCTGATCGTGCGCACGATCCAGATCACGAAGAAGCCGGCGCGCCGTCTGGTTTTCGGCGCGATCGGGCTGGCGCTGGGCGGGCTGGCGACGCTGGTGGCGCTGGATTTCACGGCGAACGCGCGCGAGCGGTATGAGATCGACGCTGCGGCCAGGGCGGCGGCGGAGGGGACCGGCGAGATCGTCACCGGGACGTGGATCAGCTTCTCCGAGCCGATGCTCCAGCGGGCGCTCGACGAGGGGTATGTCGTCGTGCTCGACTTCACCGCCGAGTGGTGCCTGAACTGCAAGGCGCTCAAGGCGGCGGTGCTCGATCGCGACCCGGTGCGCTCGGCGCTGCGCGAGAAGGGCGTGGTCACGATGACGGTCGACCTGACCAGCACCTCGGCGCCCGGGTGGGACAAACTGCGATCGCTGGGGCAGACGGGCATCCCGACGCTGGCGGTCTACGGGCCGGGGCTGGAGAACGGGCCGGTGATCTCGAACGTGTACACCTCGCAGCAGGTGCTGGGGTGGCTGGCGAGGGCCCGCGGCGAGACCCCCGGCGAAACCCCCGAGGGCGTCGCGAAGGCGGAATGAGTCTCCGGCGGTGGGTCAAACGCCTTGCCGGGCCGGGGAGGGGGCCTACACTCCGCGGCTTCGTCGGGCCTGTCGGGCCCCGGCGCTGTGCCTTCGGGCGCGTTGACAGCACTTTCTCACCCCGTCCCGACCAGGGAGTTCGCTCGCATGGTTCGCATCCGTCTCAGCCGTCTCGGTCGTCACAAGCGTCCCTTCTACCGCATCCACGCGGTTGATCAGCGCAAGCAGCGCGACGGGGCGTTCATCGAGAACCTCGGCTGGTACAACCCCATCGAGCAGGACCCCGAGAAGCGCCTGAGCGTCAAGGGCGACCGCGTTCAGTACTGGCTGAGCATGGGCGCCACGGCGTCGGACACCTGCAACGACCTGTTCGCGAAGCTCAACCTGATCGACGCCGACGCGTGGAAGGCCGAGCGCCAGAAGCGCATCAAGCGCAAGGTCGAGAAGATGCAGGCCGACGCCGCGAAGGCGGCCGAGGGCGAGAAGGCCGCGGGCTGATCCCGGCGCTTCGGCGCGGGATCGGAGACGCCCATGGCCGCGCTCCGCATCGATATTCTCACGCTCTTTCCCGAGGTTTTCGAGCCGGTTCTCGGCGCGAGCATCACGGGTCGCGCGCGCGCCGCCGGCGTGGTGGAGTGGCGCGCCACCAACATCCGCGATTTCGCGGACAACAAGCACAAGAAGGTCGACGACCGGCCCTTCGGGGGCGGGCCGGGCATGGTGATGATGTGCCAGCCACTCTTCGACGCCGTGCGCGCCGTCGAGGCCGAGGACCCCCGTCCCGCGACGCGCATCCTGCTCACCCCGCAGGGCGCGCCCCTGACGCAGGCGCTGGTCGAGGAGCTTGCGAGGCGTGAGCGGCTGTTGCTGATCGCGGGCCACTACGAGGGCATCGACGAGCGCGTGATCGAGGAGCTGGCGCCGCTGGAGGTGAGCGTGGGCGACTTTGTGCTGAGCGGGGGCGAGATCCCTGCGCTGGCGCTGATCGACGCGGTGGTCCGCCTGCTGCCCGGCGCGCTGGGGCACGACCAGTCGGCGGCGGAGGACTCGTTCATGCCCACCGGCCCGGGTGGCCAGCGCCTGCTCGACTGCCCCCATTACACCCGCCCGCGCGAGTGGAACGGGCGGGCGGTCCCGGAGGTCCTGATGTCGGGGGACCACGGGAAGGTCGACCGCTGGCGCCTGGAGCAGAAGCTCGAGCGGACGCGTTCGCGGCGTCCGGACCTCCTCGAGGAGCCCTCCAAACCGGCTCCCGGGGCTGGACAAGGCCCCTGAGGGGGCAACAATCACCGCTCCGCGGGACTCCGTGGGCAAGGGCGCCTACCCTTGCCGCTTGACCGAACTTTCGCATCGACCCGCCCCGGCGTGAGCCGCGGCGTTGTTTCCCTTGGACGCCGACCCCATGAGCAACCAGCAGGCCCTTCTCGAGAGCGTTGTCGCCGATCAGCTGAAGAACGATGTTCCTCGCATGGACATCGGCGACACGATCAACGTGCACTGCCGCATCGTGGAAGGCGACAAGGAGCGCACCCAGATCTTCCAGGGCGTGCTGATCGCGCGGAACGGTCGCGGCATCAACGAGACGATCACCGTCCGTCGCATCGTCAACGACCAGGGCGTCGAGCGCGTGTTCCCGCTGAACACCCCGAAGATCTCGAAGTTCGAGATCGTGCGCAAGGGCGACGCCCGTCGCGCCAAGCTGTATTACCTGCGTGAGCGCGTCGGCAAGAGCCGTCGTCTTCGCGACCGTCGTCGCGGCTGGCAGCACATCGAGGCGGGCAGCGCCGGCGTCAACGCGCCGTCGTCGCTCACCGAGAAGAACAAGAAGGCCTGATGCCCACGCGGCGCTCCAGCGCGCTGCGTCGAACCATCGAACTCACCGGCGCGGCGAGCATCATGCTCGCCGCGCTGTCGTGCGCGAGTGAGCCGGCGCGGGTCGTCGAGTCAGCCCCCGCGAAGCCGACGGGGCCGCGCGAGGTCTTCCCCGGGGTGCGGGTCGACCTCGACGCGAGGGTGGTCGAGTTCGACGGCATCGTGCCGATGGACTGTCATCACCCCGACACGCCGCATATCTACCTCGAGGTCGTGGCGTGCATCCCCGACACGCGCGAGCACGAGTCGCTGGTGATGACGCGCGCGCTGCCCTCGCACGTGCACGCGGCGCTGCTGATGATCGGCGCGCAGCCCGGCGCGCCGGGGGAGTGGCGATGGGAGCAGGGCGCGCCGGTGTATGAGCCGCCGGTCGGCGACCCGGTGCGGGTCTCGTTCAGGACCGAGCGCGACGGATCGGTCGTCGAGCACGCGGCGCACGAGTGGATCGTCGACGTGCGTACGGGCGAGCAGGCGCCCGATCGCCCGTGGGTGTTCGCCGGGTCGCGGTTCGTGCTTCGCCAGGGCTGGCAGGGCTACGAGTCGGATCGCGCCGGGAACCTGATCGGGCTGGCGACCTTCGGCAACGAGACGATCGCGTGGACCGAGGTGTTCAGCCCCGAGGCGTCGATCGACGAGCCGGCGTGGATAGCGAACACGGCGCTGGTGCCGCGATTCGGCGAGAAGGTGACGGTCGTGCTGCGTCTGGCGCCAGACGCGCCGGCGCGATGATCGCGCGTCACCCGAGGGGGAGTTCCGAGATCGTGGGAGGGCTGCGGAAGGGGATGGGCGTTCCCTTGTCGTCGACGGCGACCAGCGTGACTGTCGCGGTGGTGACCGACGCGGTTTCGCCGGTGAGGTAGCGCTCGGCCTCGACCTCGACGCGCACCGTGACGCTCTTGGTGCCGAGGCGCGTGGTGCAGGTGTAGAGGGAGACGATGTCGCCGGTGTGCACGGGCGCCCGGAAGTCGACGCGATCGACCGACGCGGTGACCCAGCGGTGCACGCCGTGGCGCCGGGCCTCGACGAAGCCGGCCTGGTCGATGTAACTGAGGATGACGCCCCCGAAGATCGTGCCGTAGATGTTGGTTTCTCGCGGCATGGTGACGACGCGCAGCGCGAGGCGTCGTTCGTTGCTCTCGATGGGTGGGGTGGTCATCGTCGGATGGTAGGGGGGCGGGTCAGTCGCGCTGCGACGCGACGAGGGCCGCGACGATGACGCCCGAGAGGATGAGGAGCAGGGCGGCGTGCGGCGCGGCGCGCGAGACGACCGCCTCGTTGAGCGAATCGAACAGCTCGAAGGCGAGCGTGTCGAACCCGGTGGGGCGCAGGATGAGCGTGATGGGGAGTTCCTTGATGACCGTGAGGAAGGTCAGGGCCGATCCGGCGATGATGCCCGGGGCGAGCGCCGGGACGCCCACGCGGACCCACGCGCGGAAGTAGGGGGCTCCGAGCGACCTCGCCGCGTCGAGACGCTCGCATGGCAGGCGTTTGCCGGCGGCCATCACGGGCCCGAGCGATTCCGCGAGGCAGCGCGCCAAGTAGCCCAGGAGCAGGAGTGGGATCGTCTGGTAGAGCGGGATCCAGGCGGGAGCGCCCAGCCCGATGCGCACGAAGGCGTAGCCGATCACGACGCCCGGCAGGCCGTAGCCGATGAGCGCCACTGCCGAGAGTCTCGTGTGGCTGGCGCTGGCTCGCGAGCGGATGCGATGCCTGCACGCGAGCATCACGAAGGGGATCGACAGGGCGGCGGCGAGGACCGTCGTCGCCGCGGCGGCGAAGAGCGAGCGCCGGGCCGCGGGCAGCGCGTCGCGGAACGCGCCGACAAGCCCGGCGTCGTGCGAGGTCGCGGACGCGCCAAGCCACGTCCAGACGGTGTACGCCGGCAATCCGACCGAGGCGACGAGCGTCGCGAGGCACAGCGCCAGCCCGAACGACGACGCGACGGGACGCGACGGTTTCTCGGAGTGCGTCTCGATGTGCGCGTGCGCGTCGCTGCTCCAGCGCGACGAGCGGATCCGCCCGATGCCGGCGATGCACGCGAGACTCAGCGCGCACAGCAGGGCCGACAGGGCGGCCACGCCGGTCTGGTTGAAGCCGGAGCGTCTGCTCTCGATCGCTGTGGTCAGCACCTGCAGGTTCACGATCGCCGGCGCGCCGTAGTCTGAGAGCGCGTAGAGCGCCACCAGCAACGAGGTCCACTCGAGCGTCGGGGTGATCTGGGGGAGCGCGCCCTTGCGGAACGCCTGCCACGGGCCGCAGCCGAGGTTGCGCGCCGCGAATTCGAGGTCGCGGCTGGCGCGCCGGATCGTCGTCTCGAGCGGGAGCAGCGCAAGCGGGTAGGTGACGAGCGTGAGCGCGACCCACGCGCCCCAGAAGCCGTGCAGCCCGAACGCGCGCTCGTAGTTCTCGGCCAGGAGAAAGCTCGGGACCGCGAGCGGCAGGGAGAGCGCCACCAGCCACAGGCGCCCGCCCGGGAGCCCGACGCGCGCGACGACCCACGCCAGCGTCACCGCCAGCGTCAGCGAGGAGACGGTCACGCTCGCCGCCAGCGCGACCGTCGTCGCCGTCAGGCGCCAGACCTGCGACGAGGCCAGCGTCTCGAACGCGCGCGGGATGTCGGCGAGCACCGCGCCGACGATATAGATGAGGGGCGACGCCGTGGAGAGGAGCGCCAGCACCGCGATCGCGGTGAGCGCGATCTTCCACTGCGGCGGCGTGCAGAGCTCTCGACCGGCGCGCGTAGGACGGACCACGCGCAGTGAGAGCGCGTCGGGCTTGCGATCGACGACGAGGTCGGTCGGCTTACGGGAGGACGCCGGCGGATCGGAGGAGTTCAAGCGTGCCCTGACGATCGTTGAGGGAACCGAGGTCGAGGGTAGCCGCGGCGCCCTCCAAAGGCGTCACGACAGCCGGGTCAACATTCCCGGCGAGCGGGAACTCCCCGGTCTGTTCCGCGAAGTAGCGCTGGGCCTCGTCGCTGAGGAGGAACTCGACGAAGCGCTGGGCCGACGCGGCGTTCCGGCTGGACTTCAGGATCCCGACCCCGGCCACGCTCATAAGCCCGCCCAGGTCGCCAGAGAGCAGGTGGTTCTCGACCGGGATGTCCGGGCGGTCTTTGCGCATCGCGACGAGGTAGTAATGGTTCACCAGCCCGGCGTCGATCTGGCCGTCGGCGATCGCCTGGATGATCGGGCGGTTGGAGGGGTAATCGCGCGCGCCGTTGGCCTTCATGTCGACGAGCCACTTGCGGGTCGCCTCGTCGCCGTAGACCTTTCGCAGCGCGGTGACGAACAACTGGAACGAGGCGTTGGTGGGCGCCCAGCCGATGCGGCCCTTCCACTCGGGCGATGTCAGGTCGAAGATCGTCGAGGGCAGGGCGTCCCGCTCGACGCGCCGGGTGGAGTAGGCCACCACGCGCGCCCGCCCGGACACGCCGACCCACGCGTCCTTGGGAGATCGGGACCCTGCCTGGACCCTCTCAAGCGTTGCGGCGGGCAGCGCCGCGAGCAGCCCGGCGCTCTCGACGGCGCCCAGAGCGCCGGGGTCCTGCGCGAAGAAGACATCCGCCGGAGAGCGTCGCCCTTCCTGGAGGATCAGGTTGGCCAGATCGGTCGTATCGGCGTACCGGACCTCGGCGCGGATCCCGGTGCGTTCCTCGAAGGTCTTCAGAAGGGGCTCCACGAGCGTCTTGCCGCGCCCGCAGTAGACCGTGATCGTCGCCGGGGCGTCCGACGCCAGCGCGCGTGACGCCGACGCCGGCTCGGACAGGAACGACAGGGGCAGGAGCAGGGTAAGAATGACGGACCAGAAAATGGCCAAACGGACGCGCATCGGCGGCTCCGGGGAAAGGCGTGCTTGTTGAGAATGAGTATCAACCGCAATCAGCCGTGGCAAGCAACCGGCGCCGTCTTGGCGCTGATTCTGGCGATCCTCGCCGCCCCGGGGGGGTGTGCCACCGAGGAGCGTGTCGTGAGCACGCGTGGCAGTCTGCTCGGGGGCCAGCCGGGCGCGACCGGGGGGCGCGAGGCCCGGGGCGACCGGATGACGCCCGACGAGCGGCGCGCGAAGGCGGTCGAACAGGCCAGCAACCCGATGGGCTACAAGGTCCCGGACGACTACGACCCGATGACCCTGCGCTACCGGGTGCGCGACGAGGGTGAGCGGATCGTGTCGCGCAACCCGCGCGAGCTGTTCTTCCATCTGCGCCGCGCGATGGTGGACCAGGACCGCGAGATCCTGCTCGGGCAGATCCTCAGCGGGCAGACGATCGCGACCTATCAGGAGCTTGGTCGCGACCCGGGAGAGGCCGCCGATTTCCTGCTCGCCAACCGCGTCGAGATCGTGCGCATGCTGCAGGTATTCCCGATGGGGGAGATGACGCCGGGCTTCTACCCCAAGCCGATCGGGCGGAACAGCTTCCGGCTCGAGGCGCCCCCGGGTTTCGCGAACCCGCCGCTGAAGTTCCGGCGGATCGACTACGTGTTCGAGCGCGACGCGTGCCGCCTCCTGCTCATCCACTGAGCGAACGCCATGGCAGACGACAGGACCATCGCCCAGCGGAGCGAGACGATGCGGCGCGTGCGCTCGCGCGACACGTCCTGCGAGCGCGCGCTGCGATCGGCGATCCACGCGAGCGGGCTGCGCTTCCGCCTGCGCTCCAACCTGCCCGGCAGGCCCGACATCGTGTTCCCGTCTGCGCGCGTCGCGGTGTTCGTCGACGGGTGCTTCTGGCACGCGTGCCCGCTTCATTGCCGCCTCCCGGCGACCAACCGCGCGTACTGGGAGGCCAAGATCGCGCGCAACGCGGCGCGAGACGCGCGCACCGCGGCGGTTCTCCGCCAACTCGGCTGGCGCGTGGTGCGCGTCTGGGAGCACGAGGTCGTCGCGTCGCCGACGAAGGCCGCAAAACGGATCGCGCGAGTCGTTATCTCGCGTCGCGCCGCGCACAGAGCGCGATGATTCCCCGAGAAAGGGTTGTGAAACTCTGCTCGGCGCGGTACGGTGAAGCCAGAGGAACCCCGCCCATCAGGCGGGGATGGAAGAACCACGAACAGGAGGTTTCGCAATGTCGATCCGTCATGCTCTTTTCGCCGCGTCCGCGGCTGGTGTTGTCGCGTCTGCGACGCTCGCCGGTCCGGGCGGCTTCCTCGTCGTTCCCGACTGGACCGCGGACCGCGTCGTGGCCCTCAACCCCTTTGACGGCTCGGTGATCAACGCCAATCTGATCTCGGGCGCAGGCACGCTCCTCTCCCCCAAGAGCGCCGTCGACAGCGGTCGCGGGACGATCTTCGTCTCCGATCAGCTCGCCGACACCATCACCGAGTGGCGCCTCGACGGCGGGTTCGTCGGGACCGTCGTGCAGGGCGGCGCCGCCGGCCAGATCGACAACCTGCGCGGCATGACGGTGCGCGACAACTTCATGTACGTCACCGTCGGCAGCGGGACCTTCGCCGGCTCCGTGCAGCGCTTCGATCTCAACGGCGGCAGCCAGTCGACCTTCGCCACCACCGGCGGCAGCCCCTTCGACATCTTCTTCTACAACGACGAGGCGCTCGTCTCCAACAGCACCACCAACCGCGTCGACCGTTTCGACATGAGCGGCAACCTGCTCGGCTCGTTCAACGCCCCCGGCATGAGCTTCCCCCAGCAGATCCAGGAACGCGCCAACGGCAACCTCATCGTCGCTACCTTCAGCGGCGCGGGCGCTTCGGGCATCTACGAGTTCGACTCCAACTACACGCTCCTCAATTCGTTCCAGCTCGGGCTTGGCCTTCGCGGCGTCTACGAGCTGGGCAACGGCAACCTGCTCTTTACCAACGGCAGCGCGATCTTCACGCTCGACACCGCCACCGGGCAGACCACGCAGGTCCTCAGCGGCGGCAACTTCCAGTACATCCACCTCGTGATCCCCGCACCGGGCGCCGCCGGCGTGCTCGCCCTCGGCGGCCTGGCCGCGGCCCGTCGTCGCCGTCGCTGAACGCCCGAGAACCGGGCTCATCCTCACTCACGCACTCACGCCGGGCGATTTCCCCCGAGGGAACGCCCGGCGTTCTTGCGCGCCCCGGGGGGTCGCTATGATGAAGGCGTGAACAGCGAGCGACAGACGATCCCGCCGCGCCGGCCCGTCACCATCCGCACGCTCCGTCGCATGAAGGAGCGGCGCGAGCCGTTCGCGTGCCTGACATGCTACGACGCGACGACCGCGCGATGGCTCGAGCGGGCCGGCGTCCACCTGCTGCTGGTCGGAGACACTGCGGCCGAGGTCGTGCTCGGCTTCGACAGCACCGTGCACATGCCTCTCGATGTGCTGCTCGCCCTGACGGCGGCGGTGAAGCGCGGGGCTCCGAGCGCGATGGTGATGGGCGACATGCCCTTCCTGACCTACCACGCCGACGAGGCGAGCGCGCTGCGCAACGCCGGGCGCTTCCTGACCGAGGGCAACGCAGACATCGTGAAGATCGAAGCCGACGAGTCGTTCGCGCCGCTGGTGCGCTCCATGACGCGCGCCGGCATCCCGGTGTGCGGACATGTCGGCTCCAAGCCGCAGACCGTCGGGCTGACCGGGGGCTACGCGTCCGCCGGGCGCACGCCCGAGGAAGCCGACAGGGTGGTGCGCGACGCCGTGGCGCTCGAGAAGGCCGGCGCGGTGATGCTCCTCGTCGAAGCGGTGCCCCCCGAGGTCGCGGAGCACGTCCTCGCGAGCACCACGGTCCCGCTGATCGGGATCGGGGCCGGGCCGGCGCCGGACGGGCAGATCCTGGTCCTCCACGACCTGCTGGGCCTGACGGCGTGGCAGCCGGCGTTCGCCGAGCCGATGGCGACGCTGGGCCAGCAGACCATGCTGGCGGCGGAGGAGTATGTGCGCCGGGTCGCTCGACGGGCGGTCTCGGAACACCGATACGAGATGCGGGTCGAACCGCAGCAACCCTCCGCGCAGGCGAAACCGCACGCGAAGGCGTCCGAACCCTTGGGGTGAAGAAGGACCGCGACCCCACCCAGCGAACGGAGTCTCTATGCGTCGCATCGTGAGCATCGCCCCGGCCCTCGTCGTGCTCCTGGTCGCGATCGTCGCGCTCGCCGCCGCTCCGACGGCGATCCGCGCCGTGCAGACCGCGCAGACGCAGGTCACCGTCTCGCTGGCCCAGCAGCGCCTCGACCAGGAAGACGTGCTGAAGCGCCTCAGCGACTCGGTCGCCGACATCGCCGACGCCGTCGGGCCCAGCGTGGTGCACATCGACGGGTTCTCGGCGAACAGCCGGCGCGGTCCGATGTCGTCGGGCGCCGGCTGGGTCTTCGACGACAAGGGTCACATCGTCACCAACGCGCACGTCGTTCGCGGGTCGGACGTCATCACCGTCCAGTTCGCCGACGGGCACACCGTCGAGGCGAAGTTCATCGGCGCCGACAACCCGACCGACGTCGGGGTGATCCGCGTGAGCGAGAGCGCCGGGCTCGTCCCGATGCGCCGCGCCACGGGCGAGCGCGTCCGCCAGGGCGACCGCGTCTACGCGTTCGGCTCGCCCTTCGGGTTCCGATTCTCGATGAGCGAGGGCATCATCTCGGCGACCGGGCGCAACGCGCGCGGCGTGACGGGCAGCAACGGGTACACCAACTTCCTCCAGACCGACGCCGCCGTAAACCCGGGCAACTCGGGCGGGCCGCTCGTCGATGTCTACGGGCGCGTGGTCGGGATGAACACCGCGATCGTCTCGGCGGACAACCCCAGCGCGCGCACCGACCGTCAGGGCCAGAGCGCCGGCATCGGCTTCGCCATCCCGCTCGAGACGATCGAATCGGTCGCCGGGCAGATCATCGAGCGGGGCGTGGTCGTCAAGGGGTTCCTGGGCGTTGCGCTCGGCGAGACGGGGCGCCTCGCGCCTTCGGACCTGCCCGAAGGGTTTCGCGGCTCGGGCGTGATCGTGAGCGGCGTGACCGAGGACCTGGCCGCCGCCCGCGCCGGGCTTCGCCAGGGCGACATCATCCTCACCGTCAACGGTGAGCGCGTCACGGACATCGCGGTCCTGCGCGCCAGGATCGCCTCTCGGGCGGCGGGCGAGACCGTCACGATGCGCGTCGTGCGCGCCGGGGACGACGGAAAACCGATCCAGATCGAGATCCCCGTCGTGCTCGGGGCGGCGGTCGTGGACGCGAGCGGCGAGCTCCGTCCCGTGCCGCACGGCGTCGATCCCGTCGAGTACCTCGCGTCGTTCGACAGCGAGCTGCGTCGGGTGGACCGCACGCTGCGCTCGCTCGCGCGCGCCGGGGTCCGTGATTTCAGCGTTCGTGAGAACGACGAGGGCATGCCCGAGCTGACCTGCATCGTCGCGCCGAACTCGGGCGCGTGGCAGGCGGGCCTGCGCGACACCGATGTCGTGGTCAGCGTCGCCGGCCAGGTCATCGCGCAGCCGACGGAGTTCGTCGAGCGCATCGCGACGGCGCTCTCGGCCTCGCCGCGGGTGCGCCTGCCCCTGCAGGTCCGCGGCGTCGACGGCGAGGTCCGCACAGTCACCCTCTCGCTGGAGCGCCAGTGAGCGAGCACGCGACGCCGATCGCGGTCATGCTGTCCGGGTCCGGGCGCACGCTCGTGAACCTCTGCGAGCGCATCGACTCCGGTCGCCTGCCGGCGCGCGTCGGGCTCGTGATCGCGTCGCGCGAGTGCCTCGGGGCGCAGCGCGCGCGCGAGCGTGCTCTACCCACGATCGTCGAGCCGGGGAACATCGAGCGGGCCCGGCTGGGCGCGCTGCTGCGCGAGCACGGCGTGCGATGGGTCGTTCTCGCCGGCTATCTCCGGCTGCTGTCCGTGCCCGAGGGTTTCGAGGGACGCATCGTCAACATCCACCCGGCGCTGCTGCCCGCCTTTGGCGGGAAGGGGATGTACGGCGACCGCGTGCACCAGGCGGTGCTCGATCACGGCTGCAAGGTGACCGGGTGCACCGTCCACCTCTGCGACGAGCGCTACGACACGGGGCCCATCCTGGCGCAGGCGACCTGCGAGGTGCGCGACGACGACAGCGCGTCCACTCTCGCGGCTCGCGTCTTCGCGCTGGAATGCGAGGTCTACCCCGAGACGATCGCGGCGCTGCTCGAGGGGCGCGTCGAGATCGAGGGGCGCCGATCGAGGATCTTTCCTGGCGACCCTGCGAACCAGAGGGCATGAGACCCCTCGCGACGACGACGCTGCTGGCCATCCTGTCGCTGTGCGTTGGTGCGTCGGCCGCCCCGGGGATGGCGCCGGCGCCTGCCGCTGAGCGCTCGCTGGATCTCGGCGAGGCGAAACGACTCGCGGCCGAGATGCTGGAGCGGGGGGACTATCGGGGAGCCCGCCCGCTGCTCGAGCAGATCGCGTCGATCGACGCCGCCGATTTCGGCGCTCGCTACAACCTCGCGTGCGTGCTCGCGCGCGAGGGCGACGCGCCGGGCGCCGAGGCGGCGCTGCGAGCCGCGATCGGGGTCGGCTTCGTCGACTTCGGGCACATGCTGCGCGACCCCGACCTCGCGCCGCTGCGCGGGGGCGAGGTCTTCGAGACGGTGCGCCGCGACTGGCGCGCGATCCTCGATGTGCGGGGCGAGGCGGACCTGCGCGCCGCGAAGGAGGCGCTCGGCCCGCGCTACACCCACGTGCGCGACGACGGCCTGCGCATCCACATCCTCTCGTCGTTCCGCGAAGCGCCGACGCGCGAGGCGCACGAAGAACTGCGGCGAGTTGCACGGTTCGTCGACGAGGCGATGTTCGACACTTCGTCGCCCGAGGACCGCCCGGACCCCTGGGTGCTCGTCGTCCTGCCCACGCGAGAGCATTTCCTGCGATTCGTGCCGTTCGAGGGTGTTGGAGGGGTGTACGACCACGACCGGCGCACGCTCGCGACGCGCGATCTGGGGCCGAGTCTGCGCCACGAGTTCGTCCACGTGCTGCATCACCGGCGCATGACGCGTCTGGGGCAGCGACACGCGTTCTGGCTGCAGGAAGGCCTCGCGTCGATCGTGGAGCGGGTCGAGCGTGACGGCGGGGGCGAGTCGGACGGGCTGCGTCCTCGCGTGAACTGGCGGATGAACATCGCGCGTCGGCTCGCCGAGCCGCGCCGGCTGACGCCGTGGGAGCAGCTCTTCGGGCTGGACGCGAGACGGTTCATGACGACGCGACCGCAGGCGATGTACGCGCAGTCCTACGCCGCCGCGATGATGCTGCACGAGCTGGGCGAGCTTCGTCGCTGGATGGCCGCGTATGAGCGCGGCTTCGACGAGGACCCGACCGGGGTGGGCGCGTTCGTCGAGGTGCTGGGCGTTCCCTCGGCGCAGGCGCAGCGCGCGTTCCGCGACTGGGTGGCGGCGCAGCCCTCGGTCGCCGATTCGTTCTCGGATGGGTCGACCTCGCTCGGCGCGTCCCTGACCGAGGGCGCGGACGAGGGGCCTCGCGTCGCGACGGTGTTCGCCCGGCGCCCTCGCGCCGCCGACCCGGCGGCGGGGCTGCGCCCGCGCGATGTGCTGCTCTCGGTCAACGGTGCGCCCACGAGGACGGTGGGGGAGGCGGTCCAGGCGCTTGAGGGGCTCGCCCCGGGCGAGCGGGTCGTCGTCGAGGTGCGCCGGGGGCGTCTGTCGCTGGAGTTCGAGGTCGAACTCGTCGCGTACGACGAGCGTAGAGCGCACGGCGCGTCGGGCGGCTTTGCGGCGCCCTGACGCGTCTCCTACACTGGCGATCTCAGCCGGGCAACGCACCCCGTGACGCGTCATCAGCGCAGAGACCCTGCCGAATTATGTCTAAGCAGCCCGATCGGACCTTCCTGGCAGACTTCCGCCACCGCTTCCTCCGGGGTCTCGCGATCCTCTTGCCCTCGGTCCTGACGTTCTGGCTGCTCTGGGCGGCGTTCGGGTTCGTCGAGAAGAAGGTTGCCGAGCCGATCAACTCGGGGATCCGGCAGGGCGTGATCTACTTCGCGCCGCGCGTGCTCGACCCGTCCGAGCAGCCCGACTGGTTCACGGTTCCAGAGGAGCGCGTGCGCGAGGTGATCCAGCAACGCCGGGCGCAGGCGCTGCCCGCGATGTCGGCGGAGCAGATCCGGGCTCGGGCGCGGGCCGAGAACTTCCGCGAGTGGTGGAACGACCGGTGGTACCTCCGTTTCATCGGGTTGTTCGTCGCGATCATCCTGTTCTATCTGGCGGGCGTGCTGCTCGGGAACTTCCTCGGGAAGCGTCTCTACGAGCGCCTCGAGCGTCTGATGATCCGCGTTCCGGGCGTGAAGCAGGTCTACCCGTATGTCAAACAGGTCGTCGAGTTCCTGTTCGGGGAGAACCAGAAGATCCAGTTCAAGCGCGTGGTGCTGGTCGAGTACCCTCGCAAGGGGATCTGGACGCTGGGGCTGCACACCGGCGGCGCGATTCGGAAGATCGAGGAGAAGCTCGGGGAATGCGTGACGGTCTTCATCCCGAGCAGCCCGACGCCCTTTACCGGCTACACGATCATCGTGCCCAAGGACAGCGTGATCGACGCGCCCCTGACCATCGACGAGGCGCTGCGGTTCGTGGTGTCGGGCGGCGTGCTCGTCCCCGAGCACCAGCGGGGTCTGGGCGACATCGCCGAGGGGGAGGGGCCGGAAACCGTTGCGCCGGGCCGCGCGGCGGTGGGGCTCCCGGCTACGATGAGGAATATCGGAGTCGCCGGCATCGGCGCCGACCAAGCCCAACCCGGGATCCAGCCCGGTAAGACCCCCTGAAAGGGACTGTCATGAGGATCGAAGTGACGGCGCGCCACATGGAACTCACGCCGCCTATCCAGGACTACGCCGAGAAGCGCTGCGACAAGCTGGTCAAGTTCTTCAATGGGGTGCTTGAGTTCGATGTCGTGATCGAGACCGAGCGCAACGACTTCAAGGTCGAGATCATCGCCGACGTGGTCGGGCACAAGGACCTGGTCGGTCAGGCCAGGGGCGCCGACGTGTACGCGTGCATCGACGAGGCGGCCGACAAGGTGGCCCGCCAGCTGACGGATTACAAAGAGCAGCTCCGCGCCCACCACTGACGGGCGTCCAACGGGCCCCGGGGCGTATCCCGGGGGCCTCCCCTGTGCGCGTCACGGGCGTAGCATGAGTCGAACCGGCTTCAGCGCCGACGGAGCGATCCCTTCCATGAAACTCAGCGAGATTGTTGTTCCTGACGCCGTCGTGACCGAGCTCGCCGCATCCGAGCGGGACGCCGTCGTGTCGGAACTCGTGGATTCCCTCGTGAGCGCAGGGGCCATCACCCCTGCGCAGCGCGAGTCGGTCTTCAGCTCGATCATCGAGCGCGAACGGCGCGGCTCCACCGGGTTCGGCAAGGGCGTCGCGGTGCCCCACGTGCGCCACCCCGAGGCCGATCGCGTCAGTCTCGCCGTCGGGTTGTCGCAGCGCGGCGTGGATTTCAACTCGCTCGACAAGCAGCCCGTCTACACGGTGTTCCTGCTCGTCAGCCCTGCCGACAAGCACGAAGAGCACCTCCGCGCGATGGAGGTGATCTTCAAGAACCTCAGCATGGACACCTTCCGCCGGTTCCTCCGTCAGGCGGGCTCGCGCGACGAGGTCATCACGCTGCTCGAAGAGGCGGACAGCCGTCAGTTCACCGCCTGAGTCAGGCGCCCCCGACGACGCGCCGCGCGGGCCGCGTCCCTCGGGCCACTCGTCCCCATGCCCTGCGCAGGGCGCACCTGCCTTGTCGAGTCGCGCGACGATCACCGTGAAGATCCAGAACCGACTCGGGCTCCACGCGCGCCCGGCGATGTCGTTCGTCGAGATCGCGGCGTCGATGCCCTGCTCGGTCCTCGTGCGCAAGGGCGACCAGCAGGTGGATGGCAAATCGATCATGCAGATGATGATGCTCGCCGCCACGCAGGGCACCGAGCTCGAGATCATCGCCGAGGGCGACGAGTGCGACCGCGCGATCACCGTGCTGAAAGAGCTCGTCGACGGGCGCTTCGGCGAAGAATGAGCGGGCGCGTCAGCCGCCCATGACCACGCCGGGGTGCGCGCCGGGCGTCGACGGGGCGGTCGCCGGGACATCCTTCTCATCGACGCGATCGATCTGCGCGCCCAGCGCCGCGAGACGAACTTCCATCTCTTCGTAGCCGCGATCGAGGTGGTACACGCGGTTGATCACCGTGCGACCCTCGGCGGCCATGCCGGCGAGCACGAGACTCGCCGACGCGCGGAGGTCCGACGCCATCACCGGCGCGCCGACCAGACGCGGCACGCCGGACACGACGACCGTCGAGCCCTGCCGGATCGTCTGCGCGCCCATGCGCGCGAGCTCCGCGACGTGCAGGAAACGGTCGGGGTAGATCTTCTCGGTGACGACGCTGTTGCCCTTCGCGAGACACAGCAGCGCCATCATCTGCGCCTGCAGGTCGGTCGGGAAGCCGGGGTGCGGCTGCGTGACCACCTGCGTGGGCTGCAGAGGTCCGTTCACGTGGACATCGCAGCGAGCGCGCAGCCGGTCGGGGCCGGGGTGCTCGAGGATCGAGACGCCCACCTGCTGGAGCCGGTCGACCGCCGCCGCGAGCGCGTCGAGCGGGCAGTTCTCGAGGGTGACCGACCCCCCGGTGATCGCGGCGGCGATCATGTAGGTGCCGGCCTCGATGCGGTCGGCCATGACCCGGTGCTTCGCGCCCGAGAGCGCTTCGACGCCCTCGATGACGATGCGCGGCGAACCTGCGCCCTGGATGTTCGCGCCCATCGCGTTGAGCATGGTCGCCAGGTCGACGATCTCGGGCTCGCACGCGGCGCACTCGATGATGGTCCGACCGTCGGCGAGGGCCGCGGCGCACATGACGTTCGCGGTCCCGAGCACGGTCGAGCCGAACGGCCCGCCCAGGAAGACACGCGCGCCGCGCAGGCGCCGGCGTCCGCGCTCGTCGCGCGGGGCGCGCGCGACGATGTCGCCTGAATCGAGCGTGACCTCGGCCCCGAGGGCGCGCATGCCGGCGATGTGCAGGTCGACGGGCCGGTCGCCGATCGCGCAGCCCCCGGGCATGGAGATCCGCGCCACGCCCCGCCGCGCGAGCATGGGCCCGAGCGTGCAGATGCTGGCGCGCATGGTGCGCACGATCTCGTAGGTCGCGTGGCTCTCGCTCTCGTCGCTGGTGCGCAGCGTCATGCGCGAGGGCGTGCGCTCGTCGCGCGAGGATTCAACGCCCAGCGAATCGAGCAGGCGCTGCAGGTTGTCGATGTCGGCGAGCTGCGGAGCGTCGTCGAGGACGACGGGCTGGTCGGTCAGCAGCGCCGCGGCCATCAGGGGCAGCGCCGCGTTCTTGCTCCCGTTAACGCGGACCCGACCCGAAAGTCGACGACCGCCCTGAATCACGAAGGCGTCCATGCCTCGCTCGCCTTTCTCGCGTTCGCGCCGGCGCTGCCGGCGTCTCGCGTCCTCACCGCTCGCCTCGCTGGACCGACCCGCCCGCGGCGCGCCACGCGTCCAGCCCACCGGCGAAGAACTCCACCGTCCCGTGCTGACCGAGCGTCATCAGTCGCTTCGTCATCGCGACGCCGACGGCGGAGCCGGGGTTCTGTCCGTAGACAACGACCCGTCGCGCGCTGCTCAGCGCCGGGATCGGGCGGTTGTCGCTGGGTATATCGGTCAGGCGGAGGTTCACGGCGCCGGGAATGTGGCCCGCCGCGAACTCTTCCGGCGTGCGCACATCCACGAACACCGTCCGGCTTTCGGCATGCGCCCGGGTCGCGACCGACGGATCGATCCGGCGCACCGACCGGTCGCTCACCGACGACGAGCACCCGAAGGCGAGCAGGAAACCCGCGGCCAGCGCGCCGATCATCAGGGGACGTGTGAATCCGGAACGCCCGTCGCGGCGGAACCTCCGGTGCCCGAACGTGTCGTATCGCTGTCCAGTCATGGTCGTACCTTACCGGGGCGAGCAGCGCCCGGTGTCGGCTTGGAGCAGGAAATGCCAGAGAACTCCCGTCCCGTCGAGCAGGATCCGAACACGCCACGCGAACTCGCGCCGTCCCCGGCCCGCTGGGGGGCGTCCAGATCGTTCCTCGTGTCGGTCGCGATCGCCGCCGCCGCGTTCGGCTCCGCCGCGTTCGGCCAGGCGCCCAAGGGGGGCGCCGACCCGCTCGGAGAGGTCCTCGCCCAGAGCGAGCCCGAGGACGGGTCCGAACTCGTGAGCATGCGCGTGCTGCTGACCCCCAAAGTGATGTTCCCCGACTACCCGGCGGTCCTCGCCGTCGTCTTCGACATCGAGCCGGGCTGGCACGTCTACTGGAAGAACAGCGGCGACACGGGCATGCCCATCCGGCTCTCGTTCGACCTTCCCGAGGGCCTCCGGGCCGGCAATGTCTATTGGCCCGGCCCGAAGCGCTACCCCATGCCCGGAGGCCTGCTCGATTTCATCTACGAGGATCAGGTCGTGCTCTTCGTCCCCATCCACGGCGAGGGGGGACCGCGTGAGTCGCTCGATATCGGCGTCAAGGCCGAATGGCTCGTGTGCAAAGAGGCGTGCCTCCCCGGGGAAGCCACGGTCCGGACGACGATCGTCGCCGGATCGTCGGTGGCCGCGGCGGACGAGCGGATGCTCGACCGGCACCTGTCTCGCCTGCCCCTGCCCCTTTTCTCCCGCGCGACCGTGTCGTGGGACGGGACGACGATGGTGGTCGATTGCAAGGGGGCGACAGGGATGACATTCTTCCCGGAGTACGATCGTAAGGCCATGCCTGTCAACATCTTGCGTGACGGCGAGGTCGCCGGGGAACAGCTCCGGGTCGATTTCGCGGAGACCGTCCGGGAGGCCGGACGCGTCCGGGGCGTTCTGGAGATCCGGAACAACATCGGTCGATCGGCGTTCTATGAGGTGGACATCGCGCCGCCGCGCTGAAGGTGCATCCGCTCGCGCGGGTTGGCTGAATCACTGAACAAGACACCCGGTCGTCCGTTGGCCGGGGTTTACTTTCGAGTCTCGAGCGTGTTCCGTCGAACACGCGCCGCTCCCGGGTTCGGGAGGATCGGGGCTCGTCATGGAGGTACTGAACGATGATCTCGATGAAATCGCTCGCCGGGTTCGTAACTGTTGCCTCGATCGCCGGCGCCGCCCTGATCGGCTCCGCGTCCGCTGACCAGCAGGGCGCGAAGGCCGACAAGCCCGCCGCCGCGAAGGCCCAGGCCAAAGTCGGGGAGAAGGCCCCGAACTTCACCCTCACCGACACCGACGGCACGCAGCACTCGCTGAGCGACTTCGCCGGCAAGGTCGTCGTGCTCGAGTGGTTCAACCCCGGCTGCCCGTTCGTCGTGAAGCATCACGAGAAGAACAAGACCATGGCTGATCTCGCGGCCGAGTTCGGCGCGAAGGACGTCGTGTGGGTCGCGATCAACTCCGGCGCTCCCGGCAAGCAGGGCCACGGCCTGGAGCTCAACAAGAAGTTCAAGAAGGACTGGGGCATCAACTACCCCATCCTGCTCGACGAGCCGGGCGAGGTCGGCAAGATGTACGGCGCGCGCACCACGCCCCAGATGTACATCATCGACAAGGACGGCGTCCTGCGCTACAACGGCGCGATCGACAACGATCCCAGCGCCGGCACCCTGGGCACGGTGAACTACGTCCGCCAGGCGCTCAACGAGGTTCTCGCGGGCGAGACCGTGACGACCCCCGAAACGCGCCCGTACGGCTGCAGCGTCAAGTACAACTAAACCCGAACGGCGCACACAGGCCGTCAACACGCATTCCACACGCGCCCGCGTCCAACCGACGCGGGCGTTGTCGTTCCGTGGGACGAACTTAAACGGGGCGCGCGAATTTCGTGCAGAATCGGTTCAATGTGCGCCGCGCGCGCGCCGATATCCCCTGTGTCGGCGTCGTGGAGGATGACGCCCACACCGAGCGCGAGGCGCGTCCCGACAAGGCGCGCCGGCCGGCTCGTCAGATCGGAGCAGAGAGATGCCAGACACCACCGGCTTTGACCGAGTCCGCGCGCCGCTGAGCGACGCGGACCGAGATACAGTCCATCACGCACAGCAGCAGTCCGTTCGCGACGAGGTTCTCGATGTGGTCATCGATCGTCTCGCGCGCGTGCTCATGGCGATGCCCGAAGGCCCACGCCCCGCGCTGGCGATCACCGAGGTGTTCCCCGACGCGTGGAGGGGCTGCGCCCGCCCGGCGAGCGTGCAGCTCGTCGATTCGCCCGGGGTGCTCGCGCGCATCGGATGAGCGCCGTTTCGCCTATCCTTCTTCCCCACCCAGCGAGGGGCGAAGGAGCGGACGGCGTGAGCAGTGATTCAGGACAAGCGCGTGTCTTGTTCGTATGCATGGGGAACATCTGCAGGTCCCCGACGGCCGAGGGCGTGTTCCGCGCGCTGCTGGCGCGCGAATCGCTCGAGGAGCGCGTCTTCGTTGATTCCGCCGGCACCGGCGGCTGGCACGCGGGCGAGCCGCCCGACGGACGCGCCGCCGCCGCCGCCGCGAAACGCGGGTACGACCTCAGCGCCCAGCGCGCGCGCCAGGTCAGTCTGAACGATTTCCACCACTTCCACTTCATGATCGCGATGGACTCGCAGAACATCCGCGACCTGCGCGCGATCGCGCCCGCCGCCATGCGAGAGAAGCCCCGGCTCCTCCTCGACTTCGCGCGCGAGCCGCTCCCGACGCGCGAGGTGCCCGATCCGTACTACGGCGGCGTCGACGGGTTCGACCGCGTCCTCGACCTCGTCGAGGCCGGCTGCCACGGGCTGCTCCACGAGGTCGCCTCCTTCCTGCGCGCCCCCCGGTGAGCGCACATGACGCCCAGCTGGTCGCGCGCGTGGAGCGAGCGATCGGGGAGCGCCCCTCGCGCGTTTCGCCCCTGGCAGGAGGGTGCGTCGCCGACGTTCGCCTCGCCGAGTTCCCGTCGGGCCTGCGCGTCGCGGTGAAGCTCGACGACCGACCGGCGCCGACCCTCGATATCGAGGCGGAGATGCTCGACGACCTGCGCACCCGCAGCGACCTGCCCGTGCCGCGGACGATCCACGCCGAGCCCTCGCTGCTCGTGCTCGAGCACATCGAGAACGAGGGCACGATCACCTCGCGCGCGAGCGAGCAGGAACACGCGGCGTCGCTCCTCGCGGCGCTGCACGGCGTGCGTCCCGCCCCGCCGAACGACCTGCGGTTCGGGTACGAGCGCGACACGCTCATCGGCCCCCTCGCGCAGCGGAACGGGTGGGGGGGATCGTGGGTGGAGTTTTTCCGCGAGCGCCGGCTCCTGGCGATGACGGACGAAGCGTTGCGCGCCGGCGCGATGCCGTCATCGCTCGCGTCGCGCCTGCGCGAGTTCGCGGAACGCCGCCTCGGCGCCCTGATCGACGAGCCGGACGCGCCCTCGCTCGTCCACGGCGACGCGTGGGCCGGCAACATCCTTGTGCGCGCTGGGCGCGTCGCGGCGTTCATCGACCCGGCGCTGTCGTACTCGCACGCCGAGACCGAGCTCGCCTTCGGGACGCTGTTCGGGACCTTCGGCGAGCGGTTCTTCGACGCGTACCGCGAGCGCCGGCCGATCGCGCCCGGGTTCTTCGAGGTCCGGCGCGATGTGTACAACCTCTACCCGCTCCTGGTCCATGTCCGGCTTTTCGGGGCCGGGTATGTCTCCCAGGTTGACGCGATCATCCGCCGCTTCGGGGTGTAGCGACCGAGAACCGCGGCGGCGCGCCCGGTCGGGCAGTGGTTTTTCTCGGGAGACGCTTCCGTGACGACCCCGGCGCGGTACATTCGAGGAGACCGACCATCCCCCGACCCCCGGGGCATGCCCTGCGCCGTCCTCCAGCCGGAGCGTCATCCGTGCGTGTTCTCACAGGCCTGATTTCGTGTATCGCGGCGATGTCCGCGAGTGTCTCGTTCGCCCAGGGCGTGCTCGGCCTCGAGCGCTTCGACGCGCACAAGGTCGTCCGCGTCGAGCTGCCCGACCGCGCGTCGTACGAACGCATGCGCGAGATCAGCGACGACATGTGGTCGCACCGAGGCGGGCCAGGCGCCAAAGAGTTCCGGGTCAGCCCGGCGCAGCTCGAGACGCTCCGCGCTTCCGGCATCGAGTTCGAGATCCTCGTCGACAACGTGCAGGCGCTCATCGACGCCGAGCGCGCGAGTCTCCTCGCGCCGCGGGGCGTCGGCGCCGACTTCTTCGCCGATTACCGGCGCTACGACGAGATCAGCGACTTCGTGGACGGCCTGGTGCTCGCGAACCCCGCGCTGTGCTCGCGCGAGTCGGTCGGGTTCTCTCTTGAGAACCGCGAGATCTTCGCGCTGCGCATCGCAGGCCCCAACGGCCCGGCCCAGCGACCCGCGATCGTCCTCAACTCGCTTCAGCACGCGCGCGAGTGGGTGTCCGGGTCGACATCGCTCTACATCGCGAACGAACTCGTCGAGGGCTACGGCGTCGACGCGCGCATCACCGAGGCGCTCGACAGCGTCGCTGTCTACATCATCCCGGTCGTCAACCCCGACGGGTATGTCCACACCTGGGACGTCAACCGGCTCTGGCGCAAGAACCGCCGGAACAACGGCGGGGGAACCTTCGGCGTCGACCTCAACCGCAACTGGTCAGTCGGCTGGGGCCTCAACTCCGGTTCGAGCGCCAGCGGCTCGAACGACACCTACCGAGGCCCCTCGCCCTTCTCCGAGCCCGAGTCGCAGGCCCTCTCGAGTTACATCGCTTCGATCCCAAACGCACGCGCGCACGTCGACCTCCACAGCTATTCCGAGCTGATCCTCAGCCCGTGGTCGTACACCGTCGACGCGTCGCCCGACGCCGCGTCCTTCGACAACCTCAACGCGGCGCTGCGAGACGCTATCGCCGGAGTCCACGGCCGGTTCTACCTCGCAGGGCCGGGCGGCTCGACCCTCTACCTCGCCAGCGGCACGGCGCCGGACTGGACCTACGGCGAGCACGGCATCTTCTCGTGGACCATCGAGCTGCGCCCGGCGACGGCGCAGCAGGGCGGGTTCATCCTGCCTCCCGACCAGATCGTCCCCACCGGCGAAGAAACCCTCAGCGCCGCGCTCGTCCTCGCCGAGTTCGCGGCGCGCGATGTCACCTTCTACGACGAGGTTGCGCCCGACGCGCTCGACGCCGCGGGCGGGTCCGCCGTCGCGGTTCGCGCCTATGCGTCGCCAGGCGTGACGATCGACCAGAACGCGTCGTCGCTGCGCTGGCGCTCCGGCTCAGCCGGGCCGTTCCAGTCGCTCGCGCTGGAGTTCGGATCGGCCAACCTCCTGCGCGCCGTGCTGCCCGCGGCGTCGTGCACGCAGCCGATCGAGTTCTACTACGAGGTCGCTCTCGACACCGGCTCGGGCGTCGTGATCGCGACGTATCCGGCGCTCGGCGCCGACGAACCGCTCTCGCGAGGCGTCTTCGACATCGGGTACTCATTCGACGACACCTTCGCGAGCGATCTTGGCTGGACGGTCGGCGCACCCGGCGACACCGCCACCACCGGGCTCTGGGTGCGCGGCGTCCCCAACCCCACGAACTATCAGCCCGGCTCGGGCAACCCCGACGGCAGCGGCGCGGAGTGCTTCTACACCGGCTTCAGCGCGCCCGGCGCCGGCGACGGCGTCGCCGACATCGACGGCGGCACGACGACGCTGACATCCCCCGTCATCGACGCGCTGGCCGCGGGCGACGACCCCTATCTCGTCTACGCCCGCTGGTTCGGGACCACCGGCGCGCCCAACGACTACCTGCGCGTCTTCCTCTCCAACGACGCCGGCGCGACCTGGACGCTCGTCGAGAACGTGAACTTCGATGCCCGCCGCTGGGAGCGCCGAGAGGTCCGCGTGGCCGACCTCCTCGCGCCCACGAGCCAGATGCGCGTCCGCTTGGTCGCCGCCGACGGCGGGTCCGCGTCGCTCGCCGAGGCCGCCGTCGACGACGTGCAGTTCCTCGCGCGCTCGTGCGACTCGATCCCCGGCGACCTCAACGGCGACGGCGTCGTCAACTTCGCCGACCTGAACACCGTCCTGAGCAACTTCGGTGCTTCCGGCGCCCCCGGGTCGACCCCCGGCGACGCCACCGGGGACGGGACCGTGAATTTCTCGGATCTGAACGTGGTGCTGAGCAACTTCGGCTCGACCCGTTGACACGCGTGGTATTCTCCTCCTTCACCTTCCCCGGACCCTGAGGAGAGACCCATGCCGCGCACCGTTTCGACGCTCCTTGCAGCCGCGTTTGTCGCGTGCCCGTCCGCCCTGGCGGGCCCGACCGACTCGTGCGCCTTCGACGGCGCGTGGAAGATCGGCTCCACGGGCTTCGATGTCGCCTTCGGCGTCGATGTGAATTCATCGAGAGAGATCGTCGTGGGCGGCGCATACAGCGGGCCGGCGACCTTCGCGCCCGGCGTCACGCGCGCCGTCGCGGGTCTCGAGGACCTCTTCATCGCCAAGTACGGCCCGAACGGCGCGCTCCTCTGGCTCGCAACCACGGGCGGCGCCGACCTCGACGGGACCTTCGATGTTGCGCACACCCCCGACGGCGGCGCGGTCGCCTGCGGGTATTTCCTCCAGACCGTGCCTTTCGGCTCGCAGACGCTCATCTCGGGGGGCAGTCTCGACGCGTGGGTCGCGAAGCTCGACAGCCAAGGCGCGTTCTCGTGGGCACGCCGCATCGGCGGGCCCAACGTCGAAGAGGCGCGCGGCGTCGCGGTCGGCCCCGACGGCTCGGTCGTCGTCGCCGGCTACTTCAACACGACAACGACCTTCGCGCCCGGCGTCACACGCACCAGCGCCGGCAACGCGGATGTCTATCTCGCGAAGTTCGACGCCGACGGGCAGTTCCAGTGGGTCGCGAGCGCGGGCGGGACCAACTTCGATTCCGCCGAGGGCGTCACGACCGACGCCGACGGGAACATCTTCGTCGTCGGACGCTTCCAGGGCACGGCGGCCTTCGCGCCGGGAGTTTCCGTCGTCAGCGTCGGGTCGAGCGATGTGTTCCTCGCGAAGTACGACCCGGCCGGCACGCTCCTGTGGGTGCGAAACGCGGGCAGCACCGGAACCGACCGGGGCACGGGCGTGGGCGTCGATTCCGACGGGAACGCGTACATCACCGGCTTCTTCCGCAACTCGATCACCTTCGGGGCCACCACGCTCACGGCGCAGAACAACGACGACATGTTCCTCGTCAAGTACGACCCCGAGGGCGAGGTCGTGTGGGCGCAGCGCGCCGGCACGACGCTCAACTTCGTGCAGGGGCTCGCGCTCGATACGAACTCGCGCGGCGAGACCGCGGTCTCCGGGTACTTCGGCGGGACCGCCGTCATCGGCGACCCCGCGTTCGGCGCGTCGACTTCGCTCACCAGCGCCGGCGCCTTCGACGCCTTCGTCGCCACCTTTGACAGAGACGGCAAGCTCCTCTGCGCCGTGCGCGGCGGCGCGGGCGGCTTCGCGGGTGATTACTCCTACGGCGTCGCGATCAACGAGGACGGCGCCCGGGCCGCGACCGGCGAGTTCGGCGGGACCGCCACCTTCGGCGATGTCACCTTCTCGTCCAGCGGCAATCAGGACATCTGGGTCGCTTCGCTGCCCCCGTTCGCCGCGGCGTCCATCCCCGGCGATCTCAACGGCGACGGCGTGGTCAACTTCGCCGACCTGAACATCGTCCTCAGCAACTTCGGCAGCAGCGGCGAGCCGGGCGCCCTCCCCGGGGACGCGAACGACGACGGCGTGGTCAACTTCGCCGATCTCAACGTGGTGCTGACGAACTTCGGCCAGAGCCGCTGATCACGCCAGGATCAGGTCGAGCAGCCAGTCGGCGAACGCGGTCTTGTCGATAGGGCCACCCGTCGAGTCGATCCGCCCGTCTTTCCAGACGAGCGAGGCCTCGATCGTGGGGGCGTCCATGGTCTCGAGGGGATTCGCGACAATCGCGTCGCAGCCCTTGCGCGCGAGTTTCGCGCGCGCCGCGTCCAGCAGCCCGTCGCGCGGCTCGAGGGCGAAACCGATCAGACGCTGCGCGCCGCCTGCGGCGCGCACACGCTCGGCGCAGCCGGCCAGCAGGTCGGGCGTGGGCTCGAGTTCGAGCGTGATGACGCGCTTCTCGCGACGGAGCTTGCCGGTGGGGGAGCCCCCCAGCGAAGCGGCGGCGTCTGGGCGAGGGCGGTAGTCGGCGACGGCGGCGGCCATCACGAGCACGTCGCAGGCGGGCACATGCGACTCGAGCAGGGCCTGGAGGTCGGCGGTGGTTCGGAACCGGACGGTTCGGGCACGCGTATCCGTGGGGCCCAGCGCGGTCGGTCCCAGCAGAAGGGTCGTCTCGACGCCCCGGGCCGCCGCCCGTTCGGCGAGCGCGATGCCCAGACGCCCCGACGAGCGGTTCCCGATGAAGCGCACGGCGTCGATCGGCTCGTGCGTCGGGCCGGCGGTGATCAGCAATCTCGTTCGCGTCGGGTGCATCGTCGGTGTCGAACCTAGGAGCGTGCGGGTCGTCACGATAGCGGTCGCGACAACGCCCGGCCCCGCTCCCCGGGGACCGAGCTGGCGTGGGACGGAACGCCGGCGAGCGGCTACCGTGACATGCACCGGCGAGCGTCGTGAAGGCGTCCGCCCGAAGAACACAGCCCAGCTCCCCCCTCAGAGATATTGATGGCACGATCGCGCAAGAAAATCGGTGAGATCCTGGTCGGCTGGGGCATGGCCAAGCCCGAGCAGATCGACAAGGCGATGCAGGCCGCCAAGGCGTCGAACAAACGCCTCGGCGACGCCCTCGTCGACATGGGCGTGGTCAAGGAAGAGCAGGTCGCCAAGGCGCTCGCCTTCCAGTTCGGCCTGCCTTATTACGACCTCAAGGAGAAGGACAACGCCGACAAGATCAACCGGGAGCTCGTCCCGGAAGAGCTGCAGCGCAAGCACCTCATCCTGCCCATCGAGAAGCAGAACGGGCGCCTGAAGCTCGTCATCAGCGACCCGATGAACCTCGAGATGCTCGACGCGCTCCGGTTCCGCCTGAGCACCGAGATCGACCCGGTGATCGGCGCCAAGAGTCTGATCAAGTCGCTGCTCGAGGCCGGCGCCGGCGGCGGGGAGGGCGGCGCGACCGCGGCGCTCCAGCAGGCCACGGGCGGGTCGCTCATCACCGCGTCCATCGACAAGTCCCTGGACAAGTCCATCGACGCGTCGATCGACCGCGACGCCCAGCCCGACGCGCCGATCATCAAGCTCTGCAACCGGATGATCATCGAGGCGGTCCAGAACCGCGCCTCCGACATTCACATCGAGCCCATGGCCGATCGCGTGCGCATCCGCTATCGCATCGACGGCGTGTGCATCGAGCGCGACAACCTGCCCAAGCGCATGCAGAACGCGGTGCTCACTCGCATCAAGCTCATGGCGGGCGTCAACATCGCCGAGAAGCGCATCCCCCAGGACGGTCGCATCAAGCTCCCCGTGGGCGACTCGGTCGTCGACTTCCGCGTGTCGGCCTGCCCGATCTATCACGGCGAATCGGTTGTCCTGCGTATTCTCCGCCCCGACTCGGTGCGCATCGGCCTCGAGAACCTCGGCTTCGAGGAAGAAACGCTCGAGATCTTCCACCGGATCATCAAGCGCCCCAACGGCATCTTCCTCGTCACCGGGCCCACCGGCTCGGGCAAGACGACCACGCTCTACACGGCGCTCGACCTGCTGAACCGCCCGGACAAGAAGATCATCACCGCCGAGGACCCGATCGAGTACGCGTTCACCGGCATCAACCAGTGCCAGGTGCGTGAGAGCATCGGGCTGAGCTTCCAGAACATCCTCCGCGCGATGCTCCGCCAGGCGCCCAACATCATCTTGGTGGGTGAGATCCGAGACAAGGAAGTGGCCGAGGTCGCTATTCAGGCTGCGCTCACGGGCCACCTCGTGTTCAGCACGCTCCACACCAACGACGCGCCCAGCGCGATGACGCGACTCATCGACATGGGCGTCAAGCCGTTCCTTGTCGCGTCGTCCATCCAGGCCGTCCTCGCCCAGCGACTCGTGCGAGTCCTCTGCAAGGAGTGCAAGGAGCTCGACAACGACCCCGAGCCCAAGATGCTCCGGCTCGTCGGGCTTTCGCGCGACGAGGCGGTTGGCAAGGTCTACAAGCCCGTCGGCTGCCCCAAGTGCAACGGCACGGGGTTCCGAGGGCGCCGAGCCATCTTCGAGATGATGATGATGACCAACGAGCTGCGCGACCTCGCCTTCAAGCAGGCGCCCGTCTCGCAGCTGCGCCGCGCCGCCATCGCGTCGGGCATGAAGACCCTGCTCGACGACGGCAAACGCAAGATCCTCAAGGGCTTCACCACCCCCGAAGAGATCGCCAAGTTCGCCCAGACCGCCGTCGACATGGAAGTCGCCGAGGCCTGACCCGCGCTCGACACCGAACACCAACCCCGGGCGAGCAACCCTCGCCCGACGACCGACGAGGAACACCATGGCGACCGTTCAGATCGACCGCCTTCTCGACACCGTGGTCAAGCTCAGCGCGAGCGACCTCCACCTCACCGTGGGGCGCCCGCCCACCCTTCGCCTCCACGGCGCCATGCGCAACCTCCAGACCAAGGTTCTCGACAGCGACGACATGGTCGCGCTGATGAAGTCCATCACCCCCGAGAAGAACCAGCAGGAGATCCAGGAAGTCGGCGGCACCGACTTCGGCTTCGCCTACGGCGACGCGGCCCGCTTCCGCGTGTCGGTCTTCCGCCAGCGCGGCGACCTCGCGATCGTCTGTCGTCTTATCCCCAGCCGCCTGCTCACCTTCGAGCAGATCGGCATCCCCGAGATCTGCCGCAGTCTCATCCGGCGCCCCCGCGGCCTGTTCCTGGTCACCGGGCCCACCGGCTCGGGCAAGACCACGACGCTGGCGACGATGCTCGACTACATCAACGACACGATGGACCGGCACATCATCACGCTCGAGGACCCGATCGAGTACTACCACTACCACAAGAAGTCGGTGGTGAACCAGCGAGAGATCCACAACGACGTCCCGTCGTTCGCCGAGGGCCTCCGCCGAGCCCTGCGACAGGACCCCGACGTGATCCTCGTCGGCGAAATGCGAGACCTCGAGACGATCGAGTCCGCGATTCGCGCCGCCGAGACGGGCCACCTGGTGTTCGGCACCCTCCACACGACCGGCGCCGCCAAGACCATCGACCGCGTGGTCGACGCCTTCCCGGTCTCCCAGCAGAACCAGATCCGCGTCCAGTTGAGCACCTCGCTCATCTCGGTGCTCTCCCAGCAGCTCCTCAAGCGGGTCGACACCAAGGGCATGGTCGCGGCCTACGAGTTCCTCGTGGTCACCCCGGCCATCCAGAACCTCATCCGCGAGAACAAGTCCTTCCGAATCGACTCCTCGATTCAGACCGGCAAGAAGTTCGGCATGCAGCTCCTGGACGAGCACCTCTGGTCGCTCTACAGCCGCGGCATGATCTCCGCCGAGGACATGATCGACAAGTCCAAGAACCCCGGCGACCTCACCGAACGCGTCCACAAGGCCGGCAAACTGGTCGGGCGCGAGGAGTTCGACACCGCCGATGTCTCGGCCGGCGACTGAGTGAGGCGCGGCGTCCGCTCCGGGCAACCCGCCTCAATTCACGAAAAATCGTCTTGAAGTCCTCGTGTCGCATCGAATGGATGTGTCATTCGATCTTGGGCGCGAGGAACCGCGTCTGGTATACTCTCGAACAGGGGAGCGGGTGAGAGGTCTTTCTCTCGCCCGCGACCGCAAGGCTTTGCTCCATGGCGACGACTCCGCAGATCAACCCGGCTGAACTGAAGAACCGAAAGCTCGGTCGCGTCCTGACCAAGCTCGGCAAGGTTTCGCGCGAGCAGGTCCAGGAAGCCCTGGACATCCAGAAGAATAAGAAAGCCCCGATCGGGGAGATTCTGGTCGAGCTGGGGTACGTCACCAAGCGGGATGTGCTCGAGGCCCTCGCCGGGCAGCAGGGCCTGAGCTTCTACGACCTGTCAGGGGTGGAGACGCTCGAAGCCGAGGCGGTCGACGCCGTCCCGGCCGAGACCGCGCAGGCGTATCAGGTGGTCCCCATCACCTTCCAGCAGAAGGGGCGCAAGATCGAGATCGCCCTGAAGGACCCGAACAATTTCCGGGCGATCGACGACCTTCGTCTGCTGATGGGCTTCAACGTGACTGCGTACGTCGCCGACCCTGCCGACGTGGACCGGCTGCTGAAGAAGCACTTCAGCCGCAAGGAGTCCGTGACGGACGTGGTCTCGGCGATGGCGTCCGACGAGAAGTTCGCGTCGCTGGTGGGTCGCGGCGCGTCGATCGACCTTGACGCGGTCCTGGAGGCCGCCGAGGACAACAAGATCATCAAGCTGCTCAACCTCGTGTTGATGCAGGCGATCAAGGACCGCGCGTCGGACATCCACTTCGAGCCGTTCGAGGAGGAGTTCAAGATGCGATACCGCATCGACGGCGTCCTCTACGAGATGGTGCCCCCGCCCAAGCACCTCGGCCCGGCGATCACCAGCCGCGTCAAGGTCATGGCGAACCTCGACATCGCGGAGCGCCGCCTGCCGCAGGACGGCCGCATCGAGCTGCAGGTGGCCGGGCACCCGGTCGACCTGCGCGTGAGCGTGCTCCCGACGATGTACGGCGAGTCGGTGGTCATGCGCGTGCTCGACCGCTCGAACGTCGAGCTCTCGATCGACCGCGTCGGGCTCTCGCCCGACGACTTCACGCTCGTCAGCCGGCTGATCACCAAGCCCAACGGGATCGTGATCGTCACGGGCCCGACCGGCTCGGGCAAGACGACCACGCTGTACGCGGCGCTCGCGACGCTCAACAGCCCCGACATCAAGATCCTGACGGCGGAGGACCCCGTCGAGTACGACATCGACGGGCTCTGCCAGGTGCAGGTGAACCCCGAGGTCGAACTGACCTTCGCCAAAGCACTGCGTTCCTTCCTGCGTCAGGACCCCGACATCATCCTCGTCGGCGAGATCCGAGACCTGGAGACCGCGCAGATCGCGGTGCAGGCGTCGCTGACGGGCCACCTCGTGTTCAGCACGCTGCACACCAACGACGCGCCGTCGTCCATTGTGCGTCTGCTGGATCTCGGCCTCGAGCCGTTCCTCGTGACCGCGACGCTCGAGGCGATCATCGCCCAGCGCCTCGTGCGCACGATCTGCCCGAAGTGCAAGGAATCGTTCACGCCCTCCGAGGAGCAGCTCATGGAGCTCGAGCTGCGCAGCGAGGACGTGCGCGGGCGCCAGTTCTATCGCGGGCGCGGCTGCGACAACTGCAACGGCTCGGGGTATCGCGGGCGCATGGGTCTTTTCGAGATCCTCGTGATGGACGACGAGCTGCGCGAGATGGTGATGAATCAGGCCAGCACCGCCGCCGTTCGCAACGAGTGTCGGCGCAAGGGCATGCGGACCCTGCGCGAAGCGGGCCTGCAGGCGATCTACAACGGACAGTCCACGATCGACGAAGTGGTCCGCGAGACCCTCAGCGACGCGTAAACGACGACCGCCCCAAGGGGGGGCGCACACACACGGGGCCGCCGCGACCGCGGCCTCCTTATAAGGGTTCGGGCAATGCCGACCTTCCAGTACGAGGCGCTCAACGCGCAGGGCCAGCCCCAGAAGGGGACCATCGACGCCGGCACCGGCGAAGAGGCCATCCAGCGCATCAAGCTCCAGGGTCTCTTCCCCACCTCGGTGCGCGAGCAGAAGGTCAAGAAGACCGCCGGCGCGCCCGGGGCCGGCGACGCCAAGGGCAAGAAGAAGCCCGCCAAGAAGAAGTCCGGCGGCGGGTTCAGCATCGGCAAGGTGAAGGGCAAGCACCTCACCACCTTCACGCGTCAGCTCTCGACGCTGCAGGACGCCGGTCTGCCTCTGCTGCGATCCCTCCAGATCCTCGAGAACCAGCAGAAGCCCGGCAAGCTCAAGGCGGTTCTGCAGGGCGTGGTCGAGGACGTCGAGGGCGGCGCCGCCCTATCCGACGCGATGGCCAAGCACCCGCGCGCCTTCAACCGGCTCTATTGCAAGATGGTCGCCGCGGGCGAGGTCGGCGGCGTGCTCGACGTCATCCTCCAGCGCCTCGCCGACTTCATGGAGAAGGCCGAGCGACTCAAGCGCAAGATCATCGGCGCGATGATCTACCCCGTCGCGGTCATCATCGTCGCGGCGGCGATCGTCACCTTCATCATGTACTTCATCATCCCGAAGTTCGAAGAGATCTTCGCCGACTTCGACGTCGAGCTCCCCGGCATCACCCGCACGCTGATCAACATCAGCACCTGGGTCGCCGGCAACATGCCCGGCCAGAAGATCCCCGGCGCGGTCTGGATCTTCCTCCTGCCATTCGCGATCTTCGGCTTCTTCAAGCTCATCCGCATGACCAAGCCCGGGCGCGCCGCCACCGACGCGACCCTCGCCTACTCGCCCATCTTCGGCAAACTCGTGCGCAAGAGCACCGTCGCCCGATTCACCCGAACCCTCGGCACGCTCATCAGCGCCGGCGTCCCCATCCTCGAGGCCATCCTCATTACCCGCGACACCTGCGGCAACTGGATCTACGAGCGCGCGCTCAACAAGGTCCACGACTCCATCCGCGAGGGTGAGTCCTTCGCCGAGCCGCTCCGGCAGAGCAAGACCTGCGACGCCATCGTCGTCAACATGATCGACGTCGGCGAGGAAACCGGCGACCTCGACGCGATGCTCATGAAGATCGCCGACAACTACGACGAAGAGGTCGACGTCGCCGTCAGCTCGCTCGTGTCGCTGCTCGAGCCGCTCATGGTCATCGTGCTGGGCGGCATCGTCGGCACCATCGTCGTCGCGATGTTCATGCCCATGGTCTCGATGATCGAGGGGCTGTCCAAGTGACCCGCCAGGCCAACCCCATCACGGCCCGTCGTCGCGCCGGCGCGTTCACGCTCATCGAGCTGCTCGTCGTCGTCGCGATCATCCTGCTGCTCGTGGGCATCCTCATCCCCACCGGCATCTTCGTGCTGGGCAACGCGAGGAAGTCGAGCAACCTTCAGCTGATGCGCACGATCAGCGACGGCGTCGACGCCTTCAAGAACGACTTCCGCTACATCCCGCCGCTGCTCGCGCCCCAGCCCACCTCGAACCGGCTCTTCTACACCCCCGACCACACGCTGCGCAACAACCATCAGGGCTCGGCGCGCACCGCCAACGACCGCCAGCTCGAGCTGCGCGACCGGCGCTGGCACAGCGTCGCCGCGCTGCCGATCTACCTGATGGGCATCGGCGAGCTCGCGCCCGACATCGGCGACTCCACGCTCACGCCCGCCCCTCGATTCCTGCAGGAAAACGAGCCCAACTACGAGAACCGCCACGACGGCGCCGACGGGCTCGGCATCCGCGACCCCGGCCCCGACCGCTCGTGGGGCGGCGCCGCCGACCGAGGCAGGCACCTGCCGACCTTCCAGGGGCGCGTCTACGGGCCCTACATCGACCCCAAGATCGCCGAGTCCAACATGCGCCTCGCGCGCGCCGAGGATTTCCCGTACCGCAACACGATCAACCCGCCCCTCACCCAGGACGTGTTCGACGAACTCAGCATGTTCGTGTTCGTCGACCGCTACGACTCGCCCATCCGGTACTACAAGGAATGGCTCGAGCGCGAGCCGGGCGTCGTGCCCGGCCCGGGCGAGCCCGACACCTCCCTGCGCCTCGCCCCGCTCGAGCTGCTCTCTTACGAGACCGTCACCCGCTATCGCGGCGTCGGCCAGGGCACGCTCAGCGAGAGCCGGCTCGTCGACGGCGAGCTGGTCGGCAAGCCCTTCGCGCTGCTCTCGGCCGGCCCCGACGGGCGCTGGGGCGAGCGCCGGCGCGAGGAGATCGTCGCCGAGCCGCTCCTCGTGGGCGAGAACATCGACTCGCTCAGCCAGACCGCGACCGGCGGCATCAGCGAGCGCGCACGCGTCTTCAACGCCATCAAGGACAACCAGAGGGTCACGCCATGATCGCGGCGCCACGCACACAGAACGCGTTCAGTCTGGTCGAGCTTCTCGTCGTGATCGGGATCATCATCCTCCTCGCGACCATCACGATCGGCCTGGGGCCCCGTCTGGTCGAGAGCCGGCGCGAAGCCGCCGCCGAGCAGCTCCTGAGCACCCTCGACCGCGCGGTCGAAGAGTTCACCGTCTCGGCGCGCCGCTCTACCTCGCGAGGGGACGACGCGCACATCGCTTTCTGGGAGCGCATCCCCGAGTCCTCCGCCGAGGTCGAGGCCCTGCGCCGCCGGTTCGGCGATCACCCCAAGGCGCGCATCAACGCCCCCGGGGGCGTGCAATACCTGCGCAGGCCCGACGCGGCGATCTTCGTCCGGCAGGCCCGCGGCGTGGGCGCCGTCGACGACATCATCGCCGGCCTGCCCGAGCGCTACATCTCCATCCTCTACGGTCGCGCCGCGTCCGGCGGGCCGGGCGGTCCCGACGACCTGGGCGGCGCGCTCGGCGATCCCCCCAGCGCGATCTCGATCCTCGACCCCTGGAAAAACCCCATCATCTTCGTCCACCCCGACAACCCCGTCGCGCAGCGCCTCTACGGGCGATGCGTCGGGAACCGGCCCTACTTCCTCTCCGCCGGGTCCGACGGCGTCTACGGCCTGGCAGTCGATCTCCAGCCGTCGCAGCTCGCCCGCGCCACAGACACGCGAGGCCCCGGGCTCAAGGCCGTTCTCGAGGGCGCGCTCAAGGACAACATCACGTCATACCAGCCCGGCGCGCCCGATCTCACCGACGCCGCGTTCAACACTCTGAGGGACGACCGCTGATGCGTCGCCGTCGCGCTCCATCCCGCGCCTTCACGCTCGTCGAGATGCTCGTGGTCATCTCCGTGATCGCCGTCGCGCTTGTCGCGATCATCCCGGCGTTCGGGCGCATCATCGAGTCTGCCAGCTACGCGTCGTCCGTGAACCGCGTGACCTCGACGCTCTCGCTGGCCCGCTCGATCGCGATGGAGTCCGGTCGTCAGACCGGCGTGGTGTTCCTCTATGACATCGAGACCGAGCGCACCACGCTGCTGCTCGTGCAGCGTTCCGACGACCAGGGCGTCATCCCCCCAGCCGACCGGAGCTTCGGCGACATCCCGGCCTCCGTGTTCGTGCCGGCCGACGCCGGCCCCGTCCTGCTCCCGCGCGGGCTGGGCGTCTACGGGCTCGCGCTCACCGCCGCCGACGCGAACCCCGCTGCCTTCGACGCGATGGGGCGCTGGTACCCCAACGAGGCCCTTCGCGATAACACCGACGGCTCGTTAGAGCGCTTCTGGATCTTTCCCCGCAACGACGCGCGCGTGTTCATCAACAACAACGCGCGCCTCGAGTCCTTCGCGGGCGACTACGCCTCGTACCCCGGCAGCTACGCCGTCACCTTCTTCGTCCGCTTCAGCAGCAGCGGCGCGATCGTCACCGCGTCGTCCAACAGCGCCACCGACCCGGTCAACTCGTTCCTCGAGTTCCCCGATCTCCCCCGCAACCCCAACGCCTTCCCCGGCGACCCCGGCTACCTGCCGCTCGACCAGGCGCGCGTCTTCGACCCGCATGTGATCTACGACAGCGGCGGCGTCGTCGAGCTTAACCCCGAGGTTCGACTGCGCTCGGTGGACCTCGTCGCGGTCGTCGACCTCGCCCGTCTCGCGGAAGGATCGCGCGTCGCGTCGCCCTGGTTCGTCCGCCCCGCCCCCAGCCGCCTGCAGCCCGGCGACGAGCCAGGCACCCTGTCGCCGATTGATCCCAAAGCGAGGTTCCTCGACGCGGACATCGATGATTTTCAATTGCTCTCCAGCGGCGATGGCAGCCCAACCCGGCGAACATTCGCGAGTTCAACCCGCCGCATCAGCCGCTGGATCGACGACAACGCCGAGGTGATCGGCTTCAACCGCCACACCGGCGCCGTGCTGAGGAGGGTCGCGCAATGACACGCACCGGCCGTGGGTTCACGCTGATCGAGGTGCTGCTGGCGGTGTTCATCATCGGGCTGGGCGCGATCGGCCTGTTCGCGCTGTTCGCCGGCGTCGCCGAGCAGCAGCGCCGCGCCTCCGAGATGACCCAGTCGGTCGGCATCACGCAGACCGTCATCGGCATGCTGCGAGCCGACCGCGTCGGCCCGCTCGAGGAGCCCGGCGACCTCAGCGCGATCCCGCCATTCTCGGTCCCGCACCCCGACCCGGCGTTCGGCGAGCCCCTGCGCGCCGACTCCTGGTACCCGGCGTTCATCTACGACACCCCGGACGACCCGCAGTACGGGTACACGCTCACCATCGCGCCGCGAGACCGTTCCGCGCCCGACCAGAGCCGCTACTTCCTGGTCGACGCCGACGAGGTCGAGGTCTACACCAACCCCGCGCGCCGCGTCGGCAACACCTTCGTGCCTTTCTCCGGCTCCGCGGGCGTCGTGCCAGCCTGGAACGCGGGCTCGGACTTCAACGGCGTTAACGTCCTCGAGCTCAGCGACCGGCGCATCGAGCCGGGATCGGTCCGCGTCACCTTCTTCGCGTCCAACCAGCTCGACGGCACGGAGCGCACGCTCGCGGTCTTCGACGACCTCGACCTCGTGACCGCCGACCCGCCCCTGACGCCGCGCGATTACGACATCGCCGAGCTGCGCAACCCCGCATTCCCCCCCTCGGTGGTGGTGGGAATGAACTACGCGCTGCTCCCCTGGAACGCCGCCCCGACGACTGAGATCGGGCTGCGCTCGTTCAACCTGACCGGCGTCACCCTCGCCCCGCAGGAGTGGGTGTCGTCCATCCGCATCCGGTACCGCTACCGCAACGACCGCCTGCTGAGTCTCACCGACCGTCTCGCCACCGTGCCCGACACCGACGCCGAGGGCGGCCAGCGCGCCGAGTTCGGCTCGACCGTGCTCTACCGGCGCACCGGCGCCGGTTCGACGCAGATCGCGGTGCTGACCTATTCCGTTCGCCCGGTCGGGCGCGGCGGGCGGTTCGTCCCGCCCGAGCGTTTCGCCGACTTCAGCGCTGGGCGCGGGCTCCTCCGAGAGGTGGAGGTGCGCGTCGGCTTCGACGACGACGCGCAGCTGTACTACATCGAGCCCATCCGCGGCGATCAGGGCTTCCTCGCGCGAACCGACCAGATCATTCTCGTCGCCGGCGAGCGGCGCAGCACCGGAACGCTGCCCCCTCGGCTCGACACGCTCGGCGCCGATCAGCCGGTGCGCGTCACCCGCGTCGTGGGCGATCCGGCCGATCCCACCGCCACGCGCCTGTATCTGAACGAGGCGCCGCGAGCCGGCTTCCGCGCGATCAACGGGCGCCGCGACGCCACCGTCAATGTCAATGTGTTCGCGCTCGCCGACAGCGTCGTCTCGCTCGACGACCGCGGCACGCGCTGGCTCGTCCGCCCCGTCGAGATGCGCGTGTTCGACATCCGCTGACCCGACCGCCTTTCCAAGCCCCCGAGGGCCCCGACCCATGGCACGACACGCACGAACAGCCCGACCCACGGACACGCCGACCCCGGCCGGCGCGCGCGGCGCGTTCACGCTGACCGAACTGGTCGTCGCCGTCGGCGCCGCCGCGATCCTCACCGCGAGCGTGGGCGTGCTCTTCCGCAGCGTCGGCGATCTGACGAGCGCCGGCGTCGCCGCGACCGAGCTGGACCAGGTGGCGCGCGTCATCGAGCGCCAGATGCGCGACGACATCGCGGCGTTCAACCGCCTCCCGGCCGACCAGGCCTTCCTCGCGATCCGCTTCCGCGAGGTCGGCGACATCGACCGCAACGGCGCCGCCAGCGCCGACGGAGAGCGACCGATCTACCTGCGCGAAGAGGACCGTCAGGCCGATGTCGTGCGGTTCCCCGCCGTCGGCGAGCCCGACCGCCCGTACCGCGGCGACGGGACGACCCGCGGTCGCGGCGTCACGACGCGCGTCGACGAGGTGATCTTCCTGGGCAAGGGGACCTTCGTCTCGGCGCAGGGCGCGTCCGCCGCCAGCGCGCACGCGAGGATCTCCTGGGGCCACGGCCTCAAGCCGCTCCCCGATCCGAACCCGGCGCTCGATCCCGACGCCGCCACCGGGCTCACGCCCGCCGCGCGGCGCATGAACATCCCCGACGGCGACTTCGGTTCCCGCGGCGGCGAGCCGTTCAGCTATCTGCAGGGCATCGCCACCGCCGGCTTCGAGGCGACCGGCCGCAACGAGTACGCCACCGACTGGCCTCTCGCGCGCCACACGCTGCTGCTCTACGGCGGCGCCGCGATCAGCAACTCCAGCCGGCCCTTCAGCTCGCCCCTGCCCGAAGAGCTCACCTTCGCGCCGTACATCCGCGACCAGGAGTCGCAGGAGCGCTTTGCCGCCAGCGGCGGCTGGTCGATCCCGGCCTTCGGGCGCACACCGACGGGCGTCGACGTGCAGTTCCCCGATCCGCGCTTCGTGGGCGCCGGGCGCACCGACATCGCGGCGCAGAGCATCACCGATGTTCGCCGCTGGCTCGAGGGCGACCCGCCGCTCGCGCTGGGTCTGCAGAACACGGCGACCGCGTACTCCGAGGGCTGGCTCGCCGACCCGACCGCTCCCGAGAACAACCGCCTGTGGGTGCGCGACGAGAACGACCGCGCGCTGAACCTGCGTCTGCTGCAGTCGGCGATCGCCGGCGTGTTCGCGCGACCGCTCGTCGAGGACCGCCCGCCGGTCATCCTGCCCCGTCGCTTCGACCCCGGCGCGACCAACCAGGCGTTCCGCGAGCCGCCCGAGGCGTCGATGATGGACCTGCACGCGCTGGTCGCGTCGCGCTGCAGCCGCTTCGAGGTCGCGTGGAACGACGGCACGGTCGCGATCGCCGACATCGATGTCAACGGCGACGGCGACCCCGACTATCGCGCCGGCGATCGCATCTGGTTCGATATCTCGCCGATCCTCAACGCGTCGGGGCAGATCATCCGGCGCAGCACCTACGCCGACTGGCGCCAGTGGGGGTTCTCGAACCCGCGCACGGTCCGCTTCGCGCGCCTCGACGCCGACAACCCCGAGATCATCCAGCCGGACGTGATCGGCGCGTCGACGCTGACGGGCCCCTCGATCTCGTTCCTCGACAGCCGCTGGTACGACCCGGGCTTCACCGGCGGCAGTCTGCTCCCCAACGGCAACTTCGGCCCCGAGGCCTTCGCGATCTGGGGCTTCCGCACGCCCCTGGCCAACGGCGATTACGCCGGCGCCTGGCCCAAGCCCACCCTTCTTCGCGTCCGGATGACCCTGCACGACGCCCAGCTCCGCTCGCCGGAGGGCAAGACCTACGAGTTTGTGTACTCGCTCAGCAACGCGCGATGAACGCGCGTCCACCGACCTCGCGCACGCCGAGGAGATTTGTATGAACCGTCCCGTCATGAGCAACCAGACCATCGAGCGCACTCCCGGCGCGTCTCGCCGCGGCAGCACGATCATCGTGGCGGTGGGGGTCCTCGCGGTGCTCGCGCTGGTGGCGGTGTCCTACACCGTCGTCGTGCGCAACGAGCGGCGCAGCGCGCTCGCGTACTCCACCGGTATCGACCTCGAGTCGGCGGGGCGCGTGGTGCGCGACGAGATCGGCGCGATCCTCACCGCCGACCTCTTCGGCAACAAGATCGTCACCAGCGATGTCCCGCGCGAGGGCAACCTCGCCGGCGGACGCATCCGTGTCTGGCCTCGCATGTTCGAGGACGGCGAGTACTTCGATGTCCCCCGGACCGCGCTCGGCTCCTTCGACACGCGCACGCCCGACCAGCAGCGCTTCGACCCCCTCAACCCCAACGACGAGTGGGTGATCGCGCCGCGCAACAGCGGCGCGCTCGGCCCGTACTTCCCCTCCGCCCCGGCCCGCGACGACGCGTGGCTGAGCAACATCGAGCCCTACAACCCCAACGCGCCGCTGCCCACCGCCGGGCCGCAGTCCTTCGACTGGACGACCTGGGGCCAGATCAGCAACATCCGCGACTCGTACCGGCACCGGCGCGCCGGCAACAACGACACCGTCGGTCTGTGGGTGCGCGGCGACGGGCGCTACGCCGACCTCGCCCAGTTCTTCCTGACGCAGGAATCGGCGCTCAACGAGTCGGGCGACCCCGGCGCCAACCTGCTCTACGCGCAGCGCACCAACGGGATCGACGCGTTCACCGGCCAGCGCAACGGCCCGCGCGTCGGGCTCTCGACCACCCCCGGCCCGGGCGGGGCGGTCCAGCTCGCGACCGAGGTCTTCGGCCTGCAGATCCACCAGCTCGCCGAGGAAACCTCGCCCGTCGGCGACGCGAACGCGCCCGCGCTCGACGCCTTCGACCGGCGTTTCTGGGTCGACACCGACGGCGACCTGCGCCCCGACGCGCGCTGGACGATCGTCGACGCGCTCGACGGCCTGCAGGGCCTGCGCTGGGTCGTCGCGGCGCGCATCATCGACAACTCCGGGCTCGTCAACGTCAACACGGCGCTCGAGTTCCAGGACCCCAACCAGCTGACCACCGTCGGCGACGGGCGCACCCCGGCCGACGTCGATCTCTACCGGCTGCTCAGCAGCGCGAACCTCGCGCCCGACCTGCGCACCGACGGCTACTGGTCGCCGCCCCCGCCCGGGTTCCCCGAGATCGTCGCCGCCCCCGGCAATCGCGCCGCGCGGCTCTACCGACTCGACCCGCGCGACTCGGTGAACTGGCGCACCAACCCGTTCAACCAGCACCTCATGACGCAGTTGGGGATGGACCGCTTCACCGAGCAGTACACGCCGGGCCCGCAGACGATCCCGCTGCCTGTCGAGCTGCGTCGCCCGGGCGGGTCGATCCTCTTCCAGACCTCCGATGTGTTCTTCGGGAGCGGGTCCTCGCCGCAGCCCTTCACCACGCGCCTGCATCGCTACCTGCACAACGCGGCGTTCGGCGTCTCGCCCCTTCAGAGCCAGACGCGACAGCTCACCGGCTATTCGCTCGCGGACGAGGCGGCGATGCGCGCGTACCACGCCGTGAATTACGACGCGATCACCTCGAAGATCGAGCAGCGGTTCGATCACGGCGTGCTCGACGGGTCCGCCGACCCGGACCTGGGCGTCGGCCCGATGCGCGTGCTCGAGCGCGCCGCCGACGCGCGCCAGTTGACGCAGGACCCCTCGCAGTTCGATCGCGACCGCCCGACGCCCTTCGCGATCGCGACCGACACCCGACGCCACCTCACCACGGTCAACGGCGCCGGCGATTTCAGCCCTGTCCCCGTGCTGAACCAGGCGCAGATCAACCGGCGCCCCGTGTTCGGCCAGCAGTTCAACACGCGCGTGCGTTTCCTGGATGTCCCCTATGTGTCGCCGACGCCGGCCGCGACGGGGCTCTCGTCCGCGCAGCGCGACAAGGCGCGCGTGCTCGAGCGCGCGTTCGAGTCCTTCGCGTGGGCGCTCGCGCCGCTCGCCGGGCATCTCCCGCTCATGTCGCCCCTCGATGAAGACCACACCGGCTGGAGCCTGATGCGCACCACGCCGCAGGACCGGCGCAGCCGGTATTTCTACGGCGGCGACGCGCAGGGCAACCGCGGCCCGGCGTGGGCGCTCTCGCAGCAGAACGGGCCGGTCAACGGCGTCGACCCGGCCGCGGCGTACGCGATCCTTCGCGCCGCGTCCCTCGCGCTGAACCTCGCCGACGCGACCGACGACCTCGAGGGCGACCCGCCCATCCCCGGGCGCAGTCTGCCCACGGTCGCCCGTCTCTACAACATCCCGCACCCGCGCCCGTACGAGATCGATCCCTACGGCGCCGGCGACACGGTGCGCTACGCCGGGCTCCCGGCGCGCCCGCAGCCCGACGCGGTCCAGCGCCTCGGCGTGGGGTTCTCGTGGGGCGACCTGCGCGACCCCGACGGGACCGCCGCCGACACGCGCGTCGCCGCGTCCAACACCGACCTGTTGCCCCCCGAATACGTCGGCGAGCCCCTCAACGGCGTCACCCTCGTCGGGCTCGACCGCCAGCCCTTCCTGCGAGAGGTCTCGACCGTCGCGATCTACGCCGACCGCCTCGCGCGGTTGTGGCCGCCAGGGAGCCCACCAACGCCCTTGCAGCTCAGCACCGCGGACCAGGCGATCAATCCCGCCGAGATCGAAGAGCGCGTCGGCTCGATCATCGCGTGGGAGGTCGGCAACCCCTGGCCCGACGCGATCGATGCGAGCGAATACCGGCTCGCGCTGGCGGTGAGCGAGTCCGAGTATCTGACCTTCCAGTGGGGGGCGGCGGGGCTGACTTCGAGCATCGCGCCGGGCGGCCGCGTTGTCTTCTACGCTGTGCAGTGGGAGCCGGGGAACGAGCATGCCGAAGACTTCATGCCGCTCTACGAGGCGCAGTGGCGCGCCGAGATGGAACTGCGCATCGACGGCGCGAACCTCCGGCGCGTCAACCCGGCGGACGAGCCCGGCCTGCGCGACGCGACCATCACGACCGTGCTCACCGAGCCCATCCCCTTCTGGGAGTGGAGCACCGGCAGCGCCGTCGGGCTGCTCATGCTCGACTTCGACAAGATCCCCGGCGCAGGCACGGTCGTTCTCGATCGCATCGCGGCGGGAACCTCTGGCGCGGTCCCCGTCCGGCTCGCGTCGACCTACAACCTGACCCCGGCGACGCTCCCCGGGCAGCGCCGCACCGGCGTGCTCACGATGGCCGGAACGGTCCATCGGCGCACGGAGACGCCCAACCCCGGCTTCCCGGCGTGGGTGATCGAGCGCGCCACCGAGAACGCCGGCGTCGTCACGCAGCCGAACGACATCCTCTCGGAGTGGATCGTGACCACCAGCGGCCCCGGCGGCCTCGGGCCCGACCCCGGCGATGTCCCCGCCGCGCAGGGGCAGCGCGTCGCCGAGGTGGTCACGACGCTC